>DASWJT010000070.1:0-49074 GCA_036397015.1 Thermoanaerobaculia bacterium
GCAGTCCACGTGCGCGTAGTGACGCTCCGCCGTCGAATACTCCACGTGCGACGTCGCGATCGTCAGAATCTTCGTCGCGTCACGACGACCCTGAGACTCCGATGCCTTCGCCACCTCGTCGTACGACACGAACTTCGCCCAACCCTTGTCCGCAGCCACCTTCGTCAACGCCGCCGTCAGCGTCGTCTTGCCGTGATCCACGTGACCGATCGTCCCAACGTTCACGTGGGGCTTCGAACGATCGAACTTCTCCTTGGCCATGGCGCTCTCCGGTCCTCCCGAGCGCCCGCTCGGGCGCCCTGCAGTGCGTATCGTTGCCACTCGATCGCCGATGGAGCCCACGGCCGGTCTTGAACCGGCGACCTCTTCCTTACCAAGGAAGTGCTCTACCGCTGAGCTACGTGGGCGCAGAGTCGGACCGACCCGAGAGGCCCGCCTCGCGGCCCGATCACCAGCGAAACCAAACTATCCTATTTTTTTCTCCCGGCGCCTGCAAACTCTTCGTCCTTCCGCGTTTCCGCGCGCGCCCCCGCCGCGGGGCGGATCGCGTTGGAGAGCGGACCGAGGATTCTGGCACCGATCGTGAATCTTGTCTACCCCTCGTCCCCCGCTTCCCTCCCGGCGCTCGCCTCGAGGCGCAGAACCCGCCCGCGGCGATGGTCGCAGAGATAGATCTCGCCGTCGGCGTCCTCGCCGAACGAGCTCACCGCCAGGCCGGTCCTCAGGAGGACGCTGACCTCGGCGGCACCGGCGCCGGTGCGCCGTAGCCCCCACAGCGTGCCGCTGCAATAGTCGGAAAACAGGTAGGTCCCCACGAGGGCCGGGATCGCATTCCCCCGGTAAACGTAGCCGCCGGTGACCGAGCATCCCCAGTCGTGCCCGTAGGCGTGCAGCGGCGGCGTCAGTCCCTCCCGGTTGCAGTCCCGTCGCGGCGAGTAGCACTCGGGCCCCTCCATCGTCCGCCAGCCGTAGTGGCGTCCGCCGCCCCGCCGCGGGTCCTCGACATTGATCTCCTCCCAGGCGTTCTGGCCGACGTCGGCGATCCACAGCTCGCCGGTGCCGCGGTCGAAGCTGAAGCGCCAGGGGTTGCGCAGGCCGAGCGCCCAGATCTCCGGCCGGCCTCCTCCGGAGTGCGCGAAGGGGTTCTCGGGAGGAATGCCGTACGGCTCCTCGCGCACGTCGAGGCGCAGCATCTTGCCGAGCAGAGAGCCCGGATTGCGGGCGTTGTCCCAGGGGTCGCCCGCCCGGCCGCCATCGCCGGTGCCGTACCAGAGATAGCCGTCGGGACCGAAGGCGATCATGCCGCCGTTGTGGTTCGAAGCCGGATCGGGGAGCTCCAGCGCCACGCGCGCCGAAGCCGGGTCGGCGCGGTTGGGATCGACCGAGACCCGCAGCCGGGTCACCCGCACGCTCGGCCCCGGCGCGGTGTGCGCGATGTAGAAACGTCTGCTCCTGGCATAGTCGGGCGCGAAAGCCAGCCCGAGCAGGCCGCGCTCGCCGCCGCTCTCGTCGAGCAGCGAACGCGCGTCCAGAAACGGCTCCCTCAGCAGCCGGCCGCCCGCCAGGATGCGGATCAGTCCCCCCTGCTCGACGACGAATAGCCGCCTGCTCCCGTCGCCGGCATGGGTGACGAAGAGCGGCCGCGCGAGTTTCGAAGCGACGACCTCGAGCCTGATCTCGGGCGCCGGAGACGCCGATTGGACCGCCGGCGGCGGTTGGAATCGCTGCGCGAACTGCGTAGAAGAGAGCGTCGTGCCGAAAACCAGCACCTTGCCGCCGGTCCGCAGGCGCTCCGCCCGCAGATAGCGGCTATCTGGGTCGATCTCCCGAAGTCTCCGTGTCGCATCGGAAAACGCCTCCTCGACGATCCGCGGCTCGTCCGGAAAGACCAGGCGATTCAGCACATCGAATACGTCGACGCCGCGTTCCGCGAGGTAGGCAGGGGGGGCGAGCTTCTCGTGCCCGATCTCGGCGTGTGTCCGCGTTCGAATCCGCGCGACTCGCGCGTCGTTCAGGCCGTGGTAGTCGACCGTCGTCAGCCCGGTCACGTAGGGGAGCGCGCCTGCTCCGCTGACCGCGAGAACGAGGTCGAACGGCAACTTCCCTGCGTCGATCTGGGAACGCAGGAACTGCCCCTGTCGCAGGCGGCCCCGTGCGTAGCTGCCGATCCCCTCGATCGACGTGACTCCCCGTCGATACCGCCGCGCCTCGGGCCGGTCGGAGCCAATGTGGGTCATCGCGACCAGCATGACGCCACCGCTGACTGCGATCGCCCAACGCGGGGATCTCCAGCGTGACGAGGTGCTCCGGTCGCCGGCAATCACCCGCAGGCCATCTGCGACGAGCAGGTAGAGCATCGGAAGAGCATGCACCAGGAAACGGAGCTCGAAGCGGTCTCCTCCAATGCACAAGAGGTACGTGGCATACAGGACGCAGGCGCCGCCGAAGAGGAATCGCTCGGTATCGCGTCGAGCCGCTATGGAAACCACCGCGAGCGGCAGGAACCAGAACAGCCGGTAGTCCTCGTGCGCGAGCGAGAGATAGGTCCAGCCCTGGCTGAGCCAAACGCCGGACACCTTTGCGTAGAACGTGTTTGGCAGCCACTCTCCGTAATAGATGAGTCGAAAAATCAGCTGGCCTGCCAGTGGCACCGAGTAGACCAGGCTCCATTCCGCCAGCGTTCGAACTGGCCGCCGCCCGCGGACCACTCCGACCGCCAAGACGAAGGCCACTGGAGCCGCGAACAGAAGACCCTCTGGTCGCGTGAGAGTCGCGAGACCGAGAAGCGCGGACGACCCGAATGGCCGTGACTCGACATGCGCCTGCTCACGTAGGAAGAGAACATAACCGCCGAAGACGAGCAACGCGAAAAACTGCGTTTCGAGCCCGCCCGTGGACCACGCGGTGAACGATCTGCTGACGGCGAGCGTCAGTGGCGCGATCCACGAGAAAGGATCGCCGAGGCCGGCGCTCCGAGCGCCCTGGAGGTAGACGAGCGCCAGGATCGCCACGCCGCTCGCGACGCCGAGCGTCATCGTCAGGCTCTCGGGCGGCACACCCGCGAACATTCCTGCCGCCAGGGTGAGGACCCACAACAGGCTCGTGTAACCCTCGACGCGCTCGCCCGGGTTCCAAGTCAATCCCTGGCCGTCCACGAGATTCCTAGCGTAGCGGAAGGCGATGAAGGCGTCGTCCCCGAGAAACGCGCGACTGTAGACATTGAACGAAAACAAACAGAGGGTGATCAGGCCGGCTGCGATCAGCAGCCAGCGAACCTGAAGCGGCACTGCCGGTGGGGAGAGACTCTTCATGCGCGCGTCGAGGTGGGCGTCGCGTCGCCCGACGGGCCGCCTCGTCCAGAATTCCGAGCCGGTTCGCGAGGATTGGTGGAGCGGGAGACGGGATTCGAACCCGCGACGATCAGCTTGGAAGGCTGACACTCTACCCCTGAGTTACTCCCGCTCGGAGCTGCTCGAGCCGTGGTGGAGGCGGGAGGATTCGAACCTCCGTAGGGCGTTGCCCGGCAGATTTACAGTCTGCTGCCATTGACCGCTCGGCCACACCTCCGGGTGCTCGTGTCAAAGAGTCGTGCTGGAGCCGGCACTCGGAATCGAACCGAGGACCTACCGCTTACAAGGCGGTTGCTCTACCGCTGAGCTATGCCGGCCCGAGGCTCGGCGCCGGCCGCCCAGGCTCCCCTCGCGAGTGCTGGACGCTCCAGCCCGGACGCCTGGCATCTTAGCGGCTCGCCGATGTCTCCGACAAGGACGCCGCGACCCGTTGCCGGACGGCTTCGTAGAGGACGGCGGCGGCGGCGGTCGCCAGATTGAGCGACTCGACCCGGCCCCGCATCGGCAAGCCGATCAGCCGATCGCAGCGCTCGCGCGTCAGACGGCGCAGGCCCTCGTGCTCGCCGCCGACGCAGACCACGACCTTGCCGCGCAGGTCGACCTCCCACGGCGCGTCGCCGCCGGCCGCGAGGCCGTAGATCCAGTAGCCCTCCTCCCTGAGCGCCGCGAGCACCTGCGCCGAGCTGCCGACGCGCTCGGGCGCCAGCCATTCGGCCGCGCCGGCCGAAGCCTTCACCGCCGACTCCGAGAGCGGCGCCGACCCGTGCTCGCGCAGAAGGACTCGCCCCACCCCGGCGCCTTCACAGACCCGCAGTAGCGCACCCAGGTTGCGCGGATCCTGCACGTCCTCCGCCAGGACGACGAGATCGGGATCCCCCATGGCCGCCGCCGCGCCGACGCGCTCCGCGCCGGCGAGCTCGGCGGCGAAACCGTTGTGCACGCCGGGCGCAAAGCGGGACAGCTCTCCCTCGCTCGCCGATTCGACGCGGACCCCGAGGCTCCGGCAGAGCTCGGCGATCTCGCGGCGGCGGCGGCTCTCGCGCCCGCGCTCGACGAGCACGCGGACGAGACGCTCCGGCTCCCGTCGCAGCGCCTCGCGGACCGGATGGAAGCCGACGATCCGGCGGATCGCGCTCACTCGTCTCCGGCGAGCAGCGCCACCGCCAGCGCGGCGATGCCCTCGCCGCGGCCGAGCGCGCCCAGTCGCTCGTTCGTCGTCGCTTTGAGACCGACCTCGCCCACGCCGACGCCGAGCAGGCCGGCGATGCGCGCCCGGATCGCGTCGCGGTGCGGTGCGAGGCGCGGCGCTTCCGCCAACAGAGTGAGGTCGCAATTGACCACTCGCCACCCGCGAGCCGCGAGCATGCCGACGATGTCGCGCAGCAGCTCGACGCTGCTCACGTCTTCCCACCGCGGATCGCCGGGTGGAAAGTGCTCGCCGAGGTCGCCGAGGCCAGCGGCGCCGAGCAGCGCGTCGCCGAGCGCGTGGAGCAGAACGTCGGCGTCGCTGTACCCGTCGAGGCCGAGCTCGAACGGGATCACCTCGCCCCCCAGCACGAGCCGGCGGCCGAAGACCAGCCGGTGGACGTCGTAGCCCTGGCCGACGCGCAGCTTCACAGGCGATCCTCCGCCGCGAGGATCCGCTCGACGAGGCCGAGATCCTCGGGATAGGTCACCTTCGGGTTCGAGCGTCGCGCTTCGACGGCCGTGATCGCGACGTCGCCCAGGCGCTCGACGAGCGACGATTCGTCCGTGCCGACGAAGCGCTCGCGCTTCGCCTGCTCGATGGCGCGCTCGAGATCGGCGCGGCGAAAGATCTGGGGCGTTTCGGCGCGGAAGAGCAGCTCGCGATCGGCCGTGCCGACAACCCGGTCCGCCGCCAGTCGCTTCATGGTGTCGGTCGCCCGGCGGCCGAGAATGGCAGCGCCCGAGGCGACGGCCGCCGATACCGTGGCCGAGAAATCGGACGCCGCGAGTGCGGCGCGCGCGCCGTCGTGGACGGCGACGAAGTCGGAGGCGCCCGCCGGCGACGCGGCCAGGGCCTCCGCCACCGACGCCTGCCGCGTCGCCGCGCCGATGACGAGCCGCACCCGCTCGTCGCGGCGGATGCCGTGCAGGCGCTCGTCGGCGTTCTCCGGCAGGGCGACGACGACGCTCGCGCAGCCCGCATCGAGCAGCCGCTCCACCGTCCACGCCACCAGCGTCCGCCCGCGGACACGCACGAACTGCTTGGGCAGGCCGCTGCCGAAGCGCTCGCCGCGGCCGGCGGCCGGCACCAGCGCGTGCACGCGCGCGCCGCCGGCGGCAACCGGCGCCGTGTCCTCCCCTGGCCGCGGTACGGGCATGCTCGCGAGACGACGCCCTCAGACCGTGAGGATGTCCTTCTCCTTGTGCTCGAGCGCCTTGGCGATCTCGTCGATGCGCCGGTCGTGCAGCTTCTGGATCTCGTCGTGGCTGCGCCGCTCGTCGTCCTGGCCGACCTCGCCGTCCTTGCCCAGCTTCTTCAGCCGTTCGTTCGCCTCCCGGCGCGCCTCGCGCACTGCGACGCGCGCCTGCTCGGCGAGGTCGTGCGCCTTGCGGACCAGCTCCTTGCGCCGCTCTTCGGTCGGTTGCGGCACCGGGATGCGGATCACCTTGCCGTCGTTGGACGGGTTGAGACCGAGATCCGACTTGAGCAGCGCGCGCTCGATGTTCGAGATCTGCGAGGGATCGAACGGCTGCGCCACGAGCAGCGTCGCGTCGCTCGCCGTCAGCGTCGCGACGTTGTTGAGCGGTACCAGGGACCCATAGTAGTCGACCATCACGCCGTCGAGCATCGAGACCGACGCTCGGCCGGTGCGCAAACGCTTCAGCTCGTCGTGGAAATGATCGACCGCGTGCTTCATCTTGCCGTCCGTGTCCGCGAAGATCTGCTTCATCCCGACCTCCCGAGCGCCATCTTCGACGGCCCCGCAGGCGACTGTCAACCGTCGGCCAGAGTGCGCCGCACCACCGAGCCGACCCTTTCACCACAGACGACGCGGCGGATGTTGCCCTCGCGCGTCAGGTCGAAGATCACGATCGGCAGGTCATTGTCGCGACAGAGGCTGATCGCTGCCGCGTCCATGATCCGCAGATCGCGCGCCAGGACTTGCTGATAGGTGATCTCGGGGATGAGGTGGGCGTTGGGGTCGCGCACCGGATCGGCCGAGTAAACACCGTCGACCTTGGTCGCCTTGAGCAGCACGTCGGCACGGATCTCGTTGGCACGCAGGGCCGCCGCCGAGTCGGTCGTGAAGTAGGGATTGCCGGTGCCGGCCGCGAAGATCACCACGCGCCCCTTCTCCAGATGGCGGATCGCGCGCCGCCGAATGAGCGGTTCGGCGACGGCGCGGATCTCGATCGCAGTCTGCACGCGCGTCGGCACGCCCTGCTTCTCGAGCGCATCCTGCAGCGCCAGCGCGTTGATCACCGTCGCCAGCATCCCCATGTGGTCGCCGGTGACGCGGTCGATGCCGCGATCGCTCGCTGTGACGCCGCGGATGATGTTGCCGCCGCCGATGACGATGGCGGTCTCGACGCCGAGCTGGTGCACCTCCTTGAGCTCGCCGGCGATCCCGGCGACGACCTGCTCGTCGAGACCGAATGGCTTGGCGCCCATGAGCGCCTCGCCCGAGATCTTGAGCAGGACGCGCCGGTATCTCGGCGAAGCGCTCTCGTCCGCCATCACGCGCCGCCCGCGAGCGTCGCAGCGACCTCGGCGGCGAGGTCTCCGCTGCGCTTCTCGATTCCCTCGCCGAGCTTGAAGCGCGCGAAGCGACGCACCTGGATGTTCTCGCCGATCTTCGCCACCTTCTCCTGCACGAGCTGGCCGACCGTCTGATCGGGATTCTTGACGAACCACTGCTCGAGCAGGCACGACTCAGCGAAGAACTTCTCGAGCTTGCCGTCGACGATCTTCGCGATCACGTTGGCCGGCTTGCCGGACGCCGCCGCCTGGTCGCGGAAGATCGCCCGCTCGCGCTCGAGCACGCCGGCGGGCACCTCCTCGCGGCGCACGTAACGAGGCTCGGCCGCGGCGACGTGCATGGCAATGTCCTTGGCCAGCTCCTGGAACTCGTCCGTGCGGGCGACGAAGTCGGTCTCGCAGTTGACCTCCAGCAGCACGCCGAGCCTGCCGCCGGCGTGGATGTAGGAGATCACGGCGCCGTCGGCCGCGATCCGTCCGGCGCGCTTGGCGGCGGCCGCCAGTCCCTTCCTGCGCAGCACGTCGACGGCCCTTTCGACATCGCCCGCCGCCTCGGCGAGCGCCGTCTTGCAGTCCATCATGCCGGCGCCCGTGCGGTCGCGCAGCTCTTTCACCTGTTGTGCCGAAACCTGCATCTGCCTCTCTCCTTGCCGTTCGAACGGCATGACAAAGGGTCAGCACCCCGTCGCCGGGAACTTCGCTGACCCTGGACGGCGCGCCCACCGGCGCGCCCGCGTGCGAGCGTGCGTTTACGCGGGAGTCGCCGCACTCTCCGGGGCTGCGTCGCTCTCCGTCGCCTCGGGCGCGGAGGCTTCCTTCTCCTCGACCATCAACTGCTGCTGAAGCCGTTGCGCGCCCGCCAGGTAGGCGTCGGCGACCCGGGCGGCCAGCAGACGAATGGTGCGGATCGCATCGTCGTTGCCCGGGATGACGTAGTCGATCAGCTCGGGATCGCAGTTGGTGTCGACGATGGCGACCACCGGGATGCCGAGCTTGTTCGCCTCGGCGACGGCGATCGCCTCGCTTTTCGGGTCGACGACGAAGAGCGCGTCGGGCAGCGCCTCGAGGTCGCGCACGCCCTCGAGGTTGCGGTTCATCCGCCCGCGCTCGCGCTCGAGCCGCAGCTTCTCCTTCTTCGTGTGCACGCCGTTCTCTTCGGCCAGGCGCGCCTCGATCTCGAGCATGCGCTCGACCGACTGGCGCACGGTCACGAAGTTGGTCAGCGTGCCACCCAGCCAGCGGTGGGTCACCCAGAACTGACCACAGCGCCGGGCCTCCTGCTCGACGACCTCCTGCGCCTGCTTCTTGGTGCCGACGAAGAGCAGCCGCCTGCCTTCGCGCCCGAGCTGCTCGACGAACTCGGCCGCATCGCGGAACATCTTGAGGGTGCGCGCGAGATCGATGATGTAGATGCCGTTGCGCTTGCCGAAGATGTACGGCTTCATCTTCGGATTCCATCTCCGCGTCTGATGACCGAAGTGGACGCCGGCTTCGAGCAACTCCTGCATGGTGATATCGACCACGAAACTCTCCTTGGTTCTCGACTCTGCCGCGCTCAGCGCTTGCTGAACTGGAAGCGCTTGCGCGCGCCCGGCTGGCCGTATTTCTTGCGCTCCTTCTTGCGGGGATCGCGGGTCAACAGGCCCGCGGTCTTCAAGCGGTCGCGCAGCTCGCCGTCGAGCTCGAGCAGCGCGCGGCTGATGCCGTGGCGCACCGCGCCCGCTTGGCCGGCGATGCCGCCGCCCTCGACCGTGGCGACGACGTCGACGCGCTCGGCGGTCTCGGTCAGCACCAGCGGTTGGCGAACGACCATGCGCAGCACGTCGCTCGGGAAATAGCTCTCGAAGTCGCGACCGTTGATCTGGATCGCGCCGCTACCCGCGCGCAGGAAGACCCGCGCCGTTGCCGTCTTGCGCCGGCCGGTGCCGTAGTTCTGAGCCTCGCTCACTTGCGTCTCCTTGCTGGCGACCGTGCTCACGGCAGGGCCAGCGGCGTGGGCTTCTGCGCCTGATGCGGGTGCGCGTCGCCGGAATAGACCTTGAGCTTCTTGCGCAGCTTGCGGCCGAGCTTGGTCTTCGGCAGCATGCCGAAGACCGCGCTCTCGACCAGCCGCGTCGGGTGCTTGCTCCTCACCTCGAATGCCTTCGGCGACTTGAGCGAGCCCGGCTTCTGCGTGGTGTGCCGATAGTAGATCTTGCCCTGCTCCTTGTCGCCCGTGAGCACGACTTGGGCGGCATTGACGACGATCACGAAGTCCCCACAGTCGACATGAGGCGCCCAGATCGGCTTCGCCTTGCCGAGGATCAGCCGCGCGATGCGGGTCGACAGCCTTCCCACCGGCACGCCGGCGCCGTCCACGACCCACCAACGGTGCTCGACCTCGGCCGGCTTGGGGCTCTGAGTACTCTTCATCGACGACTCCGCTCGTTGGCTTTGCGGCTCGGCTGGGCAGGGAGAGCCCCTGCGCTGCAGCGCAAAGAGCCATGAATCTTAAGCGATTTTACGGGGAAAGTGTCAACCCCGGGTCATGGCCTGTCCGTGACCGCTCTCGCGCGACACGGCGGCGCGCCGACGCCAAGATACACTCCCGCGGCGATGCAGAGCGCGGATCTGCCGCTCGACAAGGAGGGGTCGCGCATCCGGGAGATGTTTTCCCGGGTGGCGCCACGCTACGACCTCCTCAACCACCTCCTCTCGGCCTCGCTCGACCGGCTCTGGCGGCGGCTTCTGGCCGCTTCGCTGCGTCTTCCCGCGGGCAGCCGTGTCCTCGACCTCTGCACCGGCACCGGCGACCAGGCGCAGGCCCTGCGCCGGCTCGGCTACCGTGTCGTCGCGGCGGATTTCTGCCTGCCGATGCTCACGCTCGCCCAGCCCAAGTTTGCCCGCGACGGCGGTCCCCGTCCCTCGCCGCTCCAGGCCGACGCCCTGGCGCTGCCCTTTCCCGCCGAGAGCTTCGACGGCGCGACCGTTTCCTTCGGGCTGCGCAACGTGGCCGACCTCGACCGCGCTCTCGCCGAGCTCGCGCGCGTCGTCCGCCCCGGCGGCGAGCTCGGCGTGCTCGAGTTCACGACGCCCGCGCGCCAGCCGCTCCGCGGCCTCTATCTCTTCTACTTCCAGCGCCTCCTCCCGGCGCTCGGGCGAGCCGTCTCCGGCGACGCCCGCGCCTACGCCTACCTGCCGGAGTCGGTGCTGGCCTTTCCCCAACGGGAGAGCTTCGCCGCGCGGCTCGCGGACCGCGGCTTCGCCGGAACGGCTTGGCGCAGCCTCTCCGGCGGCATCCTGGCGCTCTATCTCGCGAAGAGACCCGCATGACGATTCTCGACGGCCGCGCGACGGCCGAGACCATCCGCCGCGAAGTGGCCGCGGGCGCCGCGGCGCTGGCGGCGACGGCCGGACGCCCTCCGGGCCTCGCCGTCGTGCTGGTCGGCGACGACGCGGCGTCCCAGGTCTACGTTGGCGCCAAGGAGCGCGCCTGCCGCGACGCCGGGATCGCGAGCTTCGGCCACCGGCTGCCCGCGGCGACCGAGGCGCACGAGCTCTACGCGCTGATCGACCGGCTGAACGCCGATCCGGCGGTCGACGGCATCCTCGTCCAGCTCCCCCTGCCGGCCCATCTGCCGACGCGCGCCTTGCTGGAGCGGATCGATCCCGACAAGGACGCCGACGGGTTCCATCCCACCAACGTCGGCCGACTGTGGATCGACGAGCCCGGCTTCGTGCCCTGCACGCCGGCCGGAATCGTCGAGCTCCTCCGCCGCTACGAGGTCCCGATGCGCGGCCAACGGGCGGTGATCGTCGGTCGCAGCACGATCGTCGGCAAACCGATGGCAGGCCTGCTGCTGCGCGAGCACTGCACCGTCACCATCGCGCACTCGCGCACCCGCGACCTGGCCGCGGTCTGCCGCGAAGCCGACATCCTCGTTGCCGCGGTCGGACGCGCCGGCCTCGTCGGCGCGGAGTTCGTGCGCGAGGGCGCCGTGGTGATCGACGTCGGGATGAATCGCGTCGACGACCGCGCGCTCGCCGAGCGGCTCGTCGGTGGAGACGCGCGGCGGATGGCGGCTTTCGACGACAAGGGCTCGCTGCTCGTCGGCGACGTCGACTTCCCGGCGGTCGCTCCGCGCGCCGGAGCGATCACGCCGGTGCCCGGGGGAGTCGGCCCCCTCACCGTCGCGATGCTGCTCGCCAATACGCTCGCCGCGGCGCGACGGCGCCTCGGCACGGCCGCCTAGAGCTCCGTGGCGAAGCTCACCGTCGGCCTCACCGGCGGCCTGGCGAGCGGCAAGTCGACCGTCGCGCGGCGGCTCGCCGCGGCCGGCTTCACCGTGCTCGACGCCGACGATCTCGTCGGCGAGTTCCACCGGGCGAACGGCGCGGGGGCGCGCGTCGTTGCCGAGCTTCTCGGCCCGGAGTACCTCGAGCCTGGCGGCGCGGTCGACAAGGCCGCCGTCGCCCGCCGCGTCTTCGCCGACGCGAACGCCCGCGAACAGCTCGAGGTAGCGATCTTCCCGCTCGTGCGGCAGCACTTCCGCGAGCTCGCGGCCGCCACCGACGGCGTCGTCGTCCTCGAGGCAACCAAGCTCGTCGAAGCCGGCTTCGCCCCCGATTTCGACTTCGTCGTCACGGTGGAGGCGCCCGTCGAGCTCCGCCTCGCCCGCGCCGTCGGGTGCGGGATGGATCCCGGCGAAGCCCACGGCCGCCTCGCCGCCCAGGCGGACGAGGCGACGCGCCGCTCGGCGGCGCACCTGGTGATCGAGAACGGCGCGGGCCTCGACGAGCTCGCGGCGCGGACCGAGGCCCTGATTACGACACTGCGCGCGCGCATCGGCCACTGAGTGCCGACGCTCGCCGCGGCTAGGGCTCGGCTGACGCCGCCGGCATGAGCGCGACCGCCCGCAGCGGCGCGCCGGAGCCACCGCCGATCTTCATCGGCAGGGCCACGATCCAGCCACCGCGCGGGGGGAGCCGGTCGAGATTGGTCAGGTTCTCGAAGCCGGGGACGTCGGCCGCCGCGACGATCCGGTGCACCGGGAAGTCGCGCGACGGGCCGTGGTCGAGGCTCGCGGTGTCGAGACCGAGAGCGGCCACGTGCCGCTGCCGGACGAGCAGCTCGGCGGCCTCCGCGCCGTAGGCCGGGAAGTGGAGATTCGAAGCGTCACCGGGCGTGTCGTCGCCGAGGTAGCGCGAGCGATCGGGCCAGCGCACGCTCCAGCCGGTGTGCAGCAGGATGATCTCGCCCGGGTTGATCCGTCCGTGAACGCGCTCGAATGCTTCGACGTCGGCGACCGTCAGCCGGTAGTCGGAATCGGATTCCGCCTTCTCCACCACGTCGATCACCACGGCCGGCGCGACCAGCCGTTGGAGGGGCACGGCGTCGGCGGTCGCTCCACCCTGGTGGAAATGAATCGGCGCGTCGAGGTGGGTGCCGCCGTGCTCGGCGGTGCAGAAGGCGTTGGCGGCGTAAAAGAAGCCCGCGGCCGTCTGCCCGTAAGCGAGGCGCTCGAGCCGGAAACCCCGCGTGTCCGTCGGCCAGTAGACGGTCTGCTCGTCGTAGACGTGGCCGAGGTCGACGATCGCCGCCGTCGCGAGGTCGAGCGCGGGCTTCGCGGCCGCGGCTTCGCCGGAGCTCGGGCCGGCGATCACCGCGGCGGTCAGGAATCCGACCAAATTGCGCGAGAGCGTGCTCATGTTTCACCCCCTCGTCCGAGGACTCGCGGCAGAGTGTAGACGAGCGGGCGAAGGTCAGCGAGGCGAGGCGTCGAGCTGGCGGAGCAGGTCGCGCCACGCGCGGCCGCGGTGGCCGAGCTCGTCCTTCTCGGCGGCGGCGAGCTCGCCGTAGGTGCGGGTCTCACCGGCGGGTTGGAAGACGGGATCCCAACCGAAGCCGTTGGCGCCGCGCGGCGGCAGGACGAGCACTCCGGCGGTCTCGCCGCGGCCGACGACGGTGCGCTCGCCGTCGGTCCACGCCAGGAGACAGACGGCGCTCGCCCGCGGCTCGCCGAGCGCGAGCGCCGTGCGCGCGATGCCCTCGGCGCCGACCGCCTCGAGCATCCAGCGCACGAGCGGACCCGGGAAGCCGGCGAGGGCGGCGAGCTCGAGCCCCGTCTCCTCGACGACCACCGGCTCGCCGACGGCGGCGTGCGCGGCAGCGGCCTTGTGAATCAGGACCCTCTCGAGGTCGAGCGACTGGATCTCCGCCAGGTCGATGTCGACGGCGGCGAGCGGCAGGCTCGAGAGCCGGCGCGCCTCGGCGAGCTTTCCTGGATTGCCGGTGACGAGCAGCAGGCGGCGCGGAGCGCTCAGCTCGGCTGCCCCCGTACGACGCGGAACGCTTCGATCTTGCGCTGCAGGCCCTTGAGCTGGAACTGGCCGAGCGACTCGGTGGGAAACTCGTCCCCGAGCTGGCGGTTGGTCTCGGCGCCGATGGTGATCTCGGTGGCGTCGCCGACGTAGGCCTCGAGGCGTGCCGCCACGTTGACCGTATTGCCGAGCACCGTGTAGTCGACGCGTCGGTTGCTGCCGACGTCGCCGACGACGACCGGGCCGGTGTTGATCGCGATGCGCATCGACAGCGTCGGCTGCTCCTTGTCGAAGCGGTCCTGGTTCCAGGCGTCGAGCGCGTCGAGAATTTTGAGCGCCGCGCGCACCGCGCGCTTGGCGTGGTCGGCTTGCGGCACCGGCGCGCCGAAAAACGCCATCACGCAGTCGCCGATGAACTTGTCGAGCGTGCCGCCCTCCTCGAAGATGGCTTCCACGGCGTGAGTGAAGTAGCCCTCGAGGATCGCCGAGACCTCCTCGGGAGAGAGCTGCTCGGAGAGCGCGGTGAAGCCGGCGAGGTCGGCGAAGAGCACCGTCACCTCGGCCGACTTGACGCCGCCGATGGCGCCCTCCTCCGCCTGCACGATCGACTCGATGACGCCCGGCGAGTGGTAGCGCTCGAGCCGGCCGCGCGCCGCACGCTCGAACTCGGCGCGCTTGGCGTTGCGCAAACGCTCGACGGCGACAGCGGCGAAGTTGGCGAGCGCAGTGAGCAGGTCGAGGTCCTGCTCGTTGAAGCTGCCGGAATGGAACGGCGAATCGACTTGCATGACGCCGATGATCTTCTCGCCCGACCACAGCGGCACGCACATGGCGGCCTTGATCTGGTGCAGGCGGATCGATTCGCCCATCTTGACGCGCTCGTCCGACTGCGCGTCGACCGTCAACAGCGCCACGCGGTCCCGCATCACCTGCTCGACGATGGTCTTCGACACCGGCACTTGGCCCTTGGGCCGGAACTCGACCTTGTCTTTGGTGCGCGCCAGCTCGCAGACGATCTCGCCGCTCTTCTCGTCCTGCAAGAGGATGAAGCCGCGATCCACGGGCAGCGCCTCGAACGCGATGTCGAGCACGCGGCCGATGACCTCGTCGACCGACTCGGTCTTGATCAGCAGGCGGCCGAGCCGCGTCATGATGCCGAAGATCTTGTTCGAGTAGGCCTGCTCGAGCGTCTTGCGCTTGTCGACCCGCAGCTCGCCCGAGGCCTTGGCGTCGAGCCCGTACGCCGCCGAGAAGTCGGCGATCGAGCGCATGATGGTGGCGTTGACCGGCGCCACGCCGAGCGCCGGCGTCGGCAGGCTGTCGAGCGGCGTCGCTCGCGGCTCGGCGACGTCCTCGACGATGAGCTCGAAGACGCCGATCTTGATCTTGTCGCCGGAGCGCAGCAGCGCGTGCTTGACCGAGACGCGATTGACCTGGATGCCGTTGGTCGACATCAGATCGTGCACCGCCCAGCCGTCGGCGTCCTTGCGGATCGCCGCGTGCCGGCGCGACACCGAGAAATCCGGCAGCACGATGCTGTTGTCGTTGCCGCGGCCAATCGTGATCTCGTCGGCCTGCAGGTTGCGGGTCTCGTCGCGGCCCTGATGTGTCCAGCGTACGCGCAGCAAGATCGTCGTCCCCGCGAAGATCCTATACCGGACCGCGGCCGTCGCGGCCGCCGCCGCGACCTCCTGCTAGGCTCCGCTCCGTGATCCGCGAGTCACCGGGCAACCCGCTGCACGAGCGTTACGCGACGTCGCGCATGGCGGCGATCTTCTCGCCGCGGCACCGCTACGCGACGTGGCGCCGGCTGTGGATCCTGCTCGCCGAGATCGAGGCCGAGCTGGGCCTCCCGATCACGCCCGAGCAGCTCGCCACGCTGCGTGCCGCCGCGCCGGCAATCGACCTCGAGCGCGTCGCCGAGATCGAGCGCGAGACGCGGCACGACGTCGTCGCCCACCTGCGGCACTTCGCCGAGCAGGCGGGCGGTGCGGGCGGCATCCTCCACCTCGGCGCCACCAGCGCCTTCGTCACCGACAACACCGACCTCCTGCTGGCGCGCGAGGCGCTCGCGGTGCTCGCCGAGCGCCTGGCGACGGCGATCGGCGGCCTCGCCGAGTTCGCCCGCCGCCACCGCGCCACGGCGTGCCTCGCCTACACGCACTTCCAGGCGGCGCAGCTGACGACCGTCGGCAAGCGCGCCTGCCTGTGGGCACAGGACCTCGTCCTCGACCTCGCGGAGGTGCGCCGGTTGCTCGCCGAGATGCCCTGCCGCGGCGTCAAGGGGACGACCGGCACGCAGGCGAGCTTCCTGACCCTCTTCGATGGCGACGCGGCGAAGGTGCGCGAGCTCGACCGTCGGCTGGCCGCCGAGCTCGGCTTCCCCGGCGCGCTGCCGCTCACCGGCCAGACCTACACGCGCAAGCTCGACAGCCGGTTGCTGTGGGCGCTCGCCGGCATCGCCGAGAGCTGTCACAAGATGGGGACTGACCTGCGGCTGCTGCAAGGCGTCGGCGAGCTCTCCGAGCCGTTCGACGACACCCAGGTCGGCTCTTCGGCGATGGCCTACAAACGCAACCCGGTGCGCGCCGAGCGCATGTGCGGGCTGGCCCGCCGCATCCTCACCGACGCCGCCAACGGCCCGCTCAATACGGCGACGCAGTGGCTCGAGCGCAGCCTCGACGACTCGGCCAACCGCCGCCTGGTCCTCCCCGACGCTTTTCTCGCCGCCGACGCCGTGCTCTCGCTCGCCGGCCACCTCGCCGCCGGGCTGCGCGTACACGCGGCGGCGATTGCCTCCCGGGTCGAGCGCGAGCTGCCGTTCATGGCCACCGAGTCGCTGCTCATGCAGGCGGTGCTGCGCGGCGGCGATCGCCAGGCGCTGCACGAGAAGCTCCGCCTCTACAGTCTTGAGGCCCAAGATCTGGTAGCGGCGGGACAAGCGAACCCATTACTTGGTAGAATCGCCTCCGATCCGGAGTTCCGCCTGACCTCGGACGAGGTGGCGGCGTGGGTCGCCCCCCAGCGGTTCGTCGGCCGGGCGCCCGAGCAGGTGGACGAGTTCTTGCAGGAGGTCGTGGCGCCCGCGTTGGCGGGCGCGGCGGCTGCTGCGGTGGAGGCGCCCCACATCTAGGGTCGGTTCCGCCGTTCGATCTCGGATGCGGCGGATCCTCCTAGCCCCACTCGCCCTCGTGGCGCTCCTCGTCGCGACCGGCTGCGCGTCGACGCGCTCGGCGCGACACGGCGTCGCCGTCGAGCGCGGCGTCGCCTCCTGGTACGGCCCCGGCTTCCACGGCCGCCACACCGCGTCCGGTGAGCGCTACGACATGTCGGCGCTCACCGCGGCGCACCGCAGCCTCCCCTTCGGCACCGTCGTCGAGGTGCGCAACGTCGAGAACGGCCGCGCCGTGCGCGTGAAGATCAACGATCGCGGACCGTTCGTCGGCAATCGGATCATCGACCTCTCGCGCGCCGCCGCCGACGCGATCGGCCTGCTCGGCCCCGGCACGGCGTTCGTCGAGCTGGTGGCGGTCGGCGTCGAGCCGCTCGGCGGCTTCGCCTTCACCGTGCAGGTCGGCGCCTTTCACGCGGTGACCCTGGCACGCGATCTCGCCGATCGGCTGCGCGACGACTTTCCGGAGGTCGAAGTGCGGAGCGACGCGGTGTGGAGCCGGGTGCAGGTCGGCTCCTTCGCCGACCGCAGCGAGGCGCAGCGCTTGGCCGCCGAGCTCGCGGCGCGCGGCTTCCCCGCCGTCGTCGTGCCTCTCGCCCTTGTCGACGCCGACCTGGCGCTCGCCTGGCGCCTCGTCTCGGCGGGCGCCGCGACGCCTACTTCCGGACCGTGATCGCCAGCGCCTGCGTGGCGCTCGCCAGCGGCGACGTCGCCTCGCCGAATCGCGCTTCGCCGCCTACGCGAACGGACCCAGATCGACCGACTTGACGGACTTGACGGCCTCGAGCCGGGCGAGGCCGGCGAGGACGTCAGCTCCCGGCGCCTCGTCGACGCGCAGCACCGAGAGGGCCTCGCGCGTCGCCTGCTTGCGGGCGAGGTGGATGTCGGCGATGTTGATGCCCGCCTCGCCGAGCAGCGTGCCGATGCGCCCGACGGCTCCCGGCACGTCGCGGCTCTCGAGCAACAGCAGCCGGCCGCGCGGCTCGAACTCCAGCCGGTAGCCTTGATACTCGACCACGCGCGGCAGGCCACCGCGGAAGATGGCGCCGGCGAGCTCGGCGCGGTCCTGCGCCGAGAACGCCTTCACCCGCACGAGGTGAGGATAGTCCTGCGCTTCGGCGCGCGCGGCGCGCACCACGCGCACGCCGCGGCCGGCGGCGATGCGCTCGGCGTTGACGTAGTTGACGCTGTCGCCGAGCGCCGGGGCCAGCGCGCCCTTCAGGGCGGCGATCGCCACCGGCGCCAGCAGATCGGCGTCGCCGCCGGCGAGCTCGACCTCGAGCTTGGCCAGCGGCGCGCCGAGCAGAGATACCGCGAGCCGCCCGAGTCGCTCGGCGAGGGCGAGGAACGGCTCCGCGCGCCGGCCGGCGGGCGAGAACGGCAGGTTCACCGCCGCCGCCGGCATCGCGCCCTCGAGCGCCGCCAGCACCATCGTCGCCGTCTCGTGCGCGATGCGCTCCTGCGCTTCGCGAGTCTGGGCACCGATGTGCGGCGTCGCCACCACGCGCGGATGGCCGACGAGCTCGAGCCGCGGCGTCGGCTCTTCCTCGTAGACATCGAGCGCCGCGCCGGCGATGCGCCCGGCGTCGAGGGCGGCGAGCAGCGCCGCCTCGTCGACGACGCCGCCGCGCCCGCAGTTGACGAGCAGCGCCCCCGGCTTCAGCTGCGAGATGCGCTCCGCGTCGAGCAGGTTGCGGGTCTCCGGCGTCAACGGCGTGTGCAGGGTCACCACGTCGGCCAGCGCCAAGAGCTCGTCGAGCGGCACGAGCTCGACCTCGAGCCGCGTCGCCTGCGCCGGATCGAGGAAAGGATCGAAGGCGACGACGCGCATCTCGAAAGCGCGGGCGCGCGTCGCCACCCGCTGACCGATGCGGCCGAAGCCGACGATGCCGAGTGTCTTGCCTTGCAGCTCGACGCCGACGAAGCTCTTGCGATCCCATTCGCCGCGCTTCATCGACGCGTCGGCCGCCGGCAGGTTGCGCGCGACTGCCAGCATGAGGGCGAGCGTGTGCTCGGTCGCCGAGACCAGGTTGGCGGTCGGCGCGTTGACGACGAGCACGCCACGCTCGGTAGCCGCATCGACGTCGACGTTGTCGACGCCGATGCCGGCGCGCCCGACGACGCGCAGGCGGTCGGTGGACTCGAGAAGCTGGCGGGTGACCCTAGTTGCGCTGCGCACGACCAGGGCGTCGAACGCGGGCAGCAGCTCGGCGAGGCGCGGACGGTCGGCGGCGGCCAAGACCACGACCTCCGCGCCGGCGGCGCGCAGGATCTCCAGGCCCGACTCCTCGAGCGGATCGGCAACGAGGACGCGGTTCATCGAGCGCTCCGTTCGAGCTCGCGGCCGAGCGCGGCGAGCAGGCGCTCGAGATCGTCCGCGCCCACCTCCCCCATGTGTCCGATGCGGAACGTCTCCGTCTCCCACTCGCCGTAGCCACCGCCGACGACGAACCCGCGCGCGGCGGCGCGAGCGACGAGCTCGGGAGCCGGGAGCCCGCACGGTGCGCGCAGGCAGGACACCGTCGGGGAGCGGAACTGCGGCGAGGAGGCGAAGGCGAGTCCCATCTCGGCCGCCCACGCGGCGGTGCGCTGCTGGAGCCGCACGTGGCGCCGCCAGCGGGCTTCGATCCCTTCCGCCAGGACGCGCTCGAGCTGCAGCGCCAGGGCGAAGCACTCGGCGATCGCCGGCGTTGTGATCGGCCCGCCGGCGCGCTGGCGGTCGCGGTAGCGCAGCAGGTCGCCGTAGAAGCCGCGGTGCGGGATCGCCGCGGCGCGCCGCTCGGCGCGCTCGGACATCGTGAAGACGGTGAGACCGGGCGGCGCCGCAATTCCCTTCTGCACACCGGCGAAGACGAGGTCGAGGCCCCAGGCGTCGGTCTCGACCGGCGCCGCGGCGAGCGACGACACGGCATCGACGAGCACCAGCGCGTCGCTCTCGTCGCGCACCACGGCGGCGAGCTCGGCGAGCGGCTGGAGCACACCGGTCGAGGTCTCGTTGTGCACGATCGTCACCGCTTCGTAGCGCCGGCGCCGCAGCGCGGCGCGCACGAGATCGGACGTCACCGCGTCGCCCCACGGCACGACGACTTGGTCCGACGAGCGGCCGAGAGAGCGGCCGATCGTCAACCAACGCTCGGAGAAGGCGCCGCTGGTCAGGTGCAGCACCGCGTCGCCAGTGAGCGAGACGAGCGCGGCCTCCATCAGCAGGGTCGAGCTGCCCGTCGCCGTCATGCACGGCCGCGCGGTGCGGAAGACCGGCGGCAAGCCGGATGAGATACGGTTCCACACGGCGCGGAACTCCGGCGAGCGGTGCCCCACCACAGGCCGCGTCATCTCCCGCCGCACCTCTTCGCGCACGTACACCGGCCCGGGTAGGAAGAAGTCGATCGGCTCGCGCGCGGCGCTCATGCGCGATGCCTCGGCCGCAAGAGCTCGGCGAGGAGCGCTTCCGCCGGCAGCTCGCGTACGCGGCCCTCGGCGCTCTCGAAACGGAAACCAGCGGCCGACGTCGCGAGGCGCGGCCAGCCCGCGCCACCGCGCACCAGCACGGCGCCGAAGCCGAGGAAGTGCTCGCGCAGAAGGTCCCTCGTCACCGCCGCGCCGCGCCGGCGCTTCCACGCCACCGCGCCCCGTGCGGAGACAGCCACCGCCTTGGCCGCTCCCGCGGCGGCGGCGTCGGCGAGCGGTGACGGCAGCTCGTCGGCGGCCGCGAGATCGAGCCAGCCGAGACGCTCGCCGCGCTCCGCCGCGGCGGCGAAGAGCGCCGCGAACGCCTCGGCCGGCTGCTCGACCGCGACCAGCGCCGGCGACTTCACGCCGCCTCCGGGTAGAGCAGAGCGTCGCGGCGCTCGTCGCGAAAGGCGCGCTCGTCGGCCTCCCAGGTCGCGATCCACTCGTCGACACCGTGGCCCGCATCGAGGGCGCGGCGCAGCGCGTCACTGCCCGTCAGCAGATCGATCGCCGGTCGGTCGGCGACGAACTCGTACGGCGCCTCGCGCCAGCGGAAGGCCGCCGGCGCGGCGCGCGCGAAAGCGGCGAGCACCTCGACGCCGACGCGCAGGCCGGCGACGCGAGCCGGCTCGATCACCGCGAGCTCGACGCCACCGCAAACCTCGCCGCGGTGCTTCTGGTGCCACGGCCGGAAGAAGGTCGGAATCGCCGCCACGCCGAGCTCGCCGAGCGACGCGAGCTGGCTCGCCACCGCCGGCGGATCGACGCCGGGCGCGCCGACGAGGCGAAACGGCCGCGTCGTGCCACGGCCCTCCGAGAGCTCCGTCGCCTCGACTAGGCAGAGGCCGGGATAGAGCAGCGCGGTCGCGAAGTCGGGCATGTTGGGCGAGGGCGCGAGCCACGGCCTGTCGAGCTCGGGCCAGAGCTGTCCGCGCTGCCAACCGGCGATCGTCACGATCTGCAGCCCGGCGATCGTGGCGCCCGCTCGCGCCAGCTCGAGATGAGCGAGCTCGCCGAGCGTCAGCCCGTGCCGCACCGGCAGCCGGAAGGCGCTGACGAACGATTCGTAACCCGCCGCCACGAGCGGCCCCTCGAGCGTCTCTCCGCCGAGCGGATTCGGCCGGTCGAGGATCCACACCTCGAGGCCGGCCGCGAGCGCCGCCTCGGCGGCCCACACGGCCGTCGCGGCGAAGGTGTAGTAACGACTGCCGATGTCCTGGAGATCGACGACGAGGAGGTCGAGATCGACCCACGCCTCCGCGCGCGGCCGCAGCGACGAGGCGTCGCCGCCGTAGAGCGAGACGATCGGCGCGCCGGTCCACGGATCGACCGCGTCGCGCGCGCCGACCATGTCCTGTTCGACGCCGTAGTAGCCGTGCTCGGGTCCGAACAGGCGCGCCGCCGGCCTGCCGGCAGCCGCGAGCGCGAGGTGCGCCGGCACGAGCTCGGCGGTGAGCGCGGCGCCGTGCGCGAGCAGGCCGAAGCGACGGCCGCGCAGCGGAGCGAGGTCCGCCAGCAGGCGATCGAGGCCGCAAGCGATCATTCCGTCCGAGTCCAGTCGCCGGAGGCGCCGCCGCTCTTCGCGTCGAGCCGCAGCTCGCCGATGACGGCGCCGCGCTCGACGGCCTTGACCATGTCGTAGAGCGCCAGGGCCGCCGCCGAGCAGGCGACCAGCGCCTCCATCTCGGCGCCGGTGCGCGCGGTGCAGACGACCTCGCTGCGGATGCGCAGGCCGCGCGGCTCGCGCGCGAGCTCGATCTCGACGCGGTCGAGCGGCAGCGGATGGGCCAACGGGATCCATTCGGCGGCGCGCTTCGCCGCCTGCACGCCGGCGAGGCGGGCGACGGCGAGCGCATCGCCCTTCGGCAGCTCGCCCAGCCGATCGAGGGTCTCGGCGGAGAGCTCGACAAGGCAGGAGGCGCGCGCCACGCGGCGGGTGACCGGCTTGCCTGAGACGTCGACCATGTGCGCCGTCCCGCGTCGGTCGAGGTGGGAGAAGCGCTTTTCGTCGGCCATCGTCGGAGCGACGCGAATGCTAGCACCCGCCCCGACGCCGAAGACACGAAAGCCCCGCGACGTGACGTCGCGGGGCTCTCCGTTCCTGCGCCTCCTGCGCGCAGCGATCAGCGGCCTTTGTTGAGCGAGTCCTTGAGCGCCTTGCCGGCCTTGAAGCGGACGTTCTTGCTCGCCTTGATGGCGATGGTGGCGCCCGTCGCGGGGTTGCGGCCCTTGCGCGCGGCGCGCTTGGAGACCGAGAAGCTGCCGAAGCCGGGGATCTGCACGCGGTCGCCCTTGCGCAGCGACTTCGACACCGCGGCGATCGCCGCGTCGAACGCCTCTCCCGCCGCCTTCTTCGTCATCCCGTCGACCGAGTTCGCGATCTGCTCCACGATGTCAGCCTTGCTCGCCATCTTGCCTCCTGAGAAAAGAGATGTGATTCGGATGAGCCCGGAATCCACGGGAGACGATAGAGCAAGCCCGAAAGCCTGTCAATCCAGGCTTGCGCGACGTTCGCCCGATCTTCGCCCGTCATCGCCGGCGACGCATCGCGTGCACGGTGAAGCCGTCGTGACCGCCTCCGGGGAGGAGCCGCCAGCTCCCCGCGGCAAGGTCGACCTGGTCGCCCGGCGGCAACGCGACCTCGCCGAACGGCAACGGCTCGAGCCGGGGCTCCGCGGCGAGCACGCGCGCGACGACGTCCTCGTTCTCCTCGCGCTCGACCGAGCAGGTGACGAAAGTCAGCACGCCGCCGGGCGCGAGCGCCGCGACCAGCTCCCGGAGCATCCGCTCGCTCGCCGCCGCCAGGCGCTCGAGCTCGTCGAGCGCGAAGCGCCAGCGCAGCTCGGGGTGCCGCCGCAGCGTGCCGGTGCCGGTGCACGGGGCGTCGAGCACGACGCGATCGAAGGCCGGCGCCCACGGCGGGCGCGCGGCGTCGGCCACCGTGCGCGGCGACCGGCGCGCCAGACGGGCGAGGTTCTCGTCGAGCCGGCGCAGCCGGGCGAGCGACGGATCGGCGAAGACGACGTGCGTCTCCGGCTGCGCTGCGAGGAGGGCGAGCCCCTTGCCGCCGGGGGCGGCGGCGGCGTCGAGCACGCGCTCGCCGGCGCGCGGCGGCGGCACCAGAGCGGCCGCCTGGCTCGCTTCGTCCTGGACGTAGAAGTCGCCGCGCGCGAAGGCCCGCGAGCGCAACGGCTGCCCGCTCTCGACGACGACGCCGAGGGGCGAGACCGCGCTCGGCCGCGTGGCGATCCCCTCCTCCGCCAGCGCCCCGGCCAGCGCCACGCGCCCGCCGCGGTCGGCGAAGGCGAGCAGGTGGAGCGCTCGCGATCCGTTGCCGGCGGCGACCATGGAACGCGCGCGCGCCTCGCCGAAGCGGCGCCACCAACGTTCGACGAGCGGCGCGGGATGGCTGCCCTCGATCGCCAGCCGTGCCACCGGGTCGGCGAGCTCGACCGGCCACTCCTGCCAGCGCGGATGGCGCGCGATGCGGCGCAGCACGGCGTTGGCGAAGCCGGCGGCCCCCCGGCTGCCGCGGCGGCGGATCTCGTCGACCGCCTGCGAGACCGCTGCGTGCGCCGGCACGCGATCGAGCTCGACGAGCTGCAGGGCGCCGACACGAAGCGGAGCGAGGAGGGCCGGGTCGATGCTCGCCAGCGGTCGCTCGGCCGCTGCCGCGATCACGTGATCGAGGCGGCGCAGCCAGCGCAAGGTGCCGTAGACGAGCTCGGCCAGCAGCCGCCGGTCGCGCTCGTCGAGCCCCGTGCCGGCGCGGGCGAGCAGCCCATCGACGGGAGCGCGCGAGGCGAGCGCCTCGTCGACGAGGCGTGACGCCGCGCCGCGCACGTCGACGGCTGTGGCATCAGCCGGGCGCGCGCGCCGCCCGCGCCTGTCGCGGGAGGCGCTCAAAGCAGGCGATCGCCCGGGCGCAGCCGCAGGCCGTTGGCGAAATCTCGGCCCGCAAGCGGACGCCCGCCCGGCCGCTGCACCAGCTCGAGGTCGAGCACCGTGCCGCCGCCGACGGCGACGGCGAGCGAGCCGGGCCCGACGCCGACGACCGTGCCCGGCTCCTCCGCCGTCGGCGCCGCCGACGCCCTCGCGCGCAGCACCTTGAGCCGCTCGCCCCGCGCCGCGAGGAAGGTCCCCGGCTCGGGATTGAAGGCGCGCACTCGGCGGGCGAGCTCGCCCGCCGGCCGCGTCGGATCGAGGAGCTCGGGCGCGCCGAACTTCGGCGCCTGCGTGGCGAGCGCGAGGTCTTGCGGAATCGCCGCTGCCGCGCCGCGCTCGAGCGCGTCGAGGACCTCGAGGAGCAACTCGCCGCCGAGGCGGGCCAGGCGCGCGCCGAGCTCGCCGGCGTTCTCGCCGGCGGCGATCGGCGTCGCGCGCGCGGCGTAGACCGGCCCCGTGTCGAGGCCGGCTTCCATGCGCTGGACGGCGACGCCCGTCTCGGCGTCGCCGGCCGCGATCGCCGCCGTGATCGGCGCCGCGCCGCGCCACCTCGGCAGCAGCGAGGCGTGCACGTTGAGGCAGCCGAGCCGGGGCAAGTCGAGCAGTTCCTGCGGGAAGATCTGGCCGAAGGCCACGACCACTGCGAGATCGGGGCGCAAACCGGCGAGCTCGCTCAGGAACTCCTGGTCCCGCACTCGCGCGGGCTGCGCGACCGCTAGGCCGAGCTGGAGCGCGCGCTCGGCGACGGGCGGCTCCGCCGGGCGCTGCTCGCGCCCCGCCGGGCGCGCCGGCTGGCTGACGACGAGGAGCGGGCGGCGTCCGGCGGCGACCAGCGCCTCGAGCGCCGGCACCGCGAACGCCGGCGTGCCGAAGAAGACGAGGCGCTCGATCCGGCTCACGCCGCGATGCTAGCGCGACGTCCTCAGTGCGTGGCGTCGATTTCCTCGAAGTAGTCGACCGGCACCAGGATGTCGCGCGGCTTCGAGCCCTGCGAGGGGCCGACGATGCCCTCGCGCTCGAGGATGTCGACCAGGCGCGCCGCGCGCGAGAAGCCGACACGCATGCGGCGCTGGAGGAACGACGCCGAGGCCTGGCGCTCGCGCACGACGAGTCGCGCCGCCTGCTCGAACAGATCGTCGTCGATGGCGTCCGGCCCTTCGCCCACGGTGTTTTCGGCCGGCGCCTCGAGCACGGTCGGATCGAGCTCGGGCTTGCCCTGGCGCTTGAGCCAGCGCACCAGCGCGGCGGTCTCCTGCTCGGAGACGTACGGTCCGTGCAGACGGATCGTCCGCGAGCTGCCGGGTGGCATGAACAGCATGTCGCCCTTGCCGAGCAGCTTCTCGGCGCCGATCTGGTCGAGGATGGTGCGCGAGTCGTGCCGGCTCGCGGTCATGAACGAGACGCGGGTCGGGAAGTTGGCCTTGATCGTGCCGGTCAGGATGTCGACCGACGGGCGCTGCGTCGCCACGATGAGATGGATGCCGACGGCGCGCGCCATCTGCGCCAGCCGCGCGATCGAGGTCTCGACTTCGGCCGCCGCGACCATCATCAGGTCGGCGAGCTCGTCGATGACGATGACGTAGTACGGCAGCGGCCGCACCTCCGCCGCTCTGGCGTCGCCGGTATCCTCGGAGAGCGCCAGCCGCTTGCGCACTTCGGGATCCTGGATGGCGCGGTTGTAGTACTCGATCGAGCGCACGTGCACCTCGGCGAGCAGGCGGTAGCGGCGCTCCATCTCGGCCACCGCCCAGCGCAGGGCGTGGGCGGCTTTCTTCGGCTCGACCACGACCTCGGCCTTGAGGTGCGGGATGTCCGCGTAGACGCCGAGCTCGATGCGCTTCGGGTCGATGAGGATGAACTGCACCTGGTCGCGGTGCGCCTTGTAGAGGATCGAGGTGAGGATCGACTGCAGGCCGATCGACTTGCCCGAGCCGGTGGCGCCGGCGACGAGCAGGTGGGGCATCGCGATCAAGTCGGCGTAGTAGGGGTCGCCGTGGATGGTGCGGCCGATGGCGATGGTGAGCACCGACGGCGACTGGCGGAAGCGCTCGTCGGCGAGCATGGCGCCGAGCCGGATCAAGGTGCGCTTGGGGTTGGGGATCTCGATGCCGAGCGTCGAGCGGCCCGGCAGCCGCTCGATGCGCACCGATTCGGCGCGCATGGCGAGCGCCAGGTCATCCTGCAGGTTGACGATCTGGCTCACCTTGACGCCGGGCGCCGGTTGGAACTCGAAGACCGTGATCACCGGCCCCGGCGAAATCCCCTCGATGGTGCCTTCGACGCCGAACTCCGCGCAGCGCTGGCGAATCGCCTCGCCGAGGCGCACGAGGTCGTCCTCGTCGAAGCTCGGCTTCTCCTCGTCGGTCTGCAGCAGCGAGAGCGGCGGCAGCTGCGGCGCCGGTCGTGCGCCCGAGAATCCGAACTCCGTTTGTGGCACGCCGGGGCTCGAGATCGCTGGCGGCGGCGGCGTCACGCGGCGCAGACCGAAGCCGGCCTCGCCGCTGCGCTCCGCCACGCGCACCGGCGCCTCGCCGCGCACCAGCTCGAGCGGCAGATCGTTCAGCGGCAGCGCGCCCGAAGCCGGTCGCGACGGCCGGACCACCGGCCCCGCCAGCCGCTCGAGGCGCTGCTGCTTCTCCTCGGCGGCGCGCTGCAGGTGCTTGACCACCACCCGGCGGCGCGAGCGCTCCTTCGCCCGCCGCTCGCGGCCGCGCTCGCGGCGCAGCCGCCAGCTCTCCAGCGCCTGGCCCGAGCGGCGGCGCCAGCCGGCGAGGATCTCGCCGAGGCTCGTCTGCACGAGCAGCGCGAGGGCGACCAGGAGGAGCGTCGCCAGCGCGACGAAGGCGCCCGCCACGTTCATCTTGCCCACCACCAAGTGCGTCACGAGGATGCCGACGGTGCCTCCGGAGTCGATCTCGCCGCCTCGCCAGGCGAGGCGCGGCAGCAGCAGCTGAGACAGTGACGGCAGCGCCACGAAGAGCAGCACCGCCCCGGCGCCGCGGCCGACGACGGTCGGGCGCGCCTCGCTGCGCAGCCGGCGCCAGGCGCCGAAAGCGAGCATCAGGGGCAGCAGCAAGCACGCCCAGCCGACGAGGCCGAAGCCGGCGGCGGCGACCTGCGCGCCGAAGGCGCCGATCAGGTTCCGGGTCGGCGCCGGCGAGGTCGACTGGACGAGGAAGCTCGGATCGCCGGCGTCATAGGTGCCGAGGCTCGCCGCCAGCAGGAGGGCGGTCGCGGCCAAGCCGAGGCCGGCGATCTCGCGCCCCTTCCGCGGCGCGAGGGCGACGCGGGTCACCTTCGCCGGCGATTCGGAGAGTTCCCGGGCCATGGCTCTCGCTGCCGAGTGTAGCACCGAAAATTGTGCAGTTTCAGGGATTTCCCAGCGCCACCCGCAGAGCCAAGAATTCGTCCAGCCCGAGCTCCTCGGCCCGCCGGCCGGCGGCAACCCCCGCGGCGGCGAGGGCCGTCTCGGCCGCGGCGCGGCCGAATCCGGCGGCGAGCGCGTTGCGCAGGCTCTTCCTGCGCTGCGCGAAGGCGACGAGAATCAGGCGCTCGAGCTCCGCCATCTTCGCCTCGGGCAGCGGCGGCGAGACGAGCTCGAGCCCGACGAGAGCGCTTTCGACCTTGGGCGGCGGCACGAAAGAGCCGGGACGCACGACGGCCAGGCGCTCGGCGCGGGCGCGCGCCGCGACCAGCAGCGAGAGGGCGCCGTAAGCGGCGTCGCCCGCTCTCGCCACCATGCGGTCCACCACCTCGCGCTGCAGCAGGAAGCCGGCGCGCGTGCCCACCGGCGCCTCGCGCAGCAGCCGCTCGACGATCGCCGTGCCGACGTTGTAAGGCAGGTTCCCGGCCACCCGCCAGCCCGGCGGCAAGCGCCGCCAGGCGAGCGCGAGCGCATCGCCGACGACGATCGCGAGACCCTGCGAGCGCTCGCCCGCGGCCCGCGAGCGCAGGGCGAACGCCCAGAGCGGATCGAGCTCGACCGCGGCAACGCGCGCGCCGCGGGCGAGGAGCTCGCGGGTGAGCGCGCCGCCGCCGGGCCCGATCTCGACGACGCGGTCGCCCGCGACGAGGCGCAGGAACGCGACGAGCGGCGCGCAGATCCGTCCGTCGCGCAGATGGTGCTGGCCGAGAGAGCGCCGCAGCGGCGGTCGGTGGCTCGGTTCGCATCGTCGAGGCGCGCGTCGTGTCATTGCGATTCGGCCGTGTGGCGGAGCGGCGCTTGCTCCGCACCCGCCGCGGCGGAGAGGATATCGGCTCCCCGCCGGTCGGCGCCCGCGACGCCGCGGCCGCGCCGACGCCGGAGCTGGAGATCCTCGACCATGGAACCGACGACTCTCGCCGCCCCACTGTCCGTCGAGCGCGAAGCGCTCGCGCTGCGCCAGATCGAGGCCGAGCTGCACAAGGTGATTGTCGGCCAGGAAGAGCTCGTGCACCGTCTGCTCGTCGGCCTGCTGGCGCGCGGCCACCTGCTGCTCGAAGGCGTGCCCGGCCTCGCCAAGACGCTGGCGGTCAAGACGCTCGCGCGCACGCTGGCGCTGGAGTTCAAGCGCGTTCAGTTCACCCCCGACCTGCTCCCCGCCGATCTCGTCGGGACGCTCGTCTACGATCCGCGCAGCTCCGAGTTCACGCCCAAGCGGGGCCCCGTCTTTACCAACGTGCTGCTCGCCGACGAGATCAATCGCGCCCCGGCCAAGGTGCAGTCGGCCCTGCTCGAGGCGATGGAGGAGAGACAGGTGACGCTCGGCGACGTCACCCACCGGCTGCCCGATCCGTTCCTCGTCCTGGCGACGCAGAACCCGATCGAGCAGGAGGGCACCTACCCCCTCGCCGAGGCGCAGGTCGACCGCTTCCTGCTCAAAGTCAAGCTGCGCTACCCGACGCGCGCCGAAGAGGAGGCGATCCTCGAGCGCATGCTCGTCGAGCGCGAGATCGAGGTGCGGCCGGTCCTCGACGCGCCGCGCCTCGCCGAGCTGCGTGCGGCGGCGGACGGCGTCTACCTCGACGCCAAGCTGCGCGGCTACATCCTCGACCTCGTCGCCGCGACGCGCGATCCCGCCGCCGCGGGCATGGCCGAGCTCGTGCCGCTCGTCGCCTTCGGCGCCTCGCCGCGCGCCACGCTCTTTCTCGCCCGCGCCGCCAAGGCGATGGCACTCGTCGCCGGCCGCGGCTACGTGGTCCCCGAGGACGTCAAGGAGATCGCCGCCGACGTCCTGCGCCACCGGCTGGTGCCGAGCTACGAGGCCGAGGCGCAGGATCTGACGAGCGACGACCTCGTCGCCCGCCTGCTCGACCGCGTCGAAGTGCCCTGAGGGGAGGCGGCTTGCTGGCGCGACTCGTCGAGCGTCTCGTGCGCCGGCCGGCGGCCCCGCCCGAGCCGGCGCGGCGGAGCCTCCCCGCCGATCTGCTGGCGCGGGTGCGGCGCATCGAGATCACCACCAAGCGCCTCGTCGACCAGGGCGTCGCCGGCAGCTACCACGCCGTCTTCAAGGGGCGCGGCATGGAGTTCTCGGAGGTCCGCCCCTACCAGCCAGGAGACGACGTGCGGGCGATCGACTGGAAGCGCACCGCGCGCATGGGCCAGCCGTTCGTCAAGCAGTTCGTCGAGGAGCGCGATCTGACCGTCTTCTTCGCCGTCGACGTCTCGGGCAGCCTGCGCTGCGGCTCGCGCGCCGTGACCAAGCGCGAGCTCGCGGCCGAGGTCACCGCGCTGCTCGCCTTCGCCGCCTTGCGCAACCACGACCGTGTCGGCGCGGCGCTCGTCTCCGACCGGCTGCTGCGCTTCCTGCGCCCCGAGCGGCGCCGCAACCAGGTGCTACGGCTGGTGCACGAGATCCTCGCCTGGCCGGCGCGCGGCGGTACCGACCTCGAGCGCGGCCTCGGCGCGGCGCTCTCGAATCTCCACCAGCGCGCCGTGCTCTTCGTCGTCTCCGACTTCGTCGGCTCGATTCCCGAGCACGCGCTCGAGCGCGCCGCCGCCCGCCACGACGTCGTCGTGCTCGACATCGTCGATCCGCGCGACCGCGAGCTCCCTGCCGTCGGCCCGATCGCCGTCGAGGACGCCGAGACCGGCCGCGTCGCGATCGTCGACGGCCGGCGGGCAGCCGCCGTCGAGGCGGAGCGGATCGCCGCCGAGCGCGCCCGGCTCGACCAGCTGCTCGCGCGGCTCGGCGTCGACCGGCTGGTGCTGCGCACCGACCGGCCGTACCTGAGCGAGCTCGTCCGCTTCTTCGAACGGCGCAAGCGGCGGAGGACGAGATGACGAAGAGGCTGCTCGCCGCGCTCGCCCTCGCGCTCGCGCTCCCGCCGGCCGGCGCGGCGCCGCTCGCGCTCGACGTCGAGCTGGCTCCCGGGACGGCGACCGTCGGCGACCTCGTGACCGCCACGCTCACGCTGCGCGGCGCGCCCGACGACCCGACGCGGATGCCGCGCTTTCCCGACTGGTCTCGCGGCTGGGGCGAGGTCGAGGTGCGCGAAGCGGCGCCGCCCGCGCGCGTCGAGTCCCCCGCCGGCCCGATCTGGACCCAGCGCATCGTCCTCTCGGCCTTCGCGACCGGCCGGCTGCGGCTGCCGCCGGTGGCGGTGGCGATCCCCGGCCAACCGCCCGCCGCCGTCGCCACTCCCGCCGACCTCGCGCTCGAGATCGATTCCGTCCTCCCTCCCGATCCGCAGGCCCGGGAGCCGCGGCCGCCGGCGCCGCCGCGTCGGCTCGGCGTGCCCGCCGCCTTCGCATGGACGGTCGCGGCGCTCGCCGCGCTCGCCGTGGCGGCGACGTGGCTGCTTCGCCGCCGACGGCGAGTGGCTCTCGGCCCCGAGCCCGTGCAGCTCTCGCCGCTCGCGGAGCTCGATCGCGCTCTCGGCGGCATCGACGCGGCCGACCTAGAGGGCGGTCACGCCGCGCTCTCGCTCGCCCTGCGGCGCTTCCTGGGCCGCTCTTTCCAGATGCCCGCGCCGCAATCGTCGACCACCGAGCTCGGCCGGCGGCTCGGCCAGCGCGGGCTCGACCGCGACCTCGTGCGCCGTGCCGTGCGGCTGCTGCGCGAGGTCGATCAGGTCAAGTTCGCCCGTGCCGCGGCGACGCGCCAGGTTCTCGCGGCGCGCGTCACCGAGGCGCGCGAGGTCGCCCGCGCGGTCGACCTCCACCTCCACCCGCCCGCGACCGAGGCGGCCGCATGAGCTGGCCGGCGTTCGCCGATCCGCTCTGGCTCCTGCTCCTGCTCGCGGCGCCGTGGCTCGCGTGGCGCCATCGGCGCCGAGGGTCGTTCGGCGCCCTCGCCGCGAGCCGGATGCCGCTCGCCGCCGGCGCGCGCTGGCGTCTCGCGCTGCCGCGCGTCGCGCGGCTCGCCGCCTTCGTCCTCGCCGTCGTCGCCCTGGCGCGTCCGCAGCTCGGCTACTCCTGGGAGGAGGCCACCACCGAGGGCATCGACATCCAGATCGCCCTCGACGTCTCGGGCAGCATGGCGGCGAAGGATTTCTCGCCCGATCGGCTGGAGGTCGCCAAGCGCGTCGTGCGAGAGTTCGTCGCCGGCCGGCCCGGCGACCGGATTGGTCTCACCACCTTCTCGGGCAGCGCGCTGACGCGCTCGCCGCTCACCTCCGACCGGCGCATGCTCGACGAGCTGGTCGCCGCGCTCGAGCCGACCCTGACGCCCGACGGCACCGCCATCGGCGTCGCGCTGGCCAACGCCGCCGGGCGCCTCAAGGACAGCGCGGCCAAGTCGAAGGTGATCATCCTCGTCACCGACGGAGTCAACAACGCCGGCGAGATCGATCCGCTCTCGGCGGCGGCCGTGGCGGAGGGGCTCGGCCTCGAGGTCTACACCGTCGGCGTCGGCAGCGAGGGCGAGGCGAGGGTGCCGGTGCAGCTGCGCAACCCGCTCACCGGCAGGATCGAGACGCGCGACGTGACGATGCGCGTCGAGGTCGACGAGAAGCTCCTCGCCGAGATCGCCCGGCGCACCGGCGGCCGCTTCGATCGCGCCACCGACGCCGACGCGCTCGAGCGCGTCTTCGCCGAGATCGACCGCCTCGAGCGAACTCCCATGCAGGTCAAGCGTTACGTTCGTTATCGCGAGGGCTTCCAACCGTTCGCCTGGGCGGCGTTCGCGCTCGCCGCCGCTCCCCTCCTCCTCGCGCTCGCCGGAGTGACGATCGAGCCATGAGTTTCGCCGCGCCCGGACTCCTCTGGCTCCTCGCGGTGGCACCGCTCGCCGCCGTCCTCGCGCTCTGGCTGCTGCGCCGGCGCCGGCAGGCGGAGTCCGCCTGGATCGGCGGCGCGCTCGCGCCCCGCCTGCGCACCGGCGGCGCGCCCCGCCCGGCCTGGATCGTCGCCGGCTGGCTCGCTCTCGCGCTGCTCGGACTGGCGCTCGCGCTCGCTCGGCCGCGATGGGGCACCGCCAGCGAGACCGTCGAGCGCCGCGGCCTCGACCTCGTCTTCGTCCTCGACACTTCGCTGTCGATGAACGCCGCCGACGTCGCCCCGTCGCGCTTCTGGCTGGCGCAGTCGCTCGTGCGCCGCCTGGTGGCGGCGATGCCCGGCAACCGCGTCGCCCTCGTCGCCGCCGAGGGCGAGGGCGAGGTGCTGACGCCGCTCACCGTCGACGGCGCCGTCGTCGACCTGGTGCTCGACGGTCTGGCGCCCGGCACTCTCTCGCTGCCCGGCACGCGCCTCGCGCGAGCGCTCGAGCGCGCGGTGATGCTCTTTCCCGAGAGCGGCGAAACGCACCGCGCGATCGTCGTGCTCTCGGACGGCGAGGATCACGGCGGCGAGCTCGATCACGCGGTGGACGTCGTGCGCGCAGCGAGCGCGACGCTCTTCGCCGTCGGCGTCGGCAGCCGCCGCGGAGCGCCCGTGCCGGTGCCCGGCGCACCCGAATCGTTCAAGCGCGACGCCCGCGGCGAGGTGGTGGTCAGCCGTCTCCAGCCGGACAACCTGCGCCGGCTCGCCGACGGCACCGGCGGCGAATACTTCGAGGCCGCCGGCGCCGCCTTCGACCCGGCGCCGGTGGCGCGGCGGATCGCGGCGCTCGGCGGGCGCGCCATCGAATCGACGACGGTAACCAGCCTCGAGGAGCGCTTCCAGTGGCCCCTCGCGCTCGCCGTCGCGGCCCTGCTCACGGCGCTCCTTTTCACCCCGTGGTCGCCGCCGCCAACGGAGATCGGCTCGTGAGCTCGCGCTTCGCCCCCCTGCTCCTGGCGGCCTCGCTCACGGCCCGGACGCCGCCCGCGGTCGAGGCTCCGCTCGCCGAGCGACTGCAGTGGAACGCGCGCGAGCGCACCGCGACCGGCATCCGCGCCCTCGCCGCCGGAGACTCGGCGAGCGCTATCGAAGCGTTCGACCGCGCCCGCCGGCTGCGCGCCGCCGACCTGCGGACGACCTTCAACGCCGGCACCGCGCGCATCGCCGACGACGCCGCCGGCGCCGCCGCCCTCCTCGCCGAGGCGGCGCGAGCCGCGAGCCCCGAGCTGGCGCCGGCGGCCTGGTACAACCTCGGCACGGCGCGCCTCGCCGCCGGCGATGCCGACGGCGCCGCCGAGGCGCTCCGCGAAACGCTGCGCCGCGCGCCCGACCACGCCGACGCCAAGCACAATCTCGAGCTCGCGCTGCGCGAGCTCGACCGACAGCGCCCGAAGGAGAAAGCGGAGAGCCCCTCCTCCCCAGGCGAAGGCGAGTCACGTCGCGAGCAGGCGCGGCGGGGCGAGGGGGGCGAGAAGGGCGAGGCAGGTGAGCCGCAGGAGCCCTCCGCTCCCGACGAGCCGGACGACAGAGGCGAGACATCGCAGCACGACGCCGACGCTGCTCCCGCCTCCGGCTCCGCGCCGAGCGCCGGCCGACGCCCACTGCCCCAGTTCCGCGATCTGCCCGACATGACCGCCGAGCAGGCGGCCGCGATCCTGCGCGCCGTCGAGGATCTCGAGCGCCAGCAGCGCCGCGAGCGCGCGCGGCGCGCCGCCGAGCAACGGGCGCGGGTGGAGATCGACTGGTGAGATGGCCCGCCCGGGCGCTCGCCGCGGCGCTCGCCGCGATCGCCGGCGCCGCCGCCGCTCAGCCGCGAGTCGAGGTGCGCGCCGAGCTGGCGCCCGACCCCGTCGGCCTCGACGAGCTGGCACGGTTGACCCTCGTCGTCGAGTCGTCCGGCTTCGGCCTGCCGCGCGTCGACCCCGGCTTCTTGCTCGAGAACCTCGAGGGCGCCGGAGGGCCCTCCCGCTCGCAGAGAACGAGCTGGGTGAACGGCGAGTCGACGAGCCGGCTCGAGCTCAGCTGGCGCCTGCGGCCGGTGGCGCTCGGCAGGGCGCGGGTGCACGAGTTCCGGGTCGAAGTCGGAGAGGAGATCCGCTCGCTGCCCGACCTCGAGGTGAGCGTGGTCGAGAAGGCGCCGCCAGGACGCGCGCAGCCGCCGTCGACCCGGCCATCCGATCCCTTCGCCCGCCTGTTCGACGACGACCCTCTCGGCATCTTTCCGCGTCGCCGCACGGGCGAGCCGGCCGTGCAGCCGAAGCTCGCGGTGCGCTCGCTCCTCGAGCCGAAGAGGGCGTGGGTCGGCCAGCAGGTCGTGTGGACGCTGGCGCTCGACACCCAGACCGACATTTCGGGCTTCCGGCCTCGCGCCATGCCCGAGCTCGCCGGCTTCTGGGCGCGCGAGATCGCGCTTCCCGAGCGGCCGCGGCCGGAGTGGGTGGAGGTGGACGGCGAGCGCTTCGGGCGCGTCGCAATGGTGGCGCGCGCCCTCTTTCCGCTGCGCGCTGGCGAGATCCCGATCGCGCCCATCACCGTCGACGTGATGGCGCACATGGTCGATGCCGACTGGATCGGCGGCATCCGGCGCGACGAGCCGCTCGAGCTCGCGACGCGGCCGGTGACGCTCTCGGCTCGCCCGCTGCCTAGGTCGCCGCCGGAGTTCTCGGGCATCGTCGGCGCGCTCACCCTCTCCGCCGCGGTCGATCCGGCCCGGCTCGACGCGGGCCAGGCCACGACGCTCGCCGTGCGCGCGGTCACCGACGGCAATCCCCAGGGAGTGGCGCCGCCCGCCCCGGCGCTGCCCACCGGCCTGCGCGGATTCGCGCCGTCGGCGGCCGCGAGCGAGCGCGCCGAGAACGGCCGCCTGACGAGCGTGGTCGAGTGGCGCTACGTCGTGCTCGCCGACGCCCCGGGAGAGCTCGAGATCCCGCCCGTCGAGATCACCTATTTCGATCCCGCGCGCAGCGAGTACGCCGTTGCGAGCACCTTGCCGGCGCGCCTGACAGTGAGGGCGGGCGCCTCGTCGGCGCCTTCCGCGCCAGCGCCACCTGCCGCACCGCCGGCACCGGCCCCGTCGCCCACGACCGCCGAAAGCCTCGCGGCCCGGTTCTCGTGGCGCCTCGCGCTCGCTTTCGGGCTCCTCGTCCTCGCCGGCCTCGCCCTCGTCGCCGCCCGGCAGCGGCGCGGCGCGAGCCCACTCCGCCGCCTGCGCGCGGCGCTCGCCGAGGCGCGTGCAGCCGCCTCGCCGCGTGCGGCGGCGCGGGCGATCGACGAGGCGTGGCGCCGCGCCCTCGGCGAGCGCTACGGCATCGCGCGCGGCACACCGCTCGCGCAGTGGCACGCCGCGCTCGCCGGCGCCGGCTGGCGCGAGGAGCGGATCCGCGAGCTCGAGCTGCTCTTCGAGGAGATCCACCTTCTCGAGTTCGCTCCCGAGCTTGCCGACGCCCAGGCGCTGCGGCGCGACCTCGAACGGCGCGCCGGCGAGCTCGCCCGCCGGCTGCGCTAGGCTTCGCAGCGCTCGGCCCGGCCGCAGGTGTAGCGTACCGGCCGAGCCGACCGGACGATGCCTCGCGCGATGAAGGACGTCCTCAGCCTCGATCCGCACGAGCTCGAGCGTTTCCTCGAGCGTCGGCGCGCCAGCCCGCCGCAGTTCCCTCTCGAGATGGACCTGGCGGAGAACCTCGTCGAAGTGCTGCGCAAGGCCAACGAATTCGTGCCCTCGCAGGCCGGATCGATCCTGCTCGACGATCCGACGCGCAAGCACCCGGACCGCCGACGCAATCAGCTCACCTTCCTCGCCGCCTTCGGCGAGCAGGCGGCGGCGCTCGTCGGCCAGACGATCCCCTCGCACCAGGGGATCGCCGGCTTCGTCTACCAGACCGGCAAGGCTTACTACACTTCGGATGCCAACGGCGATCCGTATTTCGACTCCCGCATCGACCGGGAGACGAGCTACTCGACGCGCTCGCTGGTGGCGATTCCGATCCGCATCGGCGCCGAGGTCTGCGGCGTGCTCGAGCTGCTCAATCGCGAGGGCGCCGCGACGTACGGCCCCGGCGACCGCGACCTGCTCGAGATCTTCGCCGGCTACATCTCGATCGCGATCCAGAACGTCCTCGACGGCAGGCTCGCTCACGAGTACGCCAAGCGCGACAACCTGACCGGGTTGTACAACGACCGCTTCCTGCACTCCGCGCTCGACCATGCGGTTGACGAGGCGCGTCGAGGCGGAGGCGAGCTCGCGGTCCTCTTCCTCGACCTCGATTTCTTCAAGCGCGTCAACGATTCGTATGGCCATCTCGCCGGCAGCCAAGTGCTGCGGGACGTCGGGCACCTGCTGCGCTCGCGCTTCGAGTCGAACGGCGCCATCCTGGCGCGCTACGGCGGCGACGAGTTCGTCGTCGCGGTGCCGGAGCTCGACACCGCGGGAGCGGCGCGCCTGGCCGAGGCGCTGCGCACCCAGATCGCCGAGAACGTGTTCTGCGACGGGCGCGGCGACATCTGCGCCGACCGGCTGAACTTGCAGGGCATCACCTGTTCGATCGGCATCGCCACCTTCCGCACCTGCTACCGGCCCGGATTGTCGAGCGCGGAGACCAAGAGCCTGCTCCTGCGCGAGGCGGACTCGGCGATGTACGTGGCCAAGGAAAGCGGCCGCGACCGCATCGCGATCGCGAACGAAGACGATCTCGCCCGCCGCGACTCTTTGACCCCGCCGAAGGGCGCCTGATAGGCTGGCACACGCGCGGTTGTCACCGCGCACCGCCCGGCCCGCTCCCACGGGCCGCGATCACCCCGAGGACGGCCATGACTCCCACGCTGACCCGCTCGCCCCGTGTCGCACCCGCCGACGTCCGCGAGTCGCTCGCCAGGCACATCCTGGTCGACGGCTTCCACCTCGTCCAGGACATCGAGAAGAGCCACGGCGTCTGGCTGCGCGGCGCGCGGAGCGGCCGCGACCTACTCGACTTCTTCGGTCACTTCTCGACCAATCCGATCGGCTTCAACCACCCGGCGATGACGACGCCGGAGTTCCACGAGCGCATCCTGCCGTCGGCGCTCAACAAGCCGGCCAACTCCGACGTCTACACGACCTACATGGCGGAGTTCGTCGCTACCTTCGCGCGCACGGTGCCGGCGGCTTTCCGCAGCCACCTGTTCTTCGTCGAGGGCGGCGCCCTGGCGGTCGAGAACACGCTGAAGACGGCGTTCGACTGGAAGGTGCGCAAGAACCTCGCCGCCGGCCGCGGCGAGCTCGGCAGGCAGATCATCCACTTCCGGCAGGCATTCCACGGCCGCAGCGGCTACACGCTCTCGCTCACTAACACGGCCGATCCGCGCAAGACGCAGTACTTCCCCAAGTTCGACTGGCCGCGAGTGACGAATCCGAAATTGCGTTTCCCGGTCACCGCGGAGGTGCTCGCCGAAGTCGAGACGGCCGAGCTGCGAGCGATCGCCGAGATCGAGCGGGCGCTGGCCGACAATCCCCACGACATCGCCGGGCTCGTCATCGAGCCGATCCAGGGCGAGGGCGGTGACAACCACTTCCGCTCCGACTTTCTGCGCGCGCTGCGCCGGCTGGCCGACGAGCACGAGTTCCTGCTCATCTTCGACGAAGTGCAGACCGGCTTCGGCACCACCGGCAAGTGGTGGGCCTTCGAGCACTTCGGCGTCGAGCCCGACGTCTTCGCCTTCGCCAAGAAGACGCAGGTCTGCGGCATCGCCGCGACCGCGCGCGTCGACGAGGTCGATTCGGTGTTCAAGGTCAGCTCGCGCATCAACTCGACCTGGGGCGGCAACCTCGTCGACATGGTGCGCTGCCAGCGCATCATCGAGATCATCGAGGCGGAGCACCTGCTCGACAACGCCGCCCGCGTCGGCGAGCACCTGCTCGCCGGGCTGCGACGGCTCGAGCGCAGCTTCCCGGGTCAGGTGACCAACGCCCGCGGCCGCGGACTGTTCGCCGCCTTCGACCTGCCGGACGCTGACACCCGCGGCCGGACGCTCGCGGCACTGCTCGACGCCGAATTGCTCGGCCTCGCTTCCGGCGAGCGCGCGATCCGCATGCGGCCGCCGCTCGTCCTTTCGATCGACGAGGCCGACGAGGGCCTGCGTCGGATCGAAAGCGCTCTGGCCCAGACGCTCTCCTGATCGCCGGCCGCTCAGCCGTCCGCCGGCGGCATCCTCGCCTCGCGCCCCGCCGCCTGCGGTAAAATGCGGGTCCCGGTGCTCGCCGGATCCCGCAGCACGACCTCCCCGGAGTCCCCGATGACCGTCGCCACCGCCGCCCCCTCCGTCACCGATCTGTTCGACCGCCTCGGCCTCGCCGCGCAGAACTCCGGCGCCTTCGCCGGCGTTTGGCTGGCGACCGGCGGCAAGCTCGTCAACTCCGTCAATCCCGCCACCGGCGAGACGCTGGCCTCGGTCGTCGAGTGCTCGCCCGACGACTACGAGCGGGTCGCCGCGGCGACCGAAAACGCGTTCCACGAGTGGAAGCGGTGGCCGGCGCCGCAGCGCGGCGAAGTGGTGCGGCAGCTCGGCGACGCGCTGCGCCGGCACAAGGACGATCTCGGCCTGCTGGTGACGCTCGAGGTCGGCAAGATCCGCAGCGAGGGCCTCGGCGAAGTGCAGGAGATGATCGACATGGCCGACTTCGCGGTCGGCCTGTCGCGCCAGCTCTACGGCCTGGCCATGCACTCGGAGCGGCCGCTCCACCGCATGTACGAGCAGTGGCATCCGCTCGGGCCAGTCGGCATCATCTCGGCCTTCAACTTCCCCGTCGCGGTGTGGGCGTGGAACGCGATGATCGCCGCTGTCTGCGGCGATTCGAGCCTGTGGAAACCGTCCGAGCAGGCGCCGCTCACCGCGATTGCGGTGACCCGGATCGCGGCGCGCGTGCTGGCCGAGGCCGGCGCGCCTCCGATCTTCAACCTCGCGGTCGGCGACCGCCACGCCGTCGGCATGCCGCTCGCCGCCGACCCGCGTTTCCCGCTCGTCTCGGCGACGGGCTCGACCGCCATGGGCCGCGTCCTCGGCAAGACCGTCGCCGACCGGCTCGGCCGTTCCATCCTCGAGCTCGGCGGCAACAACGGCATCCTGGTCACCGCCGACGCCGATCTCGATCTCGCGCTGCGCGCCGTGCTCTTCGCCGCTGTCGGCACCGCCGGCCAGCGCTGCACGACGACGCGCCGCCTGCTGCTCGAGCGCCCGATCGCCGCCGAGATGAAGCAACGCCTCGTCAAGGCCTACAGCTCGATCCGCATCGGCGACCCGGCCGACCCCTCGACCCTGATGGGTCCGCTCATTCACGCCCGGGCGGTCGAGGACTACCGCCGAGCGCTCGCCACCGCCGTCGAGCAGGGCGGCCGCATCCTCTGCGGTGGCAAGGTGCTGGCGCAGCCCGGCTTCTTCGTCGAGCCGGCGATCGTCGAGGCCGTGCCACACATGCCGATCACCTGCGAGGAGACGTTCGCGCCCATCCTCTACGCCTTCGAGCTCGACGGCGTCGACGAGGCGATCGCGCTCCACAACTCGGTGCCGCAGGGCCTCTCCTCCGCCATCTTCACGCTCGACCTGCGCTCGGCCGAGAAGTTCCTCTCCGTCGACGGCTCGGACTGCGGCATCGCGAACGTCAACATCGGCACCTCGGGCGCCGAGATCGGCGGCGCCTTCGGCGGCGAGAAGGAGACCGGCGGCGGCCGCGAAGCGGGCTCCGACTCGTGGAAGGCCTACATGCGGCGACAGACCTGTACGATCAACTACGGCAAGGACCTGCCGCTCGCCCAGGGCGTCCACTTCGACGTCTGAGCGGGGGCGCGCTCAGGCGCCGTCGAGCGCGGCGCGCACCGCGGTCGCGAGCTGCGCGCGGGTGAACGGCTTCGCCAGGAAGCGAGCGACGGCCGCCGCCGGGCGGTGCACCATGTCCTCCGCGTAGCCGCTCATCAACAGCACGCGCACCTCGGGACGCCGCTCCGCGGCCCGTGCGGCGAGCTGGTCGCCCGTGATCTCCGCCATCACGATGTCCGTCAACAGCAGGTCGATCGGCTCGCCCCGCTCGAGCAGCGCCAGGGCGTCGAGCGGCGAGCGGGTCTCGCGCACGCCGTAGCCGAGGTTGCGCAGCAGCTTGCCGACCATGCCGCGTACGGCGTCGTCGTCCTCGACGAGGAGGATCGTCTCGTCGCCACCGTCGGCCACCGGCACGGCACGCCGCGACGGCGTCCCTTCAGCAGCCTCGGCGCTCGGCAGGTAGACGAAGAACGTCGACCCGCGCCCCGGCTCGCTCTCCGCCCAGATCGCACCTCCGGATTGGCGGACGATGCCGTAGGCGGTCGCCAGGCCGAGCCCCGAGCCGTCGCCGATCGGCTTGCGCGAGAAGAACGGTTCGAAGCAGCGCTCGAGCGTGGTGCGGTCCATGCCGACGCCGTTGTCGCGCACCGAGAGCAGCACGCCGCCGCCCGCGATCGGCTCGTCGCGCCGCGGCACGTCCGGCGGCGGGGCTGGCAGGCGCAAGGTCTCGATCGCGATCTCGCCACCGGCGGGCAGCGCTTCGCGCGCGTTGAAGACCAGATTCATCAGAACCTGCTCGAGCTGCGCCGGATCGATCTCGACCACTGCGCTCTCGGCGCTGAGAGCGAGGCGCAACTCGATGTTCTCGGGCAGCGCGCGGGTGAGTAACGAGCGCAGCTCCGACAATGCCTCGTTGAGGTCGACCGGCCGCGGCGTCAGAACCTGGCGGCGGCCGAAGGCGAGGAGCTGGCGGGTGAGGTCGGCCGCGCGCTGCGCCGCCGAACGGATGCGCTCCACCTCGGCCGCGGCAATGTCGTCGGCGGCCACCTCGCGCGCCAGGAACTCGCAGGCGCCGAGCACGATCGTGAGCAGGTTGTTGAAGTCGTGCGCCACGCCGCCGGCGAGCTGGCCGACCGTCTCGAGACGGCTCGCGCGCTCCATCTGCTGCCGCAGCGCACGTTGCTCGCTGACGTCGAGCACCGAGACGAGGACGCGGCCATAGTCGCTCTCGTGTCCCGGCTGCACCTGCCAGTGCAGCAGCGTCTCGAGCGTCCTGCCGTCGAAGGTGCGCGATTTCGATTCCAACACCAGCCTCGTCTCGCCGCGATGCATGGCGACGAGCTCGCGGCGGAAGGCGGCGAATGCTTCCTCGGTGAAGATGCGGTCGAGGCCGCCGAGGAGGTCGTCCTTGCTGTCGGCGGCCAGCCTCTCCACCGCCTGACGGTTGACATCGACGACGCGTACCGCGCCGAGGGCGGCCTTCAAGGCTTCCGGTCGCTGGTCGAAGAAGGCGTTCGGATCCTCCGCGGCGAAGAATCCCTCGGCCGCGAGGTAGTCGCGCACGGGCGAGAAGTCTTCCTCCCAGATCTCGACCGGCGAGCTGTCGAAGAGCTCGTGCACACGGCGCTCGCTCTCGCGCAGCTCGAGCTCGGCTTGGCGACGCTCGATCGCCGCTCCCAGCGTCGCCACGGCGCTGCGCAGGGCACCGAGCTCGACCTCGCTCCACGCCCGCGCCTGGCGGCAGTCGTCGAAGCCGAGGAATCCCCACACTCCGCCGCCGGCGACGATCGGCAGCACCGCCAACGAGAGGATCGCCTGCGGCTCGAGGATCGCTCGCTCGCTCGCCGGGAAGCTCGACACCGGGCCGTGGATCGCCTCGCTGGCCGCGAAGGCGTCCAGCCACCGGCCGAATCCCATATCGCGATAGGGAAACGCCTGCAGTTCCGGATTGTCGATCTGCGGCTCGACGTCGTCGGCCACCCACTCGGCGCGCTGCGAGCAGCAGGTCTCGCCGCTCGCGCCCGGATGGTTCTCGAAGACGTAGACGCGGCTCACCTCCGCCGCCTCGCCGAGCGAGCGCAGCACGGCGTCGATGCCGTCGCGCCAGTCGGGGCGGCGCAGCAGCTGCGCGCCGGCGAAGCTGACCGCACCGAGGATCGCGCCACGGCGGCGCGCCAGTCCCTCGGCGCGGCGCACGTCGGTGACGTCGACCAGCGTGCCGAGGAAGCCGGTGAGCTCGCCATCCGCGCCGCGCATCTCGGTGGCCCGTCCCTCGACGCAGCGCACCGTGCCATCGCGGGCCAACAGCCGGTACGTCGTCGACAGCACGCGCTCGCCGACGCCACGCCCGAGCCAGCCGGCCCGGATGCGCTCGCGATCCTCGGGATGCACCGCGGCGAGCCAGCCGTCGCCCGCCGACTCTTCGACGGCGCGGCCGGTGAGCTCGCACCAACGCCGGTTGACGAAGAGGTTCTCGCCCGCCACGTCGGTCTCGAAGATCGCCACCGGCGCGGAGTCGGCGATGGCGCGGAACCGCGCTTCGCTGGCGCGTAGGCGCGCCTCCGTCGCGAGCGCGATTTCTCCCCGGCGCGTCTTGTCGAGGTCGGATTCCACCCGGCGTCGCAGCGTGCCGACCATCCACGCCATCGCCGGCATGGCGAGGAGCCAGACGATCACTCGCCGGCCGTCGTCCGGCGCATAGCGCAGCGGCGTCACGCTCTCGGCGAAGAAGTACGCACAGTAGGTCCACGCGATGGCGGCCGAGATCAGCCCCGGCGCCCGGCCGCCGGTAAGCGCCGCGAACACCACCGCGAGAAGGAGGAGCGCCGGCGGATTCGGCACCCGCAATGCGGTACCAGAGAGAAGCTCGACGAGCGCCGCGCAAGCGACGACGAGAGCCGGTCCACCGTAGCGGCGGAGGCGAGCGGAGGTCGCCACCGGCTCGTCCGAACTCATCCAGCGAGCAATTGGTAGCGAATCATGATCGTCCGCTGACGCTAGCACGAGCGTCGGCGGCGGAATCGTGCTGCCGCTGCCGCTCAGCGCTCGAGCAGGGCGAGTGTCAAGAAAGGAACGTAGGTGACCAGCAGGACGACGGCCGCGCGCAGGGCGAGCCAGGGGAGCACCGAGCGCGTGATCTCGAGGATCGGGCGCTCGAAACGGTAGGAGGCGAGGAAGAGGTTGACGCCCACCGGCGGCGTCAGGAAGCCGAGCTCGAGGTTGGCGATGAAGATGATGCCAAGGTGGATCGGATCGACTCCGAAGACCAGCCCGAGCGGCGCGATGAGCGGCACCACCACGGCAATCGCCGAGTAGACGTCCATCAGGCAGCCGACCGCGAGCAGCAGCAGGTTGAGCGCCAACAGAAACGTGAGCTTGGAATCGAGGTTGGCTTGCGCCCAGTCGAGCAGGTGGAGCGGCACCTGCGCGTCGACCAGCCAGCTCGTCAGGCCGAGCGCCGCGCACAGGATGATGAGCACGCCGCCGATCATGACCGTCGCGTCGAGCAGCACGCGCGGCAGATTTCGCCAGCCGACCTCGCGGTGGATGCCGACTTGCACGATCGCCGCCCACAGCGCGGCGGCCGCGGCGGCTTCGACCACCGTGGCCCAGCCCGAGAAGAGAAGCCCGACGACCAGGACCGGCAGCGAGAGCTCCCACTTGGCATCGGCGAGAGCGCGCCCCAGCCGACGCGGCGAGAAGGCGTGGCGATCCCCCGTGCGCCGCCCCTCCCACAATCCGTAGGCGGCGGTGGCGCCGACGGCCAGCAGCCCGGGGATCAGCCCGCCGAGGAAGAGCTCGGGGATCGGCGCGCTCGCGACGATGCCGTAGAAGATGAGCGGCACCGCCGGCGGGAAGAGCAGGCCGAGCGAGCCGGCCGAGGTGACGAGGCCGAGCGAGAAGCGGTCGCGGTAGCCGTCGGCGCGCAGCGCCTGGAAGAGCAGCGCGCCGAGCGCCAGGATGGTGACGCCCGAGCCGCCGGTGAAGGTGGTGAAGAAGGCGCAGAGGACCGCCGCGACGATGGCGGTCCCGCCGGGCAGCCAGCCGACCAGGGCGCGGAAGACTTCGAGCAGCCGCAGCGCGCTCTTGCCTTCGGCGAGGAAGAAGCCGGCCAGCGTGAAGAGCGGAATCGACGGCAGCGTCGGGTGGACCGCCAGGCGATAGGCGTCCGCCGGCACCGCGGCGATCGGCGTGCCGTCGACGAGGAAGAGCCAGACCGCCAGGCCGCCGAGCGCTGCGAACAGCGGACCGCCGGCGAGCGTGCCGACGGCGACGACGACGACGCCGAGCCACCACGGCGCGCCCTCCACCCAGTCGGGTCGCAGCGCCACGAGGAGGCCCGCACCGAGCGCCGCGAGCGCCGCGGCCCGGCCGCTCCAGCGCTCGTCGGCGCGCAGGGCCAGGCGGACCGCCACCACCGCGAAGGCGACCGGCAGGACGAGCTGGCCGACCCAGGTCGGGATGCCGAGCGCCACCTCGCCGCCCGCGCCGCGCTCGCTCTCGACGAGCTCCCAGCAGGCGACGGCGAGCAGCGCCGCCGCTCCGGCGCCAACCGCCCCGGCGACGATGCCGAAACCGCGCCTCACCGCGCCCGCCGGCAGATACTCGGAGGTGGCGAGAGTCAGGATCTTGCCCTCGCGCGCCGCCACCATGGCGCCGAGGAAGCCGAGCCAGAGGGTCAAGTGCTGCACCAGCGGCCCGGCGCCCGGCACGCCGGCGCCGAAGCGTCGCGCCACGAGCTCGCCCGCGGCGAGCGCCACCATCGCCGCCAGCGGCAGCACCGCGAGCGAGCTCTCGAAGCGCCTGACGAGCTCTCTCAGGGGGATTCCTCGCGCGCGGCGCGAAAGGAGTCGATCGCCTGGCGCGTGGCCTCGAGAACGTCCGGCGGCACGTTGCCCTCGCGCGCCGAGCGCGCGAAGTCCTCGGCGGCGCGCTCGAAGGCGGTGGTCTGATCGGCGCCGAGCTCGGTCACCTTCAGCCCGCGCTGCTTCATCTCGTCGATGGCGCCGCGATCGAGCTTCGGCACCTCGTCGCGCAGCTTCGTCTCCGCGGCGCGCGCCGCCTGCATCAGCGCGGCGCGCTCGGCCGCCGGCACCTCCTCCCACGCCGAGCGCGCCACGACGACGCCGCCGACGAGCGGCGCCAGCCCGAGCGACAGCATGTAGGGTGTCTGCCGGTACCACTGGAAGGAGAGCGCCGCCACCGGCGGCGTCGGGACGACGTCGATCATGCGCGTCTGGAACGCCATCGACACGTCGGTGGCCGCGATCGGCACCGGCTGGAAGCCGGCTCGGCGCCACTGCTGCACCTGGTCGTCGTCTCCCGCCCAGACGAACAGCTTCTGCGACTTGAGGTCGGCGATGGTGCGGATCGGCTGGCGCGAGAAGAGGTGAACCCAGCCGCCGTGTCCCCAGAAGAGCAGGACGTAGCCGCGCTCGGACAGTCGCCGCTCGAGGTCGGGGCGCAGGCTCTCGAGCACGCGGTCGAGCTCGGCCCACGAGTCGAAGAGCATCGGAATGTGGAAGACGCGGAACGCCGGATCGATCTCGGCCAGCCCGGTGACGGTCAGCGCCGCGCCCTGGAACTGGCCGATGCGCATCTTGCGCACCACGTCGGCCTCGTCGCCGGCGACGCCGCCCGGATAAACGCGCAGCTCGACGCCGCCGCCGCTCGACGACTTCCACGCCGCCCCCATCTCGCGCAGCGCGGTGTCCCAGATCGAGCCCTGCGGCGCCAGCGTCGCCACCTTGATCACGCTCTTGGCGGCGAGCGGCGCCGCCGTCGCCGCCAGGAGCGCGACGACGCCGAGCCCCGCGCCGAGGATCGACCGCCGTCTTCCGTCTCTTCGCCTGGTCACGTCATTCCTCCTCGAAGAACAGCTCGTCGGCGCGCGCGAGCAGGCGGCGGGCGCGCTCCTGGGCCAGCAGATTCGCCAGCCGGTCGGCGGGCTCGGCGTCGACGTCGACGGCGAGCGCCTTCTCCAGCGCCGCGCGGAAGCCGCCGCGGTCCTGCTGCGCGACGAGGACGCCGCGGGCGTAGGTCACGAACGGACCGGCGCGCCCGCCGCGCGACAGCTCCACCGCACGCTCGAAATGCCGTCGCGCGCGCGCCGCCGAGCCGCCGAGAATCTCGGAGACCGACTCGATCGAGATCATCGCCTCGTGCACCGTGCCGCGATCCCAGTCGGGAGCGAGCTCGAGCGCGCGGTCGAACAGCGCCCGCACGCTCGGCAGGTCGGCGACCAGCCCGGGCCGGTCGAGACCGAGCGCGATCGCCGAGCCCCACGCCGCCCCGGTCCAGTAGAGCAGCTCGACGTCGGCCGCCGCCGCCCAGCCGAGCGCCGACTCCGGCCGCTCCCGCAGCGCCGCGGCGCTGCCCGGCGCGCGCAGCTCGAGCGCCCGCAAGCAGTAGCCGCGCGCGCGCAAATGGAGCGCCAGAGCACGGGCGCGCGTGCGCTGCGCCGCGGCATAGGACTCCGGCTCGAGCCTCTCGGCTTCGGCCTCGACCCAGCCCGCCGCGTAGCTCGCGAAGCCGCGGCAGGTGGCGACGAGGAGCGCGCGGTCCTCGGGCAGCTCGGCGAGCAGGCTCTCGTGCGTCTTGAGCGCGAACGGCAGCGCCTCGCCGACGAGCTCGGGATCGTCGTCGGCGCTCCAGGTGGAGTCGCTGGCGGCGAGCGCGCCGGCGAGCTGACGAACGGCCAGCTTGCGCAGGGTGCAGCCGGAGAGGAGCACGGCGGCGGCCACCACGGCGACCGTCGCCGCCCACGCGCGGCCGCGCGGCGCGAGCTCGGCGTCGCGCCTGCCAGGCATCGTCGGACTCTTCCTCCCTCGCATCGCTCCGCGCGTCCGTTTCGATGAAAGGATACGGGAAAATGCGGCTCGCCTCCGAACGCGACGAAGCGTACGCGCCGCTCGAGGCGCCGGACGCCCTGCCTCTGCTCTCCTGGCTCTGTTTCGCCGGCACCCTGGCGTCGCGTCCGCTGGCGCGCTTGCTGCCGGCCTCGCTGCGCGCCTACCCGCTCGGCGTCGTCATGCCGGTCGCCGTCGCCGCCGGCCTGGCGCTCCTCGGCCTGCTGCTCGCCGCCTGGGCGATGCGCCGCGGCCGGCGCCGCGCGTTGGCTCGCATCGGGCTCTTCCTGAACGGCGTCGCGCTCGCGCTCACCGCGCTCGCCGCCGCCGGCATGATTTGGATCTTCCGCCGCTGAGCCGCGCCGGATGCGGCGGCGTCAGAAGCCGACCCGGCGCATGACGAAGCGCGGCAGCCGCCGCACCACCGCCATGACCCACCGCCACGCCGGCGGCGCGTAGACGACCGGCGTGCCGCGGTCGATCGCGCGCACGACCTGGCGCGCGACGGCGTCGGGCTCGGCGGCGAAGGGCGGCTCGGGGAGCCCGGCGGTCATCCCAGTGCGCACGAAACCCGGCTTGACGCAGACGACGCGCAGGCCTTGCAGGCGGTAGCGGTGATCGAGCGCCTCGAGATAGCGCGTCAGGCCGGCCTTGGCGGCACCGTAGAGCGCCACGGGCCGCCGCCCGCGCTCCCCCGCCACCGAGGAGAAGACGCACAGGGTACCGCCGCCCTGCGCGAGGAGCCGTTCGCGCGCCGCCTCGCAGAAGAGCACGGTGCCCGAGAAATCGGCCTCCAAGACCCGCCGCAGCAGCTCGCGATCGGCCTCGAGGCGCTCTTGGGTGGCGAACAGGCCGGCAGTCACGATCACCGCGTCGACGCGGCCGAGCGCCGACCAGGCCGCCGTCAGGGCCGGCACGAAGCTCGCCGGCGCGAGCAGGTCGCAGCTCGCCGTGCCGGCGACCGCGCCGCCTGCAGGGGCGCGCAGGTCGAGGTCGGCGGCGCTGCGCGCCAGCTCGTCGCGATCGCGGCCGAGGAGAACGAGCCGGTCGCCGCGCGCCGCGAGTCGGCGGGCGAGCGCGCGGCCCATGCCGCGCGTGGCGCCGAGCACGACAGCGTTCATGCCGGGTCTCCCAGCAGGCGCACCGACTGTGCGCTGCGCAGCCGGCGCCCGGGATCCCAGCGCGCGCGCACGCGGAGGAACTCGGCGAGGCGCGGCTCCATGCGGGCGAGCTGGTCGGCCCGCAGAAAGGAGTCCTTGGCGAGGTAGACGCGGCCGCCCTCCGCGATGACGAGCTCGGCGAGCACCTCGACGAGCTGCTGCGTCTCGGCGCGGCGCGGCAAGTCGAGCGCCACCGAGACGCCGGGGCGCGGGAACGAGAGCAGGCCCTCACCCTCCGCGCCGCAGTCCTTGACCACGCACAGGAACGAGGCGCCGCCGCGGTCGGCCGCGGCCGCGAGCAAGCGGCGGGTCGCGCCCGGCCGCTCGCGCTCCGGCAGCACGCACTGGAATTGGGTGAAGCCGCGCCGGCCGTAGATCCGGTTCCACGAGCGGACGCCGTCGAGCGGCCAGAAGAAGCGCTGCGGATGCACGACTTTGCGGCGGCCGCGGCGCGCGTGCACGCCGGCGTAGACGGCGTTGAACAGCCGCACCGAGAAATCGTTCAAGGCCCAGCTCGGAAACTCGAACGGCACCGCGGGTCCGTCGAGGGGCCGCGGCACGGACGCCGGCGCCTCCGCGGGCTCCGCCCAGCGGCCGCGGAAGAGCACGCCGCGGCCGAGCCGCGCGCCGCGCGCCAGGCAGTCGATCCAGCCGACGGTGAACGGCCAGTCGCGGGCCGCGGCGGCGAGCGCGGCGAGGAACTCGTCGATGTCGCGCACGCTCTCGGTCTCCTGCACGATCCACGGCGTCGGGATCGGCACGACGCGGAACTCGACTTCGAGGATGTGCCCGGTGAGCCCCATGCCGCCGAGAGTGGCGCGGAAGAGGTCCGCGTGCTCGTCGCGCGAGCAGCGCACGCGCTCGCCACCGGCGGTGAGCAGCGCGAGCGCCTCGACGTGGCGGCCGAAGGTGCCGTCGACGTGGTGGTTCTTGCCGTGCACGTCGGCGGCGACCATGCCGCCGAGGGTCACGAACTGCGTGCCCGGCACGACGGGCGGGAAGAGCCGGCGCGGCAGCAGCAGCCAGACGAGGTCGGCGAGCGCCAGGCCGGCCTCGGCGCGCAGCAGCCGAGTCGCCGGATCGAAGTCGAGGAGGCGG
>DASWJT010000071.1:0-36152 GCA_036397015.1 Thermoanaerobaculia bacterium
TCGCTCGCGCCGCTCGCGCCGCCGGCGCTCGACCGCGTGATCACGACCTGCCTCGAGAAGGATCCGAGGAACCGCTGGCACACGGCGCACGACGTCAAGCTGCAGCTCGCCTGGATCGCCGAAGGGGGATCGCAGGTCGGCGTGCCGGCGCCCGTCGCCCACCACCGCAAGAACCGCGAACGGCTGGCGTGGGCGATCGCCGCGCTGCTCGCGCTCGCCGTCGCGGCGCTCGCCGTCGGCTTCGCGCGCCGGGCGCCGAAGCCGGAGCGCGTCGCCCGCTTCGAGCTCAGGACGCCGGCCGAGCTCCTCGTCGTCGGCGAGCCGAAGATCTCCCCCGACGGCAACCACGTCGCCTTCGTCGGCGTCGACGAGAAGAGCACGGGGCGCGTCTGGGTGCGCTCGCTCGACGCGCTGGAGGCGCGCCCGCTCGCCGGCACCGACGGCGTGAGCGTCCGCACGCGCCCGTTCTGGTCGCCCGACTCGCGCTGGCTCGCCTTCATGGCCGACGGCAAGCTCAAAAAGGTACCGCTCGACGGCGGTCCGGCGCAGAAGATCTGCGACGCGCCGACCGGCGCCGACGGCACCTGGAGCGAGAGCGGCCTCATCCTCTTCGACGGCCAGCCCAACGATCCGATCCGCGCCTGCGACGCCGCGGGCGGCGTGACGAGGACTCACCTCGCCGGAGTCGAAGGGGAGAGCGGCTACGAGGTCGCCTGGCCGCAATTCCTCCCCGGCGGCGAGAGGTTCCTCTACGTCACCTTCGGCGGCAAGGAGAGCGAGAACGGCATCCGCGTCGCCGACGCCGACGGCTCGGGCGCCAAGCTCGTCGTCGGCGGCCTGTCGCGCGTCGAGTACGCGCCGCCCGGCCACCTCGTCTTCGTGCGCGAGACGACGCTCGTCGCGCAGCGCTTCGACCCGGGCGCGGGCGAGCTCTCGGGCGAGCCGATCCCGATCGCCGACGGCATCGGCGTCGACGCCAACGGCCAGGCCGAGTTCTCGGTCTCGCGCCAGGGCGTGCTCGTCTACCGCGCCGGCGCGGCGTCGAGCTCGGAGTTCGTCTGGCTCGACCGCAAGGGCAACCGCGTCGAGAGCCCTCTCGCCGAGGGCGAGCTCGGCGCGTTCGACCTCTCGCGCGACGGCCGCTGGCTCGCCTACCAGGTGGGCAGCGGGCAGGAGGCCGACGTCTGGGTGCGCGACCTCAGGCGCGGCGTGTCGTCGCGCTTCACCTTCGAGAAGTCGAGCGAGTCCGCTCCCCTCTTCGCTCGCGACAGCGCGCGGATCCTGTTCTCGCGCTGGGGCGAGGGCGAAGCCGTGCGCATCGTTTCGCGCGCACTCGACCGCACCGGCGCCGACGCAACGCTGTTCACCGTGGCGGACGCCTCCGAGCGCGCGGCCGCCGGCGCCTTCGCGGCCGACGGCAAGGCGCTCTACATCCAGCTGCGGAAGGGCGGCAATTGGGGTCTCTACCGCGTCGCACCCGGCGCGAGCGCGGCGGCCGAGCCGGTCGTAGCGTCGGAAGCGTCCAACGTCCACCCGCAGCTCTCGCCCGACGGCCGCTGGCTGGCGTTCGCCTCGTTCGAGTCGGAGCCGCCGCAGATCTACGTCGTCGGCGTCGCCGGCGCGGCGGGTCGTTGGCAGGTGTCGACCAACGGCGGCATCGAACCGGCCTGGGGTCCCGACGGCCGTGAGCTCTTCTACGTCTCGGTCGACAACCGGATGATGCGCGTGCCGGTCGCGACGGGCACGACCTTCGACGCCGGCATCCCCGAGCCGCTCTTCCCGCTCGCGCTCTCGCCGCTGCAAATCCGCAACCGCTATCGGGTCTCGCCCGACGGTGAGCGGTTCCTCGTCCTCGTCCCCGCCGGCCGCGGCACCGGCGCGCCGATGACCGCCGTCCTCGCCTGGGACGCGGCGCTCGGCCGGTAGCGCGCGCGCGATCCTCTAGACTCGCACCCCCTTCGGAGGGTGCGATGCGATCGATCCTACGGAGCCTGTTCGTCCTCGGACTCGTCGCCGCGCCGGTGGCGGCGGGCAAGGCGGCGCGGACGGCGGTGCTGCCGCCGCTCGTCGGGCCGTGGGCGGGGGCGAGCCGGGCGCTCGTCGCGGCGGCGGACGATCCGTGGATCACCCCGGCCGAGGCGAGCGGTCTCGTCCGTACGCCGAGCTACGAGGAGACGATGGTATGGCTGGCGCGGCTCGCCGAGGCCGCGCCACAGATCGATTTGACCGCGATCGGCACCAGCCCCGAGGGGCGCGCGATCGTGCTCGCCATCGTCTCGAAGGAGGGCGCGACGACCCGCGCGGCGCTCGCCGCGAACGGGCGGCCGACGCTCTTCGCCCAGGCCGGCATCCACGCGGGCGAGATCGACGGCAAGGACGCCGGCCTCATGCTGCTGCGCGACCTGACCGTCGGCGGCGCGCTCGGCGCTCTTCTCGACCGGGTCAACCTCCTCTTCGTGCCGATCTTCAACGTCGACGGCCACGAGCGCTCGTCGCCGCACTCGCGCGTCAACCAGCGCGGCCCCGAGCCGAGCGGCTGGCGGACGACTTCGGCCAACCTCAACCTGAACCGCGACTACAGCAAGCTCGACACGGCCGAGATGCGGGCGATGATCGCCGCGCTGCGCACCTGGCAGCCCGACCTCTACGTCGACCTCCACGTTACCGACGGCGCCGACTTCCAGTACGACGTCACTTACGGCTGGAACGGTCGGCACGCCCACTCACCGGCGATCGCCGCCTGGCTCGACGACGTCCTGCGCCCGGAGCTCGACCGCGCCCTCACGCACGCCGGCCACGTGCCGGGGGCGTTCGTCAACTACGTCGACGAGAAGGAGCCGACGCGGGGGGTCGTCGAGTGGACCGCGCCGCCGCGCTACTCGAACGGCTACGGCGACCTCGTCCACCTGCCGACGATCCTGGTCGAGAACCACTCGCTCAAGCCGTATCCGCAGCGCGTCCTCGGCACGCGCGTCCTGCTCGAGGAGATGCTGTCGACGCTCGGCGCGCGCGGCGCCGAGCTGCGCGCGGCGATCGCCGCCGATCGTGCGCTTCGGCCCGCCGCGGTCCCGCTCGACTGGGCGGCGACCGACGAGCAGGCGACGATCGAGCTCGCCGCGATCCGCTCGCGCGTCGAGAACTCGCCGATCTCGGGCGCCCCGGTCGTGCGCTGGCTCGGCGAGGCGGCGAGCGAGCGGCTGCCGCTCGTGCGCCTGTCGCGGCCGGCCGTCCTCGCCGCGCGGCCGCGCGCCTACTGGATCCCGCCGGCGCACGACGAAGTGATCGCGCGCCTGCGCGCCCACGGCGTCGAGATGGAGACGCTCGCCGCGCCGCGCGAGGTCGCGGTCGAGATGGTCCGGCTGAGCGGCGTCGAGCTCGCCCGCGAGCCGTTCGAGGGCCGCGTCCGCGTCACCGCGAGCGCCGCCGCCGAGGCGCGCCGCGAGGCGATGCCGGCGGGTGCCGTGCGCGTCCCGACCGACCAGCCGCTCGGCGACTTCGTGGTCGCCATGCTCGAGCCGGCCGCCCCCGACTCGTTCTTCCAGTGGGGCTTTTTCCTCGCCTGCCTGCAGCGCACCGAGTACGCCGAGGACTACGTCATGGAGCCGATGGCGCGGGCGATGCTGGCCGAGGATCCGGCGCTCGCCGCCGAGTTCGAGGCGAAGCTCGCGCGCGACGCCGCGTTCGCCGCCGACCCGCGCGCCCGGCTCGATTTCTTTTACCGCCGCACGCCGTTCTACGACGAGCGAGCGGGGCTCTACCCGGTCGGGCGCGAGCGCTGAGGCGTCGAGCCCGCGCGCGCGGCGAGCGAGACCGCCGCCGCGTCGCCCGTCTCGAGAACCGGCGCGTCCGACACCAGCCTCTCGCCGGCGTACCAGCCCGCGAACCGCTCGCGGTCGTCGCCGACGATCTCGAGCCGCACCGGCGCGTCGACCGACGACCAGCCGCGGAAGCGGCGTGTCGCCTCGTGGCCGTCGACGCGGAAGCGGGGCCCGCTCGACACCACCTCCAGTGGCTGGAACGGCGCCGCGCCGAGGAGCCGCTCGAGCTGGTCGAAGAGCTCGCGCGGACGCCGATCGAGAGCCTCCCGCAAGCCGGCGAGGAAGCTCCGGTCGGCGAGACCGACCTCTTCCGCCAGCCGCTCGTGCTCGGCGACGAGCGCGGCGAAGAACTCGGGCGTGAGCTCGTGGTTGAACGCCGTCGCGAGACGGCGGGTGAGCAGACCGCGAAACGCGGCGTCCTCTCGCTGCAGGCGGCGCACGAGCATCTCCGGCACGCGGTAGAAGGACGCCGCGGGAGCGACCAGCATCGGCAGCAGGTCCGGCGCGCCGCCCGGGAAGCGCTTGAAGCGAGGGCTGTCGCGGAAGCCGAAATCGTGGTCCCAGAGAACGAAGAACCAGCGGCCGTCGAGCCGCTCGCCGCGTCGATCGCGCACCAGGGCGTCCTGGAAGGCGTCGCCGGCGCCGACGACGAGCGCGGTGACGAGGGAGTCGAGCAGGCTCGGCATGTCGAATCGCTCCGCGGCGTGGTCCGCGCGCAGCGGTAGCGGGGCCTCCCGCACCCAGTGTTGGAGCTGGCGGAGGCGCGCCGCTTCCCGTTGGCGCGAATGGACCTTGCCGGGCACGATCTCGAAGTCTCCGTCTCCGAAGCGCCGGAGCAAGAACGGTTTCGTGATGCGCTCGCTCACGGCGTAGGTCAGGGGCGTCTGGCCGTTCAAGCTGAGAGCGACCGGGCGGAAGCCGGGAGCGTGCGCGCCGAGGCGGCGGGCGACGGCAAAGGCGACCGATTCGACGAACGGCCAGGGCCGCCCCCCTGGCAGTGGGCCGAGATCGCGCTTGAGAACGACCTCATCGAGGTTGCCGGCGAGCTGCGGATCGATCCAGCTCGCCGGGAGCTCGGCGCCGCCGAAGGCACGCCGGAAATAGAGCCGATAGTTGAACGGCGCACGCTGGCGGCCGGTGTGGCCGTGCATGCGCACGCCCACCGGCGAGGCGAAGCGGAGCTCGCCGTCCTCGAAGATCGAGACCCAGCCGAGCTCCTCGAAGCGCCTGCCGTGGCCGAATCGGTGCTCGTGCAGCCAGCGCAGCCGGCAGCGGTCGACGGCGAGCGACACCAGCGTCCGCCCTCTCGCCAGCCATTCCCCGCCGGGCGCCCGCCACGAGCTCGGCATCAGCTCGGGCGAGGTCGGGCGCGTGCCCAGCCGGGGCGCCGGGCAGCGTCCGTCGGCGCCGAGCGGCTCGAGCGCATGCGGACTCTCGGGCGCCTGGACGTGGAGCAGTCCGCGCAGCTGCGCCCGCAGGCGATTCCTGACCTCGAGCGGCGCCGCGACCTCGTCGCGGGCGAGGCGCCGCTCGAGGGCGCGCACGAAGCCGGAATCCGCCGCCGCCGCGAGGACGGCCGCGGCCGCGAGGGCGATCAGCGCGCCCCCGAGGCGCCGCCGGGCGAGCCCCTTCATCGGTCGGTTCGCCGCTCGGTCGTCACGGCGCGGCCGCGGCGAAGACGATCGCCAGGCTCGTTGGCGGCGCCGTCTCGCGCAGCTTGCGCTCGAGCGCGGGTGCCGCGGCGGGTGGCAGGCCGAAGAACCGCCAGGTGAGGGTGACCCGGCCGTCCTGAACGGTGAGCGACTCGAGGGCGCCGCGGCGGCCGGCGTCGGCGAGGGCGGAGAGCAGCGCCCCGCTCTGCGCGCCGTAGACGGCCTCCTCGTAGGTCGCGATCACCAGGCCGCTGTCGCGGCGGCGCCGGAAGACCGAACCGAGCAGCGCCTGGGCGACGAGCCCGAGCGTGGCGGCGACGAGCACCAGCGCCAGGTAGAAGAGCCGGCCGGTGGCGGCGGCGAGCGAGGTGGCGATCACCACCATCAGGAAGCCGATCTCCTCGGGCTCCTTGATCGGCGTGCGGAAGCGGACGATCGAGAGCGCGCCGAGCAGGCCGAGCGAGAGCGGCAGTGAGAACTGGATGCAGATGAAGATCGCCGTGACGGCGATGCCGAGCAGCGGGAAGGAGCGGTGGATGTCGCTGCCCGCCGCCTGGCGGCCGTAGAAGCGCGAGTAGAGCTGCGCCACGACGAACGCCGCCAGCGCCGAGGCCGCGAGCAGCGCCAGGAAGCCGAGCGGCTCGATCTCGTTGCCCTTGCCCTCGACCGCCGATTTGAGCTCTGCGAGCCAGTTCGTCATGACGGTTCGATCCTCACGGGGTCAGTGCGGCCAGACAGGCGAAGTATTTCGAGAACGAGGCGCGGCGTGCACCGAGCACGGCGAGCCCGGCGCAGGCGGCGGGCAACTCGCGCGCGCCGCCCTTGAGCTCGAACACCGCCGCCGGCAAGCGCACCGGACCGCGGCGGCAGCCCAAACGTGCCGCCGCGGCCAGCGACTCGATCTCCGAGTCGAGACAGAGCCGCTCGCCGGTCGCGGCGACGAAACGCTCGCGGCGGTAGCGCAGGTACAGCGTCGGCCGGAGCTCGCCGGCGACCGGCACGCCGAGCGCCGCCGAGAAGCCGGCGAGCGAGAGGCCCTCGAGCCCCGCCAGCCCGTCCCGCGTCAGCGCGTCGGCGGCGAGCGGCAACGGCGCGCGCCGCTTGGATCGCCGCGTCCCGATGCGTTGCTTGCATTCGAGGAAGACCGCTCCGGCGCCGTCGTACCAACGCACTCGAAACTTGGTCTTGAGGAAGTCGCTCGCCTGCTTCTCAGCGAACGAGCTCAGGCGCGCGTCGTCGAAGTAGATGGTCTGCACCAAGCCGGCGGGATGCGGATGCTCCGGCCGGGCGACGCCGCGCAGCAGCACGCGGACGGCCGCGACGCGGCTCGGGCAGAGGACGAACTTCGTCTCGTGATCGAGCTCGGCGAGTCCGGCGTCGCGCTCCACGCCTCTCACTCCCCGACGATCTTGACCAGCACGCGCTTCTTGCGCCGGCCGTCGAACTCGCCGTAGAAGATCTGCTCCCAGGTGCCGAAGTCGAGCCCGCCGCCGGTGACGGCGACCACCACCTCGCGTCCCATCACCTGGCGTTTGAGGTGCGCGTCGGCGTTGTCCTCGCCGCTGCGGTTGTGCAGATAGCCGCCGCGACGCGGGTCGCTGCCGGCGTCGAACGGCGCCAGGGTCTCGAGCCAGCGCTCGTAGTCGGCGTGCAGGCCGGATTCAGCGTCGTTGACGAAGACCGAGGCGGTGATGTGCATCGAATTGACGAGGCAGAGGCCGTCGCGGATGCCGCTCTCGGCGACGGCGCGCTCGACCTCGGGGGTGATGTTGACGAAGCCGCGGCGGGAGGGCACCTCGAGCTCGAGCGTGCGGCGGAAGCTCTTCATCGCGGCGCAGTCTAGCGAAGCGGCGCGGCCCGGGCGGCCGGCCGCTTGCTCAGCGCCGGCGGCGCGCGAGCGTACGCTCGGTCGGCAGGTAGACCCAAGCCTCCTCGCCGCCCGCCGTGTCCTCGCCCGCGCGCACGACGCGGCCGAGGGCGCGGTAGTAGAGCTCTTCGCCGACGCCCTCGTAGGCGTCGAGCCGGGCGAAGTCGTCCTCCGAGAGGTGGCGATAGAGCCGGCCGGCGACGCGGCGGCCGGCGGCCTCGACGACGAGCGGGTAGGGAAAGCCGGGGGCCTCGGCGCGCTCGAAGTCGACGAGCTCGGCGCCGCTGCCGGCGACCGGCCGCTCGAGCAGCGCCGCCACCTTGCGGTCGTCGGCGAGCGTGCCGTAGGCGAACAGCGAGGTCGACGTCGGCGGCTCGATGCCGGCGTCCGAGGCGGGTCGCGGCCGCGCCCGGGCGACGCGCGAGCGGATGGGCATGGCGGAATCCTAGCCCGTGGCCGGCGTGCCGCCTACGGCATCAGCCCTCGATCTCGACTTCGACTCTCTGGCCGAGCTTCAAGGGCGTCGGCGCGTCGAGGCGGATCTTGACCAGCAGGATGCGCGTGTCCGAGGGGCGGCCGGGGTCCTGCGGCTTGAGCACGCGGCCGCTGACGGCGTCGGGGATCTCCTCGACGACGCCGGTGAAGCGGCCGGCGTGGCCCTCGGCGGTGACCGCGACGCGGGCACCCAAGGTGATGCGCGAGGCGTCGGACTCGTCGACCTCGCTCTCGATGCGCAGCCGCGTCAGGTCGGCGACGACGAGGATCGGCTCGCCGGCTTCGACCGCCTCGCCGGGATCGACGAAGCGGGCGAGCACGGTGCCGCGGATCGGGCTCGCCACGCGGTGCTGGTCGAGCTCGGCTGCGAGGCGGGCCAGCTCGGCGGCGGCGGTCGCGCGGCGGGCGCGCGCGACATCGAGGTCGCGGCGTGCGTGGTCGCGCCGTGCGGCGGTGTCGACGCCTTGGGCGTAGAGACTCTCGGCGCGCTCGAGCTCGCTCTCGGCGAGACGGATCTCGGCCGAAGCCTCGCCGATGCGCGCTTCGGCGGCGGCGAGAGCGGCGAGCACGTCGTCGGCGCGCAGCTGGGCGAGCAGGTCGCCGCGCTCGACTGCGTCCTTCTCGGCGAAGACCATGCCGGCGACGATGCCGGCGACCTCGGCGGCGACGGTGACCTCGGCGCCGGGATAGGCGGCGAGGCGGCCCTCGGCGAGGATGCGCTCGGGCCCGGCGGGGGCGCTCGGCGCGACGCTCGCTGGGGCGGAGGCCGCGCCGCGCGTCTGCGCGACGAGGGCGGCGACGAGGGCGATTCCGGCGGCGGGGGCGAGCCAAATTCTCCAGCGCATCAGCGTCTCCTTCTCCCGGTGCGGGGCGCGGCGAGGCGGCCGTCGCGGATGCCGACCACGCGGTCGACGAACGGCCGCACGGCCGGGTCGTGGGTGACGACGAGCAGCGCGCGCCGCTCGCTCTTGGCGAGCTCGTGGAAGAGCTCGAGGATCTGCCGGCCGACGACGCTGTCGAGGTTCGCCGTCGGCTCGTCGGCGAGGAGGATCGGCGGCGAGCCGACGAGCGCGCGGGCGATCGCCACGCGCTGCTTCTGGCCGCCGGAGAGGTCGCGCGGCAGGAAGCCGGCGCGCTCCTCCATGCCGACGAGCGCGAGCAGGCGGTCGGCTTCCCGACGCGCCTCGCGCCGGCCGAGACCCTTGATGCGGCCGGCGTAGGCGACGTTCGAGACCGCGTCGAGCGCCGGGAAGAGGTGGTACTGCTGGAAGACGAAGCCGAGCGCGCGCTTGCGGATCTCGCTCAGCCGGCGCGTTCGGCGCGGGTCGACCTCCTCGCCGGCGACGACCACCGATCCGGCCGACGGGGTGAGGATGCAGCCGAGGATCGAGAGCAGCGTCGTCTTGCCCGAGCCCGACGGCCCCTCGAGCGCGACGATTTCGCCGGGGGCGAGCTCGAGGTCGATCCCGCGCAGCACCTCGATCGTCTCCCGCCCCTCGCGGAAGCTCTTGCGCACGCCGCGCGCGGCGAGCACGGGGGCCGCGGCGGGAAGAGGGGGCGGCACGGTCGGCGAGACGAGGGCAGGCTCGGTCATGGTCTCCTCAGCCGCGGAAGACGAGGGCGGGATCGATGCGCGCCACTTTGCCGAAGCTCAAGAACGCCGAGCCCAGGCAGAGGACGAGCGTGCCGGCGAAGACGGCGGCGGCGAGCGCGTCGGGGACGATGAGCTTCAGGCCGATCCGCGCCATCGCCGGCCCGAGCGCCGCCGCCATGCCGCCGCCCAAGAGGAAGCCGACGACGGCGGCGACCGTCGCCTGCGTCGCCAGGATGCGGTAGATGTCGGCGTTCGAGCCGCCGATCGCCTTGACCGTGCCGAACTCCCCGAGGTGCTCCATCGTCGAGGTGTAGAGCGTCTGCGCCACGACCACGACGCCGACCAGGCAGCCGAGGAAGACGGTCAGGTACATGTTGAGCCCGAGCCCGGTCGACTGGACCCAGTAGCGGCGCGAGCGCGCGGCCCATTCGGCGCGCGTGTAGATGTCGTTGTAGGGGAGCCGGCGCGCGATCTCGGCGCGCACCGCCGCCGGGTCGGCGCCCGGCGCCAGGCGGACCAGGACGTAGGTCGTCCGCCCCCGCTTGCGATCGGCGAGCCGCTGCGCGAGGTCGTAGTCGAGAAAGCCGATCGGCGTCGTGGTGAACGACAGCGCCTCGCGCGTGCGGCCGATGATCTTGACCCGGTAGCCGACGATCTCGCGGTAGTCGCCGACCGCGAACGGCCCGTAGCGGCGCTCGGCCGAGTCGTCGAGGACGAGGAAGTCGCCGCGCCTGAGGTCGGCGAGGTTGCCTTCGACGACGCGCCACGGGATCCCCCAGCGCGCGAAGTCCTCGAGGGCGTAGACGAGCATCCCCTCCTCGGCGCCGCTCGGCAGCTGCAGGTTGAGGAACTGCACCAGCAGGTTGTCGGCGCGCGCGACGCCGGGCACCGAGCGCACGCGCTGGACGCGGCTCTCCGGGAAGCTGTGGGCGAAGTCGACGTTGGGCGTGTTCTTCGAGGTCACCCAGAGATCGGCGTCGATGCGCTCGATGGTCACCGAGGCGTTGTCGAGCAGCCCCAAGAAGAGCCCGATCTGCACGAAGACGAGGGTCACGGCGAAGGCGACGCCGGCGACGGTCATCGCCGAGCGCAGCCGGTCGTGCCAGAGGTTGCGGAGCGCGAGGTTGGGCACCGCTCAGCCCTCCGCCGGCGCGCGCAGCAGGCCGCGCAGAGTGAGCTCGACCATCTCGGCGACGAGCTTCTTCTTCGGCCGCCAGTCGATCCACGGCTCGTCGTACTTGACGACGACGAGCGCCACCAGGCCGTGGATCGCGGACCACACCAGCTGCGAGACGAGGTCGGCGTCGTCCAAGCCGCGGCGGAAGCGGCCGGCGGCGATCGCCTCCGAGACGGCGCCGCGCAGGAAGGCGTAGGCGTCCTGGTCGGGGTTGCCGTGCTCGAGCGCGCTGTCCTCGACCCGGTGCGGCGGGTGCGGGGCGAGGAACATGAGGCGGTAGTGGTGCGGGTGGCGCAGGCCGAACTCGGCGTAGGCGAGCCCCGCCTGGCGAATGCGCTCGACCGGGTCGACGATGGCGCCGATCTTCCAGAAGCGCTTGGCGAGGGCGAGGAAATCCTCGTCACAGATGGCGTCCATCACCGCCTTCTTGTCGCGGAAGTGGAGGTAGATCGCCGTCGGCGAGTACTCGATCGCGCGCGCGATCTCGCGCATGGTCACCGCCTCGTAGCCGCGCTCGACGAAGAGCTTGCGCGCCGCGGCGAGGATCTTCCTGCGCAGCTGCTGCTTCTCGCGGTCGCGGCGTTCGTGGGTGCCCATGGCGCGCAGGCGAAGAACGACGTTCTTCGACTTAACGACGTTAATCTAGAGAACATCGTTCGAGTTTGTCAAGAGGGCAGGCCGGGTGCCGGCGGTTGCCGCGCCGCGACGGCGCCGCTTATCCTGCGCTGCCGATGCCCGCCGACTCGCTTCCGCCGCCGGCGGCGCCCGCCGCGCGCGGCGAGACCGCGCGCGGCCGCTGGCAGCCGTGGGTGCTCGCCGCGGGCACGGTGCTGCTGCACGCGGCGCTGCTCGCCGCCGTGCCCAGCGGCCGGTTCCTCAAGTACCCGCTGGCGGCCAGAGGGTGGATCGAGGGCCGGCTCGCCGAGGAACGGCTGCTCGACTTCAGCCCCCTCTACTTCCGCCTCTTCTGGCTGCTCGAGCGCGCCGGGCTCGACTCGGCGGCGGTCGTCGTCGCCCTCCAGGTCGCGCTCGCCGGCCTCGCGGTCGCCCTGCTCCACCTCTTGCTCGCCGAGCGCTTCGGCCGGCGCCTCGCGCTCGTCGGCGCCGCCCTGCTCGCCCTCGACCGCCAGCTGCTCGTCCACGGCCGGTTGCTCGAGCCCGACCTCCTGCTCGCCGTCCTGATGCTGGCGGCCGCCGTCTGCGCTCGCCGCGGCGCCGCCGCCGCCGGAGCGCTCGGCGCGCTCGCGCTCGCCACCCGGCCGACCGCGCTGCCGTTCGTCGCGCTGCTCGCGTTGCTCGCTCCGCCGGGCGCCGGCGGCGCCGCCGCCCGCCGGCGCTGGGCGGCGTGGCTGCTCGCGCCCTCTCTCGCCGTGCTCGCGCTCCTCGCCGCCGGGGCGTGGTCGATCGCGGGCGCGCCGGGCGCGCCGCGGATGAATCCGGGCACCGTCCTGTTCGAGGGTAACGGCGCCGTGGCGCGCGGCACGAGCGCCCAGTACCCGGCGACGGTGCGCGCGCTGGCGCAGCTCGACCTCGCCGCCGCCGACCCCGAGCACGCGGCCTACCGCACCGTCGCGCGCGCCGAGCTCGGCGACCCCGGGCTCGGCGTCGCCGCCGTCAACCGGCTGTGGGCGGCGCGCGCGATCGCCTTCGTGCGCGATCACCCGCGGCGCTGGCTCGCGCTCGAGCTCACGAAGCTCCGCTTCACCCTGCAGGAATTCGCCTGGCACGATACGCCTCAGGCGTGGGCTTTCGACTTGCAGCTCGGGCGCTGGCCGTCGCTGCCGTTCTCGCTGCTCGCTGCGCTGGCGCTCGTCGGACTGCTCGCGGAGCGGCGCGCCGGGCGCGGCGCGGCGCCGCTCGTCGCGCTGCTCCTCGTTCAGCTCGCGGTCGTGCTGGTCTTCTACAGCTCGGCGCGGCAGCGGCTCCCCCTGCTCGCGCCGCTCTACTACTTCGCCGTCGCGGCGCTCGCCCTCCTGCTCGACCGCGCGACGGTGGCGCGCCGACGGATCGGCGCCGGGTCGCTCGCCGCTCTCCTCGCCCTGGCGCTCGCGCTCCCCGCCGCCGAGGCGTCGCGGGAGCGCCAGGAGCGCGGGGCTCGCCTGCGCGCCTCCGCCCGGCTCGCCGAGGCGCGCGCCGCGCGCGAGAAAGGCGACGAGCCGCGCTTTCGCCGCGCCGGCGACGCGGCGCTCGCCCACGGCGCGCGCTGGCTCGACGAGCTCTGGCCCGCCGCGCTGGCGCAGCAGCCCGAGCTCGCCGCCGCCCGCGCCGCGACCCTCGTCGAGGAGGTGCTCCGCGCGCCGCGCGCTCCCGCCGCCGAGGCCGAGGCGCTGCGGCTCGACGCGGCGACGCTCTGGCTCGCGGCGGAGCGCCCCGAGCGCGCCCGGCCGCTCGTCGCGGGCCGCCCCGGCGAGGAGCCGCGCACGGCGGTGCTCGCGGCGCGCGCGGTCGCGCTCGGCGGCGGCCGGGAGGAGGCGAAGCGGGAGCTCCGCGAGCAGCTCGCCGCCCGGCCGGGCGAGCCGGCGCTCCTCGCCGAGCTCGCCGCGCTCGTCGAAGCCGCGGAGGCGGCGCGCCTGCACGGGACCCTCGTTCGCTACCTCGGCGAGAGCGAGGCGCGGCGGCTCGCCGGCGAGGCGCTCTTCGCCCATCGCCGTCCGGCGGAGGCGGCGGCGATTCTCGCGCCCCTCGTCGCGCGATTTCCTGGGCTGCGCGCGGCGCGGATCCGGTTCGTCCTCGCGCGCGGCGAGGCCGGAGATCTCGCCGCCGCGGCGCACCTCCTGCTCGCCGAGCCGGACGCCACCTTCGACGCCCTGGTCGAGCCATTGCGCGCGGCGCGGTTGATCTGCCGCTGGCGCGCGACGCAGCCGGAGGGTCCCGAGATCGAGCGCTCGACGGCGCTTCTCCACCGGCTCGGCTTCGACGGCTGTCGCGCCGAGGCGCTCGCGCCGCCCGGCTAGGCGCCGGCGCTCGGGCGACTCAGCCGGCGAACGCGGGGCGGACGAGCGCGGGCCGGGCGACGGCCGCGGGCAGGCGGCGCGGTGCCGCGAAGCGGGCGACGACCGAGACGCTGTGGTTCATGGCGCGGGCGACGGGAAAAGCGACGTGGCTGCCGCAGCGCGGGCAGTTCGTGGAGTCAGCGTAGAGCCATTCGCAGTCGACGCAGAGCTGGGCTTCGCGCAAATTCATGAGAGCACCCCCCGTGTCGTTGGCGGGGCGCGCGAGCGCCCCGTTGCCCGCCGTCCGAAAGCAAGGCGAGTGCCGCCGGCCGCCGTCGGGGAGCCGCTTCGTCCCCGCCGCAACCGCTAACCGCTTGTCGCTCCGAGGCTTGAGAGGGGCCGCTGGAGCACGGCCCAGAGCGCCGTTCGTGGCCGGCCGCGGCCATCTCGTGCGCCCCGCTTCGCCTTCCCGGAGACTCCCATGCAGGGAATTTCGCCCGCTGATGGCGCCCGTAACTCAAATGCTCTGTCTGCGTATATAGGTCGTATGACTCACGGCAGCGCTGGCGGCACGAGTCCTCTCGAGTTCCACCTGCTCCTCGCGCTGGCGGACGGTCCGCGGCACGGCTACGCGATCGCGGACGCCGTGGCGGCCGACTCCGGCGGGGCGCTCGTGCCCCGCGCCGGCTCGCTTTATCGCGTCATCGCCAGGCTGGTGACGGCGGGCCGGTTGCGGGAGACCGCGCCGGCGGGCGAGCCGCCGCCGCATCCGGGCCTCGAGCGCCGTTACTACGAGCTGACCGCCGCCGGCCGCCGGGCGCTCGCGGCCGAGGCGAGCCGGCTCGGGCGCGCCGCCGCGGCGGCGCGAGCGCGGCTGGGCGTCGCCCGGGGGCGCTCGTGAGTCGCCTGCTCGCCGCGCTCGTGAGTCGCCTGCTCGCCGCGCTCGTGCGGCTCTTCCCGCCGCCGTTCCGCGCCCGCTTCGCGGCGGAGATCCGCGGCCAGCTCGAGCGCGATCTCGAGCGGGCGCGAGCGCGAGGCGCCCTGGCGGCGGGCAGGTTCGCGCTCGCCGCCGCACTCGACCTCGTGCGCGCGGCCGTCGCCGAGCGCTGGAAACCGACCTGGATGGCGCCGCGCGAGCGGCGGGCAAGGGAGCGCGGCATGCGATGGAGCGCGAGGCAGTGGTCGAGCGAGCTGCGCCAGGCGGCGCGTACCCTGCGGCGGGTTCCCGCCTTCACCGTCGTCGCGGCCGGCACGCTCGGCCTCGCCATCGGCGCCACGGCCGGCATGTTCAGCGTCGTCGAGACCGTGCTGCTCGATCCGTTTCCGTACGCGCAGGTCGACCGACTGGTCCACGTCGGCGCCTCGGCGCCGGGCTCGGACATGCCGGCCGAGTTCGGCGTGTCGTCGGAGTTCTACGTCCACTACCGCGAGCTCTCGCGCCTCCTCGAGGACGTCTCGACCTACAACTCGTTCACCAGCACGCTGCGGACTCCCGAGCGCGTCGAGCGCATCCGGATGTCGTGGCCCACGCACACGCTGTTCTCGACCCTCGGCGCGCGGCCGCTCCTCGGCCGGCTGCCGACGGCGGAGGACGAGGAGGGCGCCGTGGTCTTGAGCCACGCCCTCTGGCAGTCGTGGTTCGGCGGCGATCCGTCGATCGTCGGCCGCGCCCTCGACGTCAACGGCGAGAGCCGCACGGTCGTCGGCGTCATGCGCCCGGAGTTCCAGTTTCCGCACGACGGCACGCTGCTGTGGATCTCGAGCCACCTCCGCCCCGAGGGGATCACTCCCGGCCGCTTCCGGTCGCCGCTCGTGGCGCGGATGAAGCCGGGCGTCACACCCGAGCGGCTGGCCGACGAGCTCACCGAGCTCGCCCGCCGCCTGCCGGAGCGCTTCGGCGGCTCGCCGAACTACGTTCGCCTGATGGAGAAGCACCGGGCCGTGGTGCGGCCGCTCGACGAGGAGCTCCTCGGCCCGGTCGCCCGGCCGCTCTGGATCCTGCTCGGCGCGCTCGGCGGGGTGCTCCTCGTCGCCTGCGCCAACGTCGCGAACCTCTTCCTCGTGCGCGCCGAGGCCCGCCAGCGCGACCTCGCCGTGCGCCGCGCCATCGGCGCCGCCCGCGGCCAGCTCGTGCGCCTGCAGATGTGCGAGGCGCTGGTGGTGGCGGCGCTCGCCGGCGCCCTGGCGATCGCTCTCGCAGCGCTCTTCTTGCCGGCCATCCTGCGCGCGGCGCCGCCCGGCATCCCGCGCCTCGAGGAGGCCGGCCTGGGGCCGGCGACGCTCGCCTTCACGCTCCTGGCGGCGCTGCTCTCGGCCGCCGCCTGCGGCGTCGTGCCGGCGCTGCGCGCCTCGGCCCCCGACCTCGCGCGGCTGCACCAGGGCGGGCGCGGTTCGACGCCCCGGCGGGCGTGGCTGCGCACCGTGCTGGTGGCGGGCCAGACGGCGCTCGCGCTCGTCCTACTCATCGGCTCGGGGCTGCTCCTACGCAGCGTCGCGAAGCTGCGTTCGGTCGATCCCGGCTACGAGACGCGCGACCGCTTCACCTTCCAGTTCGCTCCGGAGCGCGCGGAGCTCGCGGACGGCCCCGCCTTCGCGCGCTTCCACCTCGCCTTCCTCGACCGGCTGGCGGCGCTTCCCGGCGTCGAGTCGGTCGGGCTGGTCGAGAACGTGCCGCTCAACGAGAGCACCGCCGAGGGGCGCTTCTACGCCGAGGGCACGGCGAGCGAGGGCGACGGCGGGACGCTGCTGCACTACACGTTCACTGCCGGCGAATACTTCCGGACGATGGGGATCGAGCGGCTCGCCGGCCGCGGCTTCACCGCCGAGGAGCAGCTGACGCCACTGCGCAGCGCGATCGTCAGCCACTCGGCGGCAGAGCGCCTGTGGCCGGGGCAGGATCCGCTCGGCCAGCGCTTCAGGAGCTCGGGCGGCGACATCGCGGCGACGGTCGTCGGCGTCGTCGAGGACGTGATGCAGGACAGCTTCCGCGACGAGCCGGAAGCGGTCCTCTATCTCTCGCTCGTCGGGCCGTCGAGCGAGAGCTGGCGGATCGCCTCGCCGGCCTACGTCGTCAAGACGGCGCGCGCCGAGACGATCGCCCCCGAGGTCCGCGAGCTGGTGCGCGAGGTGGCGCCCGAGGCGCCGATGTACCGCGTCTTCACGATGGAGGGCCTGGCGCGCGACTCGCTGCTGCAGCTCTCGTTCACGCTGCTGACCCTCGGCATCGCCTCCGCCCTGGCGCTCGTCTTGGGCGCGGTCGGCCTCTACGGCGTCCTCTCCTACGTCGTCGCCGAGCGCACGCGCGAGATCGGCGTGCGCATGGCGCTCGGCGCCTGCGCCCGCGAGGTGCGGCGGATGGTGGTCGCCCAGGGAGCGCGCGTCGTCGCCTGCGGCGTCCTCCTCGGCGTCGCCGCCGCCCTCGCCGCGACCCCCGCCCTCGGCGCCCTCCTCTACGGCGTCGAAGCGATCGACGGCCCGACCTTCGTCGCCATGTCGACCACCATGCTCGCCGTCGGTTTGCTCGCCAGCTATCTGCCGGCGAGACGGGCCTCGAAGGTCGATCCGGTGGTGTCGCTGCGGGGGGAGTGAAGGGGCGATCGTCGCAAGCCGCGCCCCGCGCTAGCCGCAGCCCTCGCTCCGCTCGAGGGCGATGCAGTGCGCGCGCCCGTCGAGGTCGCAGGTGACGCGGCCGGTCGAGCACGGATCGCTGGTGTCGCACGCCGCGTTCGCGACGCAGCTCGACGGCGGCGAGGCGGGGCAATCCGGCAGACGGCGGATCGCGAAGCAGTGCGCGCCGTCGTCGGCGTCGCAGCGGATGCGACCCGTGGAGCAGGGGTCGCCGGTGTCGCACGCCGCGTCCTCGAAGCAGCTCGGCGCCGGCTCCGGCGGGCAGTCCGGCTCGCGCCGCACCACGATGCAGTGGCTGCGGCCGTCCACGTCGCAGCGGATGCGGCCGGTCGTGCAGGGGTCGCCGGTGTCGCAGGCCGCGTCGGCGACGCAAGTTCCGGGAGGCGGAGGCGGACAGGTCGACAACCGGTCGTCGGCGAGGCAGTGCCCCTGGTCGTCGGCGTCGCAGAAGATCCGTCCGCGCGAGCAGGGGTCACCGGTGTCGCAGACGGCGCCGGCGACGCAGGTCGACGGCGGCGGGGCGGGGCATCCCGCCAGTCGGTCGACCACGAAGCAGTGCGCCCGATCGTCGGCATCGCAGCGCACGCTCCCGCTCGTGCACGGATCGCCGGTGTCGCAGACGGCGTCCTCGACGCAGGTCGCCGGCGGCTCCGCCGGACACCCGGGGGCCCGGGCGACAGCGAGGCAGTGCCGCCGCCCGTCGATGTCGCACAACGTCTCACCGCGCGAGCAGGGGTCGCCGGTGTCGCAGGTGGCGCCGGCCACGCACACGAGCAGCGGCTGCGGCGGCCCTGGGCAGGCCAAGACGAAGGTGCCGAGCGTCGCGACGGGGAGCACCCTCACGACGCGCTCGAGGCGACGAGGCCAGCTCATGGCGCGCCCCCTTGCCGCCGACTCTGCCCGAGCGCCGCGAACGAGACGATCGAACACTTCACAGCTCTCCCCGACGCGGAATCGCCGACGCGGTGGACCCGCTCGCGGGCTACTTGCGGGCGCGCGGGGCGTCGAAGGTGGATTCGGTGGCGTCGCTCCGGGGGAGACTGCGGGGCGTCAGGATCCCGAGACGGGCAGCGACGCCTCGTCCCTTTCGAGCCCGAGGATCTCGCGCAGCGACTTGAGCGTGCGGTGGAGCGTCGAACGGTAGGTCTCGGGCGAGTAGCCGAGGCGCGAGGCGGCCTCAGTAGTGCCGAGCCCTTCGACGTAGCGCAGCCGCACGACCTGCCGCAGCTTCTCCGGCAACCGCGCGAGCGCCTTCGCGAGATCGAGCGCCTCGTGCGATGGCCCGAAGTCGGCCCCGCGAGCTCGTTCCGCGAGAGCCGCGAGAGCGCGCGCCGCGGCCGAGCGCCGGCGGTGCCAGTCGCAACAGCGCCGGTCGACGACGCGCACCAGCCAGGCCTCGGGCTGCGTGACGCTCGCGCGCCGCTGGAAGACGGCGGTGAAGGCCTCCTGCACGACCTCTTCGGTCGTCGCCTCGTCGAGGCCGCGCGAGCACGCGTAGCGCTCGAGCCGCCCGGTCATCTCGTCGACCAGGAAGATCCCGGACTGCTCGAGGCTGCGGAGCAGGCGCTCGTGCCGGTCCACGGTCTCGCCACTCATGGACGATCCTCCCGCACCCACCGCCCCGCGAAGAACGATGTTGATAAAAGTGTGATTCGTGCGACTACGAAGGTGAGGAACCTATCACAGGGGGCCGAGGCCGTCGAGGTGGACGGGTCGAGGGAGAACGCCCCCGGGCGAATTCTGGACCGGCCGGCTGCGTCCAGGGAGCGACGAGGAGGAGCAAGGGGTGCGGGCATCGGGCGGACCTGGATGCGCAAAGTGCCGGCAGCGGTCGGGCGCCGCGACCGGGCGGGCGGGCCGCGGCCACCGTTGGGCGCCGCTCGCCCTGCTCGGCTTGCTCCTGCCGACGGCCTCACTGCGAGCGGAGGCCGTGCCGCTGCCATCGAGCCTCTTCGGAGCCGTCACGTTGGACGGTTTGCCGGCGCCGGCCGGGACCGAGGTCTCGGCCTGGCTCGCCGGCGCAGCGCTCGTCTCGACGACGACCTTCGCGGGGGAGGGCGAGGCCCGCTTCCGGCTCGACCTGCCGGGGGACCGGCCCGAGACACCGGAGCGCGAGGGCGCGGTCGCGGGGGAGAGCGTCGAGCTGCGCCTCGGCGCGACCGCCGTCGCGACCGTCCTGTGGAGCCCTGGCGACTACCGGCGGCTCAACCTCGCGGGGGCCGCCGGGCCGGATCTCGTGGTGGCAATCTCGGACGGCGTCGAGACGGCAGGCGTCGGCGACACCTTGGCCTATTCGGTCTCGGTTCGCAACGACGGCCTGGGCACGAGCCGGGGAATCGTCCTCACGGTCGACCTGCCGGCGAGCCTGTCGCTCCGCACGGCGAGCAACGGTGGCGCGGCGACGGAGGGCGGCGTCGAGTGGCCCCCGTTCGATCTCGCCGAGGACGCCGTCACCCTGCGCAGGCTCTCCGTCGCCGTCGAGCCGACCTTCCCCGCCGGGCTCGAGACCGTCGAAGTCGTCGCGCAGGCGCGGGACGATGCGAGCGCCGGGCTCGACCCGAGTCTCGCGAACAACCGCGCGAGCGACGTCGATGCCCTCGCCGCAGCGCCCGACCTGGCGCTCGCAGTGAGCGACGGGCGCGAGAGTGTGCACCCAGGCGAGGCGCTGACGTACCTGTCGACGCTCACCAACCGCGGCGGCCAGGAGGCGACCGGCGTGCGGCTCTCGCTCCGACTGCCGGCGGGCGTGGAATGGCTCTCCGCCAGCCAGGGTGGCGCGGTCGACGGCGACGCGATCGTCTGGCCCGAGCTCGCCCTCGCCGCCGGCACGGGCGTCGAGCGCACGGTGACGGTGCGCGTACCCGCCGATCTCGATCCCGCGGTCACCACGCTCGAGGCGAGCGGCGAGGCGGCGGACGACGGCGCGAACGGTCCGGAGGCGGATCTCGCCGACAACCTGGCGATCGATCTCGACACCGTCGCGCATGGCGCAGACCTGATGGTGACCCGGGTGGACGTCAGCGGGGTTGCGACCGATTCCCAAACGCTTGCCCTCGCGGGCGAGGTCGAAGTCATGCTCGCGAACGATGGCATGCTCTTTCCGGGGAGCTTCTCTCTTGCCGTCTTCTCGGACGAGGACCTCGACGGGCGCTACACGGCCGGTATCGACGGGCTGCTCGGCGAAACCCGGATCGGCGACATCGCTCCCGGGCAGGTCGAACCGGTGCGGCTCGCCGTCGCCGGGACGGCCCGCTTTCGCGGCGATCGCATCTTCGCGATGGCGGATGCCGAAGAAGAGGTCGCCGAGCTCGACGAGACCAACAACGTCGCCGACTCCTCGGCGAGTTGCGACGCCGTGCCGACCGGCGCCTTCGCCCCGGTCGTCGAGCGCCGCTGGCCGCCTGCGGGCGGACCCTCCGCGTTCACCCGCGCCATCGACTCGCTGTCGACGCCGCTCGTCGTCCAGCTCACCGACGACAACGGCGACGGCCGCTGGGACGAGCGCGACGTTCCGGATCTCGTCTTCGTCACCGCCGACCTGGTCTACCCGCTCGAGCCGATGCAGGCCCTGCGCGCCGTGCGCGGCGACACGCTGGCGCCGATCTTCGACGTCAATGCGCTCTATCCGCAGCCGATCCTGCCGCTCGCGCTCTCGCTCTCGGGCCTCGCAGCGGCCGACATCGACCACGACGGCAAGCCCGAGATCGTCTCGACCACCTTCATCGCCTCGAACCGCCTGATCGCCTTCGAGCACACCGGGGCGACGAAGTGGCAGAGCCAGGCGTACCGCACCCATCCCGATCCGACGCGCACGACGCGCAGCGACAATCCGACCATCGCCGATCTCGACGGCGACGGCGAGGCCGAGATTGTCGTCGGCGCCAACGTCTTCGATCGGTTCGGCAAGCTTCGTTGGCGGGGTACCGGCGGTCATGCGTTCCAGTCGGCCGGCAACGCCGACGATCACCGGAGCGGCGCCATCTCGGCGGTCGCGGACGTCGATCTCGACGGCCGGCTCGAGGTGGTGACCGGCAACACGCTCTACCGCTGGGACGGCGCGATCGTCTGGCAGGTCGCGCTGCCCGACGGCTTCCCGGCGGTGGGCAACTTCGACGCCGACCCGGAGCCCGAGATCGTCGTCGTCGCGCGCGGCACGGTGCGGCTGCACGACGCCGACGGCGGCCTGATCTGGGGCCCGCACCCGCTCCCGGGCTCGAGCCCCGAGGCGGGGGGAGCGCCGACCGTGGGCGACTTCGACGGCGACGGCCGTCCCGAGATCGGCATCGCCGGCTCCGACGTCTACGCCGTCTACGAGACGGACGGCACGCTCCGCTGGCAGGCCTCGACCCAGGACTACACCTCGAACTTCACGGGGTCGACCCTCTACGACTTCGACGGCGACGGCCGGGTGGAGGTCGTCTATCGCGACGAGCGTCACCTGTGGATCTTCCGCGGCACGAACGGCGCCGTTCTCTTCCGGCTGGCGGTCTCCTCGGACACCTGGACCGAGATGCCGGTCGTCGCCGACGTCGACGGCGACGGTGCCGCCGAGATCGTGGTCAGCTCGGACCGCGCCCTTTCGGTGGCGATTCCGTCGGGCGAGCGCACGGCGGGCCTCGTCGTCGTCGGCGACTCGGGCGACGGCTGGGTGGCGGCGCGCGGCCTGTGGAACCAGCACGCCTACGCGCCGGAGCTGGTCGACGACGACGCCGGCGTGCCTCTGCAACCGGCGTGGGGCTGGCTCGACCACAACAGCTTCCGCGCCAACGTGCCGCCGGCCGGCGGGGCGTTCGGCTCCGCCGACCTCACCGCGAGCCGGCTCGGCTTCGACCTCTCCGGCCTGCCCCAGGTCGAGATCACGGCGCGAATCGGCAACGGCGGCCGGGCGCCGGCGGCGCCGGGCCTCGCCGTCGCGGTCTACGTCGGCGACCCCGCGGCAGGAGGCACGCTCGCCGGCACGGTGGCGACCGACCGGCGGCTCGCGCCCGGAGAGTTCGTCGACCTCGCGGTCGACCTCGAGCTGCCGATCGCCGGCAGCGCCGAGCTCGTCGTCGTCGCCGACGACGACGGCAGCGGCGCCGGCCGGGAGCTCGAGTGCGACGAGACGAACAACATCGCCTCGGCTGTCGCCGACCTGAGCAGCCTCGGACTCTGGCTCACCCTCGACGACGGCACCGACGGCGTCGGCGCGGGCGACGAGCTCACCTACCGACTCACGGTGCGCAACGCCTTCGCTTCGGCGGCGACGGGCGTCGTCGTGAGCGACGAGCTGCCGGCCGAGCTCCGCTTCCTCGCTGCGAGCGACGGCGGCGTCGAGGCGGGCGGCGTCGTGACCTGGCCGGCCTTCGCGCTCGGCCCGGGCGAGCTCGTCGAGCGCAGCGTGACCGTCGAAGTCGATCCGGCGCTGCCGCTCGGCATCACCGCGATCACCAACCGCGCCAACGTCACCGACGACGGCGCCGCCGGCCCCGACCCGACGCCCGCCAACAACTCCGCCGTCGACGTCGACGCCGTGGTCACGGCGACCGCCAATGCCGGCGGGCCGTACACCGGGATCGAAGGGTCGCTGATCGCGTTCGACGGCGCCGAGTCGTTCGACCGCGATGGCGCGCTCGTCGCCTTCGAGTGGGACTTCGACGGCGACGGCCAGTTCGACGACGCGAGCGGGGCGACCGCGAGCTGGACTTTTGCCGACGAAGGAGTCTTCGACGTACGCCTCAGGGTGCGCGACGACTCCGGCGAAACCGACGTCGACGCAACGACCGCGACCGTCCTCAACGCGCCGCCGGGGGTGACGGCTCCGGCCTCGATTGCGGGCGAAGAGGGGCAGCTCGTCTCGCTCGCCGCGGTCGCGATCGCCGACCTGGGCGTGCTCGATACGCTCGCCGCAGCGATCGACTGGGGCGACGGGACGTCCGAGACGTTGCCGCTCGCCGGCGGCGGTCTCGACGCCGCCCACCGCTACGTCGACGACGGCGACTACGCGGTGTCGCTCTGCGTCGACGACGGCGACGGTGGCGAGGCGTGCGCCGCTCTGACCGCAGCCGTCGCCAACGCCGCGCCGCTCGTCGAGTCGGCGATGCGCTTCGACCTGCTCGGCTGGAGCGGCGAGGAGCTGGCCGGCGCCTCGACGGTGACGTGGACGATCTCGTCGTCCGGAGCCACCGCGGTCGAGACGCAGAACGGGCGACCGACTCTGCTCGTCGGCGATCTGCCGGCCTTCGGACGCCACGAATTCACGCTCCGAGTGGCCACGCCGAGCGACGACGACTTCATCGGCTTCGCCCTCGGTTTCGAGCCGGGCGACCTCGGCAATGCGGCCGCGGACTACCTCCTCGTCGACTGGAAGATGGCCGACCAGAGCGGCGCGCGCGCTGGGCTCGCGCTGTCGCGAGTTGCCGGCATTCCGCGCGACACCGAGCTCTGGCAGCACCTCGACGTCGCCGCCAACGGTAGCGCGAACGGCGTCGTCGAGATGGCGCGCGGAGCGACGCTCAGCAGCCGCGGCTGGCGCCGTTTCACGGACCACCACTTCCGCGTCGACCATACGCCGAGCCGACTGCGCGTTTGGGTAGACGGCGGGATCGAGCTCGACGTCGCCGGAAATTTCCCACCCGGCCGCCTCGCCTTCTACGACTACTCGCAGTCGAACGTCGTCTTCACGCCGCTCGTGAGCGAGCTCCACGTGGCGGGCGTCGAAGGCGAGCTCGCGCCCCTGAGCGCGATCTTCACCGACAGCGGCGTCGCCGATACCCACGAGGCGACGGTCGACTGGGGCGACGGCGCGGTCGAGGCGGCACCGCTCTCCTTCGAAGAGGGCCGCGGCGACGTCGCGACCGCCCACCGCTACCTCGACGACGGCAGCTTCGCGGTCGAGCTCTGCGTCGCCGACGACGATGGCGGCGAAGGCTGCGCGCCGATCCCCGGGACGATCGCCAACCTACCGCCGGCGCTCGCCTTCGAGCTCGTCGCGAGCGGCTACGTCCCCGACGCGGTGAGCCTCGGCAGCAGCTCGTTCACCGATGCGGGCGTCCTCGACCTGCACATGGCGACGATCGATTGGGGCGACGGCACGATCGCGCCGGTGGCGGTCACCGAGAGCGGTGGCAGCGGCTCGCTCGCCGCCAGCCACCTCTACGCGACGCCCGGCAGCTTCGTGGTCGAGCTCTGTGTCGACGACGGCGACGGCGGCGTCGCCTGCGCGACGCGCCCGCTCGCCGTCGTCGAGCCGTACCTCGACCTGGCGGTCACCAAGACCTCGAACCGCGGTGAGGCGCGGCCGGGGCAGCAGGTGATCTTCACGGTCGTCGCCGAGAACCGCGGCTCGCTGCCGGCGAGCGGCGTCGTCCTCGTCGACACGCTGCCCGAGCACCTCTCGTTCGACTCCGCCTCGGGCGGCGGCGTCGAGTCGGCCGGCGTCGTCACCTGGAGCTTCCCGTCGCTCGCCGCCGGTGCCGCGACGACCGTCACGCTGACCACCCTCGTCTCGACGACGGCGCCCTTCGGCCTCACGGTCGAAAACGTCGCGACGGTGGGCGACGACGGCGCGTCGGGCGCTGACACCGCGCCGGCGAGCAACGAGAGCCGCTCTGCGGTGCGCCTGAGCGACGGCGTGACGCCGATCGTGACGCTGCCGGCGTCGCTCGCCGGTGTCGAAGGCAAGGCGCTCGCCCTCGCCGGCGCGAGCTGGGCCGACACGACGACCGGCGAGGCGCACACCGCCACCGTCGACTGGGGCGACGCCACGACTTCCAATGCGACGCTCTCGCCGGCCTCCGGCACGAGCGGCGCGATCGGCGGCGCGCACGTCTACGTCGACGACGGCGCCTACGCGGTCGAAATCTGCGTGCGCGACGCCGCCGCCCACGTCGGGTGCGCGACGACCTCGGCGACGATCGCCAACAGTCCGCCGGACGTCATCGATCCGGGCGCGGTCAACCTCGGGAGTTGGAAGAAGGAGGAGTACCCGACCACCTCGCCTTCGGCCAAGTGGATCGTCTCGGCGGACGGGCTGAGCGTCACGCAGACGGTCAACGCGACGCCGTCGATCTACCTGAGCCCGCTGCCCGCCTTCGGGCAGGACCTCCAGGGCGCCATCCGCGTCGGCGGGAACGGCGACTGGGACGACGACTTCATCGGTTTCGTGCTCGGCTTCGAGCCCGGCGACTCGACGGATCCCGACGCCGAGTTCCTGTTGCTCGACTGGAAACAGGCGAACCAGGGCGAGAGCCGGCGCGGCCTCGCGCTCTCGCGAGTGATCGGGATCCCGAGCGGCGCCGAGCTGAACCGCCACGTCGACCTGGCGGACAACGGCCCTGACAACCGGGTCGAGGAGCTCGTTCGCGGCCTGACCAAGGGCAACTCCGGCTGGGCCGACCGGCGCGAGTACCGCATGCGCTTCGCCTACTCGGCGACGCGGGTGCAGATCTGGGTCGACGACGTGCTCGAGTTCGACCTCGCCGGGAGCTTCCCGGCGGGCCGCTTCGGCTTTTACAACTCGTCGCAGGAGGACGTGCGTTACCGTGGCTTCATCGTCGGCCTGAGCGCGCGCTTCGAGGGCGAGAGCTTCGCTCTCGCGGCGCCGTTCACCGACCTCGGCGAGGCCGATGCGCACCGCGCGACGATCGACTGGGACGACGGCGCGAACGAGGCGCTCGACGCCTTCGCGCTCGCCGGCTTCGGCACGGTGGAGGCGGCCCACGACTACCTCGAGGACGGCGACGATCTGATCGAGGTCTGCGTCGAGGACGACGACGGCGGGTCGGACTGCGGCGTCTTTCCGCTGATGGTGCTCAACGTGGCGCCGACCGTGGTCGCCGCGGCGGAGACGACGACGAGCGCGGGGGTTGTCACGGCCTTGGACCTCGCCACCTTCACCGATCCCGGCCGGCTCGACAGCCACACGGCGACGGTCGACTGGGGCGACGGCGCGGTCGAGCCGGCGAGTGTCACCGAGGACGACGGCGCCGGCGAGGTTGCGGGCGCCCACGCCTACTCCGCGGCGGGCCTCTACTCCGTGACAATCTGCGTCCTCGACGACGACGGTGGCGAGGGCTGCGACGCGACCCGCATCGCCGTCGGCTCCGAGCTGCCGATGCTGGCGGCGCCGAAGACGGTAACGGCGGTCGACCGCGACGGCGACGGTCGGGTGAGCGCCGGCGACGACCTCGTCTACGCGATCGAGATCGCGAACCTCGGGCCGACGAGCGCGACCGGTATTGTCTTCACGGACCCGATCCCCGCGTACACCACGCTCGTCGCCGAGACGGTGACGCCGGAGGCGCTCGTCACCGCGCTCGATCCGCTCACCCTCGAGCTGCCGGCGCTCGCCGCCGGCGAGTCGATCGCGGTCGGCTTCGCGGTGCGCATCGACGCGGCGCTGCCGGCGGGCGTGCGCGAGATCTCGAACAGCGGCGTCGTCGCCTCGGCCGAGCTGCCGCCGGTCGCCACCGACGATCCGGCGCTCCCCGGCGCCGCCGATCCCACCCGCATCCCGGTCTTCGCCGAGTCGCGCTTCGCTTTCGAGAAACGCGCCGAGCTCTTCGACTTGGATGGGAATGGTGCGGCGACCGCCGGTGACGAAATCGTCTGGACGCTCGCGCTCGCCAACGTCGGCACGACCGAGGCCGCCGGGCTGCTGGTGCGCGATCCCGTTGCGAACGACTCCGAGCTCGTGCTCGGCTCGCTGGTGACGAGAGGCCTCGTCACCCGCGAGGATCCGGTCGAGATCGTGCTCGACCGCCTCGCGGTGGGCGCCACCGAGATGATCGAGCTGCGCACCCGCATCGTCGAGCCGCTGCCGCGGACGACGACCGAGGTCGTCAATCAGGCCCAGCTCTACGTCGGCGAGCTCGCCGAGCAGCTCTCCGACGATCCCGCGCTACCGGACGAGGCCGACCCGACCGCCGTCGCGGTGGCGCCGATCCCGGATCTCGCCGTCGCGCCGGCGATCGTCGCCGAGGGGAACGCCGGCGCGACCGCGCTGCGCTTCCGCCTGGCGCTCGACGTGCCGACCGCCTTCCCGGTCGCGGTTTCATGGGCCACCGCCGACCAGACCGCGCTCGCCGGCGAGGACTACGTCGCCGCCGCCGGCGTCGCCGCCTTCGCCCCCGGCACCACGGAGGCCTTCGTCGACGTCGCGGTGTCGGGCGACCTCGTCGTCGAGGCCGACGAGACGCTGCTCCTGGTGCTTTCGGATCCGAGCCAGCTCCGCCTCCTTACGCCGGAGGCGATCGGCACCGTCGTCAACGACGACCGCACGGGCTTCGGTGTCTCCGACGCGAGCGCCGAAGAGGGCGAGCCGCTCGCCTTCCTCGTCCGCCTCTCGGCGCCGAGCGCCCTCGGCGCGGCGGTCGACTACGCGACGGCCGACGACAGCGCCACCGCCGCCGACGACTACGTCGCGGCGATCGACCGCCTCGTCTTCGCGCCGTTCGAGACGGAGAAGAGCGTCGTCGTCCCGACGCTCGAGGACGGTGGTTACGAGGGCGACGAGTCGCTCCGTCTCGTCCTCTCGAATCCGGCGGTGGCGGAGCTGGCCGACCCCGAGGCGATCGGCACGATCCGCGACGACGACCAGGCTCGGCTCGCGATCGACGACGTCGAGGCGGTCGAGGGCGACAGTGGCACGAGCGCGATGCGCTTCAGCGTCTCGCTCCTCGTGCCGCTCACCTTCGACGTCGCGGTCGACTTCGCGACCGTCGCCGAGAGCGCGACCGAAACGGGAGACTTCGAGCCGGTCTCAGGGACGCTGGCGATCCCTGCCGGCGAGCTCGCCGGCACGATCGAGGTGCCCGTCGTCGGCGACCTCTTCTCGGAGGCCGACGAGACGCTGCGCGTCGAGCTCGCCAACCCGATCGACGCGATCCTCGACGATGTGGTGGGCATCGGCACGATCCGCGACGACGATCTCTGCCGCGGGCCCAACCTGCTCGTAAACGGCGGCGCCGAGCTCGTCACCTGGACCGAGCTCTTCCCCGGTTGGTCGAGCCCCGACGGCTCGCTCTGGCAGCGGCGGACGGCGGACCCGGCCCCGCTCGCCGGCACCGCCTGCTTCGAGGCCCCCGACCTGGCGACCGCCGAGCTGGCGCAGACGATCGATCTCGCGCCGCTCGCCGAGCGCATCGACGCGGGCGGCGTCGAGCTCGCGATCTCGGGTTGGGTGCGCACCGGCGCGGAGTCGCCCTCCGACACGGCGGACATCGTCGTCGAGGTCTACGACGCGACCGGCGCGACGCTTCTCGATCTCTGGGACTCGGGTCCGCTCGCCACCTTGGGCGAGTGGGCGCCGTTCGAGAGCGTACGCGAGCTGCCGTTCGCCGCCCGCCGGCTGCGGCTCCGGCTCGTCGGCCTGCGGCGGAGCGGCGCCGAGCTCGACGCGGCGTTCGACGCGCTCGCCGTCGAGCCGCTCGGTCTGCCGACGCTCTCGGTCGGCGACGCGACGGTGCACGAGAACTTCGCCCCGCTCGATGCGCGATTCGAGGCGCGGCTCTCGTGCCGGCTCGAAGAGCCGGTAAGCTTCGGCTACGCGACCGCCGACGGCAGCGCGACCTCCCCGGCCGACTATCTGGCGACCTCCGGCGCGGCGACGATCGCCGCCGGCGAGTTGGCGACGGCGCTCCCCGTACCGGTTTACGACGACGCGCTGGCGGAGCCGGCCGAGCGCTTCGGCCTCGATCTCGTCGCCGTCGACGGCGCCGAGCCGCTCGACCCGCGCGGCGTCGGCACCATCCTCGACGGCGACAACTGCCAGGAGAGCCAGGGCTACTGGAAAAACCACCCCGAGCGCTGGCCGACCCGCACGCTCGTCGTCGGCAACGTTTTCTACGACGAGGCGGGGATCGCGTGGCTGCTCTCGAACGAGCTCACCGACCCCTCGACGAGGCTCGCCAAGCAGCTCACGGCGACGCTCTTGAATCTGCTCATCGGCTCGCATCCGTGGATCCTGCCGACGGTCGAGCGGGCGCAGGCGTTCCTCGTCACCTACCCGCTGGGGAGCGACGTCAAGGGCGCGCCGCTCGACGAGGCGATCGCGCTCGAGGACGAGCTCAAGCGCTACAACGCGAAGTGCACGAAGCAGAAGTGATCCCGGAGAGCTCGCGATGAGATGCCGTTCGAATCGACCCGACTCCCCGGCGCGGCCGCTCTCGGTCGCGAGCTTCGGCCGCTCGCGGCTCGCTCGCGGAGTGGCGCGCCTGCTCTGCGCGGCGCTCCTCCTCGAGTCGGCGCCCGCCCTCGCCGCCGAGCTCCGCCTGCGCGAGGCGCCGCGCGGCTGGGACGCCGCGCTCGCCGTTTCGCACATCGTCGGCCGCACCGGCGGCGCGGCGCTAGCGCATCTCGCTCACATCGAGGCCGCTGCGCAGGCTGGTTTCTTGTTCATTGCAGAAGCAGAGACGAAGGCTTCCATTGAAAAAGGAGGGAGGGCGAACAGCGGCGCCCTGGCGAGGCAGGAGTCGATCGGCACGCTCGCTGCTCCCGCCTCCTTCCCCTTCGATGGAAGTCTTTCCGCCTTTTCGATCCTGAGCGGCCTTTTCTCGAGCGCGGGTACGGGCGACGGCGGTGGCGGTGCGGTAGCGGCCGGTCCGAGCGACGACCCTTACGGCCTGCGCGACCGGCCGCTGCCGGCGGCGATCCCGCCGCCGCCGACGCCGCCTGACACGTCGCTGTCGCAGGCAGGAGTCGAACGGCGCAGCGCAATTTCGTCGACCTCGACGACGAGGGGAGAGAGCGAGAATTCGCTTGGCTCCGCCGAGCCGCTCGCGGCTGTGAGTGTTGCCGACCCGCGCTTCCAGCTCCTCTCGATCCCGGCGCCGCCGGCGGATCCCTCACCTGGCGTGGTGCTCGCGCCGATCGCGGGGTCGTACACGCGCGTCTTCGCCTTCGACGCCTGCGACGCGACCGATCCGTGGAAGCTCTACGACCCGGCGAGCCCGGCATCCTCCGATCTCACCGCGATCACGCCCGAGATCGGCTTCTGGCTCGAGGCCGAGCCGGGCACGACGCTGCCGTTGAACGGCTCCGCTTCGCCCTCGACGACGATCCCGCTCTGCCCCGGCTGGAATCTCGTCGGCTACCCGTCGGACTTTGCGCGGCCCGTGCCGGCGACGCTCGCCGCGATCGCGGGCAAGTACCTGCGCGTCTTCGGCTACGACGCGGCCGACGCCGAGGACCCGTGGGCGGTTTACGACGTGGCGGTGCCGGCGTGGGCGAACGACCTCGCTGCCATGGAGCCCGGCCGCGGCTACTGGATCTACGCCACCGAGGCGGTCGCCTTCTCGCTCTCGAACCGCGCCGCGCCGCCCGAAGTCTCGTTCGTCGCGCCGGCCGACCTCGAGACGGTCACCGGCCCGGTCGACGTCGTCGGCACCGTCGCCTCGGACGACCTCGCGAGCTGGGAGCTCTACGCGCAGGGCGAGGAGGACGCGGTCGAGACGCGCCTCGCCACCGGCACGACGCCGGTCGAGGCGGGCGTGCTCGCCACCTTCGATCCGACGCTCGCCTTGAACGGCCTCCACCGCCTGCGCCTGATCGCTACGGACTCGGCGGGTCAGCAGACGGAAACCGAGATTCACGTCGTCGTCGAGGGCCAGCGCAAGATCGGGGTCTTCGCCCTCGCCTTCCTCGACGCCGAGCTCGAGCTCGCCGGGATTCCGCTGCAGATCGTGCGCGGCTACGACACGCGGCGGAGGAATCAGCCGGGCGACTTCGGCTTCGGCTGGACGCTCGAGGCGCGGGCCGGGACCTACCGCACGAACGGCCCGGCGGGGATCGGCTGGCAGATCCCGGCCGCGGGGGGGCCGTTCGGGCTGCCGTGCGCGGCGGGGGTCGAGACGCGCGGCCACCGCGCCTCGGTGCGGCTCTCCGACCGCGAGCTCTACCTCTTCCGGCCGCGGCTGACGTCGATCGCGACGACGACGGGCGGCTGCTTCGCGACCTTCGGGTGGGAATTCGTGCGCGGCCCGGAGCCGGGGGCGGCGCTGGAGGTGGTCGGCCCGACGCGGGTGCTCTGGCAGAACGCCGGCAACGATCTGGTCGACGCCGAGAGCTTCGAGCTCTTCGATCCGACGAAGGCGCGCCTCAGGACGCGCGACGGCCGCGTCGTCGAGCTCGACCGGGCGACGGGCGTGACCTCCCTCGCCGACGCGAACGGCAACTCGCTCACCATCGCCTCCGGCGCGATCACCTCGTCGCTCGGCAAGTCGATCACGCTCGAGCGCGACGCGACGGGCCGGATCGCCCGCGTTGTCGGCCCGGACGGCACGGCGAGCGAGTACGCCTACGACGCCCTGGGCGATCTCGAGTCGGTGACGAACCCCGACGCCGAGACGACGCGCTTCCGCTACGACGGCGAGCACCGCTTGACCGAGATCGAGGATCCGCGCGGGATCGTGGTCTCGACCAACGAGTTTGATTCCCAGGGACGGCTCGTCGGGACGACGGACGCGCTCGGCAAGTCGCTCCTCTTCGACCACCGTCTGGCCGAGAACGAGGAAGTGATCTGGGACCGGCTGGGGAACCGCACGACCTTCACCTACGACGAGCGGGGCAACGTGGTGCGCGAGGAGAACGCTCTCTCGGAGGTGACGCTCCGCACCTTCGACGGCTTCGACCAGGTGACGAGCGAGACCGACCCGCTCGGAAACACCACGACTTACGCCTACGACCGCCAGGACCTGATCCGAGTCACCGATCCTCTCGGCAACACGACCCGCTTCACCTACGACGCGGGCGGGAGAGTGCTCACCGTCACCGATCCGCGCGGCGCGGTGACGACGAACGCCTACGACACGAAGGGCAACTTGACCCGCACGACCGATCCGCTGGGCCAGGTCACCTCTTACACCTACAACGCCCGCGGCCAGGTGTTGACCGAGACCGACGCGCTCGGCCACGTGACGACGAACAGCTACGGCCTGGGCGGCGTGCTGCTCTCGACGACCGACGCGCTCGGCCACCGCACGGAGTCCACCTACGAGATCTGGGGCAAGCGCCTGAGCGAGACGACGACGCGCACCCGCGGCGACGGGACGGTCGAGACCCTGGTCACGCGCTTCGGCTACTCGCCGGGCGGCCGGCTGCGCTCGACGACGGCGCCGGACGGCACGGTGACGTCGACCGAATATCTGGCGGGGGGCCTGATCGGGGCGACGATCGACGCGCTCGGGCGACGCACCAGCTTCACCTACGACGACGCGGGCCGCCTGACGACAATGACCTACCCCGACGGCACATCGGAGACGAGCGAGTACGACGACGAGGGTCGCAGGACGGCGGCGACGAACCGCGACGGCAAGCGGACCGTCTACGAGTACGACGAGCTCGGGCGGCTCGAGAAGACGATCGCCCCGGACGGAGCCGTGACCGAGAGCCGCTACGACGGGGCCGGAAGGCTCGAGGAGTCGATCGACGCGCGCCTGAAATCGACCTTCTATCAGTACGACGACGCCGGCCGCCGGACGAAGGTGATCGACGCCCGCGGTCACGAGACGAGCTTCCTCTACGACGCCGCGGGCAACCAGGTCGCGGTCACCGACGCGAAGGGCAACACGACGAGCTTCGTCTATGACGCCGGGGGCAGGCTGATTCGCACGGTTTACCCGGACGGGACGCAGACGGTGACCGGATACGACGGGCTGGCGCGGCGCATCAGCGAGACGGATCAGGCAGGCAAGACCACACGCTTCGGCTATGACGCGTTGGGAGGACTCACTTCCGTAACCGATGCTCTGAATCAGGTGACGAGCTACGCCTACGACGAGCTCGGCAATCGGATCTCGCAGACGGATGCCATCGGCCACATGACACGCTTCGAGTACGACGCACTGGGGAGGCAGACGGCGCGAACGCTGCCTTCCGTCAATGGAGCTTCAGCAACGGAGCGCTTCGCCTACGACGCCGTGGGCAATCGCACGGCGCGCTGGGACTTCCTGGGGCGGCTGACGACGTACAGCTACGACACAGACACGAGCCGGCTCCTCCGCCGCAGCTACCCCGACGGCAGCTTCCACGCCTTCACCTATTCGGATACCGGGAGGCGCCTCACGGCGACGGACACACGGGGCATCACGACCTACGCCTACGACGACCGCGATCGGCTGACGAGCCTGACTTACCCGGACAGTCGGCAGCTCGAGTACGTACACGATCCGAACGGAAATCGGACGGCTCTGACCGCCCACGTCGGCGGCCAGGTCCTGACGACGAGCTACACCTACGACGACCTCTCGCGGCTCGAGACCGTCACGGATCCGACGGGCAAGGTCTACGTCCACGACTACGACGCCAATGGCAACCGCGAGGCGCTCGTTTTCCCGAATGGCGTCCAGACGAGCTACCGGTACGAGGGCCTCAACCGTCTGAAAGACATCACGACGATCTCGACCGCCACGAACGAGGTCGTCGTCTCCTTCGCCTACACGCTAGGGCCGACGGGCAACCGCACAAAGATCGTCGAGCACGACGGCACGACGCGCGGCTACCAGTACGACGAGCTCTACCGCCTTACCGACGAGCACGTCACCTTCGCGGGCGCAACCAGATGGAAGAACGGCTTTGTCTACGACCCCGTCGGCAATCGCACGAAGCAGGACCGGATCGAGACCTCGGGTAGCCAGCGAGTCGTCACCTACGACTACGACGCTCGCGATCGGCTGCTCGCGGAGAGCAGCGGTCTCGTCACCGACTATGGCTGGGACGAGAACGGCAACCAGATTTCGAAATCGGGGCCTCAAGGCGCCGTCTACGAGTGGGACTTCGAGAACCGGTTGACGAAAGTCACCCTCGCCAACGGCACCGTCGTTGAGCACGACTACGACGTCGATGGGACGAGGGTCAGGACGAGGACGACGCCGCCCACCGGGGCGCCCGCGACCGTCGACTACCTCGCCGATCCGTTTCACCAGACAAGCGTGGCCGCGCGCGCTCTCGTCCTCAGCCAAATCGTTGCGGAGACGGGCGCCGGCACTGGCGCGCTCAGCGCCTACCACGTCCGTGGCGACGATCTGCTGGCGACGTTGAGGCCGGAGGTCGGGAATCCGACGAATCTCGTCCCCAAGTACTTCCACGCCGAAGGCATCGGATCCATCCGAGCGCTGACCGACGAACTCGGGAACGTCGCCGATCGGTACGAGATGGAGGCCTTCGGCACGCTTCTCAGCCACCAAGGCGACGACCCTAACGCCTACCTCTTCGCCGGCGAACCCCTCGATCCCAACTCTGGCTTTTACTACAACCGATCCAGATGGCTTGACCCCGTTGCGGGCAGGTTCGCGTCTATGGATTTGCTCGCCGGACATGCCTTCGAGCCGGAGTCACTACACAAGTATCTGTATGCCGGTGTCCGCCCCAGCGACAGCATCGACCCGACCGGACTTTCTGAGCTCAATCTGGGCACTCAGCTCACGACCATCGCCCTTCGTGCCGCGCTCTCTGTGCAATCAACCTTCGCTGCACTCCGTGTGGCCTTTCTTCAGGGCGACGGCGGCGCCATTGGTCGGCTCTTCAGGGAGCTGGGGCTCCGGGCGCAAGGGTTTGCCGGGGAAGTCCTGGCGAGCTTCCCGCGCCTCATCATCCAAACTGGTCAGCGCGGTGTACAAGTCGGCAGGCAGTTCATCGACTTCCTGATTCGCTCAGGAAACCGACTGGCCTACATGGAAGCCAAGTATGCCCTTCCCAGAAGATGGGGTCCATCGCTGGATAGACTGGTGCGTCAGGTGAACGAGTCGCTTGCGGCAATCGCGGAACTGCCTGCAGCACTAGAGGGCGAAGCGGTCGTGTGGACCTACGCAGAGCCGACCCTTCGACAGCTACGCCTAGTCCATGCTGCACTCGGGGCGAATGCTGCTCGCGTGCAGTTTGTTCATGGGTTGAGTGGTTTGTACAAGTGGGTGCAGCTGTATTTTCGCGGGCTGCTCTGATGAGGCGATCCGCTGCGACGAAACTCCGGGCTGTTTTTCGGTCGGCAATGCATGAACGCATACCGGCGTTCGAGCATGAACCCGCAACTCACGCAAGTCTTGATCTCTATGTATGCGACTTGAGTGCGGTTCGCTTCTATGTGCTTCTTCAGCTGCATGAAATGCGGGATGCCTTTACCATAGAGATAGGCTGGAGTGAGCAGAGAAGGGCTCCCGCCAGAATCGCATTCCTGATGCTTCCAAGCGACGAGCCTGTGAACGGCGAGCAATGCTTTCGCCTACGACGACTCTCGCGCGGCGAGCATGACGACGAGTGGTGGGAGCTTGTTCCGCCACCGAGTGGATGGCCCTTTTCGGAAGAGAATCTGGTCGATCTTGAGGCGCGCCTTGAGGGAGGCGAACTCGAGGAGAGAGCGAGACACATAGCCGTTGAGGCGGTGGCAGAGATTGTGGAGTACGCGGTGCCATACTTTCGTCGCATCGCTGCCGACCACGAGATATCGCCCCCTTTGGCATGGCCGCTCCAGGCGAGATCGGATTACTGATCAGGCAGTCCCGCATTCGAGGAGTCGGGCGGCGTAGCCGACGGCGGCAGGACGAGAATTGCCGCTGCCACGGGGCAGCGTTCGCTGCCCGCGCAGGCTGGGTGGCGTCTTTTTCGTGATCGTGGGTCGCTGCTCACCAGCTTCGGACCTACCGCGGTCCGTTGACGCGGTGATAGCTATTTATGCCTTGCCTCGTAGGCATCGGCGACGCGACGGATCATGGCGTCGTACTCGAAGATGTCCCCGGGCTGGGGCGCCGGTGGATCCAGCCAAAGCTCCACGGGAGTGCCGTCGTTTCGGCAGCTGACGGCGACGATGCCGAGAGCGTCGAATCCTTCTTCGTTCGTCCTCGCGCGCCGGGGAATCTCGCGGAGCTTGTCGACGACGCCGAACAGGTGCCACCCTGTTCGCAGGCTGTTCGCAGGGGTCGACAGCAGTTGGTGGGCTGTGGCGCTCCGAGGGACTCGGAGGACGAGGATCTGGGCCGATGCTGACGAGCGTTGGCTTCGCTCGGGTGCCACTTTCGGTC
>DASWJT010000072.1:0-21917 GCA_036397015.1 Thermoanaerobaculia bacterium
ACGATCCTCGCCGCGCCGGAAGGGGACTCGTGGATCGCGCTCGTCGACGTCACGGCAGAGGACGCCGAGGCGGCAGTCGCCGCCGCCTGGGCGGCGTACGAGCCCGACGCCGGCTGGCCGCTCAAGCTGGCGACCGACCGCCCCGACCGCGACGGCTGGAGCCGGCAGCGCGACTACGAGTACCAGACCTCGCCCAACGAGCGCCGCGACGTGCTCGCCTTCGCGCGCTTCGGCGCCGGCGGCTGGACGGTGGTGATCTACGACGTGTCGCAGCCGGTGGGCGAGAAGCGCGGCGCGCAGGTGGGCGTCGTCTTCGACCGTCTTTTTCCCAAGGGCCACGCGCGCGAGAGCTTCGCCGGCAAGCAAGCGCTGCCGCTGACCGCGGAGCGGATCGCGGAGCTCGGCCGCTTCGTCGAGACCGGCCGACAGCAGCTGCGCATTCCCGGCGTCGCGCTCGGCATCGTCCAAAGCGGCGAGGTGGTCTTCGTCGGCGGCTTCGGTTTGCGCTCGCTCGGCGATCCGGCGCCGGTCGAGGCCGAGACGCTCTTCATGGTCGCCTCGAACACCAAGGCGCTCACCACGCTGCTTCTCGCCAAGCTGGTCGAGCAGGGCAAACTGACTTGGGAGACGCCCGCCACCGCGGCGCTGCCGCAGTTCCGCCTCGGCGACGCCGACACCACGCGGCAGGTGCGAATCGAGCACCTGATCTGCGCCTGCACCGGCCTGCCGCGCCAGGACTTCGAGTGGCTGTTCGAGTTCGGCGAGCTGACGCCGGACGGGGCGCTCGCCACGCTCGCGACGATGCAACCGACCAGCGGCTTCGGCGAGCTCTTCCAGTACTCGAACCCGATGGCGGCCGCCGCCGGCTTTCTCGCCGGCCACGTGCTCCATCCCGGGCTCGAGCTCGGCGCGGCGTACGACCGCGCCATGCAGGAGCAGGTCTTCGCTCCGCTCGGCATGGGCGCGACGACCTTCGACAACGCGCGCGCTCTCGCGGGCAATCACGCCGGCGCCTTCGCGCCCGACATCGACGGCACACCCTCGGTCGCGGTGATGGCGGTCAACTTCTCGGTCGCGCCGCTCCGCCCCGCCGGCGCCGCTTGGAGCAACGTCCTCGACATGCTGCGCTACGTGCAGATGGAGCTCGACGCGGGGCTGCTGCCAGGCGGCGAGCGCTACATCGCGCGCGAGCCGCTCCTCGCCCGCCGCGCCGCCCAGGTCGCGATCGGCGGCGACTCGACCTACGGCATGGGCCTGATGGTGGATACCAGCTACGAGGTGCCGGTGGTCCACCACGGCGGCGACCTGATCGGCTACCACAGCGACATGATGTGGCTGCCCGACCACGGTGTCGGCGCCGTCGTGCTGACCAATGGCGACCCCGGCTGGGTCCTGCGCACCCAGTTCCGCCGCAAGCTGCTCGAGGTGCTCTTCGCCGGCAACCCCGAGGCGGACGCGCGGGTCGCCTCCGCGGCCGAGACCTTCTTCGCCCAGCTCGCCACCGAGCGCCAGCTCCTCACCGTCCCCGCCGACGCCGCCGCCGGCAGCGCGCTCGCCCCGCGCTATCGCAACGCCGCGCTGGGCGAGATCGCCGTGCGCCGAGAGGGCGAAGCGACGGTCTTCGACTTCGGCGAGTGGTCGAGCGAGGTCGCCTCGCGCGCGAACCCCGACGGCACCGTCTCGTTTCTCACCATCGCGCCGGGCCTCGTCGGCTTCGAGTTCGTCGTCACCACCGCCTCCCGCCGCACCCTCACCCTGCGCGACGCGCAGCACGAGTACGTGTTCGCGGAGGAGTGAGGCGGCGTCCGGCGCGTCACTCCGCGAGCAGGAAGTCGCGGAGGGTGGCGAGAAGGCTCTCGCCGAGCGGGGTCGCGAAGAGGTACTGCGCGTGCTCGGCGCACTCGAGGACGACGAGCTGCTTGGGCTCAGAGGCGCGCTCGAACTGGTCGCGGATGCGGGCGAGGCGGGGCTTGCCTTCGAACGTGAGGTCGGCGCGGCAGGTGACGAAGAGCTTGCGGCCGCCGATCTTCTCGGGCTGCGCGACGGCCGAGTGGGCGAGGAGGACCAAGCGGTCGATCGCCCCCGGCGCTTCGATCGCCGCCTCGGCCGCCGCGCCGCCGCCCATGCTGCCGCCGACGACCGCGACCGACTTCGCTCCGCCGCCGCGCAGCCAGCGCACCGCCGCGAGCACGTCGAAGCGGAGGCCGTCGTCGCTCTCGGGCAACGTCGCGCCGCCGCGCGATTCGCCGTAGCCGCGGAAATCGATCGCCACGACGCGCAGTCCCGCCGCCGCCAGCGCCCTCGCCTGCGGCGCCCAGCTCGCTTTGTCGAACCGCCCGCCATGGGCGAGCACCACGCCGCGCTCGCCCGCCCCGTAGGCGTCGGCGTGCACGACGCCGCCGTCCGCGGTGGGAAAGGAGACCTCCTCCTGCGCCGACGCCGCGCTCGCGAGCCACGCCACGGCAGCCGCCGCGACGCGACGCCTGCGGCGCCGACCGAGCTCTCCTCCGCCGTCGCTCACCGACCGCATCTCCACCTCCTGGCGCCGCATCGATTCCCGTCGCCGACGTCGCTCACTTCGAGCGTATCCCGCCGTTCAGCGTACGCGCGCCGGCGCGAAGGGCGGCAGGGCGAGAGCGCGCTCGGTGGCATCCCAGGCGCGGCGGGCGAGCGCGGGGTCGCGGGCGGTGCGACGCAGGCGGACGAGGCGGCGCTTGCGGTCGAAGACGAGGCCGCTCGCCCGGCCCGCCTCCGGCGCCGTCGCCACCCAGAGGAGGAGCTCGGCGGCGCCCTCCGCCGGACCGAGGACGAGCGGACCGAGGAGGCGGACGAGCTTCATTGCCAGGCCCGGCTGATCCACGTTGCCGGTGCGCACCGGGCCCGGGCTGGCGGCGACGAAGCGCGCACCGGCGAGCGCGCTGCCTTCCACCCGCCGGCCGTACTCGAGCGCCGCGAGCGCGAGCAGCACCTTGGTGTTCGGACTGGCGACCGCGCGCCAGATCAGGCGTCGGAGCGGCGTCGCCGCCGGCCGGGCGAGCACGTCGAGATCGGCGCGCGAGAACGGATTGGCGTGCACCGACTCCGACTGCGTCGCGACGACGCGGGCATCTGGCGCGAGCGCCCCGCCGAGGGCGAGCCGGTGGAGCAGCCGGAAGTGGCCGAGGTAGTTCGCGGCGTAGGTGCGCTCCGTGCCGTCGGCGGTGAGCTGATGTCGCACGTCGTGGATGCCGGCGTTCAGGAACAGGACATCGAGGCGGATCCCCTCGCTGAGCAGCCGCGCCGACAGCGCCTCGACGGCGGCGGCGACTTCGAGATCGGCGAGCGCCGGCACGAGGCGCGCCGCGACCGCAGCGCCCTCGGCGGCCGCGACCGCGCGCCGCAGCGTCTCGAAGCGCGCCGGCGAGCGACAGCCGGCGAGGACACGTGCCCCCTCGCGCGCGAGCCGCTGCGCCAGCGCCGCACCGATGCCGTTCGTCGCGCCGGTGACGAGGGCGACGCGGCCGGCGAGCACCGCGGCCGCAGCGCTCGTCACGTGCCCTCCGCGACGGCGCCGACCGCGACGCGCCGACCGCCGGAAGCGATCCGCCCCGCCGCGGCGAGGAAAGCGACGTCGAAGAGATGCTCGAACTGGTGCGCCGCGAGGTTGAGCGCGAGCGACCGCGACGGCGCCGACGACGCCGCCAGCAGGTCGACGCCGAGCGCGTGCCAGCCGAGGCCGCCGGCGCCGAGCGCGGCGACGGCGAGCGCCAGCCGCACGTCCCGCTCGCCGAGCGCCCGGCGCAGCGCGAGCGACGTCCCGTGTCCGCGCAGCGCGAGCGCCCAGAGAACCGGGAGCGCAAGCAGAGCGAACGTCAGGATCTCCCGCCCCGCGTGCCCGACGAAGCGTGGCGTCGCGACCGACTCGATACCCCAGGCCGCGAGCGCCGCGGCGAAGAGGCCGCCGGCGACCGCCACCGCGCCGAGGCGCACCCGCCGCTCGCGCCCGCCGTCCGCCGGCCCCACCGTGCGCCCGACGGCGAAGAGGAGCCCGCCCAGCGCGAGATCGCTCAGCAGGTGGAAGCGGAAGTGGACCCCTGGTCCGGCGAGATCGCGCGCCGCGCGCGACTGCGCGAGGTCCTGCCACGCCAACGCGGCGCCCGATTCCGCCGCGGCGGCGGCGAAGAGCGCGGCGCCGCACGCGGCGGTGAGCACGCCGAGTGCGGCGAGCCGCCGGCCGAGCTCGCGGCCGTCGCGCGGCGCGCCGGCCGCGCCGAGCCAGAGGAGGGCGAGGAGCACGAGGTGCGGCAGCTCGCGCAAGGCGTGGCCGGGAAAGAGCACGACGCCCGCGAGCGAGCGCGCCTCCGATTCGTGCACGGCGCCGCCCGCGATCGCCGCGATGCCGAGCGAGCCCACGACGATCGCGAGCGCGACGAGGAGGACGGTCGCGGCGAAAACGAGCAGCCGCGTCGCCACGCGGCCGGCGGCGGGATCCTGGGTGTGCGGCACGATCGGTGAACTCTAGTCCGGCAGGCGGCGCGCGGCGCACGCTGCGGACCCCTGGCACGAGTCTCGCTACACGCCCATCGGCGAAGGAGAACCGGCCATGACCGACCGCGCCGCGCCCCTCGTCAGCTGCCTCGCCGTCGCCGCGCTCGCCGCCGCGGCACCCGCCGCGGCCGAGCACGACGGCCTGCTCGGTCTCCGGCTCGACGTGCACGCCCACGTGCACGACGTGCTGCGCGAGCTCGGCCACGTGCCGGAGCGCATCCACGCGCGGCACCGCGCCCACCTCGCCGCCTTCTTCGGCGGGCGCACGTACTACGCGCCGCACCGCCACCATCACGCGAGCTACCGTTTCCCGGTGCGGGTCGACGGCGCGGTCGTCTACCGGCCCTACGTCTATTGCGACGACGTCCTCTTCGCGCCGTCGGGAGCGCGCTTCGAGCTCTGGTACGGTGACCCGTACGCTCCGGCGCCGTACTGGTGCGGCCACTGCCACGGCTACTACCCGCGCGGCCACGCACACTTCCGCTACGACTCCGTCCGGCGCTACGACGTGCCCGTTTGGCGCTACCGCGGCGACGATCACCGTCGCGGGTACTGGCGCGACGCCCACCGGCGCGGCGACCACCGCTGGTGCGATCACGGGAGAGGGCGCTGGGACCGGCGGCATCGCAACGACGATCGCGACGACGACCGCCGCCGGCACCGTCACCACGACGACGACTGACCGCGGCAGGCCCGCTCCGGCGCCGGGGGCGGTCCGGCCTGCCCCCGGCGAAAGCGCAATGGCCACGGGCCCTCTCGGTCACCTGGCGAGATTCTTGAAAAGATCGCTCCCATGCGAGCCGCATGGGCCTGCCTGGTCGGCGTCCTCGCCGCGCTCGCCGTCGGCGGCTGCGCGACGTCGGGGCGCTCGCCGACTCCGCCGTCGACGGCCGCCGCGCGCCCGGCCGGGCGCACGGTCGCCGACGTTCTCGCCACGCTCGGCCCCGCCGCCGAGCGGCGGCTGCGCGCGCGCTTCGCCGCCGCGGGAGTCGCCTATCCGCCGCGGCGCGCGCACCTGCTCGTCTTCAAGCAGGAGCGGCGGCTCGAGCTGTGGGCGACCTCGGGCGCGCGGCCGCGGCGTGTCGCCGGCTATTCGCTGCTCGCCTCGAGCGGCGACCTCGGGCCAAAGCTGCGCGAGGGGGACTACCAGATCCCCGAGGGGATCTACCGCGTCGTCTGGCTGCACCCGAACAGCGCCTACCATCTGTCGATGAAGCTCGACTACCCGAACGCCTTCGACCGGGCGCGGGCGCGCGAGGAGGGCCGCACCGACCTCGGCGGCGACATCTTCATCCACGGCGGCGACGTCTCGATCGGCTGCCTGGCGGTGGGCAACCCGGCGGTCGAGGAGCTCTTCGTGCTCGCGGCGCGCATCGGCGTCGACAAGCTGAAGACGGTCGTCGCGCCGTGGGACCTGCGCCGGCGGCCGCCGCCCGCGCTCGCCGAGCGCGAGATCGAATGGCTGCCGACCCTCTACGCCGGGCTCGCCCGCACGCTCGCCGCCTTCCGCTGAGGGATTCTCCACCGCCGCCGTGAGGGCGTCGCCCGATGCGGCGCCGCCGCCGCTCGCGCGCAGCATGGCACCGTCGGCGGCAGGCCTCGACGGCGCCGTGACCGCGCGCCTCGCCGCCGGCATCTGCGCTGCGACACGGAGGGCATCCCGATGCGAGGACCACGGTTCGTTTCCCCGGCACTGCTCGGGCTCGTCGTGCTCGGCACGGCGAGCGCCATCCCAGCCGCCGAGCTGCGCTTCGACCACAACGCGATCGTCGATTTCTCGGCGACGAGCGGCGAGCCGTTCATCCGCGTCGGCCCCGACGACGCGGTCTATGTCACGGTGCCGTTCGGCGTCTCGACCACGGTCAGCCTGCTGTGGAAGTCGATCGACGGCGGCAGGAGCTTCATCCCGCTCGGCACCCCGATCGTGCGCGATTCCGTCATCGCGCCGGGCGGCGGCGACAGCCACGTCGACTTCGACCACGCCGGCCGGCTCTACTTCGTCGACCTGTCGGCCGCCTGCGTCACCGCCGCGGTCTCCGAGGACGGCGGCAACACCTTCCCCCCCGACCGCGTCAACCCGCTGACCTGCATCGGCGAGGACGACCCCGGTGCGGTGCAGGACGACCGCCAGTGGGTCGCCGCCTTCGGCGACGGTATCGGCTACGTGACGATGCGCAACCTGCTGGTGAGCGTCGGGCCCAACTTCCACCTGCTCAAGACCGGCGACGGCGGCCGCAGCTGGGACGGCGGCCACGCCCTCGGCTCGGTCACCCAGTCGGGCCCCCTCCAGGTCGACAAGACGAAGCGGCCCGTCGTCCTCGACGGCGTCGAGCGCGAAGCGATCCTGCTCTACCAGATCTTCTACCGGCCCAACACCAGCCTCCATCTCTTCCGCGTCGCGGATCTCGACGACGGCTCCGAGCTGATCGTCGACGAGTTGCCGGTGGTCACTCCCGGCGGCAGCGTCGCGAGCGTCTTCCCGCAGCTCGCCGTCGACCGCGCCGGCAACCTCTATGTCGCCTGGTCGCGAGGCGCCGGGTCGATCTGGATGGTGACCTCGCAGGACCGCGGCGCCACCTGGTCGACGCCGGTGCAGGTCAACCCGCCGGCGATGACCGGCACCAACATCATGCCGTGGATCGTCGCCGGCGACCCGGGGCGGGTGAACGTGGTCTGGTACCGCAGCCCGCTGCCGGGCAACCCGGTCGACCCGGCGAGCCGCTGGGACATCTGGCTCGCCCAGTCGCTCGACGCGCTCTCGTCGGCGCCGACCTTCGAGGTCGCGCGCGTCAACGAGACGACGATCCACACCGGCGAGATCTGCCTCGCCGGGCTCAACTGCGACCTCGCGCTGCCGCCGGGCTCGCGCGACCGCAGCTTCCTCGAGTTCCCGTCGGTGGCGATCGACTCGCGCGGTGCCGCTTACGTCACCTACAACGACAACACCAACCAGTCGGCGGGCGCCGGCGAGTCCGGCGCGCCGTACGTGATGGTGGCGAGGCAGATCGGCGGCGCCAGCCTCTTCGCCGACGTCGGCACGGTCGATCCGGACGCGGGGAGCGTGACGATCACGAGCCCGGCCGCCGGCGAGGTCGTCGCCCTGCCGGCCGCGGCGAGCGGCGGCCACACGCTGCCGCCCGACACCTTCGACCGCGACGAGCCGGACGACGGCCGCTTCCCCGACCACGGGCCGGTGATCGGCGACTCGGTCCCGGCGCTCGAGCTGCTCGGCGTGGCGCTCGCCGACGACGCCGAACGGATCACGGTGACGATGGAGCTCGCCGACCTCTCCCCGGAGGCGCTCCTCGCCGCGGCGCCGACGAGCGGCGGCGACGGCCTCCTCTACCTCGTGCAGTGGGACTTCGCGGACCTCGTCCACTGGGTCGCCGCCGAGGTGCGGGCCGGGCAGCCGAGCTTTCTCACCGGCACGCTGGGGGTCCTCCGCTCGTCGACGTCGAAGAAGTTCATCACCTACAACCCCGACCTCGTCCTCTCGCAGCAGGTGACGGGCGAGATCCAGGGCACCGTGCCCGGCGTGATCACGCTCTCCATCCCGCGCTCGCTCGTCGGCGATCCCGCCGCGGGCGACGAGCTCTTCAGCGTCACCGCCTACGCCCTCTCCGAGCGCGGGCCGCTCGCGCCGCTGGGCGCCGAAAACGTCGCCAGCCCGACCAGCCTGCCGCTCCAGGTCGACGCCACGGGGCCGTTCACCTACGCCGTCGGCGGCGGCGCGCGGCTCGCCGGGCTCGTCGAGGTGGCGGCCGACGATCCGGACTTCATCAACCCGACGACGGCGCTCGCCGCGCTCGACAGCAGCTGGGAGCTGGAGCTCCCGGCGGGTGCCCTGGCGCCGGGGCCACATACGCTCTACGCGCGCCAGGTGATCCCGGGCCTCGGCGCCTCGCCGGCGGCGAGCGTCGCCTTCGAGGTCGCCGGCGCACCGGTCGCCGACTGCCTGGAGGAGAGCGATCCGCGCTTCGCCTACTCGAACGGCTGGCACCAGGTGGCCGACGCGGACGCGAGCGGCGGCGGCTTCGGCTACCACAACGGCAACAGCCCGCAGGGCGGGCTGCGCCTCGACTTCGACGTGCCGGCGGGGGCGAGCGGCGGCGTCGTCTACCACTTCGCGACGAGCCCGAAGGGCGGCGCGGCCGACCTCTACCTCGACGGCGCGCCGAGCCAGCAGCTCGACTACCGCGGCGCGAGCGGCTCGAACCGCGACCCGCTCTTCGGCGCGAGCGTCGCCTTGGCGGGGCTCGCCCCGGGCGTCCACGCGCTCGAGCTGCGCAGCCTCTCGGGGGCGGTCTTCGTCGACCGCGTCTGTCTCGCGAGCTCGACCGCGGGCGCCGCGCCGGCCGCCGCGCCCGGCGCGACGACGAGCTCCGACACCGCGCTCGCCGCCGGCGCGCGGGCGCTCGCGCCGTTCGCGCTCCCCGCTGGCACCGTCGCCTACGCGGTGGTCGCCGAGACGACCCCCGAGCTGCCGCTCCGGCTCGCCCTCGTCGATCTCGCCGGCAACGTGCTGGCGACGGCCCAGGCGAGCGGCGGCGTCGCCGTGCTCGAGCTCCCCGCGGCCGCGGCCGGCAGCTACGTGCTGCAGACCGTCAACCTCGGACTCGGCGCGGCGCAGGTCTGGACGCTGGCGACGCCGCTCGTGGCGACGAGCGCCGCCGTGCCCTAGCGGCCGGCGCTCACTTGGCGTAGCTCGCGGCGCCGAGCAGGTGGAGCGAGACGTACTCCTCGTCGCCGACCACCCACGAGTCGTGCGGCTCGGGCGGGATGTAGAAGACGGTGCCGGCGGTCAAGTCGAAGACGCGGCCGTCGGCGAAGGCGGCGGTGGCGTGGCCGGCGAGCACGATGCCGAGATGCTCGACCGCGCAGCGCTCGGCGCCCACCGCCGGCCCGACGTGCAGCGACCACTTCCACCCCGGCTCGTAGGTCGCCCGCCCGAGCGCCTGCCCGGCGACCGTCAACAGCTCGAGCCTGCCCTTCGTGAACGTGCGCACCTCGTCGGGCGTCTCGAAGCGCTTGAGGATGGTGTCGAGGCTGGACGGCATGGGACGACTCCTTCGCGTCAGCGGCCCGCGTTCACGCCGTCGATCCTACGCCGCGCTCGGCGAGCAGGCCGAGCGCGGCGAGGGCGGCGAACGCCGCGCCGGCGAGGAAGGTCGCCGGCGCGCCGAAGGCGCTCCACAGCGCGCCGGCGACGACGCTCGCCGCGAGCAGCGCGGCGCCGCCGACGAGATGGAAGACGCCGAAGGCGGTGCCGCGCCGCTCGGCGGGAACGCTGTCGGCCACCAGCTTGGCGAAGAGCCCCTGGGTCAGCCCCATGTGGAGCCCCCACAGCGCCGCGCCGACGAGAGCCGCCGACGGCGCCGCCGCCGCGGCGAGCACGAGGTCGGCGCCGATCAGCGTCCCGAGCCCGGCGAGCAGGAGGCGGCGCGCTCCCGTGCGGTCCGCGGCGGCGCCGGCCGGATAGGCGGAAAGGGCGTAGACGACGTTCATGGCGACGAGCGCGAGCGGTACGAAGCGGAGCGCGAGCCCGACGTCCTGCGCGCGCAAGACGAGGAACGCCTCGCTGAAGCGCGCGAGGGTGAAGACTGCGCCCAGCACGACGATTCGCCAGAAGCGGCGCGGCAGCAGCGCGGCGCCCGTCAGCGCGCTTCGGCGCGGAGCGACGGCGCCGCCGCCCGCGCCCCCGGGCTCGCGCACGCCGACGACGAGCAGCCCGACGGCGAGAAACGCCGGCGCGACCGCGATCCAGAGCACCCGGCGCAGGTCGCCGGCCAGCGCCAGCATCAGCGCGAGCGCGGCGAGCGGGCCGACTACGGCACCCACCGAGTCGAGCGCTTGGCGCAGTCCGAATGCGGCTCCGCGCTGTCCGAGGGGCGCGATCTCCGCCACCAACGCGTCGCGCGGCGCGCCGCGCACACCCTTGCCGACGCGGTCGAGGAAGCGCGCCGCGAAGACCCACGCGACGGTGCTCGCCAGCGGGAAGATCAGCTTCGTCAGCGCCGACAGCCCGTAGCCGGCGACGGCGAGCGGCTTGCGCCGGCCGAGCCGGTCGCTGAGCGCGCCGGAGAAGACGCGCGAGACGGCGGCGGTCGCCTCGGCGACGCCCTCGATCCAGCCGACGGTCACGAGCGAGGCGCCGAGCACGGCGACCAGGAAGACCGGCAGCAGGCTGTGGACGAGCTCGGACGAGACGTCCATCGCGAGCGAGACGAAGCCGAGCGCCCAGATGCCGGCGGGCATGGCGCGCAGCGCTCCCCGCGCGCGGCGCGGGGCGTTCTCGTCGGAGCGCATCGAAGGTCGGTTCCCGCGGTGTCGCCCGACTCTACAGCCCGCGAGGGGCGCCCGAAGTCGGCTGATAAGCTCTTCCGTCGCCATGATTTCGGTGTCGAACTTGAACAAGGCCTGGGGCGCGGACACCCTCTTCTCGGGGGTGTCGCTGCAGCTCAACGCCGGCTCGCGCTACGGGCTGGTGGGGGCCAACGGCTCGGGCAAGTCGACTCTCCTGCGCATCCTGGCGGGCGAGGAGCTCGCCTCCGAAGGCACGGTCAACATGCCGCGGCGGGCGCGGCTCGGCGTCTTGAAGCAGGACCACTTCCAGTACGAGACGACGCCGATCCTCGAGGTGGCGATGAGGGGGCGCCACGACGTCTGGGAGGCGCTCGTCGAGCGCGAGGCGCTGCTCTCGCACTCGGACGACGAGGAGTTCGACGCCGACCGCTACGGCGAGGTCGAGGATTCCATCCTGAGGAACGACGGCTACGCCCTCGAGGCCAGGGCCGGCGAGATCCTGGAAGGCCTCGGCATCCCGACCGCCGTCCATCGCGAGCGGATGAGCGTCCTCTCGGGCGGCTTCAAGCTGCGCGTGCTCCTCGCCCAGGCGCTCGCCGCCGAGCCCGACGTGCTGCTCCTCGACGAGCCGACCAACCACCTCGACATCCTCACCATCCGCTGGCTCGAGAAGTTCCTCGTCGCCTTCCCGGGCTGCGCGGTGGTGATCTCGCACGACCACCGCTTCCTCGACAACGTGGTCACCCACATCCTCGACGTCGACTACGAGACGATCCTTCTCTACCGGGGCAACTACTCCGACTTCGTCGCCGCCAAGGCCGAGGAGCGGGCGCGCAAGGAGGCCGAGATCGAGAAGCGCGAGGCCGAGATCGCGCACCACAAGGAGTTCGTCGACCGCTTCCGCGCCAAGGCGACCAAGGCGCGGCAGGCGAAGTCGAAGATGAAGCTCATCGAGCGCATCCAGATCGAGAAGCTGCCGACCACTTCGCGCCGCTACCCGACCTTCAAGCTCACCCAGCGGCGGCCCGCGGGCCGGCAGGTGCTCGCGATGCAAGGCATCCGCAAGGCGTACGGAGACCACCTCGTCCTCGACGGCGTCGACTTGACCGTCGAGCGCGCTGACCGCATCGCGATCCTGGGGCCCAACGGCATCGGCAAGTCGACGCTCCTCAAGATCGCCGTCGGCGCCGTCGCGGCCGACGCCGGCAAGGTCGAGTGGGGCTACGAGACCCACCCCGGCTACTTCGCCCAGGATCACCGCGAGGCGGTCGAGGCGAGCGAGCAGACGGTGGAGGCGTGGTTCTGGCAGCTCGTTCCCGGCGAGCCGATCGGCTTCGTGCGCGGCAAGCTCGCCGAGGTGCTGTTCCAGAAGGACGACGTCGAGAAGCCGCTGCGCGCGCTCTCCGGCGGCGAGGCGGCGCGCCTCGTCTTCGCCAAGCTGTCGGTGACGAAACCCAACGTGCTGATCCTCGACGAGCCGACCAACCACCTCGATCTCGAGGCGATCGAAGCGCTGGTCGGGGGGCTCGCGCGCTACGACGGCACGCTGCTCTTCGTTTCCCACGACCGCTGGTTCGTCTCGCGGCTCGCCAACCGCATCCTGGAGATCACGCCGGCGGGGATCCGCGACTTCCGCGGCAGCTACGACGAGTACGTCGCGCGCTGCGGCGACGACCACCTCGACGCCGAGGCGGTGCTGGCGCGGGCCCGGCAGGAGAAGAAGCGGCAGAGCGAGGCCAGAAAGGCAGGCCCGGCGGCCGCCGGCGCCGACTCGAAGCGCACCCGGCAGCTCGAGCACGAGCGCGACCGGCTGACCACCGAGATCGAGCGCGCCGAGAAGCGCGTCGGCGAGATCAACGAGCTCTTCTGCAACCCCGGCTTCTTCGACCGCACCGCGCCCGGCGAGGTCAAGCGCCTGGAGAGCGAGCAGCGGGCGCTCGCCGAGAAGGTCGACAGCCTCCTCGCCGACTGGGAGCGCGTGGAGAGCGCGCTCGACGAGCTCTCGACCCCGGCCTGACGCCCTCGCCGCTCAGCGCGGCGTCTGCAGCGTCTCGACGTACCGCACGAGAGCGTTCAGCATCCGCTCCGCCGTGCGGTCGCCGTAGCTGTCGGCGAGCACGTCGCGCCACGGCTCGGCGTCGGCGTGCGGGACCATGGCGCGACGCGCGACGGCGGCGCGCACGGCGCGGCGATCGAACGCTCCGCGCTCGTCGGCGAGCCCCGTGAGGTCGGGCACCGCCACGCCGAGGTGGGCGGCGAGCGGACCGTCGGCGCGGCCCTGCTCGCCGTGGCACTGCGCGCAGTAGGCGCCGTAGAGGAGCGCGCCGTCGATGCGGTCCACGCGCGCGATCGGCGCCAGCACGATCCGCGGCGGCGCCTTCGCCGCGGCTTCGAAGGGGTGCTCGTCGACCAGCAGCCGGGAGGGCTCCGGCGCCGGAGCGGTTTCGGGAGCGGCGGCCCAGGCCGCCGCCAGGCAGCCGGCGACCAGGGGAACGAGAAGCGCGAACGCGAGTCGTGTACGCATGGGATCCTCCGCGGCCTCTTCGGCGAGGCCGTCCATCAGTTGACGCCTCTCGGGCGGCGCCGGCCAGACGCTCGCGGGCGGCCGCGGCGCCCGCCCCGGCGGGTGGCGGGCGGCGCGGCCGGCGGCTAACCTGCCCCCGGGCGCGCCGTAGGAAGGGTCGAACGACCCGCGCGCGCTCGCCGAGGTCGAGCGGATCCTCGAGTGAGCTCGTGCGCCGCTCAACCCTCGTCGAGCGGCACCGGCCGGTCGCGCTCGGCGTCGACGACGCAGAGGATGCCGAGCCGCTCGTCGTCGGCGGCGCGGAACTGGTGCGCCTCGCCCGGAGCGACGTAGACGACGTCGAACGGCGCGATCGGGTGGCGCTCGCCGCCCAGGCGGGCCTCGCCGCGGCCGGCCATGACGATCACCGCGTGCGGGTGCTCGTGGTGCTCGAAGGTCGTCCAGCCACCCGGCAGGACTTCGAAATAGCGCACCTCGAAGGCGAGCTCGTCGCCCGCTTCGCGGCCCAGCAGCGTGCGCCGGTTGACCTCGCAGAAGCTCGCCGCGTCCTGCTTGTAGCAGCTGACCGGGACGCCCGGCCAACGCCGGCCCTCGCCGCGCACGATCCGCGATCTCACGCCGTCGCCTCGACCGGCCACGGCGCCACCCGGCGCACGAGCTCGGCCATCTCGCGCGCCGCGGAGCGCAGGTCGGCGCGCGCGTAGAGGCTGCCGCCGACGAGCCAGATGGTGTCGGCCGAGTAGCGCGGGATCCACGCCGCGAGCCGGGCGGCGTCGATGCCGCCGCCCAGCATCAGGAAGCTCGGAGCGAGCTCGCCGAGCGGGGCGGCGAGGCGCCCCGCGATCCGCCGGCAGTCGTCATAGCCGAACGGAAAGCGGCCTCCGGCGTTGGGGAAGACCACCGCGTCGGCACCGGCGAGGCGGAAGAGATCGCCGAAGAGGAGCTCGAGCGCCAGGCCGCTCGTCCCGCCCGCGAGCGAGCCGGCAAAGGCCGGGTGCGCCACGAGCGCCAGGCCGGAGGCCGCCGCCAGCGCGCGCACGGCGTCGAGGCCGACGAGGAGCGGCGCGACGAGCGCCGCGCGGACGCCGGCCTCGCGCAGCGTCTCGAGACGCTCCTCCAGGCGATCGACCGGTCCGGTCAGGTTGGGGACGTAGAGGGTACGGCCGCCCGTGGCGCGGTTGGCGCGGGCGATCTCGCCGGCGACCGCCAGCACGCGCTCGCGGAACGGCGCCCACTCCTGATCGGCGAGGCCGTGGTCGTCCTTGACGAGATCGATTCCGCCGCGCGCGCACTCGCCGGCGAGCCGGGCGAGCTCGCGCGGCGCGAGCCCGAGCGGCTTGAGCGCGGTGGCGGTGAGCGGTCGGCGCTCGACTCCGCAGAGCGCGCGCAGACCGGCGACGCCGAGAGCCGGACCCAGGAAGCGGGCGAGCAGCTCGCGCGGCCACTCCACCGCCAGCAGTCGCGCGTCGCGCTGCAGCGAGACGTTGCCCCACAGCACGTTGACGAGCTGCAGGAGGTCGGCGTCGCCGAGGGCGGCGAGCGGATAGGCGATCGTCGCCGCGTGCACTCCCGGCGCGACCTCGGCGACGGATTCGACGACGCCCACCGACGCCGCCTCGCGCTCGGCGGCGGCGACGCCGGCCGGCAGCTCCACCGTCTGCTCGCGCGCCAGGTCGAGCGCGCGCGCTTCGGCGCTTTCGCCGGTGGCGAGGCGCAGCTCGTAGCGAGCGCGCAGGCGGCTCACGACGGCAGCAGCCGGGCGAAGCGGCGGTCGCGGTCGGCGGAGTCCTCCGGCCGGGCGATCTCCGGATTGAGCCACTCGATCACCGCCGCGTAGCCGCAGCTCTCCGGGTCGTTGCGCAGGTAGGAGTGCACCACGGCGAGCACCTCGAAGTCCTCGCGCAGCTGGAAGCTGAGAGTCGGATCGCGCAGCTCGCCGCGCACCACCGCCTGCACGTACGCCTCGGGCGACATGCGCTCCGCGTCGCGATGGTAGCCGCGCAGCCGAGCGCCGGCGCGGATGCGCAGCAGGCCGAGGCGCTTCACCAGGTCGCGCCGCGCGGCATACAGCCACTTGCCGATGCCGCGCCGCTGCAGCTTCGGATCGACCATCACCTCGGCGCCGTAGAGCGTGCGACCGCCCTGCGGATCGTGATTCGTGAAGTAGCCGCCGGCGGTCCATTCGCGCCAGTCGGCGTCGAATGCGTAATCGTCCCAGTGCACGATGATCGACGAGGACATGCCGACGACGCGCCCGTCGTCGCGCGAGACGACCACGAACTGACCCTCGGGAAAGACGGCGAGGTGACTCTCGAGCTGCTCGAGCTTCCACGGCGCGGTTCCCGGATAGACGCGCTCGCAGAGCGCGATGACGCCCGGAAAATCATCGCGGCGCAAATTGCGCAGCTCGAGGTCGCGTTTCACCTGGAGGATCAGAGGCGCTCCTCCTCGAGGCCGGCGAGCACCTCGGCGGTCGACCGGCTATCGCGCAGCGGCAACACCGTGCCGCGCTCGCGCGAAAGGCGCAGCGCGTCGAGGTCGAGGTCGCCGAGCACCATCATCTCCGAGTTGATCTGCCCCTCGGCGAGGATGCCGTCGCGCGAGAAGCGGAAATCGCTCGGCGTCAGGATCGAGGCCTGGCCGTAGTTGAGCGACACCGCCGGCACCATCGGCAGCGAGCCGACGGTGCACGCCTGAACGACGTACATCTGATTCTCGATCGCCCTCGCCTGGGCGCAGTAGCGCACGCGCAGGAAGCCCTGGCGATCGTCGGTGCAACTCGGCACCACCAGGACGTCGCAGCCGCTGCGGCCGGCGGCGCGGGCGATCTCGGGAAACTCGACGTCGTAGCAGATCGCCACCGCCAGCTTGCCGAAGTCGGTCTCGAAGAGGTGCAGACCGCGACGCGGCGAGACGAACCACTCCTCGCTCTCCCAGCGCGTCATGTGGAGCTTGCCCTGACGGCCGTTCCTGCCGCTCGGCCCGACGACGTAGCAATCGTTGTGCAGCTCGCCGTTGTCCCCGCGCCCCGGAATCGAGCCGGCGACGATGTAAGCGCCGTGCTCGCGCGCCAGCCCCGACATCAGCTCGAGAAACGTCGGCACCTGGTCGGCGAGGTCGCGGACGGCCTCGCGGATCGGCTTGTCGCGGTCGCCGAGGGTCAGAAGCTGCACCGTGAAGTACTCCGGAAAGACCACCAGCCTGGCGTTGTAGTCGGCAGCGGTGTCGACCAGCGCCGAGACTTGCGCAGCGAACTCGTCGAACGAGCGCACCGGGCGGATGAAGTACTGGATCGAGGCGACGCGCACCGGATCGTTCACGACCCGCCGCGCTCCCGTTCGGCGATCCAGGCCTCGATGTGCTCGCGCAGCATCGGCAGCGGCAGCGCGCCCTGCTCGAGCACCGCGTCGTGGAAGCCGCGCACGTCGAAGCGCTCGCCGAGCGTCGCCTCGGCGCGGCGCCGGAGCTCGCGGATCTCGAGGTAGCCCAGGTAGTACGACAGCGCCTGGCCCGGCCACGAGATGTAGCGGTCGATCTCGGTCGTCGCCTCGTGCAGCGGCAGCGAGGTGTTGGCGGCGAGATAGTCGATCGCGCGCTCGCGACTCCAGCCGAAGGCGTGAATCCCGGTGTCGATGACCAGCCGGCAGGCCCGCCACGCCTGGTAGCCGAGATAGCCGAACTTGCTGTAGGAATCGGTGTAGAAGCCGGCCTCGTTGCCGAGGTACTCGGAGTAGAGCCCCCAGCCCTCGCCGAAGGCCGAGATGTAGTCGTAGCGGCGGAACGGGCGCACGCTCTCGGCCTCCTCGGCGAGGGCGCCCTGCAGATGGTGCCCGGGCACTGCTTCGTGCAGCGTCAGCGCCTCGAGGTTGTAGAGCGGGCGCTTGTCGAGCGCGAAGGTGTTGACCCAGTACCAGCCCGGCTCGGTCGAATCCTTGGGCGAGCCCGAGTAGCGCCCCGAAGTGTACTTGGGCGCCAGCTGCGCCGGCACCGCCATGACGCCGTAGGGCTGGCGCGGCAGGCGGCCGAAGAGGCTCGGCAGCTTGGCGTCCATGCGCTTGGCGATCCACGCCGCCTCCTTCAAGAGCTGCTCCGGCGTCGTGGCGTAGAAGCGCGCATCGGTGCGCAGGAAACGGAGGAACTCGTCGAAGCTGCCGGCGAAGCCGGTCGCGGCGACAATTTTCTCCATCTCGGCGCGGATCGCCGCCACCTCGCGCAGGCCGAGCTCGTGGATCGCGCGCGGCTCCATGTCGAGCGTCGTGTAGCTGCGGATCTGGAAGCGGTAGTACGCCTCGCCGCCGGGCAGGTCGGTCGCCGCCAGCGTCTCGCGGCATCCCGGCACGTACTCGCCGGTCACGAAGTCGAGGAAGCGCGCGTAGCCGGGGACGATCGCCGTCGCCACCACCTCGCGGCCGCGCGCCGAGAGCCGCTCGCGCGTCACCGCCGCGAAGGTCGCCGGGAAGCGGGTGAACGGCGCGTAGACCGGGTGCGCCTCCGGCGCCGCGTCGACCAGCGGGCGGATCGACGTCTCGATGCCGGCCAGCGTCGCCTTGGGGATCGTCATGCCGCGGCGCAGGCCCTCGCGCATGCGCTCGACGTGGGCGTCGAGCCAGGCCGGAAACGCCGCCAGCCGGGAGAGGTAGTTCTCGTAATCCTGCGGCGTCGAGAACGGCGTGCCCATGTGCAGCAGCGAGAAGCCGGTGTGGAAGCCGGAGTCGGCGTTCAGGGTCAGCAGGTGGTCGCCGAAGCGGAACGAGTCGCGCCGCTCCTCGAGCTGGCGGCGGAAGATGTCGTAGTCGAGCCGGTCGGCCGCGGCGAGCGCGGCGCGGTCGATCGCCTCGAGCTCGGCGAGGAAGGCGGCGGTCTCCCCGTCGCGGCGCGCGGCGGCGGCGAGCGAGGCGTCGTCCAGCCGGTCGTTGTAGTCGTTGACCCCGACCGCGGTGGCGAAGGTCGGGAACTCGCGCAGCCGCCACTGCCACTCGCGGTCGACGAGGTCGGCGAAGCGCGCCGCGGCGTCGGGAGGCGGGGCGGCGAGCGCCGCGCCGGCGACGACGGTCAGCAGGGCGATGCTGCGCAGGACGGTTTCGATCGACATGGCTCTCCTCGCGTCGGGATCCCGGATTCGCGCCCCAATCTACCGAATCGCGCCGCGGAGGGGGCGGACGCGACGGGCGCGAATTCGCTATGGCGCACTGCATTGGCGCCGGCCGCCGATGACCAGAGACTCGGCGCCGGCACCCTATCGACCAAGGAGGAGGAATGGTCCGCAACAGGCTCGCCCGCTCCGCCGCCGCGCTCGCTCTCGCCCTCGTCGCGGCGCCGTCCGTCGACGCCGCGGTCGCCGGCCGCATCGTCGAGGAGGGCTTCCGCACACGCTGGACCGTCAATCTGGGCGACGCCTCGCCGATCGAAGGCGGCGTGCAAGAGACCGAGCGGCCCCTCAACGAGGTTCGCGACGAGATCACGACCGAGGCTCCGGAGTCGTTCACCTTCGACGAGCTCGGCCTCTCCGAGAGCGAGTCGACCTTCGGGATGTCGTTCGAGCATCAGTGGAAGTGGGTGACGCTCTTCGTCAACGCGACCTACATGGAGGCGAGCGCCGACGGCGTCGCGCCGCGCGACCTCTTCATCGGCGTCAAGGACGTCCGCTTCGCCGGTGTCGAGTACAACTACCAGAGGGTGCCCGCCGGCACCGCCTACAGCTCCGACATCGACCTGCTCACGGCCGATTTTCGCGCCGCGATCACGCCGGTGACGCTCCATCCCGGCGGCGACGTTCAGTTCGTGCCCTGGATCGTCCTCGGCCTCTACACGCTCGCCGGCCAGTTCGACATCGACGCCGGGCCGGCGCAGGGGGTGCAGGAGTACGAGAATCCGCCGCGGCTCTACGTCATCGGCGGCACCTCCGAGGGCGAGGCGGCCGCGTTGGCGCCGGAAATCGGCCTCGGCGGCGAGCTGCTCTTCCGCATCGGCGAGCAGTCGCGGCTGACGCTGCAGGGCAGCTACGTCTTCGTCGACGTCTCCGCTTCGACCAGCGATCTCGGCGTCAGCTCGCGCAACGAGAAGGACATCGACCTCGATTTCGAGGGTTACGACCTGCGGCTCTTCTACGAGCACCCGCTCAACCCGCGCCTCAAGCTCCTGGTCGGCGGCGAATACCGGCGCGTCGTGGTCGACGCCCTCTCCGAAGCCAAGGACCAGACCCCGGAGGAAGTCCTCGAACGGCGCGAGAAGTTCAACAAGAACGTCGACCTCGAGATCGAGACCGTCACCCTGAACGTCGGCCTGCGCTGGTAGCGGCGGCGAGCGGAAGGGCTGCGCCGGAGGGCGGGCACCGGTCGAGTAGCATCGGCGCCACGGTGACCACCACGCTGCGGCCGGGCGACCGGGTCGGGCCATTCGAAGTTCTCGCCGCGCTCGGCGCGGGCGGGATGGGCGAGGTCTATCGGGCCTGGGACAACCGGCTGGAGCGCGAGGTGGCGCTCAAGGTGCTGCCGGCGGAGGTCGCCGCCGACGCCGACCGGCTGGCGCGCTTCTCGCGCGAGGCGCGCATCCTCGCCGCCCTCGATCACCCCGGCATCGTCCGCGTCCACTCGGTCGAGGAGGCGCTGGGCATGCGAGTAATCGCCATGGAGCTGGTCGAGGGCGAGCCGCTCGACCGGCGCGTCGCCCCCGAGGGTCTGCCGCTCGAGCAATTCCTGCCCCTGGCGATCGAGATCTCCGAGGCGATCGCCGCCGCTCACGCCCGCGGCGTCGTCCATCGCGATCTCAAGCCGGGCAACATCATGCTGCGGACCGACGGCAGGGTGAAGATCCTCGACTTCGGCCTCGCGCAGCGGCCAACCGCCGTCGAGGACCACCGCAGCCACGAGCTCCCCACCGAGGTGCTGACGCGCGAGGGGACGCTGGTCGGCACCGCCCCCTACATGAGCCCGGAGCAGGTGCTCGGCCAGCCGGCCGACGCGCGCTCGGACGTCTTCGCCCTCGGCGCCACCTTCTACGAGCTGCTCACCGGACGCCGACCGTTCCGCGGCGACGACCTGCCCTCGCTGGCGAGCGCCATCTTGCGCGACGTACCGACGCCGCCGACCGACGCCCGCCCACGGCTGCCGCGACGGCTCGACGAGATCGTCGCCCGCTGCCTGGAGAAGAGCCCGGCGGCGCGCTACGCGAGCGCCCGCGAGCTGCAAGGCGACCTCGAGCGGCTCGCGCGCGACGTCGCCGCGGCGGCGAGCGAGGCGGCGAACGCCGCGGCCTCGGCACCACCGGGCAAGCGCCGCGCCCTCCTCCTCGGCGCCGTGATCGCCGCCGCCGTCGTCGCCACTGCGGTCGTCCTCGTCGTTTCCAGGCGGAGCGCGAGAAGCGCCGGCGAGGCCGTGCCGCGCATCGATTCGCTCGCCGTCCTGCCGCTCGCCAACCTGAGCGGCGACCCGGCGCAGGAGTATTTCGTCGACGGCCTGACCGAAGCGCTCATTCACGACCTCTCCGCGATCGGCGCGCTCAAGGTGATCTCGCGTACCTCGGTGATGCGCTTCAAGGGGGCGAGCCGCCCGCTGCCCGAGATCGCGCGCGAGCTCGGCGTGCGCGGCGTGCTCGAGGGCTCGGTGCTCGTTGACGCCGAGCAGATGCGCATCAACGTCAAGCTCGTCGACGCCGAGCGCGACGAGACCCTCTGGGCGGGGAGATTCGACCGACCGCGGCGCGGCGTGCTGGCGCTGCAGGCCGAGGTCGCGCGCGCCGTCGCAGGCGAGATCCAGGCGCGACTCACCCCCGAGGAGAGCCGGCGCCTCGCCGCGGCGCGCAGCGTCGACCCGGCGGCGCACGAGCTCCTGCTGCGCGGCCGCTACCTCTGGAACCGCCGGACGGCGGAGAGCCTGGCGCAGGCGATCACCGCCTTCGAGCAGGCGCTCGCCGTCGATCCCGGCCTGGCGGAGGCCTGGGCGGGCATCGCGCTCTGCAGGGTCATCATCTCCGCACAGGGCATCGGCGGCGACGAGCCGCCCGCGGTCTCCATCGCGCGCGCCAAGGACTCCGCGCGGCGAGCGCTGGCGCTCGACGGCGCCCAGGCCGAGGCTCACGCCGCCCTGGCCTATGCGGTCATGCTCGGCGACTGGGGCTGGGCGGCGGCCGAGCGCGGCTTCGCCCGCGCCGTCGAGCTCAACCCCGGACTCTCGATCGCCCACTTCTGGCGCGCCGCCTTCTTCGCCTCGCAGAACCGGAAGGAGGAGGCGCTCGCTTCGGCGCAGAGAGCGCGGGAGCTCGATCCGGTATCCCCGCTGATGGGAACCGGCCTCTCCTGGATCCACCATCTCGCCGATCGTCACGAAGAAGCGGCTACGGAAACCGAGCGAGTGCTGGCTTTCGAGCCGAACTTTCCGCTCGCCCGCTATCGGCTCGGGTTCGCCCACACCCTCCGAGGTCGTTTCGCGGAGGCCTTGCCGGAGTTCCAGCTCGCCTACGAGCTCTCGGGCGAGAGCCCGGACACGCTGGCGTTTCTCGGCTACGGCTACGGCCGGGCGGGCCGGCGGCGGGAGGCCGAGGAGGTCACCGCGCGCCTCGCGGCGCT
>DASWJT010000073.1:0-28607 GCA_036397015.1 Thermoanaerobaculia bacterium
GGCGAGGGGCAGGTGGCGCCGCTGCACCCAGCCGATGCCGTGCTCGCCCGAGAGGCGCCCGCCGAGGTCGACGACGCGGCGGAAGAGCTCGTCCTCGGCGGCGTCGCGGCGCGTCCGCCAGGCTTCCTCGTCGAGGTCGCCGCGCAGGAGATTGACGTGCAGGTTGCCGTCGCCGGCGTGGCCGTAGATGATCGCCTCGAGACCCTGCCGGGCGGCGCACGAGCGCGCCGCCTCGACCAGGTCGGCGAGCCGCGATCGCGGCACCACCGTGTCGCATTCCTTGTACGCGGAGAGCGCCTTGACCGCCTCGCCCACTCGGCTGCGCACCTGCCAGAGCCGCCGCTGGCCGGCCGCGTCGTCGGCGACGAGCAGCTCGCCGCCGCCGGCCGCGGCGGTGAGAGCGGCCAGGCGCCCGGCGCGCTCGAGCAGCGCGTCGGGCGCGTCGCCGTCGAGCTCGACGAGGAGCGACGCCTGTGCGTCGGCCAGGCCCGCGGGCAGCGGCGCGACGCGGGCCACGGCGGCGAGCGCCGCGCGCTCGAGCAGCTCGCAGGCGGCCGGGTCGATCCCGGCGGCGAAGAGGCGCTCGACGGCGGCCGCGGCGGCGCGCAGGTCGCCGAACGGAACCAGCGCGGTGAGCGTGGCGCGCGGCAGCGCGGCGAGGCGCAGGGTGGCGGCGGTGATCACGGCGAGCGTGCCCTCCGAGCCGACGAGCAGCTGGGTGAGGTCGTAGCCGGTGGCGTCCTTGCGGCAGCGGCTGCCGGTCGCGAGCAGCGTGCCGTCGGCGAGCACGACCTCGAGGCCGAGCACCCACTTGCGCGTCGAGCCGTACTTGCACGAGCGCGGGCCGGCCGAGTCCTCGGCGACATTGCCGCCGACGAGGCAGGTCTCCTTGCTGGCGGGGTCCGGCGGGTAGAAGAGCCCGGCCTCCTCGGCGCGGCGCTGCAGCTCGGCCGTCGTCACGCCCGCCTCGACCTCGGCGACGAGATCGCGTCGGTCGAGCGCGCGGATGCGGTCGAGGCGCTCGAGCGCGAGCACGACGCCGCCGTGGACCGGCAGGGCGCCGCCCGAGAGTCCGGTGCCGGCGCCGCGCGGCACCACGGCCAGGCGCGCCGCGGCGGCGATGCGCAGCGCCGCCTGCACCTGCTCGACGTTGCTCGGCAGCACGGCGACGTCGGCGGCGAAGCGCAGCGCTTCCGTCTCGTCGTGCTCGAAGCGAGCCAGCGCGTCGGGCTCGGTGACGACCGAGTCGTCCCCGAGGGCGGCGCGCAGGGCGGCGATGTCGGCGGCGGCCGGCCGGCGCAGCCCGGGCGGAGGCGCCGCCGCGATCGCCCTCACCGCTGCAAGGTCTCGAGCAGGAGCGTGGCGGTGCCGAGGAAGGCCAGGAAGCCGCCGACGTCGGTGGCGGTGGTGACGAAGATCGAGCTGCCGAGGGCGGGGTCGAGGCCCAAGCGGCGCAGGGCGAGGGGCACGGCGGCGCCGGCGAAGCCGGCGACGGTGAGGTTCACGGTCTCGGCGAACGCCAGCACCGCGGCGAGGATCGGGTTGCGCTCCCAGGCGAGCGCGACCAGCGCCAGCACGGCGCCGGTGAGGAGACCGTTGAGCAGCCCGATGGCGGTCTGTCGGCCGAGCACCGCGCCCGGCCGCCGCAGGTCCATCTCGCCGAGCGCCATGCCGCGCACCAGCACGGTCAGCGTCTGCGCTCCGGCGTTGCCGCCCATGCCGGCGACGATCGGCATGAAGACGGCGAGGATGACGTACTTGGCAATCGCCGCCTGGAAGAGCGAGACGACGCCCGCGGCCAGGAATGCGGTGCCGAGGTTGACGAGCAGCCACGGCAGCCGCAGGCGCACCGAGCGCAGCGGCGCGGTGGCGATGCCCTCGTGCAGGTCGAGGTTGGCGAGACGATAGAGGTCCTCGGTGGCGCTCTCCTCGACGACGTCGAGCACGTCGTCGACGCTGATCGCGCCGGCCAGGCGCCCGTCCTCGTCGACCACCGGTACCATCAGCAGGTCGTAGCGCGAGAAGACGCGTGCCACCTCCTCCTCCGGCGTGTCGGCGCGCACGGTCACCACCTCGTCGGAGAGGATGTCGCGCAGTTGGCGGTCGACGTTGGCCGAGACGAGCTGCCAGAGCGAGACGATGCCGAGCAGGTGGGAGCGATCGTCGACGACGTAGAGGTAGAAGAGCCTGCGGCCCTCGGCGAGCGCGCGCACGCGCTCGAGGGTCTTGGCGACTGTCTCGTCGGCGAAGAAGCGCGGCACGTCCGGGTCCATGAGCCCGCCCGCGGTCTGCGGGCCGTAACGCATGAGGTTGTGGATCTGGGTGGCGAAGCCCGCCTCGAGCAGGGCGAGCACGGCGTCGCGGCGGTCGGCGTCGAGGGCCTCGACGAGATCGGCGGCATCGTGCGAGGCGAGCCGCCGCAGGGTGACGGCGAGCTGCTCGTCGGTGAGCAGACCGAGCACGCGCTCGAGCGACTCGGCGTCGAGCTCGCGCAATGTGCGCGCGCCGCGCCGCAGCTCGAAGAGGACTTGCCAGAGGCGCGAGACCTCGGCCGGAGTGAGCAGCGGCACGTAGCCCGCCAGGTCGGCCGGGTGCATGCGTGCGAGCAGGCGCCGCGCCGGGCGCTCCTCGGGCCGCCGCAGCAGGCGCAGGACGAGGCGCTGCTTCTGCCCCCGGGGATGCGCCGGGGAGCGCGCGACCGCGAGCGGATCGGTCATCGGCTCGATGTTAAGATGATTTCGAATGATCCAGGAGCTTTTCCGCGTCGGACCGATCGCCATCAGTCCGTTCGGCATCCTGCTCGTCGCGGCCTTCTTCGCCGCTTACGCGCAGCTGGCGCGCGGGCTCGAGCGACTCGGCGCGGGCGACGCCGACGCGGCGAGCTCGCTGGTGGTGGCCGGCGGCCTCGGCGGCATTCTCGGCGCCAAGATCTACTACGCCATCCTGCACGGCGATCCCAAGCTCTTGCTCGAGCGCTACGGCCTCGTCTGGTACGGCGGCTTCCTGGTCGGCACGGCGGCGGTGGTGTGGACGATGCGGCGCCGCCGCATGGCGGTCTGGGACACGCTCGACGCCGCGACGCCGGCGCTCGCGCTGGGCTACGGCATCGGCCGCATCGGCTGCTTCCTGGTCGGCGACGACTATGGCCGGCCGACCGACCTGCCGTGGGGCATCGCCTTCGAAAACGGCTTGCCGCCCACAACTGCCTGGCACCTGCGCAGCGAGTTCGGCCTCGCCATTCCGGCCGACGTGCCCGGGGCGACGCTGCTGCGCGTGCATCCGACGCAGCTCTACGAGACGGCCGCGGCGCTCGCCATCTGGCTCGTCGGCCTGCGCCTGCTGAGGAGCCGGCGCTGGCCGGGGCAGGTGGCGCTGCCGATCTTCGCCTTGCTCGCCGTGGAGCGCTTCCTGGTCGAGCTCCTGCGCGCCAAGGACGATCGCTTCCTCGGCCCCTTCACTCTCGCCCAGGCGATCAGTACCGCTGTCCTCGTCGCCGCGATCGTCCTCTGGCGCCGGCGCGCGAGGGCCGCGGCCGAGGGCGGGGGATGACCCGCCGCAGCCCGCGAATCCTCACCATCGCGGGCTCGGATTCCGGCGGTGGCGCGGGAATCCAGGCCGACCTCAAGACCTTCACGGCGCACGGGGCGTTCGGAATGAGCGCCGTCACCGCGCTCACCGCGCAGAACACCGTCGGCGTGCGGGCGGTTCACCGCGCTCCGGCCGACTTCGTCGCCGCGCAGATCGACGCCGTGTGCGAGGACATCCCGCCCGACGCCGTCAAGGTCGGCATGCTCGCCGACGCCGCCATCGTCGCCGCGGTCGCCGACCGCCTGCGGGCCTGGAGCGGCCCGCCGCTGGTCGTCGATCCGGTGATGATGGCGGCGAGCGGCGACCCGCTGCTCGCCGACGACGCGGTCGAGACGCTGCGCGAGCGCCTGCTGCCGCTCGCCACCGTGGTGACCCCCAATCTGCCCGAGGCGGAGCGCCTCGCCGGCCGGGTGACCTCGACGCTCGCCGAGCGGCGCGCGCTCGCCGCCGAGCTCGGCCGGCAGAGCGGCGCCGCCCTGCTGCTCAAGGGCGGCCACGCGCCGGGGGAGGAAATCGTCGACCTGCTGTGGCACGATGGGCGCATCGAGGAGGTGGCGCACCCGCGCCTCCCGACGCGCGCCGGGCACGGCACGGGCTGCGCGCTCTCCTCCGCCATCGCCGTGCGCCTCGGGCGCGGCGAGCCGCTCGTCGACGCCTGCCGCGGCGCCATCGCGTGGCTGAGCGTGGCGCTGAGCGAGGCCGAGCCGATCGGTCGCGGCAGCGGGCCGGTCGATTTTCTCTGGACGGTGAGGCGGGAGGGGCGATTCGCATGAACCGTGAGACGGACCTGATCGTGATCGGCGCGGGGCCGACCGGCATCTCGGTCGGCGCCGAAGCGCGGCAGGCGGGTCTCGAGCCGCTGCTCGTCGATCGCGGCCCGCTCGTCGCCTCGCTCGTCGACTATCCCGCCGAGCTGGTCTTCTTCACCACGCGCGACCGGCTCGAGATCGCCGGCGTGCCGTTCGCCATTCCCGAGGAGAAGCCGAACCGCCGCCAGGCGATCGCCTACTATCAGGCGGTGGCCTCGCGCTTCGACCTGCCGCTCGCGCTGCACGAGGAGACGAAGGCGATCGAGCCGGTGGCGGGGGGCTTCCGCGTGCGCAGCCGCGGGCGCGCCGGCGAGACCTTGCGCTTCGCGCCGGCCGTGGTCGTCGCCACCGGCTACTTCAGCTGGCCGCGACGGCTGGAGGTGCCGGGCGAGGAGCTTCCGTGGGTGCGCGCGCGCTACCGCGAGCCGTGGGGGCACTTCGGCGAGAGAGTGGTGGTGGTCGGCGGCGGCAACTCGGCGGCGGAGGCGGCGCTCGACCTCTGGCGCCACGGTGCCGCGGTGACGATCGTCTGCCGAAACGCCGCCCTCAAGCCGACGATCAAGTACTGGCTCAAGCCGGACGTCGAGAACCGCATCGAGGAGGGGTCGATCTCGGCGCGCTTCGGCGCGCGGGTCGTCGGCTTCCGCAACTGCGAGGCGCTCGTCGAGTCGGCGGCCGGCAACGAGGCGATCCCTGCCGACGCCGCCTACGTGCTGATCGGCTACCGGCCGGAGACGGCGCTGCTCGCCGCCGCCGGCGTCGCCGTCGACGGGGCGACCCTGGTACCCCGGTTCGATCCGCAGACTTGCGAGACCGACGTGCCCGGGCTCTATGTCGCCGGCACGGTGCAGGCGGGCAGCGCGACGCATCAGATCTTCATCGAGAACTCCCGCGACCACGGCCGACGGATCGTCGCCCATCGGCTCGCGTGCCGGGGAGAGGAGGCGGCCGCGGCCGGCCGCACGATCTAGCGAGGTCCGCGAAACGGAGTTGCGGCCGCAGGGGGAGGGCGGCGGTCGCCGCCCGAGGAGGAGCGCGGTGATGTCCCAGGCTTACCGGCGAGCGCTGGCGGCAGCGGCGGCGCTGGCGGCGTCCGTGCCGGCGCCGGCCGTCGCCCAGACGCCGATCTTCGGCGAAACGGTCGAGGTCCGGGTGGTGAATCTCGAGGTCGAGGTCACCGACCGCGATGGGTTCCCGGTCACCGGGCTGGCGCCGGGCGACTTCGAGCTCACCGTCGACGGCGAGCGGGTGCCGATCCGCTACTTCACCGAGATCCGTTCCGGCATCGCCGTCGCGCCGCCGGAGGCGACCGGCGCGCCCGTGGCGGAAGTGCCGGATCTGGTGCCGGGGGAGCCGGTGGGCACCAGCTATCTCGTCTTCGTCGACGACTTCTTCCCGCTCGCTCGCGACCGCAATCGCGTCCTCGAGGCGCTGCGCGGCGACGTCGGGCGTCTAAGGCCCGAGGACCGAATGGCGATCGTCGCCTTCGACGGCGAGCAGCTCGCCATGCTGACGAGCTGGACGAATTCGTCGCGCCAGCTCGAGCGCGCTCTGCGCCAGGCGATTGGCCGAGCGGCCCACGGGCTGCGGCGTCTGGCCGAGCGCCGCTCGCTGCGCAACGACCGCACAGCGGCGCGGGCCTTTCCCGGCGCCAACCGACTGTCGCGGCTCGACACCCGGCTCGATGTCTCCGAGCGCTTCTACGCCGAGATGGTGGAGCAGCAGCTCGACAACGTGGTCTCGGCGGTGACGGCGGCGCTGCGCGGCTTCGCCAATCCGCCGGGGCGCAAGGTGCTGCTGATGCTCTCCGGCGGCTGGCCCTACGACATCGGCGAGTTCGTCTCCAACGCCTTCGGCCGGGTGGTGAACGAGCCCGGCATCAAGCGGGGAGAGGCGCTCTACGGAGCGATCGCCGACACCGCCAATCAGGTCGGCTACACCGTCTTCGCCGTCGACGTCCCGGGCATGGGCGGGGAGTCGCTCGCCGACGCAGATCTCGACACGATCCCGCCGCAGGGCGAGCGCTTCACCGCCTTCCTGCGCGAGAACAACGAGCAGTACACGCTGCAGCGCATCGCCGCGGAGACCGGCGGAGCGGCGCTGCTCGACTCCCGCCGCCTGCAGGCGCTGGCCGCCGCCGAGGCGGCGACGCGCACCTACTACTGGATCGGCTTCATCCCCTCGTGGCTCGGCGACGACGGACGGCACGCGGTGGCGGTCCTTGTGCTGCGCGACGGCGTGCGCTCGCGCACCCGCACCGGATACGCCGATTTCTCGCGCTCGCGAGAGGTGACGGCCGCGGTCGAGAGCGTCCTGCTCTTCGGCAGCGGGCCGGGCGTCCTTCCCCTCGCCCTCGAGGTCGGGCGGCCGACGTTTCCCTCGTCGCGGCTGATGCGCGTACCGATCGCGATCGAGCTCCCCACCGCGGAGCTGACTCTGCTCAGCGGTGCCGACGGGGCGGTGGCGGAGCTCGAGCTGCGCGTCGCCGCCGTCGACGACCGCGGCGGGAGGTCGGAGATCCCGATGGTGCCGATGCACGTCGTCGTCGGCGCCGACCGCCCGCCGCCGGCGGGGACCCGCTACATGACTCAACTCGAGCTGCGGCGCGTCCGCAACCGCATCGTCGTCGCGGTGTACGATCCGGTGACGGGGAACCTGTGGTCGGCGACGGCCGAGGTGACGCCCTGAGAAGAACCGGGAGAATCCGTTGCGCACGAGAGCCAGCGCCTTCGCAGTCGCCGCGCTGACGGCGGCCGCCCTCGCCACCGGGGCGGCGCCGCCGGCGCGTTCGCAGGACGCCGGAACGCCTCCCGCCGGCGAGGAGTCGGTCGAGGGGCAGTTCTTCGAGGCCATCGACGTCAGCGTCGTCAACGTCGACGTCTTCGTCACCGACAGGCGCGGCAATCGAATCCGCGGGCTGACGGCGGATGATTTCGAGCTCTTCGAGGACGGCAAGCCGATCCAAATCACCAACTTCTACGCCGTCGACGAGGGCCGACCGCTGCTCGCCGGTCCCGGCACGTCGGGCGCGGAGGCGGCGCCTCAGCCGCCGCCGCTGCCGCCGGGGGCGGAGCCCTCCGCGGTGCCCGAGGACCAGCGCCTCCACCTCGTCGTCTACATCGACAACTGGAACATCCGGCCCTTCAACCGCAACCGGCTCTTCGTCGGCCTGCGCGACTTCCTGCGCAACCGCCTGTCGCCGAGCGATCGCATCATGCTGGTGACCTTCGATCGCGAGCCGCACCTGCGCCGACCCTTCACCGGCGACCCGGGAGTCATCGCCTCGGCGCTGTTCGAGCTCGAGAAGCTGTCGGCCAACGGGATCCGCCTCGAATCGGAGCGGCGCGACATCCTCGCCGTCATCGAGGAGGCGGAGCGGGTCGACGACGTCTACGGCCGGGCGCGCACCTACGTCGAGGCGCTGCACAACGACCTGTCGTTCTCGGTCAGCTCGTTGCGCGACCTGGTCGAGCAGCTCGCCGGACTGCCGGGACGCAAGGCGATCCTCTACCTCTCCGACGGCCTCGAGCTGGTGCCCGGCGAGGACGTTTACAACGCGCTCGCCGAGAAGTTCCGCGATTCGACCAGCATCCTGCTCGAGTCGCGCAATTGGGATCTGACGCGTCGCTTTCAGGAGCTGGTCGCGTCGGCCAACGCCAGTCGCATCTCTTTCTACACCATCGACGCCGGCGGGCTGCGCATCTCGACCGCGGTCTCCGCCGAGCAGATGCGGCCCGGAGCCTCGGCGTTCGTCGATTCGATCTACTGGGCCAATCTCCAGGGCTCGATCCAGATGATGGCCGATCGCACCGGCGGCACCGCCATCATCAACACCAACGACCCGATCAAGGGGCTCGTGGTGATGGCGGACGACTTCCGCAACTACTACTCGCTGGGCTACGCGCCGGTGCGCATCGGCGACGGGCGCTACCACCGCATCGAGGTGAAGGCCAAGAACAAGGACTACGTGGTGCGGCACCGCGACGGCTACCGCGACAAGTCGATCGAGAACCGCATGGCCGACGGCGTGATGTCGGCGCTGCACTTCGAGATCGAGAGCAACCCGCTCGGGCTGGCGATCGATCGCGGTCCGGAATCGCGCCGCGAGGACGGGCACTACCTGGTGCCGATCTCGGTGCGCATCCCGATCGGCAAGCTGGTGATGGTGCCCCGCGGCGAGCTTCACGTGGCGCGCGTGCGGCTCTTCTTCGCGGCGCTCGACGAGAACGGCGGGACGTCGGAGGTGCAGGATGCCCGCCTGCCGATCGAAGTGCCGTCGGCGAGCTACGAGGAGGCGGCCAAGGGCACTTGGCGCTACGACGTGCCGCTGCTCATGCGCAGCGGCGCCCAGCGCCTGGCAGTCGGCTTGCGCGACGAGCTCGGCCAGGTCTCCTCGTTCGCGGTCAAGACGATCCAGGTCGGCGGATGATGCGCGGCGGAAAGTGGGCGCGCCGCGTACGCGAAGTCGGCGAGGCCTTTCTCGACGTCGTGCGCGCCGAGATCGCCGAGCTCGCCGCGGATCTCAGCCGCTCCGGCCGCGCGCTCGTGCGCGCGCTGGCGCTGCTCGGCGCCGCGGCCGCGATCGCCTTCTGGACGATCGGGCTGACGCTCTACTTCGGCGTCGAGCTGCTGGCGCTCGTCCTGCCGCGGTGGGGCGCGGTGGGCGCCGTGCTCGCGCTCTTCGTCCTCGCTACGGTCGTGCTGCTGCTGCTCGCTCGACGCAAGCTGGCCGCGGTCGAGCTCCCCGCCGCGACGGTGCGCCGGCACCTCGACGATCACCGCCGCTGGTGGCGACAACGAGTCGCCGCCGACGACGAGAGCGAGGAGGAGAAGTGAAGAGCGAGATCGAGAAGAGCCGCTCGCGGCTCGAACGCAGTCTCGCGGAGCTGGGCGGCACCGTCGAGAGCGAAGTCGGCTGGGCGCCGCGCGTCGCGCGCTGGGCGGTGCCGATCGTCGCCGCCGCGGTCGGGCTGGTGGTCGGCCTGGCGGTCCGGCGCAGCTGGCCGCGGCTCGGCCGCGGCCGCTGATCCGGGCCGAAGAGACCGCCGCGCCGGTCAGCCGGGCGCGACGTCTCGGCGCGGGCGCTTGAACACCATGGCGATGTTGTCGGTGGCGCCCGTCTTGAAGTTCACCGAAGTGAGGCCGACCAGCTCCCAGCCGTCGGCGCCGAGCTTGTTGAGCTCGGTGGCGGCGTTGGGATCGAGCCGGTAGTTCTCGCTCCGGATGTTGATGATCTTGTACTCCCACTGCTGCACCATGACGCCGTTCCCCCGTCGCGCCGTGCGGAGCGTGCCCGGCCATTGTAAGCCTAGAATCTCCGTCATGATCGCTCCTGCCGCGAGCGGCCCGGAGAGGGGCTGACCCTGCGCGTCTTGACCGTCGAAGAGGCGCGGGCGCTGGACCGGTACGCCGTCGAGACGATCGGCGTGCCCGGGCTCGTGCTGATGGAGAACGCCGCCCTCGCCGTGGCCGACGCCCTCGCCGCGGCCTTCCCGGGCGCCGAGCGGATCGCCCTCGTCTGCGGCCCGGGAAACAACGGCGCGGACGGCTTGGCCGTCGCCCGTCAGCTGCTGACGCGCGGCTACCGCGTCGAGGTGGCGACCGCGGCGTTCGGCGCCCGCCGCTCGCCGGAGTTCGAGACTCAGCTCGCCATCGTGCGCGCGCTCGGCGTGGCGACGCCCGAGCTCGCCGAGCGCGCCTCGGCCGCGGCGCCGGCGCGCCTCGCCGACTGCGATGTGCTCGTCGATGCACTCTTCGGCGTCGGCCTGAGGCGTCCACTCGCCGGCCCCTGGGCGGCGCTCGTCGCGGGCCTGGCGGGGCGCCGGCCGACGCTCGCGGTCGACCTGCCGAGCGGGCTCGACGCCGACCGCTCGACGCCGATCGGCCCGGTGCTCCCGGCCGACCTGACGGTGACCTTCGTCGGCCCGAAGCCGGCGCACGTCCTCGATCCCGCCTGCGACCTCTGCGGCGAGATCGTCGTCGCCGACCTCGGCGTGCCCTTCGCGCCCTCGGCGGGAGCCGGCGCGCTCTTTCGCCTCGAGTCGAGAGAGCTCGGCGGCGCCCTGCCGCGCCGCGAGGCCGGGGCCCACAAGGGCGCGTTCGGCCACCTCCTGGTGGTGGCCGGGTCGCAGGGCAAGGCCGGGGCGATGGTGCTCGCCGCCCGCGCCGCCGTCGCCGGCGGCGCCGGGCTGACCACCGTCGCGCTCCCCGAGTCTCTCGCCGCGCCGCTCGCCGCCGGCTGTCCGGAAGCGATGTCGATGCCGCTCGCGGCGACGCCTCGCGGCACGCTCTCGGCGGCGGCGCTCGACGCGCTGGTGGCGGCCGCCGAGACGCGCACCGCCGCCGCCGTCGGGCCCGGCCTCGGCCGCGACGAGGAGACCGACGATCTGATCCGCCGCTTCGTCGGCGCCACGAGCGTGCCCCTGGTGCTCGACGCCGACGGCCTCAACGCCTTCGCCGGCCGGCTCGAGGAGCTCGCCGAGCGGCGCGGACCGAGCGTGCTGACGCCGCACCCGGGCGAGCTCTCCCGTCTGCTCGGTCGCCCGGTGGCGGAGATCCAGGGCGACCGCCTGGCGGCGGCGCGGGAGGCGGCGTCGCGCAGCGGCGCGGTCGTCGCGCTCAAGGGGCGCAACACGGTGATCGCCGCCGCCGACGGCGAGGCGTGGATCAACGCGACGGGCCATCCGGCGATGGCCTCGGGCGGCAGCGGCGACGTCCTCACCGGCCTCGTCGCGGCGCGGCTGGCGCAGGGCGACACGCCCGAGTTCGCCGCCTGCCTTTCGGTACACTTGCACGGCTTGGCCGGGGAGATCGCCGCGGCGCGCATCGGCGCTCCGGCGGTCGCCGCCGGCGAGCTGCTGGCAGACCTCGGAGCGGCCTTCCGGCGGCTCGACGAGGAGCCGTGAAGGTCTGGCTCTCCGCGAGCGTCGAGGAGACCGAGGCGATCGGACGCGAGCTGGCGTCGCGGCTCGTGCCGGACGGTGCGCTGCTGCTCGCCGGCGAGCTCGGGGCCGGCAAGACGGCCCTCGTGCGCGGCCTGGCGGCCGGGCTCGGCGTCGCGGCGGGCGAGGTGCAGTCGCCGACCTTCACGCTCGTGCGCGAGCATCGCGGGACGCGCGGGAGCCTGCTGCACTTCGACCTCTACCGGCTGGCGCCGCAGGAGGTCGCGGCGAGCGGCTTCGAGGAGCTCCTGCTCGGTCCCGGCGTCAAAGCCGTCGAGTGGCCGGATCGCCTGCCGTTCCCGCTGCCCGGCGCCTGGCGGCTGGCGATCGAGCGCGTCGGCGAGACGCGCCGGATCGAGTTGCGCGAAGCGAACGACGGCGGCAAGGGCTGAGCTGCCCGGCGGCCGGCGGAGAGACGACGAACGGTTCCAGGAAAGGAACGACACGATGGCAATCCGCAAGGTGGGAGTTCTGGGCTGCGGCCTGATGGGCGCGGGCATCGCCGAAGTGGCGGCAAAGGCGGGCTTCGACGTGGTGGTGCGCGAGGTCGACCGCGTCCTGATCGAGAAGGGGCTGGGCCGCATCCGCGGCTCGCTCGACAAGGCGGTGGAGAAGGGCAAGCTCGAAGCGGCGGCGCGCGACGCAGCGCTCGAGCGGCTCGCCGGCACCGTCGACTTCACCGACCTCGCCGACTGCGACCTGGTGATCGAGGCGATCGTCGAGAACCTGGAGGAGAAGAAGCGCGTCTACGCGGCGATCGACGCCGTGCTCGGCGAAGGCGCGATCCTCGCCTCCAACACCTCGTCGCTGACCATCACTCAGCTCGCCATGTCGAGCCGGCGACCGGAGCGCTTCGTCGGCCTGCACTTCTTCAATCCGGTGCCGGTGATGAAGCTGGTCGAGATCGTGCGCACGCTGCTCACCGACGAGCGGGTCCTCGCCGAGGTCACCGAGCTCTGCCGCGCGCTCGGCAAGACGCCGGTGGCGTGCCGGGACAACTCGGGCTTCATCGTCAACCGGCTGCTGGTGCCGTACCTGCTCGACGCCGTGCGCGCGTTCGAGGAGGGCGTCGGCTCGATCGAGGACATCGACGAAGGGATGAAGCTCGGCTGCGGCTACCCGATGGGACCGTTCACCTTGATCGACTTCGTCGGTCTCGACACGACCTATTCCATCGCCAACATCATGTTCGAGGAGTACCGCGAGAAGCGCTTCGCGCCGCCGCCGCTGCTCAAGCAGATGGTGCAGGCGGGACGCTACGGCCGCAAGAGCGGGCGCGGCTTCTACGACTACGCCAAGAGATAGCCGGGCGCTCCCGCCCAGCCGCGGCGGCCGGGCGGGGGGCGGAAGGGGCGGTCTGCTAGGATGGCCGGTGCATTGAGCCCCGCCTCAGCCCCCTCCGCCCCGAACCCCCGCCGATGACGCAGCTCACCCTCGCCGACGAGGGGACGGAGCGCTTGTTCGGCACGCGCGACGAGAATCTCCGCCGCATCGAGGCGGCGTTCGGCGTCGAGGTCGCGGCGCGCGGCAGCCAGGTGACGATCAGCGGGCCGCCCGAGGCGGTGCACACCGCCGGCGTCGTCCTCGAACAGCTCTCGCTGCTGGTGGCGAAGGGCCATCGGCTGAAGCCGGAAGACGTCGCCACCGCCATCCGCGTCGTCGCCGAGAACCCCGCCATCTCCCTCGTCGAGTTCTTCGCCGAGCCCGAGGGCGGAGCGCCCGGCCGCCGCCTGGTGCAGGCGCGCAGCCTGAATCAGCAGCTCTACGTGCGCTCGATGCAGGAGCACGACATCGTGCTCGCCATCGGCCCGGCGGGGACGGGCAAGACGTACCTGGCGGTGGCCGCCGCCGCCACGGCGCTCCTCGAGCAGCGCGTCAAGCGCCTGGTGCTGGTGCGCCCGGCCGTCGAGGCCGGCGAGAAGCTCGGCTTCCTGCCCGGCGACCTGGCCGAGAAGGTGAACCCGTACCTGCGGCCGCTCCACGACGCCCTGCACGACATCCTCGGCTTCGACAAGGTCGGCAAGATGATGGAGCGGGGCCAGGTCGAGGTCGCGCCGCTCGCCTTCATGCGCGGGCGCACGCTCAACGAGGCGTTCGTCATCCTCGACGAGGCGCAGAACACCACCACCGAGCAGATGAAGATGTTCCTCACCCGCATCGGCAACAACTCGCGCGCCGTGGTGACCGGCGACATCACGCAGATCGACCTGCCGCGCAACACGACCTCCGGCCTCAAGGAGGCGCTCGAGGTGCTGCGCGGCGTCGAAGGCGTCGGCTTCGTCAGCTTCGACGAGCGCGACGTGGTGCGGCATCCGATCGTGCAGCGCATCGTCTCCGCCTACGACCGCTACGAGAAGCGCGCCGAGGCCGAGTCGTGAGCGGCGAGGACGGCAGTCCGGAGATCGTGCTCCTCGGCCAGGGCCGCTTTCCCGCCGCTCGCGACGGGCGGCTGGCCGGCTGGCTGGGGGAGGTGGCGCGCGAGCTCGCGCCGCGCGCCGACTCGTTCGGCGTGCGTCTGGTCGGCGATCGCGCCATGCGCGCCTTCAATCGCGACTATCGGGGGGTCGACCGCACCACCGACGTGCTGGCGTTTCCCGGCGGCAGCGGAGCGGAGGGGCGGCATCTCGGCGACATCGTCGTCTCGGTGCCGCGCGCCGCGGTGCAGGCGCGCGAGCGCGGGCACGCACTCGGCCGCGAGCTGCGCTTGCTGATCCTGCACGGGCTCCTGCACTGCCTCGGCTACGACCACGAACGCGACGGCGGCGAGATGGAGCGGCTCGAGCGCCGGCTCCGGCGCCGCTGGCTGCCGCCGGCATGAGGCGACGATGAGCTTCACCCTCTGGCTCGCCCTGCTGCTCGCCGCGGCGGTGCCGGTGACGGCGCTGCTCACCGTCCTGCTCGAGCGCTCCGGCCCGATCCGCCTCCGCCACTGGGTGGAGGAGGCCGGCGGCCGGCTGCGGCTCCTCTACGAGCGGCCGGCGCGCTTCGAGGTCTTCCGTTATCTGCTCAACCTGCTCTCCAAGCTGACGCCGATCGGTCTGTTCGCCGCCCTCGCCGGCGCCGCGCGCGCCGGCGGCCTCGGCTCGCCGTTGGTGCTCGCCGGCGTCGCCGTCGCGCTCGTCGTCGGCGCCAGCGAGATCGCCAGCCGCCGGCTGGTGAGCCGTGATCCCGAGGTGGCGCTGCGCCGTCTCACCGGCTTCTACCGCTTCGTTCTCGGCGTGCTCATGCCGCTCGTCGCCGCCGGCGCGCCCTTCGCCCGCCGCCCGCCGGCCGAGCCGGCGCCCGCCGGCGACGACGAGGAGGCCAGCGAGGAGGAGGTCGAGGCGTTCATCGACGTCGGCACGCGCGAGGGCATCCTCGAGCCCGGCGATCGCGACCTCGTCTGGGGAGTGGTCGATTTCGGCGACACCATGGTGCGCAGCGTGATGACGCCGCGCGTCGATCTCGTCGCCGGCGCCGCCGACGAGGCGCTCGACCGGCTGCTCGAGCGCATGATCGACGCCTCGGTCTCGCGCCTGCCGATCTATCGGGGAACGGTCGACCAGGTGATCGGCGTGCTGCACCTGCGCGACGCGGTGGCGGGCTGGCGCCGCGCGCCGCACCCGCCGGTCGAGGAGCTGGTCAAGCCGGCGATGCTGGTTCCCGAAACCAAGCTGCTCGGCGACCTGCTGCGCGAGCTGCAGTCCCGGCGCCAGCAGATGGCGATCGTCATCAACGAGTTCGGCGGCACCGAAGGGGTGGTGACGGTCGAGGACCTGGTCGAGGAGATCGTCGGCGAGATCCAGGACGAGCACGACGAGGCCGAGCCGGAGAACAAACTGCTGGCGGACGGCAGCCTGTTGCTCGACGGGCGCGCCACGATCGAGACGCTCGACGACTTCTTCGGCTGGCGCACCGCCGACGGCGCGAGCGAAACGGTCGGTGGGCTGGTCTCGGGCTGGCTCGGCTACGTGCCACAGCCGGGCGAGGCGGTGGAGCGCGACGGTCTGCGCTTCGAAGTCGAGCGCGCCGACGAGCGGCGCATCCTGGCGCTGCGCGTGCGGCGGAGAGCGGCGGAGGAGAGCATCGATGCCTAAGGCCGGCACGGTCGCGCTCGTCGGCCGGCCGAACGCGGGAAAGTCGACGCTGATGAATCGCCTGTTGGCCGAAAAGCTGGCGATCGTCTCCGACAAGCCGCAGACGACGCGGCAGCGCATCGTCGGCATCCTGACCACGGAGCAGGGCCAGATCGTCTTCTTCGACACGCCGGGGATTCACAAGCCGCTGCACCGGCTCAATCGCAAGATGCTCGAGGAGGCGATGGGCGCCCTGCAGGAAGCCGACGTCATCGTCATGCTGCGCGACGCGGCGGAGAAGTTCGGCAGGGGCGAGGCCTACCTGCTCGAGCTGGTGAGCCGATTCCCGCAGCCCAAGCTCGTGGCGCTCAACAAGATCGACCTCGTCGCCAAGCACAAGCTGCTGCCGGAGATCGCGCGCTACGCGGCGAGCGGGCGCTTCGCGGCCATCGTGCCGCTCTCGGCCGCCACCGGCGACGGCACCGACCGCCTGTTCGACGAACTGTGGAAGCAGCTTCCCGAGGGCGAGCTGCTCTACGACGCGGAGCTGCTGACCCTGCATCCCGAGCGCTTCCTGGTCGCCGAGCGCATCCGCGAGAAGGTGCTCGAGGCCACCCACCACGAGCTGCCGTTCACCACCGCCGTCCTGCTCGAGGGCTGGGAGGACGCAGGACCCGATCGCGCCCTGGTCCTCACCGCTGCGCTGCTCGTCGAGCGCGACAGCCACAAGGGGATCCTGATCGGCAAGGGGGGCGCGACGATCAAGGCGATCGGCAGCGCGGCGCGGCGCGACCTCGAGGAGTTCCTCGAGCGCAAGGTGCACCTCGACCTGCACGTCCGCCACGAGCCCGGCTGGCGCGAGAACCCGCGTCTACTCGCCGAGCTCGAGGGCGCCGCGGTCGCGGCTGCGGAGCTCGCGATGTCGAAAGGCCCTGCCGCGGACTGACCGCCGCCGAACGCGATGCCGAGCCGTCGCCGCCTGCGCACCGCTCTCGCCTCGGCCGCCGTGCTGGCCTGCGCCTGCGCCCGACAGACCGAGCGGCCCAACGTCGTGCTCGTCACCTTCGACGGCCTGCGCCAGGACCACCTCTCGCTCGCCGGCTACTCCCGCCGGACCTCACCGACGATCGACGCCCTGGCGCGGCAAGGGCTCTACTTCCCCCAGATCGTGCCGACGAGCTGCTCGACGAAGGCGTCGCTGACTTCCCTGCTCACCGCGCTCGACTACAGCAGCCACCAGCTGGTCGGCCACAACGAGATCCTGACGCACGCGCACGAGACCTTGGCCGAGCGTTTCGCGGCCGCCGGCTACGCGACCTTTGGTGCCGTCGCCTCGCCCCACGTGGCGGCCAAGCTCGGTTACGATCAGGGCTTCGACGAATACGTCGACTTCGCGCGCCGGTCGTCGCGATACGTGACCGCGGACCTGGTCGTCGCAGGTGCCGCGGCTTGGCTGGCGGCGCGCGGCTCCTCGCCGGATCCTTTCTTCGTCTACCTCCACTTCGAGGAGCCGCACCCGCCCTGGATCCATCGGTCGGAGTGGTCCGCCACCGCTCCGAAGAACGGACGGCGATTCTTCGGCCAGGGCTGCACGTACATTCCGGCTGAGGACGAGGTCCTGCGGCTGCCCGACGCGACTCGGCGGGACCTGATCGCGCGCTACGACGGGTCCGTCCGCTTCGGCGACCGCGAGCTCGGGCGTCTCGTCGCCTCGCTGCGCGAGCGCGGCGAGCTGCGGCGCACGATCGTCGCCGTCTCCACCGACCACGGAATCGAGCTGGTCGACCGCTCGACCGCGACGCACGGTTTCTGCCCCTACGACGAGGTGGTGCGGGGTTTTCTCGTGCTCTTCGACGGCCGCCGGGCGCTCGCCCCGCGCTCCGCCGCGACCGGGCGCCAGGGGCGGATCTTCGACATCGGCCCGACGCTGCTCGCCCTCGCCGGAGTCGAGAACACGGGGACGGGAGACGGCGTCGACCTACTGGCCGAGCTGCCACTCGTGCCGGAGGTCGCCACCGTCTCCTGCTACGGCTCCGAGGTGGCGCGCAGCGCGCGCTGGAAGCTGATCGACTTCGACTTCGCGTCGGCGGCGAGGTGGTTCCCGGAGCACCGCCGACCGTTCGACTGGCGGGACGGCCCGCGTCTCTTCGACCTCGCCACGGACCCCGGCGAGACCACCGACGTCGGCGACCTCCGGCCCGAGGAGCGTGCGCGGCTGCTCGCGGTGCTCGACCGGCGTCGGCGGATCCTCGCGGCAGGGCGCTCCGATCGGCGAGAGCTGCCGCCGAGCGAGCGCGATCAGAACGAGATCGAGCGCCTGCGGGCGCTCGGCTACATCGAATGACCGCCGGCCGGGCGCGGCGGGGCGCGGGGCGAGCGCCGTCAGGCACGGCGCCGGGCGCAGCCGCGCTCTCAGGCGAGGGCGTTCGACTCGGCGATCATCCTCACCAGCGCGATGTTGTCGCGATGGCCGGTGAGGCGCGCGGTGACGCGGCCGCGCAGGGGATAGCCGAGCAGGTAGAGATCGCCGATGACGTCGAGGATCTTGTGGCGCACGAACTCGTCGGGGAAGCGCAGCTCGGTGTTGACGACGTTGTCCTCGCCGACGAGGATGAAGTTGTCGAGCCGCCCGCCGGAGCCCAGGCCGAGCTCGTTGAGCATCTTGAGGTCGCGCATGAAGCCGAACGTGCGCGCCGGGGCGATCGCCTCGCGGAAGGCCTCGTAGCTCGTCATCTCGAACTCGTAGCGCTGCTCGCCGATCGGCGGCGGATAGCGCAGCTCGTAGCTCACGGCGAAACCGTCGTCGGGCGCGAGCACGAGGCTCTTCTCGCCGCTGCCGACGCGGTACTCGCGGTCGACGACGAACTCGCGGCGTGGCGCGTCCTGATCCGTGACGCCGATCTCGTCGAGGGTGCGACAGAACTCGAGCGCCGAGCCGTCGAGCACCGGCACCTCGCCATGGCACTTGACGAGCAGGTTGGTGATGCCGGCGGCATGCAGCGCCGAGAGCAGGTGCTCGACCGTCTTGATCGAGGAGCCGCGCGCGGCGAGCGTCGTGGCGTACTCGGTGTCGGCGACGGCGGAGACGTGGGCCGGCAACGACTCGCCGGTGGGCAGCGACACGAAATGGATGCCGCTGTCGGCGGGCAGCGGCTGCAGGACGAGCCCGGTGCGCCCGCCGGAGTGCAAGCCCATGCCGTAGAGCACGGTGGAGTGGCGCAGGGTGCGCTGCGGCAGGCCCGACTCGACGAGGTGACGCAGCCGCGGCGGCGGCGTGCGCCGAGGCTCCGGGGCGCTCGCGACGCGCTCGGGACGATCCCCGGCGCGGCGATGGGGCACCGCCAGCGCCTCGCGCCGAGCGGCCGTCGCCGAGCGCGCCGCCGCCACCACCTGGTCGTAAGAGGGCGGCTTCTCGAGGTAGTCGTGGGCGCCCATCTTGATCGCGCGCACGGCGGTGGAGGTCGTGCCGTGGCCGGAGAGCAGCACGACGGCAGCGTCGGGGTCGAGCTCGCGCAGGAGCGCCAGGGTCTCGAGGCCGTCGCGGTCGGGCAGCCAGACGTCGAGGAAGACGACGTCGGGAGCGCGCTCGCGGTAGAGATCGTAGGCGGCCTCGCCCGAGGGCGTGGTGATGACCTCGAAGCCCTCGTCGGTGAGCACGCCGGAGAGCGTCTCGAGGATGGCGGACTCGTCGTCGACGACGAGGGCGAGCGGCTTCATCGCGACAGAGTGTAGCGCTTCGGGCGGGGAGTCGCGCCGCTCCGGGCGCGCGGCCTGCGTAGTATGTTCTGCGCCCCCATGGACGCGCCTGCTCCGCGCCGCCGCGAGCTGCTCGCCGAGACGCTCGAGAAGTATCTCGAGCGCGGCACGCACTCCAACGTCTCGCGTCTGCTCGGGCGCACGCGTCCGGAGGACGTGGCGCTCCTCCTCGGCGGGCTGGCGCCCGATCGCGTCCTCACCGTCTTCCGCATCCTGATCGCCGAGTACCCCGACGCCGCCGGCGACGTGCTGACCGAGATGGAGCCGGCCCAGCGCTCGACCCTGCTCGACCAGCTCGCGCCGGAGCAGATCGCCGGCATCCTCGAGCGCATCCCGGTCGACGATGCCGTTTACGTGCTCGATTCGCTGCCGCCGGCGTTGCACGACCGGCTGCTCGAGCTCGTCGACCTGCGCGAGCTCGCCGACGTGCAGACGCAGCTCGCCTATCCGGAGTCGAGCGCCGGGCGGCTGATGGACACCGAGTTCTTCGCCCTGCACGAGGCGCTCACCGTGCGCGACGCGATCGCCGCCATCCAGGAGAAGCGCGACGTCGAGATGGTCTTCTACCTCTACGTCGTCGATCGCGACGGTCATCTCGTCGGCGTCACCTCGCTACGCCAGCTCCTGCTGTCGCGCCCCGAGCAGGAGCTCGGCGCCATCATGCAGCGCGAGGTGATCAAGGCCAACGTCGCCACCGACCAGGAGGAGGTCGCCCGCCAGGCGGCGCGCTACGACCTGCTGGCGGTGCCGGTGGTCGACGACCAGAACCGCCTGGTCGGCATCGTCACCGTCGACGACATCATCGACGTGGTCAAGGAAGAGGCGGCCGAGGACCTGCTCAAGATGGCCGGCACCTCGGAGAGCGAGCTTCTCTACGACGTGCGCACGCTCTCCATCGCCCGGCTGCGCCTGCCGTCGCTGCTCGTCGCCCTGGTCGGGCTGCTCGTCACCGGCGCTCTGCTCGAGCGCTTCCAGGTCGGCTTCGCCGACGCACTCTTCCTGCTCGCCTTCGTGCCGGTGATCATGGGCCTGGCCGGCTCGATCGGCCACCAGGCGTCGGCGGTAGCGCTGCGCGGCCTGGCCTCGGGCCGGCTCGCCGCCGGCGCGCCCGGCGCCGGCATCGGCGGCTTCCTGGCGCAGCAGCTCAAGGTCGCCGGCGTTCTCGGCCTGGTCTGCGGCGGCCTCACCGCCGGAGCCGCGGTGCTGCTCAAGGGTCACCTCGACCTCGGCCTCGTGGTCGGCTTGGCGCTCTTCGTCGCCATCGCGCTCGCCGCCCTCTCGGGCGTCGTCGTGCCCGTCGTCCTGGCGCGGCTGGGCCTCGACCCCGCCATCGCCAACGGACCGCTGCTCACCACCGCCAACGACGTCACCAGCATCCTCATCTACTTCGGCCTCGCCGCCGTCTTGCTCGAGCGTTTCGCCGGCTGAGTCGCCAAGATGGCGAGCGGGACGCCCGCGCTTCACTCCAGCTGCTTCGGCCGCGGCGCCAGCGGATCGCCCGCGTAGCCGAGCGCCCGCCAGTCCATGCGGCCGCCCGGGCGATGGCAGTCGAGGCAGCCGAGCGCCCGCTCGGCCGGCGGCACTTCGTGGAAGAGACCCATGTAGCGCACGGTTTCGATCCAGTCGTACGGCGCGTTCTCGACGCCGTAGAACTCGCGGGCCGCGTCGCGCACGGCCTTGTCGATGTCGCCGTCGGCGAAGAACTCCTCGACGACGATCGGCACGATCCAGCGCCGGTCGCGCAGGATCGGTAGCTTGCCGCGATGCAGCTTGAAAGCGTAGATCTTCGCGGCGGGGTCGTCGATCGAGCCGTGCGGCAGCATCATGCCGACGGCGCCGTCGGCGCCGGCACGGGCCGGCTCCCCGGGCAGCTGCGCCACGGTCGTGCCGTCGAACCAGGCGTAGACCGGCGCGACGTCCTTCGCGAGCACGATCGTCGGCCCGTACTTGTCCTTCTCCTCGTCGTACACGGGCATCGACCAGTCGCGAGACATGTCGGTGGGATCGACGCGGGCGAAGCTCGGCACGTGGCAGGAGGTGCAGTAGACCCGGTCGGTGTGAGAGTCGAGCGCCGCGATCGCGTGCGGCGTCTCGCTGTGGCAGCCGTCGCAGGTGAGCCGCGCGTCGGGGGAGTCGGTGCCCGAGAGGTCGGTGCCGCGCCCCTTGACGCGGTGGTCCTCGCCGGCGTGGCAGCTCGTGCACTCGAGACCGGCGGCATCCTTCGCCATGTGCACGTCGAGCTCGGGTCCGGCGTCGGCGAGCGCGTACTCGATGTCACCGCGCTTGTAGTTCGGCCCGCCGCCCGAGCCGGCGTGACAGCGCAGGCACATCTTGCGCTCGGGCAGGCCGATGCGCTTGGCGACCGAGTCGAGGCCGACTTGGTTCTTCCACAGCACCGGCCGCCACTGCCACCCGCCGTCCTCGGTCGGGTAGAGGTCGCGGTTGTAGCCGGAGGCGTGGCAGATCAGGCAGTCGATGTTCTCGAGCTGCGCCGCGCTCGGCTCCGGCGCCGGCAGCTCGCCGAGGCCGGCGTGGCAGGCCGAGCAGCCCTTCGACAGGATCTCGCCCCGGCTGTTGCGCGTCAGGCCGATCCAGCTGGCCCCGGGGTTCGTGCAGAAATCGTTGATGGTGTTGATCTTGCCGAGCTTCTTGCCTTCCGAGTTGACGATTCCCGGGCTCTCGCCGCGCCACTGGTAGTGCTGCGACTCGAAGAACGCCAGCGCCTCGTCGCGGTGGCACTCGAGGCACGTTCTCGTGCCCTCGTAGTGCTCGAAGTACTGCTTGTGGTCCGACTTCTTCACGGCGTCGTCGGAGGCGGCCCGCAGGGCCGTCCCCGCCGTCCCGACGAGGACGGCGAGGGCGGCCGGCACGAGGCCGACGATCCGACGCGATCTGCGGAGGTCGACCGACATCGTGTCCTCCCGGCTCAGAAGCGAGCGATCAGGCTGAAGGCGAACTTCGAGGCCTGGTCGTAGGTGGGAAATCCGAGCGTCGGTGCGGCGTCGAGTCTCTTCGGCGCGCCGACGTGCCAGCCCGACCCCGAGTAGTCGTAGCTGTAGTCGATGTAGTCGAGCTTGGCGACGAAGTTCTTGGTGATGCGGTGCGTCAGGTAGAGCTCGACGACGTCACCGCGCGCAGAGGTCTTCGGCGCGATGATGTCGTCCTCGGCCTGGGCGAAGTTGAACCAGTACTCGGAGCCGTGGTTGTACTCGACGCCGAGGCGGGTCTTGCCGTTTCCGAAGTTGTATCGCGCCCCGACGTACCACATCGAGCCGGTCCGCGATTCGGGCGTCTCGAACGGATCGGAGAACAGTCCGCCGAAGGGCGTGGTGACCGGGTCGGGGTGGGACTTCATGTAGTTGCCCGAGACGAACCAGTCGATCGGCCCGTCGGTGCGGACGAGCACGACGCTGGCGAGATCGATGTCCCCGAGGTTGGACGAGGGCGTGAAGCGAAGGACGACCGGCGCGTTGATCGGATTGCCGGTCAGGGGATCGGAGGGGAAAACCACCAACCCGTTGAAGCCGTCCGTGACGTCGAAGGCCCGCGCGACCGTCGTCTGGATGAACATCTCCTCGCTGTCGAGGATGTCCCAGTTGACGCCGAGGAAATGCGCGTCCTCGAGGCGGTCGGCGGGCAGCTTCAGCAGGTCGCCGTTGCCGAACCCGGATTCGTAGCCCAGCCCGTAGCAGAGGCGGAGCGTCGAGCGGTCGTCGAGGTGGTAGCCGACGGTGATGCCGTCGAACTGGTAGTCGATGATCGAGCCGAGCGGCGTGCCGCCGCGGGGCTCGTCCTGGCGGAAGTTGAGCGGCGCGCCGTCGGTCGATGGGCGCCGGCCGATGGAGAGATAGAGCGGTACGCCGCCGATGTTCGACCAGTTGAAGTAGGCGCGCTCGACGCGGACGATGTCGGAGTTCGGCACCCCTGCCGTCGTTCCGTCGAGATTGAGGCTGGTCGGCTGGCCGTTGAAGACCTGGACGCCGGTCGAGTCGCCGAACGCCTTGTACATCGACAGGCGGCCGGAGAAGGTGACGTCCTCGCCGAGGTCGGCGTCGACGCGCAGCCGCAGGCGGTTGGTGTAGAGAATCGAGTTGTCGGCGTCGTATCCCGGCGTAAAGGTGGCGGGCATCAGCATGCCGAACAGCTGCTGCTGCATCGCCGGCGGGAACTGCGCGATCGCCGACTGGAGGTCGGCGAAGGTGAGGTTGTTCGTGAAGTAGAGGTAGTCGCCGTAGTGGGTGGCGATGCGCTGCCCGATCTGGTCGATCGACTGCGGCAGCGTTCCAGTCGAGCCGTAGTAGAAGAGGGTGTTGACCACCAGGTTCTGCAGCTGCAGGCCGTCGAAGTGATCGGGCACCGAGGCGTCGATCGAGTGCGCTTCGAAGCGGAAGTCGCCGGAGAAGTTCACCCGGTCGAGAGCGGTCTTGCGCTCGTTCTTCATGATCCGCTTCTCGAGCTCCTTGACCTTCTTCTTCACAGCTTCGAGCTCGGTCTGGGCGGTCTCGTCGGCGCTGGCCTGAGCGGCGGCCAGCGCGGGCAGCAGCGTCACGGTGGCGAGGGCGATCGCCGCGGAAAGGGAGCGTCTTGATCTCATCGTCGTATCCTCGTCTCAGCCGCAGGTCATCGGGTGCTCGGAGTCGGCGGCGTGCTCGATCGTCCACTCGCGGAGCTCTTGGAGCTCCTCGGGCGTGATCAGGTCGAGCACCTTCTTGCCGGCGCGGGCGGGGTCAGTGACGTTGTCGTGGGCGGGAATCAATTTGCGCTCGAAGAAGTCCCGCCACTGGTCCTGGATCAGCGACATCGGGGTGTACTCGCCGTGCGGCGAGTCGGGCAAGTGGCAGCTCTTGCAGTTCTCCTTGTAGAGGTCCTGCCCGCTCTTCTTGGCGTCCTTGGCGAGCGCGGCTCCGACGCCGAGCACGAGCGTCGCCGCCAGCGCCAGGCCGAAGATCGCGTGTGGGTTGCGGTTCATGTCGAATCTCCTTGTCGTCTTCCTCGTGCCGGGATCGCCCGCCGGCCGTCTCGCTACCGACCGGTTGGCGCCACCGGAATCAGTCTGTAATGCATGGGCATATAGCGATATATCCTTCGGGGTGATCCCGGCCCCGCGCCGAAGGGTGGCTCTCACGGCATCGGCGGCTGGCGGTGGGCGTACGGCGAGCGAAGAGCTGCTCGGGCCAGCGGCGAAGGAGCGGGGCGCATCGCCGCCTCGCGGTATCGTTCGCCGCGTGAGGAGCTGCCACGGCGAGGCGATCCTGCTCGAGATCGCCGATTTGCAGGAGGCGGACCGCGTCGTCGTCTTCCTCTCCCGCGAGCACGGCAAGAAGCGCGGCGCGGCGCGCGGCGCCAAGCGCAAGTTCAGCCGCTTCGCGGGCGAGCTGCAGCCGCTCGCCAAGGCGCGCGTCGCCTGGTTCGAGAAGGAGGGCCGCGAGCTGGTGCGGATCTCGGCGGTCGAGCCGCTGCGCGTCCCCAAGCGGCTCTTCGCCGAGCTCGAAGGGATGTTGGCGGCCGCCTACGTCGGCGAGTCGGTGGCCACCTTCGCGCCGGAAGGCGAGCCGGTGGAGAGGATCTACCGCCTGACCGACTCGGTGGTCGAGGCGCTCGAGTCGGGCGTCGAGCGCGAGCTCGCGCTGCGCTACTTCGAGAGCTGGCTGCTGCGGCTGTCGGGGATCTTCCCGCCGCCGGAGACCTGCCCGACCTGCGGCGCGCCGCTCGCCGCGGGCGCCGCGCTCGCCGCCTCGGGCGAGGCTCTTCTCTGCCGGCGCTGCTCGCGAGAGAATGCCGGCGCCCTGCCGGTCTCCGACGCCGCGCTCGAGTTCTGGCGGCGGATCGGCCGCGAAAGCCTCGCCAGGATGGCGGAGAATCCCCCGGCCCGAGCGACCGTGGCCGAGGTGGAGGAGGTCGTCGGCCGCATCCGGCGTCACTTCCTGCAGGGCGAGATCCGGAGCTACCGGGTCCTGCAGCGCACGCTGGCGGGGCTCGCCGAAGTGGAGAAGCGATGAAGAGCTTTCAGGAGCTGGTGCTCGCCCTCTCGGAGTTCTGGGCCGGCGCCGGCTGCGTGCTGCAGCAGCCCTACGACCTCGAGGTGGGGGCCGGCACCATGCACCCCGACACCTTCCTGCGCGTGCTCGGCCCCGAGCCGTGGAGAGTCGCCTACGTGCAGCCGTCGCGCCGTCCGGCCGACGCCCGCTACGGCGAGAACCCGTTCCGCCTCGGCAAGCACTACCAGTTCCAGGTGGTCCTCAAGCCGGCGCCGAAAGACGTGCAGGCGCTCTACGTCGAGAGCCTGGAGGCGATGGGGATCGACCTCGCCGTCCACGATCTGCGCTTCGAGGAGGACAACTGGGAGGCGCCGACGCTCGGCGCCTGGGGCGTCGGCTGGCAGGTGATGCTGGACGGCATGGAGATCACCCAGTTCACCTACTTCCAGCAGGCGGGCGGCCTCGACCTCGAGCCGATCTCGTGCGAGCTCACCTACGGGCTCGAGCGCATCACCATGTTCCTCGGCCTCGAGCAGTCGATCTACGACATCCACTGGGTGCCGGGCGGCATCGACTATCGCGGCGTTCGCCACCAGGACGAGGTCGAGATGTCGAAGTACGGCTTCGAGGTCGCCGACGTCGGCTTCCTGCGCGCCCTCTTCGACGGCCACGAGAGCGAGTCGCGGCGCTGCCTCGCGGCCGGCGTCGTGCTGCCGGCCTACGACAACGCGCTCAAGTGCTCGCACGCCTTCAACCTGCTCGACGCCCGCGGCGCGGTCTCGGTGACCGAGCGCGTGGCGCTGATGAAGCGCGTGCGCGACCTCGCCATCGCCTGCGCCGAGGCGTACCTGGCGCGCCGCGAGGCCCTCGGCTTCCCGCTGCTTGCCGCCGGCGCACCGACCCGGGCGAGTGACTCGTGAGCGGCGAGCTCTTTCTCGAAGTGCGGGCGGAAGAGATCCCCGCGCGCATGCTTCCGGGAGCGACGCGCGAGCTCGCAACGCGTCTCTTCGAAGAGCTCATGGCGCGAGGCATGCCGCCGGCCGAGATCGAAACGGGCTTCACCCCGAGACGTCTCTGGTTGGTCATGAAGAGACTTCCATCGAAGGAACCCGACAGCTCCGTCGTCGAGATCGGGCCCCCGGCCTCGGCGGCATTCGACGCGCACGGACGGCCCACCGCGGCGGCGAACGGATTCGCCAAGAAGTTCGGCGCCGACGTTGCCGATCTGGTCCGGGTCGATCTGTCGAAAGACAGAGACTTTCTGTCGAAGGGGGAGGTGATTTCCGGCGCTGCGCCCAAGGGCGAGCGCGTGGTGCTGCGGCGACAGGTGGCCGGGGCACCGACTTCCGCGATCCTCGCCGAGCTCGTCCCCACCCTTCTGAGGAGTCTTTCGTGGGCCAAGTCGATGAAGTGGGGGGCGGGCGTCGGGCCCTGGGTGCGGCCGGTCCACGGCGTCGTTGCCCTGTTCGACGGCGAGGTTGTGCCGTTCTCGTTTTTCGACGTCGAGGCGGGGCGCACGACGTGCGGGCATCCGACCCTCTCGCCGACGCCGTTCGGGGTCAGTGGCGCCGAAGACTGGAGGGCGAAGCTCGCCGCGCTCGGCATCGTGCCGGAGCCCGTGGAGCGCGAGCGGCGCCTGCGCGTGGCGATGAGTGAGCGCGCGGCGGCCGCCGGCGGCGCGCTGGTCGACGACCCCGAGCTCCTCGCCAAGCTGGCGGCGATCTGCGAGATCCCGGGCGTGATGGAGGGGAGTTTCGCCGAGGAGCTGCTCGAGCTGCCGCGCGAGGTGCTCGTCGCCTCGCTGCGCGACCACCAGAGCGCGCTGACGGCGGAGCGGGAGGGCCGCCTGCTGCCCGTCTTCCTCACCGTCATGGACCGCCCCGACGATCCCGCCGGCCGCGTGCGCGCCGGCAACGAGTGGGTCGTCGCCGCCCGCCTCGCCGACGCGAGATTCTTCTGGGAAAAGGATCGAAGCGTTCCATTGAGCGATCGGATGGCCGCGCTCGACGGCCTCGCCTTTCACCCGAAGCTGGGCTCCTACGGTGGCAAGTGGCGGCGAATCGATTCACTTTGCCGCGCAATGGCGGATGCACTCGACCTGTCGACGGAGGAGAAGAAGCATCTTTCGGAGTCGGCCTCGCTCTGCAAAGTCGATCTGGTGACGGAGATGGTGCGCGAGTTCACCTCGCTGCAGGGGATCATGGGCGGCATCTACGCGCGTGCTCAGGGTCTGCCAGAGCCGGTCTGGACAGCGATCTACGACCAGTACCTCCCAGCTTCGAGCGACGACCAGCTGCCGCGGGAGCGCACGGGCCGACTCCTCGCCCTCGCGGATCGCATCGATACGCTGGCGGGGTTCTTCGGTCTCGGTCTGGTGCCGACCGGGAGCCGCGATCCTTTCGGCCTGCGCAGGGCAGCGCTCGCTGCCGTGCGCCTCGTGCAAGAGTTCGGCACGGCGATCGATCTCGCGGACATCGTGCAACGGGCGCACACCGGATATACCGTGTCACTCGCGAAGGGCTCGCAGGAGACCTGGTCGGCGCTGCGCCCTTTTCTCGAGGATCGACTTCGGCACCTGCTGGAGATCGAAGGCTTCGCGTACGATGAGATCGAGGCCGGGCTGAACGCGACCGGCGAGACTTTCTCCTATCCCGGTCCGCTGCGCGAGCGGATCGCGGCGCTGCACAGAGTGCGGAGGAATGCGTCGTTCCTCGCCGTCGCCCTCGCCGCCAAGAGGATCGCCAACATCACCAAGGGCCAGCCGGCGCACGCGCACGACGCGACGGCGCTCGAGCTTCCGGCCGAGCGCGCGCTCCTGGCGGCGAGCGAGGCGTTCTCGAAGGCGGTGGAGGAGTCCCTGGCGAGACGCGATTTCGCCGCCGGGCTCGCGGCCGTCGGCCAGCTCGCCCCTTCACTGGAGAGCTTCTTCGACGAGGTCCTGGTCATGGACCCGGATTCCGCGAAGCGAGCCAACCGGCTCGCGCTGCTGCAGCGGATCGGCGCGGAGATCGCGCGCCTGGCCGATCTCTCGCGCCTGGTCGTCGACAAGGCGGAGCTGCGCGCCGCGGACTAGTGCCGCACGGCGCTCCCGCCGGCGCCGGTCGCCAGGGGAGAGCTCATCGCGCCGGATCGTCCGCCGCGCCCAGCGGCGGCGGCGAGGCCTCGCTCGCGCTCGCGCGCCGGTCGAGCTCGAGGAAGCGGGCGGCGAGGGTCAACGTGAAGGCCGCCATCCACGGATTGCGGGCGAGCTCGCGTTCGAGCGAGTCGCGGGTGACGATCTTCACCGTGACCGCGCTCTCGGCGACGACGGTCGCCGAGCGGGGCTCGATGGCGACGACGGCGGGTTCGCCGAAGACGTCCCCGGGAGCGAGGTGGCGCAGCAAGCTGCGCTCGCCGGCGACGCGCTTGAAGACGGCGCAACGGCCGGCGACGAGGATGAAGGCGGAGTCGCCGCGCTCGCCCTCGTCGACGATCGTCTCG
>DASWJT010000074.1:0-16211 GCA_036397015.1 Thermoanaerobaculia bacterium
GCGATTCCGTCCTAGGTCCGTCGACATGCTCGCGCGCATCGCTTCGGCGACACCGTGGGGGATCGAGGCGCAGCCGGTGGAGGTCGAGGTCGACGTCCAGACCGGGCTGCCCCAGATCCAGATCGTCGGCCTCCCCGACGCCGCCGTGCGCGAGAGCCGCGAGCGCGTGCGCTCGGCGCTGCGCAACTGCGGCTTCGACCTGCCGCCGCGCGCGGTGACGGTCAATCTCGCTCCCGCCGACGCCCGCAAGGAGGGCAATCACCTCGATCTGGCGATCGCCCTCGCGCTGCTCGCGGCGCACGGTGCCCTGCCCGCCGAGCACCTCGCGGAGCGTCTGGTGATCGGCGAGCTCGGGCTCGACGGCGGCGTGCGACCGATCCGCGGCGCGCTGGCGATCGCCGACACGGCGGCCGCCATCGGCTGCCATCAGCTGGTGCTCCCCACGGCCAACGCCGGCGAGGCCGCGGCGCTCGAAAAGATCCCGGCCATCGGGGTCGCCTCCCTGCTCGACACCGTCGCCCACCTCTCCGGCGAGCGCTCGATCGAGCCGGCCAGCCACGTCGGGATCGAAGCGCCCGCGTCCGACCCGACGGCGGATCTCGCCCACGTGCGCGGCCAGGCCGTGGCCCGCCGGGCGCTCGAGGTGTGCGCGGCCGGCGGCCACAATCTGCTCTTCATCGGCCCGCCCGGAGCCGGCAAGACGCTCCTCGCGCGCTGCCTGCCCGGGATCCTGCCGCCGCTCGACCGGGTCGAGGCCGTGGCCGTGACCAAGATCCACTCGCTCGTCGCCGAGACGCCGCCCTCCGGGCTCGTCCGGCGTCGGCCTTTCCGCGCGCCGCACGCCGGCGTGAGCCAGCCAGCCCTCGTCGGAGGCGGCCCGTTCTCGCGCCCCGGCGAGACGAGCCTGGCGCACGCCGGAGTGCTCTTCCTCGACGAGCTCGCCGAGTTCCGCCGCGACGCGCTCGAGTCGCTGCGCCAGCCGCTCGAGGACGGCTTCATCACCATCGCCCGCGCCCGCGCCATCCATCGCTTCCCGGCGCGCTTCACCCTGGTTGCCGCGATGAACCCCTGCCCCTGCGGTCACCTCGGCGACTCCCGCCACGCCTGCCGCTGCCCGCTGCCGATCGTCGACCGCTACCGCGCGCGCGTCTCGGGACCGCTGCTCGACCGCATCGACCTGCACGTCGAGGTTCCGCCGGTGCGGCTCGTCGAGCTGCACGCCGCGAGTGCCGAGAGCTCGGCCGCGGTCGCGCAGCGCGTCGCCGCGGCGCGCGAGCGGCAGCGCCAGCGCTTTCCCGATGCCCACCCCGCACCGCTCAACGTCTCGCTGCGAGGAGAGCGGCTGCAGAACTGCTGCCGGCTCGATGCGGCCGGTCGCGCCCTCCTCGACGCCGCCTTCGAGCGGCTCGGGCTCTCGGCGCGCGCCCTCACGCGCGTGCTCAAGGTGGCGCGCACCATCGCCGACCTCGCGGCGGAGGACGACATCGCCCTCGCTCACCTCGCCGAGGCGATCCAGTACCGCAGCCTCGACCGGCGCTCGGTGGTTTGAAGTCGACACCGGCGGCTCGAGCCCCGTCCCGGGACCTCCTGCCCCGCCTGCGGGTTGACATCCCCCGCCGCGATTCGTAAAGTCCCGTCGTTCCACGGTTTGCCGAATCGACAACGCAGCCTGCCATCAACTTCGACACGCCATTCGCGGATGCCGAACCGGAGACACACATTCGTCTTGATGCGCGGCGAGGAGCGCGAGCTCGGTCGCTGGGAGGTGAGCGGACGTCGGATCGCCGCCAGCCTCGGCGCCATCGCCGCCATCGCGGGCCTCGCTGCCCTCTCGGGATGGCTGTGGCTCTCGGTGCGCTCGGACCGTCTCGAGCTCACGAGCCTGCGCCAGGAGAATCAGGAGATCCGCTCCGCCAACGAGTCGTTCGAGGAGCGCCTGTCGAAGCTCCAGGAGCGCCTCGCCGACTCCGAGGAGCGCACGCGCCGGCTGGCGATCGTCGCCGGCGTCGAGTCGCTCGACGGCGGAAGCCGCAGCGGCCTGGGCGGCGAGCTGCGCGCCTCGGCCGGCCTCGATCGCTCGCTCGGATCGCTCGAGCGCCGCGCCGGCGAAGTCTCTTCGTCGCTCGACCGGCTCGAGTCGCGGGTCGCCGAGAACTTCCTGCTGCTGTCCTCGACGCCGTCGACCTGGCCCGTCGGCGGCATGCTGTCGAGCGGCTTCGGCTGGCGGCGCGATCCCCTCACCGGCCAGCGCGCTTTCCACGACGGCGTCGACGTCTCGGCCGCGCCCGGCCGCCCGGTGCAGGTGACCGCCTCGGGGATCATCGCCAAGGTCCTGCAGTACGGCGGGCTCGGACGCGCCGTCTACGTCGCGCACGGCTACGGCGTGACCACCGTCTACGGGCACATGTCGCGAGTCCTGGTCAAGCCCGGACAGCGGATCGATCGCGGCGCGACGGTCGGCCTGGTCGGCAACACCGGTCGCTCGACCGGCTATCACCTGCACTACGAGGTGCAGCTCGAGGGCAAGGCGGTGAACCCGCTGCCCTACATGCTCTCGCGCGGCCGCTCCTGAGCCGCACCCGAGCCGGAACCCGCCGCCTCGCCCCTGCGTTAGACTGAGGCATCTGCCGGCCGCTCCAGCGCCGGCGTGTCGGCCCTCGGCGCCATCCGTGCCGACGCGATTTCACCTGCCAAGGAACCATGCTCAACACCGCCCTGTCCAAGCTCTTCGGCACCAAGCACGAGCGCGACGTCAAACGCCTGCAGCCGGAGGTGGCGGCGATCAACGCGCTCGAGCCCGAGATCAAGGCACTCTCCGACGAGGCGCTCGAGGCCAAGAGCGAGGAATTCCGCCGCCAGCTCGCCGCAGGCAAGACCGTCGACGACCTTCTGGTGCCCGCCTTCGCGGTCGTGCGCGAGGCCGCGCGGCGCGCGCTGGGCATGCGCCACTACGACGTCCAGCTCGTCGGCGGCATGGTGCTGCACCAGGGCAAGATCGCCGAGATGCGGACGGGCGAGGGCAAGACCCTCGTCGCCACTCTGCCGGTCTACTTGAACGCGCTCTCCGGCCAGGGCGTGCACGTGGTCACCGTCAACGACTACTTGGCGCGGCGCGACGCCGAGTGGATGGGCCAGGTCTACCGCTTCCTCGGTCTCACCGTCGGTGTCGTCCAGCACGGCATCTCCGACGAGGAGCGGCGACGCGCCTATCACTCGGACGTCACCTACGCGCAGAACAACGAGCTCGGCTTCGACTACCTGCGCGACAACATGAAGTTCGACCTCTCGGCGATGGTGCAGCGCGGCCACCACTTCGCCATCGTCGACGAGGTCGATTCGATCCTCATCGACGAAGCGCGCACGCCGCTCATCATCTCCGGCCCCTCCGAGGAGTCGGTCGACAAGTACTTCGCCATCGACCGCATCATCCCCAAGCTCGAGCGCGGCGAGGAGATCGAGGAGAAAGACGGCTCGAAGTACACCACCGGCGACTTCGTCGTCGACGAGAAGGCGCATTCGGTGGCCCTCACCGACGACGGCGTCGCCAAGGTCGAGAAGCTGCTCGCCGTCCACAATCTCTACGACATCGAGAACATGGACCTGCTGCACGGCGTCCACCAGGGGTTGCGCGCGCACCACCTCTACCAGCGCGACGTCGAGTACCTGATCAAGGACGGCCAGGTCGTGATCGTCGACGAGTTCACCGGCCGCATGATGCCGGGGCGGCGCTGGTCCGACGGCCTGCACCAAGCGGTCGAGGCCAAGGAGGGGGTGAAGATCGAGCGTGAGAACCAGACGCTCGCCACGATCACCTTCCAGAACTTCTTCCGCATGTACGGGAAGCTGGCGGGCATGACGGGCACCGCCGCCACCGAGGCCAACGAGTTCGATCACATCTACAAGCTCGACGTCGTCGTCGTCCCGACCAACCAGCCGATGGTCCGCGACGACCGATCCGACCTCATCTACCGCACCGCGAAGGAGAAGTGGCAGGCGGTCGTCGAGGAGATCGAGGACTGCCACCAGCGCGGGCAGCCGGCGCTCGTCGGCACGCTGTCGATCGAGAAGAGCGAGACGCTGTCGGCGATGCTCAAGCGCAAGGGTGTGCCGCACGTCGTCCTCAACGCCAAGTACCACGAGCGCGAGGCGTCGATCGTCGCCCAGGCCGGACGCAAGGGCGCCGTCACCATCGCCACCAACATGGCGGGCCGCGGCACCGACATCGTGCTCGGCGGCAATCCCGAGGGCCTGGCGCGCTCCGAGGCCAGCCCGGAGACCGAGGCCGAGGCCTACCAGGCGGCGCTCGCGCGCTACCGCGAGCTGTGCGTCGCCGAGCGCGAGCAGGTCCTCGCCGCCGGCGGCCTGCACATCGTCGGCACCGAGCGCCACGAATCCCGGCGCATCGACAACCAGCTTCGCGGCCGCGCCGGGCGGCAGGGCGACGCCGGCTCGTCGCGCTTCTTCCTCTCGCTCGAGGACGACCTGATGCGGATCTTCGGCTCCGACCGCATCCAGGGGCTGCTCGGCAAGCTCGGCATGGAAGAGGGCGAGGCGATCGAGCACGACATGGTGACGCGCTCGATCGAGCGGGCGCAGAGGCAGGTCGAGGGCCGCAACTTCGAGGCCCGCAAGCACCTGCTCGAGTACGACGACGTGATGAACAAGCAGCGCGAGGCGATCTACCAGCTGCGCAAGGACATCTTCGACGGCAAGGAGGGCAAGGAGTACGTCCTGCGCGTCGCCCGCGACATCCTCGAGTCCCTCGTCGCCACCCACTGCCCGGAGAAGATCGACCCTGCGGAATGGACGATCAACGAGCTCGCCGGCGAGGTCCTCGCCTACTTCGACCTCGACGTCCGCAAGACCGGCCTCGACCTCTCCCCGATGGGCGACCTCGAGATCGTCGACGAGCTCTGGCAGCGCATCGCGGGCAAGTACGAGGAGAAGGAGCGCCGCGTCGGCAGCGAGCTCATGCGCCTGCTCGAGCGCGACGTCCTGTTGCGCTACGTCGACCTCGCCTGGAAGGACCACCTCTTCGCGCTCGACCACCTGCGCGAGGGCATCGGCCTGCGCGGCTACGGCCAGCGCGATCCGCTGCAGGAGTACAAGAAGGAGAGCTTCGCGCTCTTCGGCGCCTTGAAGGAGCGCGTCGAGGACACCGTCCTCAAGACGCTCTTCCGCCTCGAGCCGGTCTCCGAGGAGCAGCTGGAGCGCGAGCGGCAGCGGCACGTGCGCTCCGCCGGCCCGTCGCGCATGGTCTTCAGCGCCCCCGACATGTCAGCCTCGCAGATGCCTTCTGTCGCTGCCGGCGCTGCCGGCGGCGGCGAGTCGCCCTACGGCGCCGCCGCGCAGGCGCCGGTCGCGCAGCAGCCGGTGCGCGCCGAGAAGACTCCGGGCCGCAACGAGCCGTGCTGGTGCGGCTCGGGCAAGAAGTACAAGAAGTGCCACGGCGCCGCCGCCGGCGTCGGCGCCTGAGCGCCGTCGCCGGCCGCGCCGCGGCGGACTACTCCTTGCGCGTGTAGGTCAGCTCCATCATCTTGAAGTCGGCGCCATCCGGCCCCGGCCCCCACATCTCGTGGATCTCGCGGTTGCCCTCGTGCTGGGAAACCATTCGCGCCTTGGCGGCCTTGCCGGTCATCGGGTCGGTGTTGGTGCCCTCGAAGGTGCAGACGCCGCCGTCGCACGCGCCGGTCGACATCATGAGGCTGGTCGACATGTTGTCGAACCAGGTCGACCAGAACTGGCCGGTGACGTTGTCGAAGCCGGTGTGGCCGATGCCCTCGAACGCCTGGCCGAACATCTCGCTGATCACCACCTCGCGGACGACCCTGCCGCCGAGGATCGCCTCGCGCACGGCCGTGCCCATCGAGTGCGTCGCCTCGGTTCCCGGCGCCATCCAGAAGTTGCCGTGGAACTCCCATTCGCCGGCGAGCGAGGCCAGCCAGGCGTGCGCCTCGCCTGGCGTCGCCGCCCTCTCGAAGGCGGCCATCGCCGCCGCCTCTTCGGCCGACATCGCCGGCGCCTCGCCGCCCTGCGCCCAGCCGGCCGCCGCCAGGCAGACGGCCAGCGCGGCGATCCATGCCGTGCGCTCGTGGAGCTTCTGCGATCGTGCCATCGTCTTCCCCCTCTTCGTTCGTCGGAGCCGCGAGTCTACCTCTGATAGTCTCCCCGGGCAGGCGGCAGCTTCAAAACCCCCGCTCCCAGGACGACGATGGCCACCTTCGACGAAGCCCCCCGTCTAGCCCTCACCTTCGACGACGTCCTCGTCGAGCCCGGTCTCTCCGACGTCCACCCCAACGACGTCGACCTCTCGACCTTGCTCTGCCGCGACATCCGGCTCAACATCCCCATCCTCTCGGCGGCGATGGACACCGTCACCGAGTCGCGCCTGGCGATCTCGCTCGCCCAGGAGGGCGGCCTCGGCGTCGTTCACAAGAACCTGCCGATCGAGCTGCAGGCCGAGGAGGTCGACAAGGTCAAGCGTTCGGAGGCCGGGATGATCGTCGACCCGGTCACCATGCGGCCCGACCAGGGCATCGCCGACGCGCTCGAGGTGATGGCGCGCTACAAGATCTCGGGCGTGCCGGTCACCGACGCGCACGGCCGCCTGGTCGGCATCCTGACCAACCGCGACCTGCGCTTCGAGTCGCGCCCGGAGCGCCGCAAGATCCAGGACCTGATGACCAAGGACGACCTCGTCACCGTGCCCGAGGGCACCACCCTCGACGAGGCCAAGGAGCTCCTCCACCGCCACAAAATCGAGAAGCTGCTGGTCGTCGACCGCGACGGCGCGCTCAAGGGCCTGATCACGGTCAAGGACATCCAGAAGATGATCGAGTACCCGAGCGCCTGCAAGGACGCGCTCGGGCGCCTGCGCGTCGGCGCCGCGGTGGGCGCCGCCGGCGACTACCTCGAGCGCGCCCGGGCGCTGGTCGCCGCCAAGGTCGACCTGCTGGTGCTCGACTCCTCGCACGCCCACAGCCGCGGCGTGCTCGGGGCAGCCGAGAAGCTGCGCCGCGAGTTCCCCGACGTGGCGCTGATGATCGGCAACGTCGCCACGGCGCAAGCGGCGCGCGACTGCATCGAGCGCGGTGCCGACGCGCTCAAGATCGGCATCGGTCCCGGCTCGATCTGCACGACGCGCGTCGTCACCGGCGCCGGCGTGCCGCAGGTGACCGCCATCCACGACTGCGCGCGCGCCGCCGCCGAGCGCGGCGTGCCGGTGGTTGCCGACGGCGGCATCAAGTTCTCGGGCGACGTCACCAAGGCGATCGCGGCCGGCTCCTCGGCAGTGATGATCGGCTCGCTGTTCGCTGGTACCGAGGAGAGCCCCGGTGAGACGATCCTCTACCAGGGCCGCACCTACAAAGCCTATCGCGGCATGGGCTCGCTCTCGGCGATGGCGCGCGGCAGCGCCGACCGCTACTTCCAGGACTCCGGCGTCTCTCTCGCCAAGCTGGTGCCGGAGGGCATCGAGGGCATGGTGCCGCACAAGGGCAGCGTCCACACCATGCTGCCGCAGCTCACCGGCGGCCTGCGCGCCGGCATGGGCCTCGCCGGCTGCGCCTCGATCGACGAGCTGCGCACCCGTGCGCGTTTCCTGCGCGTTACCGCCGCGGGCCTCAAGGAGAGCCACGCCCACGACGTGGTGATCACCAAGGAAGCGCCCAACTACTGGATCGAGCGCTGAGGCCCGCGCCGACAGGCCGGCGCCGCCTCACCCCAGCCAGGCGCGGGGGTCGAGGTCGTAGGGCAGTGGCGTGAGATTCTCGGCGCCCGTCTCGTCGAGAACGACGAGGTCCTCCAGTCGCACGCCGAAGCCGCCCTCTCCGGGCTCGTAGAGACCCGGTTCGAGGGTGATCACGTCGCCCGCCGCCAGCCTGCCGTCGCCTTCCGCCGCACCCTCCTTGAAGCTCGGCAGCTCGTGCAGCTCGTAGCCGACGCCGTGGCCGAGGTTGTGGACGTAGCCGCGCAGCGTGCCGGGCGCGTCGACCGGCGTCGGCCAGCCGCGATCGGCGAGGAGCGCGCAGACGGCGCGCTGGATGTCCCAGCCCCGCGCCCCCGTCTGCGCCTGCGCGTGCGCCAGCTCGAGGGCGGCGAGCGCATCGGCGTGGGCGCGCGACAGCGCCTCCGGCGGCTCGCCGACGCAGAAGGTCCGCGTGCAGTCGGCGTAGAGCAGCCCTTTGGGGAAGAGATCGACGATCAGCGATTCGCCGCTGCGCAGGACGCGCTCCGGCGTGCCGGTGGTGTGCGGCACGCCGCCCTCCTCGGCGGGCGCCACGATCGCCTCTCGCGGCTGCGTCAGGCCGGCGGCAGCGAAGCGGACGGCGACCTCGGCCTTGATGCGGCCGACCGTCAGCCCCTTGCCGTCGCAGATCAGCTCGCCGTCGCGAATCTCGGCGCCGGCCAGCCGCGAGGCGACGGCACGAAAGGCCTCGCAGGTGACGGCGGCGACGCGCCCGATCTCGGCCAGCTCGTCGGCGCGCTTCGTCTTGCGGGCGACGCGCAGGGCGGCGGAGCCCGACACGAAGCTCCAGCCCGCGGCGGCGAGCTTCTCGCCCGCCGCAATCAGCACGCCGGCCGGCCACGATCCGGCGAGCGCGACGCGCCCCGGGACGACGCCGGTCCGCGCCAGCGCGGCGGCGAGGACGCCGGCGAGAAGGTCGGCCGGATCCGGCAGCTCGCGGCTGAGGCGCGCCAGCTCGAGCGCCTCGGGTGCGAGCAGCTCGAGGCCGGTGGAGGCCGCCTCTTCGCGCTCCATCGGCGTCCAATAGCCGAGCCTCGGCTCGCCAACCGCCGGCAGCACGACGAACGCCTCGCCGAGGCGCGCGCGGCCGACGAAGGGTGCCACCTCCGGCTCGCCCGGAGCGTGCGCGAGCGCGACGAGCGCCTCGGCGCCGAGCGCCGCGAGCTCGCCGCGCAGCCGGACGACGAAGGCGGCGTCGATCACCGGCGGCCGGCGCCGCTCACGCGACGTGGGAGGAGAGGAAGTTCCTGAAGGCCGACTTCGGCATGGCGCCGACGGTGCGGTCGACGGCCTGGCCGCCCTTGAAGAGGACGAACGCCGGGATGCTGGAGACGCGGAACTGCATGGCGAGATCCTGGTTCTCGTCGACGTTGAGCTTGGCGACTTTGAGCTTGCCGTCCATCTCGGTCGCCAGCTCGTCGAGCACCGGCGCGACGATCCGGCAGGGCCCGCACCAGGCGGCCCAGAAGTCGACCAGGACGGGGACGTCGCTCTTCAGGACCTTCTCGTCGAAGCTCGCCTGGTCGACGTTGAAGACGTTGTCGCTTGCCATGTGCAGAGTTCCTTTCGTCGCTTGCCCGTGAAGAGACGGTGGGAGGGCCGGAGCACCGTCCGCCCTCTCTAACGTCCCGCGTTCCGGAAGTATTCTCTCGCCTCCTCGGCGTCGTGGGTGATCTGCCGCCGCAGGGCGTCGAAGCTCTCGAAGCGGTGCTCGGCCCGCAGCCGCCGGCAGAAGGCGAGCTCGACGCGCTGGCCGTAGATGTCGCGCTCGAAGTCGAAGAGGTGGATCTCGAGGGTGAGCTCCCCGTCGTCGCCGCGGGTCGGCCGCACGCCGACGTTGGCCGCTCCGGCGTGGCTCCGATGCTCCGCGAGGAGGGTCAGTTCCGCGGCGTAGACGCCGCTCGCCGGCAGCTGCTGTCGGCTGTCATCCGGCCGCACGTTGGCGGTCGGAAAGCCGATTTGGCGGCCGCGCTGATCGCCTGCCACCACCTCGCCGTCGACGGCGTAGGCGCGGCCGAGCAGCGCCGCGGCCCCCTCGACGTCGCCGTCGCGCACCGCGGCCCGCACGCGGGTCGACGAGACCGTGCCGGCCTCGTCGCCGCGCTCGGCGAGACCCAAGACCGCGAAGCCGAGCCCTCCGCCCAGCCGAGCGAGGAGCGCCACGTCGCCCTCGCGCCCACGGCCGAAGGCGAAGCGTGACCCGACCGCCACCTCCCGCGGCGCCAGCCGCGCGACGAGCAGCTCGCGCACGAAGCGCTCGGCCGGCCACGACGCGAGCTCGCGGTCGAACGGCACCAGCCACAGCAGGTCGACGCCGAGAGCGGCGAGCAGCTCCTGGCGCTGGCGCTCGCTGGTCAGGCGGGGCGGCTCGCGCTCGGGCGCCAGCACGGCGAGCGGATGGGGCTCGAAGGTGAGCACGACGGCGGGCGCGCCGAGCTGCCGCGCCCGCTGCACGACGTGCCCGACCAGCGCCTGCTGGCCGCTGTGCAGGCCGTCGAAGTTGCCGATGGTGACGACGCCGCCCGGCGGCAGCGTCTCGTTGCGGCCGTCGCCGCGCGCGATGCGCATGGCTCAGGCGGCGGGCGCCGGGATCACGCCGCGCGCCCCCGCCGGTCCCACGATGCGGCCGACGAGGTCGCTCGGGAAGGCGTCGGTGATCTCCACCTCGACGAGCGTGCCGGCCGGCGCCACGCCGTCGTTGATCAGCAGGCGGCCGTCGATCTCCGGCGCCATGCCGAGGTGGCGCCCGGCGAGCAGGTGCTCGCTCTCGGCCGAGACACCCTCGACGAGCACCGGCAGCGTGCGGCCGACGAGCGCCCGCCGGCGCGCCAGCGCGATCGGTCGCTGGCGGGCGAGCAGCCGCCGCCAGCGGCGGCGCGCGACGCTGCGCGGCACCGCGCCGTCGAGCGCGGCGGCCGGCGTGCCCTCCTCGGCCGAATAGACGAAGGCGCCGAGATGGTCGACCTGGATGGCGTCGACGAATTCGAGCAGGTGCGCGAAGTGCTCCTCCGTCTCGCCCGGGAAGCCGACGATGAAGGTCGTGCGCAGGAAGATCTCCGACACGAGCTCGCGCGCCTCGGCGAGCTGGCGCAGGTAGCGCGCGGGCGAGCCGCCGCGACGCATGCGGCGCAGAATCTCCGGATGGCTGTGCTGGAGCGGCATGTCGATGTACGGCACGAAGCGAGACTCGCTCGCCATCAGGCGCAGCAGGTCGCGATCGAGGGTCGTCGGATAGGCGTAGAGGAAGCGGATCCACGGGAAGCCGGTGCCGGCGAGGAGCGCCTCGACCAGGCGCACCAGGCCGTGCTTGCCGGCGCCGAGGTCCCCGCCGTAGCGCGTCGTGTCCTGTGCGATCAGGCAGAGCTCGACGGCGCCCTCGGCCTCGAGCGCCTGCGCCTCGCGGACCAGGCTCTCGACGGTCCGGCTGCGGAAGCGGCCCCGCCACTGCGGGATGGCGCAGAAGGTGCACGGGTTGTCGCAGCCCTCGGCGACCTTGAGGTAGGCGTAGCCGCGGGTGGTGAGCAGGCGCGGCGCGGTGTGGTCGAAGGCGAGGTGTGACGGCCCGGGCGGCGGCGGTCCGCCGCCGAGCTCGACGACGTCGCCGACCTCGCGCAGCTGGTCCAAGCCGACGAAGCCGTCGATCTCCGGGATCTCGCGGCGGAGCTCCTCGCCGTAACGGTTGACCATGCAGCCGGCCACCAGCAGCCGGTCGACGCCGCGGCCCTTGCGCGCCGCGACCTCGAGGATGGCGTCGATCGACTCCTGCTTGGCCTCGTCGATGAAAGCGCAGGTGTTGACGATCACGGTGCGCGCCGCCGCTGGGTCGCCGGTCGGGCGGTAGCCGCGGCGAACGAGCTCGCCCAAGAGGATCTCGCCGTCGACGAGGTTCTTGGCGCAGCCGAGGCTGACGAGGCCGACTTCGGGGGATGCGGGGGGCTTCATGCGGACGGCGAAGCCTACCAAAGCAGCCTCGTCCTGCCGCGCACGCCGCCCGACAGAGCGGCAATTCTGGCGTCGAGGAAGCCTACGTATAGGATCGCGCTTCCCAGGAGGCGACCATGGCGTCGAGAAGTCCGGCCCTCGCGGCCCTGATTCTGGCCGGGACCTGTCCCCTCGCGGCGGCGGAGGCTCCGGTCACGACGCACGCTCTGGTGGGCGCGCGCATCGTGGTGGCGCCCGGGCGCACGCTGCCGTCGGGCACGGTGGTGCTGCGCGACGGGGTGATCGTGGCGGTCGGCTCGAACGTCGCGGCGCCGGCGGACGCGCGCATCTGGGATCTCGCCGGCAAGACGCTCTACCCGGGGCTGATCGACGCCTGGGTGCCGCGCACCTGGCCGGAAGAGAAGGCGGAGGACGCGCCGCAGGCGGCGCACGAGAACACCCTGGTGAGACCGCAGCGCTCGGTCGTCGACCGGCTGCGCGACGAGAAGCAGTGGCAGGCGCTGCGCGCCGCCGGCTTCACGACGGCGCTGGTGGTGCCCGAAGGGAGCGTCCTGCGCGGCCGCGGCGCCGTCGCCAATCTCGGCGACGACCCTCGCGCCGCGCTGATCGTTCCCGACGCCGTGCAGGCTGTCCGGCTCGCGGTGCCGCGCGGACGCGACGGCTATCCCGAGTCGCTGATGGGGGTCGTCGCCCTCTTCCGCCAGACGATGCTCGATGCGCGCTGGCACCGCCAGGCGCACGCCGCCCATGGCGCCGATCCGGCGCAGGCGCGGCCGCGCTTCGACGCGGCGCTGGCCGCCCTCGAGCCGGCCGCGCACGGCGAGACGACCGTGGTCTTCGAGTGCGACGACGCCCTCGCCGTGCTGCGCGCGCAGCGGCTCGCCGCCGAGCTCGGCTTGCGGGCGTGGCTCGTCGGCAGCGGCGAGGAGTACCGGCGCCTCGCCGAGATCGCCGCCCGGCCGGCGCCGCTCGTGCTGCCCGTCGCTTTTCCCGAGCGTCCGAAGGTCGGCGACGAGGGCGACGACCTCACCGTCGGCCTCGACGAGCTGCGCCACTGGGAGGAGGCGCCGTCCAATCCGGCGCGCCTCGCCGAAGCGAAGCTCACTTTCGCCCTCACCAGCTTCCGGCAGAAGGAGCCGAGAGCGATCTGGAAGCAGCTCGTGCGCGCGATCGAGCGCGGCCTCGAGCCGGACGTGGCGCTCGCCGCGCTGACGCGCACGCCGGCCGAGCTGCTCGGGCTCTCCGGTCGCGCCGGCGCGATCGAGCCGGGCAAGATGGCCAATCTCGTCGTCGTCGAGGGCGACCTGCTCGTCGCCGAGCCGAAAATCGAGGGCGTGTGGATCGACGGCGCCTACTACCGGACCGAGGAGAGCGGCGGCAAAGCGGAGAAGAAGGAGGCCGGACGATGACTCGCACGCGCTGCCTGCTCGCCCTCGTCGCGCTCGCCACGGTGGCGCCCGCCGGCGCCGTCGATGCCGTCTCCGCCTGGACGTCGGGCCAGCCCGAGCAGCCGGCCGCGCTGGTCGTGCGCGGCGCCACGATCTGGACCAGCGGGCCGGCGGGCGTGCTCGACAGTGCCGACCTCGTCGTGCGCCAGGGCAAGGTCGTCGCCGTCGGCCCGGCCCTCAAGGCGCCGGCCGGCGCGGTGGTCGTCGACGGCAGCGGGCTGCACTTGACGCCCGGCCTCGTCGACGCCCATTCGCACACCGCCGTCGACGGCGCCGTCAACGAGGGCACGCACATCTCGACCGCCGAAGTGCGCATCGCCGACGTGCTCGACCCCGACGACGTCGGCATCTACCGCGAGCTCGCCGGCGGCCTCACCGCCGCCAACGTCTTGCACGGCTCGGCCAACGCGATCGGCGGCCAGAACGCGGTGATCAAGCTGCGCTGGGGCGCGCCGGCGGCCGACCTGCTCTTCGCCGCCGCGCCGCCGGGCATCAAGTTCGCGCTCGGCGAGAATCCGAAGCAGAGCAACTGGAACGTCGACGAGCGCCGCTACCCGCAGACGCGCATGGGCGTCGAGGAGGTGGTGCGGACGAGGTTCCAGGCAGCGCGCGACTACGCCCGCGAGTGGGCCGAATTCCGTGGCGGCAAGCGCAAGGGCGTCGTGCCGCCGCGCCGCGACCTCGAGCTCGAGGCGCTGGTCGAGATTCTCGAGGGCCGACGCCTGGTGCACGCCCACTCCTACCGCGCCGACGAGATCCTCATGCTGCTGCGCGTCGCCGAGGAGTTCAGTTTCCGCATCGCAACCGTGCAGCACGGCCTCGAGAGCTACAAGGTCGCCGACGAGATCGCCCGCCACGGCGCCGGCGCCTCCATCTTCAGCGACTGGTGGGCCTACAAGTACGAAGTGATCGACGCCATCCCGTGGGCGGCGGCGATCGACTACCGACGCGGCGTGCTCACTTCGTTCAACTCGGACAGCGAAGAGCTCGCCCGCCGCTTGAACACCGAGGCCGCCAAGGCGGTGCGCTACGGCGGCGTGCCGGAAGTCGACGCCCTCAAGCTGGTGACGATCAATCCGGCGCGGCAGCTCCGCATCGACGATCGCGTCGGCTCGCTCGAGGCCGGCAAGGACGCCGACTTCGTGCTGTGGAGCGGCCATCCGCTCTCGACCGGCACGGTCTGCCTGCAAACGTGGATCGACGGGCGCAAGTACTTCGATCGCGAGGCCGACCTCGCCGCGCGCGAGGCCCTCGCCGCCGAGCGCGCAGCCCTCCTCGCCAAGGTACGCGCCGACGCCGCCGCCGAGAAGGCGAAAGGCAAGGACGACACGAAGCCCGACGAGCCGGCCGCGGCGCCGCCGGAGGTGACGCGATGAGCGCCCGCTTCCGCTCCCACCTGCTGCTCGCCCTCGCGTTCGCCGCGCCGGGGCTCCTCCGCGCCGAGCGCGTCGCCTACGTCCACGCCACGCTGCACCCGATCGACGCGCCGCCGATCGCGAACGGAACGCTGATCGTCGACGGCGGCGTGATCGCCGCGCTCGGCGCCGGCGACGCCCTCGCCACCGGCGACGCGCGCGTCGTCGATCTCGCCGGCGCCCACCTCTGGCCCGGCATGATCGACGCCGCCTCCAACCTGGGACTCGTCGAGGTCTCCAGCGTGCGCGGCACGGTCGACACCACCGAGACGGGCGACTTCCACCCCGACCTGCGCGCCGAGGTCGCCTTCCACCCCGACAGCCGGCGGATCCCGCCCGCGGTCGGCGGCGGCGTCCTCACCGCGCACGTGGTGCCGGGCGGCGAGCTCTTCCTCGGCCGCTCGGCAGCGATGCGGCTCGACGGCTGGACGTGGGAGGAGATGACCCTCGCCGCGCCGCTCGGCCACCACCTCGCCTATCCGGCGCAGGTCTTCCGCCGCCGCTGGTGGAGCCCGCCCGACGCCGAGGAGAAGTTCGAGAAGGACAAGAAGGAGAAGCCGCGCCGCCTCGAGGAGCTCGTCGCCGCGGCGCGCGGCTACGACCGCGCCCGCCGCGCCGTGGAGGCGGGCGCCGGGCCAGCGATCGACGTCGACCCGCGCTTCGAGGCGCTGCGTCCTCTCGTCGCCGGAGAGGCGACGCTCTTCCTGTGGGCGAGCGAGAAGACGCAGATCGAGAAGGCGCTCGACTGGGTCGGCAAGCAGGGCTTCCTTCGCGTCGTGCTGGTCTCCGGCCCCGACGCCGCTCTCGTCGCCGAGCGACTCGCCGCCGCGCGCATCCCGGTGATCCTCGAGGACGTGCTGATGGTGCCGAACCGCGACGACGATCCCTACGACGCGCCGTTCAGCGCCGCCACGCGGCTGCACGCGGCGGGGGTCGAGATCGCCTTCGCCGACGGCGGCGACTCGTCGAACGCCCGCAACCTGCCCTTCCACGCCGCCATGGCGGTGGCGTTCGGGCTGCCGGTCGAGGCCGCGCACCGCGCGCTGACGCTCGGCGCCGCCCAGATCCTCGGCATCGCCGAGCGCGTCGGCTCGTTGACGGTGGGCAAGGAGGCGACCTTCTTCGTCGCCAGCGGAGACCCGCTCGACATCCGCACCACGATCGAGCGCTCCGTCGTACGCGGCGCCGAGGCCGATTTCTCGCGCGACGCGCAGCGCCAGCTCTGGGAGCGCTACCGCGACCGCCCGGCGGCATCCACGGCTCGGCCGTAGCGGCTACCGCTCGCGAGGTGCGACGCTCGCGCCGCGCTCGGCGAGCAGCTCGCGCAGGAGCGAGCGGTGGCAGCGGCTCTCCTCCGCGCAGTAGCAGCCGACCGAAAAATCGGCGGTGTGAGAGAGCGCGGCGAGGAGATCGAGCTCCCGGCTCGCCTCGGGCCGCGCCATTTCGGACCGGTAGCCGCGCGCGAAGCGCCGCCACTCCGCCTCGCTCCCCGCCCCCTGCCCCACCTTCACCAGGTCGGCGCTCGGCGCCAGGTTCGGAAACCAGACGTCGTACCAGTCCGCGGACGCGAACTCTTCCTTCGCTACCCCCCGCGGCGGCCGGCGGACGGTGCCGATGCGCAGGCCTTCGCGCGGAAGGCGGGGATCGCCGAGGCGCACG
>DASWJT010000075.1:0-44441 GCA_036397015.1 Thermoanaerobaculia bacterium
GCGCGCGCCTTGGCGGTGGCGAGCCGGCGGTAGTCGGCGACGAGCACGCGACGCAACGGCAGCGCGGCCGCCGCGAAACCGGCGGCGGCGAGCATGGCCGCGCCCAGGGGCGGCAGCGCGAGCGCGCGGGTCGCGGCGAGCAGGGCGAGGGCGACGGCGATGGCGGCGAGCGCCGGGGTCCACGGCATCCAGCCGAGGAGCCGGCGCGCCATCCGATGCAGGCCGATCCAGATCACGGCCGCGGCGGCGAGCATCGCCGCGGCGCCGCCGGCTGGCCCCCAGGCGCGGACGAGCGGCACTCCGGCGGCGAAGGCGACGCCGAGGCCGGCGAGGCGCACGGCGAAGACGGAGCGCTCGCCGCCGTTGGCGATGAGGAGCCAGCCGGCGTGGTCGGCGAGGAGCTTCACCGGCAGCGCCCAGACGAGGACGCCGAACGCTCCGGCCGCACGCGCGAACGGCGGCCCGAACATCGCGGCGAGCAGCGGCGCGGCCACCAGCGTCAGCAGCAGCGCGGCAGCCATACCGACCCAGGCGACGAGGCGCAGCGAGGACTCGACGAGGGGGCGCAGCCTCGCCTCGGCGCCCGCGTCGGAGCGCGCCAGCACCGGGAAGAGATTGAAGTGGTAGATCCAGGTGAAGGTCATGAGCGCGAAGAAGAGCCGGTGGGCGGCGGCGAAGTGGGCAGCGGCGCCGGCGCCGAGCAGGTTGACCGCCACGAGCAGCGGGGCGAACGCGATGAGGATGCCGACGAGATTGGCGAGGCCGATCGGCAGGCTCTCGCCGAGCAGCTCGACCATGCGGCGCCCGCCGAGCCGCAGCCGCACCGGAGCGACGTGGCGCCGCTGCAGCTCGAGAGCGCAGGCGCCCGAGAGGGCGAGCCCGGCGAGCTCGGCGCCGCCCACCCAGAGGACCTGCCGCGCGTCGCGGACGAGCAGCACGACGACGAGGAGGAAGGTGCCCATCCGCACGGTCTGCACGACGGCCGTCCAGACGATGCGATCGACCGCCTGGAAGAGCCACATCTGCGACCAGGGGAGAGCGAGCAAGCTGACGGCATAGACGGCGATGAGCCGCGCGCTGAGCGGGTCGGGCGCGAGCGCGAGCGCACAGAGGCCGAGAGTGAGCGCGACGGCGAGGGTGAGCACGAAGCGCGCGCCGAGGATCTCCGCCGAGACGAGCTCGGCCGTGCGCGGATCGCGGCCGATGCGGCGGACGCCGATCGGGCTCAGGCCGGCGTCGACGAACATGCCGGCGATGAGGGCGAGCCCCGCGGCGTACTCGACGGCGCCGTAGGCGTGCGGCGCGAGGACGCGGGCGAGGTAGGCGAAAGCGGCGAAGCCGAGCACCTTGCTGGCGAGCTGCCCGCTAGCGAGCGCGACTAGATCGCGCCAGAGGCGGGGCGACCGGAGGGGCGGCGGCGCGGTTGGGAGGTTCAAGAACTCGGCGGTTTGGTGGAAGGTCGCTCGGAACACTACCATCGGCGTCCACGTGACCGGATCGCAGCGCAGGCGGCGCGGACGATGAGCCCGCTCTCGGTGGTCGTCACCGTCGTCGACGGCGAGCCGGCGCTCGCGCGCTGCCTGACGGCGCTCGCCGCGGAGGCGGCGGAGGTCGAGCTCGAAGTGCTGGTGCCGTGGGACGCGAGCGTCGCCGCGGTCCCGGCGCTCGCACCGCGCTTCCCGCGCATCGTCTTTCCGGCGCTCGGCGAGCTCGCCACCGCGCGGCCGGCGGCGAGCGCGGCGGCGTGGCACGAGCGCATCGACCGGCGGCGCGCCGCCGGCCTCGCCGCCGCCAGCGGTGAGATCGTGGCGCTGATCGAGGACCGCGGGGCGCCGCGGCGGGGCTGGGCGAAGGGGATCCTCGCCGAGCACGCGCGCCTGCCGCACGCCGCGATCGGCGGCGCGGTCGATTTCGGCGGCGGCCCGCGGCTCGCTTGGGCGGCGTTCCTCGCCGACTTCGGCCGCTACCGGCCGCCGTTCGAGCCGGGGCCGCGGGAGTACGTCACCGACGTCAACCTCAGCTACAAGCGGCGGGCGCTCGCGGCGACGCGCCAGCTCTGGCGCGAGCGCTACCACGAGACGACGGTGAACTGGGCGCTGGCGCGCGCCGGCGAGACGCTCTATCTCTCGGATCGCTTCGTCGTCGAGCAGCGGCGCGGGCCCCTTCGGCTCGGGCCGCTCCTCGCCGAGCGCGTCGCCTCGGGACGTCTGTTCGCCGCCACGCGAGCGAGGGAGAGCTCGCGCGCCCTCCGGCTGGCGCTCGCAGCGCTCGCGCCGGCGCTGCCGGCGCTCGTCGTGGCGCAGCATCTCGCTCGCCGCGGCGGACGGCGGGCGGCGCTCCAGTCGCCGGCCGGTACCACCGCAGCGCTGGCGCTCCTCGCCGCGGTGTGGAGCGCTGGCGAGCTCGCCGGCTATCTGACGGCCAGGGATTGAGCGGTGGCCGCGCCGCTCAGACACCCGCCGGGCGCGGGCGCCGCGCGAGCTTCTGCTTCCAGGCGCCGCTCTGGACGCCGATGCGCACCAGCTCGGCCGGTTGGTAGACGATGCTCGGCCAGAGGAAGACTTCGGTCGTGCACCAGCACTCGCCGGCGGCGATGCGGCCGCGCAGCGCCTCCGCCTCGGGTGAGCTCCAGATCTCGCGGAACGAGGCGCGGCGCAGGTTGCCGATCGGCGCGTGGAGCTCGCAGAGCGAGACGTCGCCGTTGGCGTAGACGACGCCCGCCACCCAGCCGGCGCGGCAGGGCACGACCTGCCGCTTCTCCTCGAGCGTGCGCAGCTTCGTCCACTGCAGCATCGGCTCGACGATCGAGCCGAAGCGGCCCGCCTCGCGGTCGTGCCAGCGCCGCGCCACGTGGTCGACGAGATCGCGGTAGGCGGCGAGGGGCGGCGTGCGCAGGTCGGGGTTCTTGCGGTCGCCGCGGATGACCGCGATGTTGTGGTGGTCCATCGCCGGGCAGCGCTCGTGGAGCTGGTCGGTGAGCGCCCGGATCTCGTCGACGTTGTGGTCGGTGACGGTCGAGATCGAGTGGATGCGCAGGCGTGGGTCGCGCCGCTGCAGCTCGACGAGCGCGTCGTAAGTCTCGATCGCGCGCCGGAACGAGCCCGCCTTGCCGCGGAAGGCGTCGTGGTACGCCTCGGTGCCGTCGAGCGAGAGCTCGCAGGCGAACAGTTGCAGGGCGGGCTCTTCGAGGATGCTCGCGAGCGCGGCCACGGTGCGCTCGGTGTACCAGCCGTTGGTGGGGACGTAGATCTGGCGCGTGCCGTTGTCGCGCACGAACATCCGCACGATGCGGTCGAGCTCCTTGCGCAGGAACGGCTCGCCGCCGGAGAGATTCAAGTTCTCGACCGTGCCGAGGTCGCGCGACAGCGCGGCGAGCTCGTCGAAGGTCAGGTCGTCGCGCTGGTTCAAGTTGCGCCAGTAGAAGCAGTGCTCGCAGGTCAGGTTGCAGATCGAGTTGACGAAGAGCACGAGCAGCGGCGGCGTGCCCGCCGCCGGGCCCATGCGCGCCGCGCGCGAGAGCCGGAGGTGGCGCTTGAGGCGCGCGCCGAGGCCGGGCATCGGAAATCCGGGGGGCGGCGTCGGGTTCGTCATCGCAGAGCGCGGCGCGGGCGGTCGCGGCGGCTCGGGCCCGCCGCGGCGCCGGGGTCGAGAGTATACGCGGCGACGGCTCAGCGCCCGGCGGCCGCGGCGCCGGCGAGCGCGGCGAGGAAGCTCTCGGCCGAGCGCTCCCAGCCGAGCAGCGCGGCGCGCGCGCGCGCCGCGGCGCCGAGCCGCGCGGCGAGCGCCGGATCCTCGAGCACCGCCGCGAGCGCCGCGAGGAGCTCGCCCGGGTGCTCGGGATCGACGAACAGTCCGCCGCCCGAGAGGAGCGCGGGCAGTGGGCTCCGCCGTGTCGCCACCACCGGCGTGCCGCAGGCGGCGGCCTCGACGGCGGGCAGACCGAAGCCCTCGCTGAGCGACGGCAGCGCGAGCACGGCGACGGTGTTGAGCACCTGCGCGAGATCGCCGTCGTCGAGATAGCCGGTGAAGGAGACCGCCGCCTCGAGGCCGAGCGAGCGCACCCGCTCCTCGACCGCCGCGCGTCCGGGGGTGAACGGATCGTCGAGGTCGCCGACGAGGAAGAGCCGGAGCCCACGCAACGCCGGGCGCCGGCGCAGCTCGGCGACCGCGTCGACGAGCGCGCCCAGGTTCTTGTGCGGATTGAATCCGCCGACGTAGGCGATCGCCGGCGCGCTGCCGGCGAGGCCGAGCCGCTCGCACAGGACGCGGTCGATCTCGCCGGGCGCGAGCGGTCGGAAGACCGGGTCCGCCGCCTCCTCGACGATCCAGATCTCGTCGGCGGCGAGGCCGAAGCGGCGGACGAGGCCGTCGCGCGCGAACTCCGACACCGTCAGCACGGCGTCGGCGCGGCGGCGAGCGGCCCAGCTCTTGAGGCGCCAGAGGAGGCGCTCGCGCCAACGCGGAAAGACGAGGCGGGGGTGGTCCTCGGGGATCACGTCGTGGATGCCGACGACCACGCGGCACGCGCGCGGCGGCGGGAAATAGGAGTAGACGGAGGGGAAGACGAGCCAGTCGGGCCGCTCCGCGGCCACGGCGCGGCGGAGCGCGCGCAGCACGCCGAGCGGCCGGCGCGCGCCGGCGCGCAGGCCGCGGCTCGCCGGCTCGCGGGTGGCGACGACGTGCACTCGCCCCCCGGCGGGCAGCGCCGCGGCCGCCGCCGGCTCGTCGAGGAAGAGCAGGAAATCGTGGCCGCGCGGCCGGGCGAGGACAGCGCGCACGAGACCGCGCGTGAAGCGCCCGTAGCCCCGGCGGTTGGACCATGAGGTGAGGTCGAAGGCGACGCGCATGGCGAGCGCTGCGGAGCGGGAGGGCGGGCCGGAGTATAGTGCGCGCGTCTCGCGATGAGCTCCGCGTCCCCCCGGCTCGACGACCTGCTCGCCAGAATCGACGAACGCACGGCCGTCGTCGGCGTGGTCGGCCTCGGCTATGTCGGCCTGCCGGTCGCCCTCGTCTTCGCCGAGGCCGGCTTTCGGGTCGTCGGCTTCGACCGCGACGCGGAGAAGGTCGCGAGCCTCGAGCGCGGCGAGAGCTACATCGGTCACCTCGACGGCGGGCGGGTCAGCGCCGCCTTTCGCGGCGGTCGCGCGGCGGCGACCGTCGGCTTCGACCGGCTCGCGACGTGCGATGCCGTCCTCGTCTGCGTGCCGACGCCGCTCGGGACCCACCGCGAGCCCGACCTCTCGTTCGTGCGCGAGACCGCCGAGGCGATCGCCGCGCGCCTCAGGCCCGGCCAGCTCGTCATCCTCGTCTCGACGACCTATCCCGGCACGACGCGCGAGGAGCTGCTGCCACGGCTCGCGCGCGGCGGCCTGCGCTCGGGCGAAGAGTTTTTTCTCGCCTACGCCCCCGAGCGTGAAGATCCCGGCAACTCGCAATTCACCACCAAGACGGTGCCGAAGCTGGTCGGCGGCGTCGACGCCGCCTCGGCGCGCGCCGCGACGGCGCTCTACGAGGCGGCCTTCGACGCCGTCGTGCCGGTGGCGACCGCCGAGGTGGCCGAAGCGGCGAAGCTCCTCGAGAACATCTTCCGGGCGGTCAACATCGCGCTCGTCAACGAGCTCAAGATGGTGCTCGACCGCATGGGGATCGACGTCTGGGAGGTGATCGCGGCAGCGAAGACGAAGCCGTTCGGCTTCATGCCGTTCTACCCCGGACCCGGCCTCGGCGGACACTGCATCCCGCTCGATCCCTTCTACCTCACTTGGAAGGCCGCCGAGCACGGCGTCTGGGCGCGCTTCATCGAGCTCGCCGGCGAGATCAACAGCGCGATGCCGCGCTACGTCGTGCAGAAGACGGTCGAGGCGCTCAACGCCGAGGGGCGGAGCGTGCGCGGCGCGCGTGTCCTCGTGCTCGGCCTCTCCTACAAGCCCGACATCGGGGACGACCGCGAGTCGCCGAGCTACGAGCTCGTCGCCGGCCTGCGCCAGCTCGGCGCCGAGGTGGCCTACTGCGATCCGCACATCCCCGCGACGCAGCGGACCCGCAAGCACGACCTCGGGCTCGCTTCGGTCCCCTGCTCGGCCGACGAGTTCGCGCGCTACGACGCGCTCGTCGTCGCGACCGCGCACGTCGAGTTCCGCGACCCAGCGCTCTACGAGCGCGTCGGGCTCGTCGTCGACTGCCGGAACGTCGTCGCGCCGGCGGCAAGCCGGCGCGTCGTCCGCGCCTAGCCGGAGCGTCTCAGAGCGCCGCGCGCGCCACGCGCACCGCGTTGGCCATCAGGGTGAGAGTCAGGTTCTTCGCCGGCAGGAAGGGGAACGTGACACCGTCGGCGAAGTAGAGGCCGCCGACGTCGCGGCTCTCGCCGTCGGCGCCCGCGGTGAGCGGCGCCGCAGCGCCGCCCATCGGAATCAGCCCGGCGTAATGCACGCTGGCGCCCTTCGGCCGCCGGTGCGACAGGCCCGGGGGCACCAGGCAGCCGAGCCGGCCGAGCGCCCGGGCGACCCGCCGCTCGGCCCGCGCCGTGCGTTCCTCGTCGCCGGGCGCCGGGCGGTAGGAGAGCACGAGCGTCGAGGGCGCTCCCGCTCGCGGCTCGATCGTCGCCTGGCAGTCGCCGCGCCGGGAGTCGCTCAGGTTCACGTTCGCCACGCCGAGCGCCCCGCGCAGGAGGCGAAAGATCCGCGTCCCGTCGACGAGGCCGCCGGGCAGGCGCTGGATGATCGGGTGCACGATCGCCGTCTTGAGCATCGTCAGCTGGACGTGGACGTACTCGCGCGGATCGTCGTCGGCGAGGCCGAGGCAGACCTGGTGGTACTGATAGCTGCGCATCTCGGGCGCGCGGCCGAGCGAGCCGAGATGGAGGAACGGCACGAGGATCTGCTGATTGTCCATGAGGCCGTCGAGCACCAGGATCTCGCCGCTCGCGCGGCGCACGGAGTCGAGCACGATGCGGGCGGTGGAGAGGGCGCCGGCGGCGAGCGCCACCGCGTCAGCGGCAACGAGCTCCTCGCCGCCGTCCGGGCGCGCCACTACGACGCCGGTGACCCGCCGCGCCCGGTCCCACTGGCAGTGGCTGACGAAGGCGCCCGGCACGTAGCGGAAGTCGGGCTCGGTGAGCAGGTGGCGCAGGCTCAGCGACGGCGTGTAGAGCGCGTCGCGCGGGCAGCCGAGCAGGCAGCGGCCGAGATAGGTGCATTCGCCGCGGTCTGCCCTGGGCGCGCTCGAGACCGCCAGGCGCGAGCGGCCGGCGTAGCAGCCGGCGGCGTGGAACGCGGCGCGGCGGCGCTCGTAGGCCGCGAGCAGCCGCGCCGATGCGCCGTCGAGCGCGAGCGGTTGCTGGCGCGCCTCGGGCAGCGGCATGAAGCGCGCGAGGTCGTCGTCCACCACCGCGATGCCGATGCGGCGCGCCACCTCTTCGTAGTGGGGCGCGAGATCGGCAAAGCGGAAAGGGAAGTCGGCGAGCTCGCCGTCGTTGAGCGGATAGACGCCGCCGGTCCACGCCTCGGCGAGGCCGCCGCGGGCGTGCGAGGTGAGCGAGTGGAAGCCCGACTCGCGCGAGGCGTGCTGCGACGTGGTGTCGAGCACGAAGCGCTGACTCGCCGGCAGGCCGTAGAACTCGCCGCCGTCGCCGGGCAGCACGGCGGCCTCGAAGTCGGCGCCGAGAAAGTAGCGGACCGGATCGTCGAGCTCGCTCTTGAGCTCGTCGAACGCCGCCTCCGGCGCCGGCGCCGCCGGCCGCTCGCGCCCGACGTCGAGGAGCGTGACCTGGTGGCCGCGCGCGAGCGCGGTTTGCGCGAAGTGGACTCCCGACGCACCCGAGCCGACGACGACGACCCTCACGGCTCCCTCCGCAGCCGGCTCGCGAGCTGCAGCGGCGCGAGCACGACCGCGCCGGCGAGCGCGAGGGCGAGCGCGGCCGCCACCGTCGCGGCGAGACGGAGCGCTGTCGCGAGCGGCGAGCCGGGGCGTGGGGCGAACGCCCTGTCGCTCGGCGGCACGACCTCGAGGATGGCGACGAGGAGCGCCAGCTTGCGCCGCAGCGTCGAGCGGCGGGCGAAGAGCCCGGCGTAGGCATCGGCGATGCGCGCCCGCCGCGGCCCGCGACGGGCGAGCGCGACGAGCGCCGAGTCGAACCCGGGCGCCGGCGAGAGCGCGAGCGCTTCGTTGCCGCGCACGTACTCGCGGACGACGTACGGCGCCGCGGGCGCGCCGACGAGCGCGGCAGTGAAGACGTCGGCCTCGCGCGCGAGAGCCGGGGCGGCGCCGGCGCTCATCCCGCCTCCGCGGCGAGCAGAGGCTCGAACGGGCCGGGCGTCGCGATCGGGGGCTCGCCCGCCGGTCCGGGCTCGGCGACGCCGTCGCGGACGAAGGACGCGAGCTGCCCGGGATGGAGGGGCAGGCGGTGGCCGAGCACGGCCCGTGCGCCGGCGACGAGGGCGCGCAGGAGCGCATGGGGGAGACGCACGGCGCGCGCTGGCGGCCGGCCGGCGGCCTCGCGCACGCGGTGCAGCAGCTCTTCGATCGTCAGCACGCGCGGCCCGCCGATCTCGCAGGTCTGGCCGCCGAACGCCGCGGGCGCGAGCAGCTGGTGCGCGAGCTCGGCGCCGAGCGCGTCGGCGCCGAGCGGCTGGACGCGGGCGCGGCCGCTGCCGATGACGATCGGGCGCGGCGCGCAGGCGAGCGTGCGCAGCCGGGCGAGGATCGGCGAGCCCGGGCCGAGCACCATCGTCGGGCGCACGATCCGCGTCGGCAGCGCCGCCGCGCGCACGTGCGCCTCGGCGGCGCGCTTCGAAGCGGCGTAGGGGTAGTCGAGATCTTCCGCGAAGCGCGCCGCGATCGAGGAGACGAAGAGCAGCCCGGCGACGCCCGTCGCCTCGCACGCGGCGACGAGCCGGTGCGTCGCCTCGGCGTTGACCGCGTGCATCTCGGCCGCCGCGGCGGCGCCGGTCGCCGCCGCCAGGTGGGCGACGACGACGCCCGGGCCGAGCTGGCTCCGCCAGAGCCCCGGCTCGCGCAGGTCGCCCCGCGCCCAGCGCACGCCGGCGAGCGGGGTCTGCTCGCGGCGGCTGAGCGCGACGATGTCCGCCGTCTCCGCCGCGGCCGCGTGCGCGAGCAGCCGGCGGCCGACGAGCCCGCTCGCCCCGGTTACGAAGAGCCGCATCCGCCGTCGGGGGCGTCCGCCGTCGCGTCGGCGGGCACGCCGCCGTGCGGGTGGCGCCAGAGCAGCAGGCGCAGCCGCGCGACGCCTTTGAGGTCGTCCCACGCCGTGCGCAGGATCTCGACGCGGCTGTCGTCGTCCTCGACCCAGCGCACCGGCAGGTCGGCGATCCGGTAGCCCTGCCTCTCGGCCAGCACCAGGAGCTCGGTGTCGAAGAACCAGGACTCGTCGCGCACCTGCGGCACGATCCGTTCGATCGCGCGTCGGCTGACCGCCTTGAATCCGCACTGGGCGTCGGTGAAGCGAACGCGGAGGACGAGGCGCAGGAGCAGGTTGTAGGCGCGCGAGAGAAGAGTGCGCTGGCGCGAACGCTCGACCCGGGACCGCCCCGGCTGCAGGCGCGAGCCGGTGGCGACGTCGTAGCCGTCGACGAGCACCGCGTCGAGCAGGCGGCGGAGCGCCTCGAGGTCGGTCGAGAGGTCGACGTCGCAGTAGGCGCAGGCCTCGGCGGTCGAGCGCGTCCAGGCGCGGCGCAGCGCCCGGCCGCGACCGGCGACGGGGAGCGTGTGGACGACGACCTCGTCGGGGTGGCGCGCCGCCAGGCGCGCGGCGACCGCCGCGGTGCCGTCGGTGGAGCCGTTGTCGGCCACGACCACGCGCCAGCGGTACGGCCGGAGGTGCGCGGCGCAGTGCGCGCGCACGGTGGCGACGCTGCGCTCGAGGACGTGGGCCTCGTTGAGCACCGGGATGACGATGTCGACGGCGGGCGGACGGCTCATGCGCGCTCTCGGCCGGGAGCTCGAGCTCAGGGATTGGGTGCGCGCCGGAAGCGCGGCGACCAGAGGCCGTAGAGGATCGCGCCGGCGAGCGCGAAGAGCGGCAGCGGCGAGACGCCATGGAGGAAGAAGTCCCCGTACTGGCCCGCGGTCAGCGACAGCGTGCGCAGCGCCGGCAGCGAGAAGCCGCCGGCGAAGGTGCGCACGACGGGGTCGAGCACGCCGAGGGGCACCTCCACCTCGCGGTACATCGCGAGCGGCCACGAGACGGTGAGCGAGAGCAGACCCCAGGCATAGGCGTGCAGAGGGCGGAGACGCGCGAGCACCAGCGCCGCCGGCAGGAAGAGGAACGGCAGCGTCGACGCCAGGTAGCGCAGGCCGGTGTTGAACTGCAGCCGCGTGTAGTTGCTGGCGCCGAAGAAGAGCCAGGTCGCGACGGCGACGCCGAGGAGCGCGCCGAGCTCGAGCCGACCGAGCCGGCGGCCGGCGCCGCGCTCGACGAAGGGCGCCGCGAGCGCCAAGAGCGCCAGGGGCATCGAGACGAAGAGGCCGAAGCGGTGATCGACGAGCAGCAGGGCGAGCAGCTCCGGCTGCGGCGGGAGCTCGTAGCCCTGATAGCCGCGCTCGCTGAACTCGACGGGCGGCATCCAGTGCTGGCCGGGCAGGAAGGGATGGCCGAACGCGGCGTACTGGTAGCCGCAGAGCACGAGCAGCGGAGCGAGGGCGCCGAGCGCGTACCAGCCGGCCGCCGAGCGGGCGGCGGCGAGGCCCCCATCGCCGGCGCGGCGGATCACGAGATAGACGGCGAGGCCGGCGAGCAAGACGACGCCACTGTAGTCGAAGAGCACCGCCGCGCCGCCGGCGACGCCGGCGACGAGCGCGCGCGTCCGTTGCGAGAGGCGCTCGCCGCGCCACGGGTTCCACACTGCGACGAGCCCGGCGAAGGCGATGTGCCCCAGCATCAGGTTGTGATTGAGGAAGCCGGTGCGCAGGAAGACCGGCGTGCCGAAGGCGTAGACGAGCGCCAGCCAGAGCGCTCGCCGGCGGTCGCCGAGCGTCGCCGCGAGGACGAGAAAGACGAGCACCACGCCCGCCGCCGAGCTCGGCGCCATGCAGAAAGCCTGGGTGACGAACGCCGCGAGGCCGAGCTTGACGTCGAGGCCCCGGCGCCAGGCCTCGGCATAGAAGCGCCGCGCGTTGGGCCACGGCGTGCGGAACTCGGGAGGCTCGCTCTCGCCACGGGCGGCGCGGCCGGCGCGCACGCGCGCGACGAGCGGGTCGACGAGCGGGCGCGAGAGCGCATAGGGCACGGCGGCGAGGAGCGAGACGCCGGGGTTGTTGCCGATGTGGCAGCCGTGCCCCGGAGTCTCGAAGAGGTCCGGATGCAGGCCGCAGTACTCGGCGAGGTCGAACGACAGCCGGTCGCCGAGCGCCAGCGCCGGGTAGAGCTCACGCACGACGTCGGTCGCGAAGTGGAGCGCGTAGACGAGCCAGCAGGTGGCGAAGAGGCGCCAGGCGATCTGGCGCGTACCGAGCTCAGGGGCCGTCCCGGCCGAGCCCATCTCAGCGCGCCGCCCGGCGCCGCCGCTGGTCGGCGACGACGTCCGCGATGATCGTGGCCAGCGGGATGCGCGGCCGGAAGCCGATCGTCCGCTCGAGCTTCGAGACGTCGGGGACGCGGCGCGGCATGTCTTCGAAGCCGCGCGCGTATGCCTCCTCGTAGCTGAGGTGGCGGATCGGCGAGGCGCTGCCGGCGGCGTCGCGCACCATCTCGGCCAGCCGCTCGACGGTCACCTCCTCGTCGGTGCCGACGTTGAAAACTTCGCCGACGGCGGCCGGCGCGGCGAGCAGTCGCACCAGGGCCTCGACGACGTCGCGCACGTGAGCGAAGCAGCGCGACTGCCCGCCGGTGCCGTGCACGGTGAGCGGCTCGCCGGCGAGCGCCTGGCGCGCGAAAGTGGGCAGCACCATGCCGTAGCGGCCGGTCTGGCGCGGCCCGACGGTGTTGAACAGCCGCGCGACGACGACCCTGGTGCCGCGCTCGCGCGCGTAGGCGAGCGCCAGCCACTCGTCGAGCGCCTTCGAGCAGGCGTAGGCCCAACGCGAATGGCTGGTCGGACCGAGCACCAGGTCGTCCGACTCCGCGAACGGCACCTTGGTGCTCTTGCCGTAGACCTCGGAGGTCGAGGCGAGCAGCACCGGTTTGCCCTCGCGTGCCACTGCGTCGAGCACCACCTCGGTGCCGCGGACGTTGGTCTCGATGGTGCGCACCGGCCGCTCGACGACGAGCCGCACGCCCACCGCCGCCGCCAGGTGGACGACGAGGTCCGCGCCCTCGACGAGCTCGGCGACCAGCGGGGCGTCGGTCACCGAGCCGATGCGATGGTCGAAGCGCGGATGGTCGACGATCGCGGCGAGGTTTTCGAGCGAGCCGGTCGAGAGGTCGTCGAGCACCGAGACGTGGGCGCCGTCGGCGAGCAGCCGCTCGACGAGATGCGAGCCGATGAAGCCGGCGCCGCCGGTGACGAGGGCTCTCATGCCGCGCGCCCCGCCGCCGCCGCGACCTGCGTCAGCCCCTTGCGCTCGGCGGCGCGGCGGACGAGGTCGAGATAGCGCGGCACGACAGCCGGCTCCGACCAGTGCTCGCGAAACGCCCGCTCGCCGGCGCGCCCGAGCTCGTCGCGCAGCCCCGGCTCGTCGAGCAGGCGATCGATGACGGCGGCGAGCCCGGCGGCGTCGTCGAAGAGGAGGCCGCCGCCGCGGGCGACGATCTCCGGGAACGGCCCGATCCGCCGCGCGACGACGGGCGTCGCTTGGCGCATCGCCTCGATGAGCACGATGCCGAAAGTCTCGAAGCCGACCGAGGGGACGACGAGGGCCAGCGCATGGTCGTAGTAGCGGCGCAGCTGGTCGAGCTCGACGCGGCCGAGGAAGCGCACCCGCGGGCAGCCGGCGGCGGCGCGTCGCAACGCCGGCTCGTGCGTGCCGGAGCCGGCGACGAGGAGATCGGCGCGGCCGCCGGCGCGGAAGAGCGGCAGCACGTCGTCGAGCCCCTTGATCGGCTCGAGCCGGCCGACGAAGAGGAAGAACGGACGCTCGTGCGGCGACGGCGAGCGCGGCGCCGCGGCCTCCGCCAAGGGGAGGAAGTAGGGAACGACCTCCATGTCGAAGGGGAAGCCGAACTCGCGGTGCTTGGCGCGGCTGAACTCGCTCTTGGCGATGAAGGCGTCGATGTCACCGAGCCGGCGCTCGAGCAGGCCCGTGTAGCGCCAGGGCTGCGGCGGGCGGCCGTGGTGGAGCACGCAGCGCACGCACTGCCGTCCGGTGCAGGCCTCGCGGTTGTGGCGCCAGAGCACGTGCGTCGGGCAGACGAGCCAGTGCTCGTGCGCCTCGTAGAGCTTGAGGCTGCCGCCGTATGCGAGCAGGCCGGGGCCGCCGACGAGCGAGACGTTGTTGAAGTGCACGACGTCGAACCGGCCGCGAGCGAGGACGCCGCGGAGCGTCGCGCCGTGCACCAGCGGCCGGCCGGTCAGGTAGGTGAGCAGCGGCGCGAGCGCGCCGAGGCGACTGCGCAGGCGGACGACCTCGAGGCCCTCCGGCTCGGGGGGCTCCGGGCGCGCGCGGCGCGAGCCGAGCGCTCGGTAGGCGTCGACGTCGTGGATCACGGTCACCCGGTGGCCGCCGGCGACGAGAGCTCGCGCCAGCCGCTGGACGCCGACGCCGTCGCCGCCGAAGTGGTACGGCGGATAAAACGTCGTCGGGAGGCAGAAGCGCAAGCCGGACATGGTGGACGAGCCGAAGTCTCGATCGCGATCGGGCAGTGACCGGCCACGCCTCGGCCGCCTCGGGCTCGCGCGCGGGATGGGCGAGGAGGGAGGCTATCGCCTCGGCGCCCGAGGAGGCAAGCGAGCGGCTCCATCGCCGGAGCGGAAGCGAGGACGGCGGAGCCGGCGGAGCGCGCCGCGACTTCAGCGCGGGTCGGCGCTCCGCGGCGGTTCGCGGCGAAAGCTGGCGACGAGCACGAGGAGCTCGTCGCGGCGCACGACGCCGAGCGCGAAGAGCGACGCGAGGTAAAGGGGAACGGCGGCCGCCGCCGCCCACTCGGCGCCGTGGGCAGCGACGAGCAGTGCCGCCGGCGCGGCGACGGCGAGCAGGTGGCGGCGCGTGCGCGCCGCAGCGAGCACACCCGTCGGCCGCAGCCGGAGGAAGGCGACGAACGCGCAGGCGAAGCTCGAGGCGACGAGCGCCGCGGTGGCGCCGAGCGAGGCGAGAGTCGGCACCAGCGCCCAGGCGGCGAGGCAGAAGACGGCCACCGCCGCCGCACCGAGCTCGAGATTGCGCCGCAGGCGGGTCTCGAGGACGGCGAGCGAGAGCGCCGTGCGCACGAACGGCTGCGACAGCGCCGCCGGAGCGACGAGCAGCAGGTTGGGCACCACGCCCGCGAACTGGGGGCCCCAGAAGGTGCGCACCGCCCACGGCCCGGCGGCGAAGACGACGAGCACGAACAGGACGCCGGTGACGTTGAGGAACTTGAGCGCGACGCCGAGGCCGAGGTCGCGGCCGGCGCTGTCGCCGGCCGCGTGGCGCAGGCTGAGCGAGGGAATCTGCAACGTCGTCGCCTCGCCGAGCAGGCGCGTGAAGGCGACGGCGGCGGAGAGCGCGATGTTGAAGTAGGCGATCTCCTCGCGCGCCACCTCGGCGAGCGCCAGCGCGCTCTCGCCCAGGCGCCAAGGCAGGCGCAGCAGGAAGTTCGCCGCCAGCACGGCGAGGCCGAAGCGGAGGTGGGCGTAGACCTCGCGCGGCGCGAAGGCGCCGCGATCGAAGCGGAAGAGGTCGCGGCAGAGATAGGTGCCGACGGCGAGCGCCACGAGGTGGGTGAGCAGCAGGGCGACGGTGGCGCGCTCGAGGCCGGCGGCGGCGCCGAGGGCGACGAGCAGGGCGAGGAGTGCCAGCCGCCCGAACGACTCGCGGGCGATCGACGCGCCGAGCTGGTTGAGTCCGTAGAAGATGCCGAACATCGGCGCCGCGACGGTCATGGCGACGAAGGCGGCGCAGCTCGCAGCGAGGGTCGAGGTCGACGCCTCGGGCAGCGCCCGGGCGAGGAAGAGCGCGAGCGCCGGCCCCGCGACGAGGGCGACGGCGAGCCGCGCGCCGACCATGTGCATGAACAGCTCGCGCACGCGCTCGTCGGCGCCGCGCGCGGCGTACTCGGGGACGAAACGGCCGAAGACGTAGCGCGCGCCGAGGTTGGAGCTGGTCATCCAGAGCGCGGTGAGCGAGAGGACGACGGCGAAGCTGCCGAACAGCTCGGGACCGAGATAGCGCGGGGCGAGAACGCTGAACAGGGCGAGGCTGAGGAGCTGGACGGCCTTGAACGAAGCGATCGCCGGCAGCTGCCGCACGAGGCTCGCGGGGTTCATGCGCGGGCCGCGTGGGCGGGGGGCCGGGGAGCTCACGATCGTCGGCACGATGCGGCCACTCGCCGAGCGGCGTCGCACGCTGGTGGGCCGGGGGAGGAATGATAGCGTCTGCCGACCATCGCAACGAACGCCGATCTTGCGGACGTACCGCTGGGCTGACCCGACGCGCCATGGCCTGGATCGAAGACCTGAAGATGTACGCGCGTTTCGCGCGCAAGCTGCCAGGCTACCTCGCCGCACGCGACACGGTCGAGAGCGCCCGGGCCGTTCTCGCGGCGCGGCTCGCCCGCCGCGCCGAGAGCTTCCTCGACTTCGCCGCGCGCGCCGTCTACGGCTACGCCGCGAGCCCGTACCTGCCGCTGCTGCGCGCCGCCGGCTGCGAGCTCGGCGACCTGCGCCGGCTGGTCGGCGAGCGCGGCGTCGAGAGGGCGCTCGACGAGCTGCGCCGCGCCGGGGTGCGCATCCGTTTCGAGCAGTTCAAGGGGCGCGAGCCGCTGGTCGTCGCCGGCCGCGAGCTCGCGGGCGGCGCCGCGCTCTTCCGCAATCCGCTCGTCGAGAAGCACCTCGAGACGATGACGAGCGGCTCGAGCGGGCCGCGCACGCGCAATCCGATCAACCTCGACCACAAGGCGGCGCGCGCCGCCGTCGCGCCGGCGATCCAGGCGGCGCAGGGGATCCTCGACCTGCCGCGGGCGCGCGTCGGCGGCACGCTGCCGGAGTCGAGCGGCTTCGGCGGCGCGCTCTCCGGCAGCCGTCGCGGCCACGTCGCCGAGCGCTGGTTCACGCCCGTGCTCTCGCCGCCGCGCCGGACCGAGCTGCGCTTCCGCGTCGCCCACCATTTCGTCGTCGCCATGGCGCGCCTCTACGGCGTGCGGGTGCCGAGACCCGAGCCGCTGCCGATCGACGAGGTGATCCGCGTCGCGCGCTGGGCCGCCGAGACGCTCGCCACCCGCGGCGCCTGCGTCGTGCACGCGACGCCGAGCATGTGCCTGCGCATCGCGCTCGCCGCGCGCGCGGCGGGGCTCGACTTGACCGGCCTCGTCTTCACCGCCGGCGGCGAGCCGCTCACCGCGGCCAAGGCAGCGGGCATCGCGGCCTCCGGCGCGCGGGTCTTCGCCAACTACCACATGAGCGAGGTCGGCGCGATCGGCGTCTTCTGCACCCGCCCGGTGGGGGTCAACGACCAGCACGTCATGCGCGACCAGCTGGCGGTCGTCCAGGCGCCGCGCCGCGTCGGCGACGTCGAGGTCGACGCGCTGCTCGTCACCAGCCTGCTGCCGACGGCGCCGCGCGTGCTGTTCAATGTCGAGACCGACGATTACGGCGTGCTCGAGGAGCGCCGCTGCGGCTGCCCGCTCGACGATCTCGGCCTCCACCTGCACGTGCGCGACGTGCGCAGCTTCAGCAAGCTCACCGCCGAGGGCATGACACTCGTCGGCAGCGAGATGGAGCACGTGCTCGAGCACGTCCTGCCGACGCGCTTCGGCGGCAGCGCCCTCGACTACCAGCTCGCCGAGGAGGAGGACGCGCGGGGCTTCACGCGCATCCGTCTGCGCGTCCACCCGGCGGTCGGCCCGCTCGACGAGGCGGCGGTGGTCGCCACCGTGCTCGCGGCGCTCGAGAGCGCCTCGATCAGCGCCGATCTCGCGGTCAGGCGGTGGAACCACGCCGGGGCGATCGGCGTCGTGCGCGAGCCGCCGGTGGTCGGCGCGCGCGCCAAGCTCCTGCCGCTCCACCTCGGCCAGCGCTCCCGCCGCCCGCGGGCCGAGCGGGAGAGCGCGTGAGCCCGGGCCGCGCCACGGCCGGGCTCGTCCTCGCCGCCGCGCTCGCCGCCTGCGCCGCGCCGCCGGCCGGCGACCGGGTGAGCCTGCGCGTCGCGCCCCGGCTGTCGTCGTTCGTCGCCTACCTCGCCGCCGACGCCGGCTACTTCGCCACCGAGGACCTCGAGGTCGAGCTGCTCGTCTGGGACAGCGCGGCGACGGTGATCCCGTCGCTCGCGCAGGGGGACCTCGACGTCTCGACCGTCTGGCGGCTCGACCCCGCGTACCTCAACGTGATCGGCCGCGGCGGCCGCATCCGCCTGGTGGCGGGGGGGATGCGCTACGCGCCGGGCGAGTGCGGCTACTCGTCGTTCCTCGTCCGGCCGGAAGTCCTCGCCGCGGGCCGACTCGACGAGCTCGCCGGCCTGCGCGGCCTGCGCATCACCAGCGAGCGCACGTCGAGCAGCTACTACGTCTGGGCGCGCCTGCTCGAGCGCGCCGGGCTCGGCTTCGACGACGTCGAGATCGTCGACCTGCCGGCGGAGGCACGCATCGACGCCTTCGCCAGCGGCCGCGTCGACGTCACGACGGCGACCGAGCCGTGGCAGACGCAGCTCGTCCGCTCGGGCCACGCCGTCCGCTGGCGGCCGGTGGCCGACGTCCTGCCCGGCTTCCAGAGCAGCTTCGTCGTCTTCGGCCGCCGCCTGCTCGACGAGCGGCGCGACCTCGGCGTGCGCTTCCTGCGCGCCTGGCAGCGCGCGGTGCGCGACTACGTCGACCACGGCCGCGACGAGCGACTGATCTCGATCGTCGCCGCCCGCACGCGGCTCGACCCGGGCGACCTCGCCGCGATGTGCTGGCCGACCTACGATCGCGACGGCGAGGTCGACCGTGCCACGCTCGAGGACTACCAGCGCTGGGCGCTCGCCGAGGGCCTGATCGATGCCGCCCTGCCGCTCGAGACGATCTTCGACGCGAGCTTCCTCGCCAACGCCGCGGCGGGCGGCGGCTGAGGGCGACGCGTTCCGTCGATGGAAGCCCGCTGCCGCGACCTCTCGCTCGCCTATCCGGGGCGCAACGGCTCGACCGTGGCGCTGCGCGACGTCTCGTTCGAGCTCGCGGGGCACGAGTTCGTGGCCCTGGTCGGCCCGAGCGGGTGCGGCAAGTCGACGCTGCTCAAGCTCCTCGCCCGCCTGCTCGAGCCGAGCACGGGCGCGCTCGAGGTGAGGCTCGAGCCCGCTCCGGATCGGCTGCCGTGCGCCCTCGTCTTTCAGGACCACTGCGTCTTCCCGTGGATGAGCGTGCTCGAGAACGTCGCCTTCGGCCTCGAGTTCCGCCGCCTGCCGCGCGCCGAGCGTCACCGGCAGGCGCGCGCCTTCATCGAGCAGGTCGGCCTCGGCGAGTTCGTCGACGCGCTGCCGCACGAGCTCTCGGTCGGCATGCGCCAGCGCGTGTCGCTGGCGCGCGCCTTCGTCGCCAACCCCCAGATCCTGCTCATGGACGAGCCGTTCGCCGCCCTCGACGCGCTGACCAAGCTGGTGCTGCAGGAGGAGCTGTTGCGGCTCTGGCAGCGCCACCGCTCGCTCGTCGTCTACGTCACGCACGACCTCGCCGAGGCGGTGCTGCTGAGCGACCGCGTGCTGGTGATGTCGGGGCGGCCGGGGACGATCCGCATGCAGGTGCCGATCCCGCTCACGCGGCCGCGCAACCTCGTCGACCGCGGCCACGCCGAGGTGGTCGAGATCGAGCGGCGGCTGTGGGCGGCGCTCGAGCCGGAGGTGCGCGCCGGCCTCGGCGCGGCGGGAGGCGAACGGTGACGCCGCGGCGCCTCCGCCGGCTGCGCTGGGCGGCGCCGCTCGTCGCGCTCGCGCTGCTCGCCCTCTGGGAGCTCGCGGCACGCCGCAGCTGGATCCCGACGCTCTTCTACCCGGCGCCGACCGTCATCCTCGGCGCCGTCGCCCAGCTCGTCGCGAGCGGCGAGCTGGCGCAGCACCTCGCGGCGACGCTCGGCCGCATGGCGGCGGCGTTCGTCTGGGGCGGCGGCAGCGGGCTCGTCCTCGGTCTCGCCCTCGGCTGGTGGCCGTCGCTGCGCGCCGTCGTCGACCCGTTCGTCTCCGCCCTCCATCCGGTGCCGCGCATGGCGCTGCTGCCGCTCGTCCTGCTGCTGTTCGGCATCAGCTTCTTCTCGAAGACGCTGGTGGTGGCGATCGCCACCTTCTTCCCGATGGTCATCAACACCATGTCGGGCGTGCTGCAGCTCGACCCGAACTACCACGACGTGGCGCGCCTCTACCGCGCCTCGCGCTGGCGGGTCTTCGCGCGCGTCGTGCTGCCGGGCAGCCTGCCGATGATCCTCACCGGCGCCCGGCTGGCGCTCGTCCGCGCCTTGGGCGCGACGATCGGCCTCGAGCTGATCACCGCCGAGAGCGGTCTCGGATCGCTCCTCTACTTCGCCTGGCAGACCTACCGCACGGAGGCCCTGTTCGCCACCGTGTTCGTCATCGCCGCCCTTGGCTACGGCTTCCGCGCCGTGCTCGACGCGCTGGCGACGCGGCTCGTGCCGTGGCAGGGCGACAGGCGGCAGAGATGACCTACCAGGCCCCCTCTCGCGCCCGCGTGGCGCACCGGAGACCGCGATGAGCCCGTGCCCGAACGCCACCCCCCGGTCCCTGCCGCTCGCCCTCGCGGTGTCGGCGCTCGCCCTCGCCGGAGCGGCCGCCGGCTTCGGCCGCGACGCCGCCGCGGAGAGGCGCGACGCCGAGCCTGCTGCGACGGCGCCGGCGAGCGACGAGCCGACGACGTGGAGCGAGCAGATCGTGGTCACCGCCAGCCGCGGCGAGCGCGAGACGGGCGAGGTGCCCTTCCACGTCACCATCGTCGATCCGCTCGCCATCTCCGCCGCCACCGACGTCACCGCCGCGGACCTCGTCGCGCACGAGGTGCCGAGCCTCAATCTCAAGGTCGCCAACTCGAGTCTGGTTTCGGCGCCGCGCGATCAGGCGCTCAGCTTGCGCGGCGTCGGCGGCGGCTCCGTCAGCCGCGCCCTGCTGCTCGTCGACGGGCTGCCGATGCTCGACCCGTACAACTTGTCGGCGATCTGGTCGAAGGTCCCGCTCCACCTGATCGAGCGCGTCGAGGTGGTGCCCGGCGGCGGCGCCACGGTGTGGGGCAATCTGGCGCTGAGCGGCGTGGTCAACCTGATCACGCGCGCGCCGGCCGATGGCCGGCTCGACGTCGCGGCGCGCCTCGCCGAGCACGCCACCGCGACGATGACGGCGAGCTACGCGGCTCTCGCCGACGAGTGGGGGGGCTGGGCGGCGGTCGACGCTCTGACGACCGACGGCTACACGACTACCCGGCAGGAGGCGCGCGGCGCGGCCGACGAGGCCGAGTTCCGCGACTACGGCTCGCTCACCGCCGAGGCGAGCTACGCCGCGTCGTCGCGCTCGGTGCTGCGCTTGCGCGCGCTCGGCTACCGCGAGGAGCGCGGCGAAGGGACGCCGATCGACCGCGCCGAGAACGAGGAATGGATGGCCTCGGCGGCGCTCGACCTCGTCGCCGGCCGGCGCTCGAGCTGGGCGCTGCGCGCCTTCGCGCGGCGGCAGACGCTCGACGACTTCACCGGCGCGGCCACGGCCGACCGCTCGGCGGTGAGGCCGAGCGCCCACATCTTCGACCTGAGGAGCGAGAACTGGGGCACGAGCGCGGTGTGGAACGGCGCGCACGGCGAACGGCTGGCGCTCTCGGCCGGACTCGACTTCCAGCGTCTCTCCGTCGACCGCGGCGAGGACCTCGAACACGATGGCGAGCGTTTCACCGAGCGCTACGTCGTCGGCGGCGAGCAGCAGCTCGCCGGCGGCTTCGTCGAGAGCCGCTGGACGGTGGGCCCGCGCGGCCGCGTGCAGGCGGCGGCGCGGTTCGACGCGATCCGCACGAGCGGTGGACGGTCGACACGGCGCGACCTGACGAGCGGAGCGCTGCTCGAGAGCGAGGTGCTCGCCGCGCACTCGGAGTCGACCGTCAACCCGAGCGTCGGCTTCGTCTTCCAGGCGACACCGGTCTCGCGCCTGCGCGGCGCGGCCTATACCGGCTTCCGCGCCCCGGTGCCGAGCGAGCTCTTCGTCGGCGCCGTGCCGCGCAACAACCGCGAGACGGCGGCGAACCCCGCGCTCGAGCCGGAGCGGCTCGTCGGTGGCGAGATCGGCTACGACGCGACGCCGTCGTCCGCGCTGCGCGCGCGCCTGACGCTTTACGCGAGCGAGACGGAGGACCTGATCGAGCGGATCACCATCGGCCGGGTCGGTCCGGGCGGCGGCGTCGTCGAGCCGTGCGGCACGGTGGGGCCGAACGGCTCGTGCACCCAGCGCCGCAATCTCGGCGAGACGCGGGCCCGCGGCGTCGAGATCGGCGTCGACTACCAGCCGCATCCGCGCTGGCGCTTCGAGCTGGCCGCGGCGGTCGGCGAGACGGAGATCGTCGACAACCCCGCGGACCCCGACTTGGTCGGCAACGAGCCCGAGCACACTCCCTCCCGGCGGGCGACGCTGGGGATCGACTGGCGCGGCACGGACGGGCTCACGGCCGGCCTCAGGGTGCGCCACGTCAGTGCGCGCTGGGCGGAGGCGGAAAACGAGAACCGGCTGGACGACCACACTCTCGTCGACCTCTCGCTCGCCCGCGCGCTCGGGGCGCGGCTCGAGCTCGTCGCCGGCGTCGAGAATCTGCTCGACGAGGAGTTCGACGTCGATTTCTCCTCGAGCCGAGGTTTCCTCCTCGGCCCGGGGCGGATTTATCAGCTCGGCGTCCGCTACCGCTCCGGAGGCTGACGGCCGGTGACGGCGTGAGCACGACGACGGCGGGGAAGCGCGCGTGAGCGGGCTCGTCCCCGCCGCGCTCGCCCGCCTGCGCCTGCTCGGCGTCGAGCCGGCGGGCGTCGCCGCGCTCGCGCTCGACGCCTTCGTCGTCGCGGTGGTGGCCGCTTGGCTCGCGCGCCGGGCGCGCGTCGGCCGCGCCGGCTCGGCGCGCGAGTTGCTCGCGGCGAGCCTGCTCGGGCTCGCCTGCGTCGTGCTGCCGGCGACGGCGCTCGGCGCCGCGGGCGCGCTGTCGAACCGCGCCCTCGTCGCGAGCCACCTCGCGCTGCTCGCCCTGGTCGTCGCCGCGGCGCGGGGCGGCGGCTGGCGCGCGACGCTCGCCGCCACGCTCTCGCCGCTCGGCGGCCAGCTGCGCGCGCTCGCCGCCCTCCCCGCCGGCCTCTTTCGCCGCGACGCCTGGCGCCGCCGCCGCCGCGCGGAGAGCGCGCTCGTCGCCGGCATCCTGCTCGTGCTCGCCCTCGACCTCGTGCTCGCCCTCGGCACGTTGCCGCTCAACTACGACGCGCAAACCTACCGGCTGAGCCGCGTCGCGCTCTGGCTGCAGGAGGGCTCGATCGCGCATTTCGCGACCGACGACGAACGGCTCAACTACGTCGGCCAGAACGCCGACCTCGTCGTGCTCTGGCTCGTCTCGTTCTTCCCGCGCGACTACCCGCTGGTGCATCTGCCGCAGTATCTCGCCGCCTGGCTCGCCTGCGGGGCCGTCTACGAGCTCGGCGCCCTCCTCGGTTGGCGCCGGCGCTGGCGGCTCGCGGCCGCCGCGACCCTGCTCGGCATCCCGAGCGTCGGCATCCAGGCGTTCACCGCGCAGAGCGATCTGTTCACCGCCGCGACGCTCGGCGCCGGGACCGTCTTCGCCCTCGCCGCCCTGCGCCGCGGACGCACGATCGACTGGGCCCTCGCCGGCGTCGGCGCGGGTCTCGCCCTGGGTGCCAAGGGGACGGTCTTCTACTTCGGCCCCGGCCTGCTCGTGCTCTTTGCCGTCTGGGGACGGCTCGCCCGCTGTCCGTGGCGGGCGGCGCTGCGCGGCGCGGCGCTCGCCGTGGTGCCCGTCGTCGTGCTCTCCGGCTTCAATTTCTGGCAGAACTTCCGCACCTACGGACATCCGCTGGCGTCGCCCGGAGCGATCGAGGGCGTCCACGGACCGGGCCGCCAACCCGGCAGCAAGACGTGGCTCAATTGGAAGCGACTGGCCTGGCAGCTGCTCGAGCCGGGCTCCAACCCGTTCGTGCCCGAGGCGCTGCGCGCGCCGCTCTACGAACGGCTGTCGGCGAACCTGACCGCCGTCTCCGGCGGCAGCCTCCGCTGGCGGCGCACGCTCGAGCGGCTCGAGGGACGCCCCGACGAGGACCACGCCTCTTTCGGCCTGGTGGCGACGCTGGCGATTTTCGCGGGCGGCCTCGCGGCCCTGGCGCGCAGCCACGGGGAGCGGCGCGGAGAGGCGCTGGCCGCGGCGGCGATGTGCGGCGCGGTGGTCGCCTTCTTCGTCTTCTTCTGCTCGCTCTCGACGATGAACGAGCACCAGTTCCGCTACTTCGCGCTCGTCGCGCCGCTCGGCGCGGTGGTCGCCGTCGCCGGCTTCGCCGGCGCACGCTGGCGCGCCGCGTGGGCGGCGGCCGCGGGGCTCGCCGCGTTGCAGCTCGCCACGGCGCTCGTCGTCGGCACGCGCAGCGAGTACCACGGCTGGGCGGCGCTCGTCGATCCCGCCCGCTCGACGCACTTCCCCCACTGGCGCGACGGCCGTGCGCTCGTCGCCGCGCTCCCCGCCGGTGCGCGACGGCTCGCGGTCGCGCTCCCCTTCGACTCGTGGCTCGCCCCCTACCTGCGCACGGGCGAACCGCGCGAGGTGCGGCTCGTGCCCCACGTCGAGATCGACCGCGCGCCGACTCTCGGCAACTTTCTGTCGCGCTCGCGCGTCGACGCGCTGGTCATCGACCCGTCGCGCTGGCGCGGCCGCCGCTTCGACGGCGTCGCCGTGCTGGCGGCGCCGTGGATCCTGCGCACGCCGCGGATCGCCGTCGTGCCGCTCGCGCCGGGGCAGCGGCCGCGGCCGGCGATCGTCTTCGCCGAGGGGATCCAGTACGGCGGCTGGAGCGCGCCGCGAGCGCGCTTCGAGCTCGCCGGCTGGGCGGCGCCGAGCTTCGAGCTCGAGCTGCTCAACGCCGCGCCTCTGGCACGGCGGGTCGAGGTGGCGAGCGCCGACGAGCGGCGCACCTACGAGGTCGCCCCCGGCGCGACGCTCGACGTCGAGATCGCCGTCGCCGAGCGCGACCGGGTGACCCTCGCCGTTTCGCCGCGCTTCGTGCCCGCGCGCGACGCCCCGCCCTCGCCCGACCGCCGCGAGCTCGGCCTGCTCGTCGTGCCCTCGCGGATCGCCGCCGAGAGCGGCGTCTACGGCGACCGCTGGACGGCGCCACGGGCGGCGCTGCGGGTCGACAATTGGATCTCGGGGAGCCTGGCGCTCGAGCTCGCCAATCCGTCGCCGCTCGCGCGTACGGTGCGGGCGGCGAGCGGCGTCGCGCGCGCGGAGCTCGTGTTGCCGCCCGGGGCTACCGGCCGGCTCGCGCTCGACGTCCTGCCGCGCGACCTCGTCACCCTCGAGGTCGAGCCGCCGTTCGTGCCGGCGGCGCTTGCCGGCGCCGCGGACGAGCGCGAGCTGGGCGTCCTCCTCGCGCCCGATCTGCTGCGGCCGGCGGCGCCGGGCGAGTACCGGTGAGAGCGCTAGGATCTCTCTCGGCGTGACCGCCCACGGAGCGACGTCGTCCGCGACCCACCCGCTGCCCACCTCCCGTCCCCGCCTCGCCGCCGCGCTCCGGCGCAGCCTGGCCCAGGGCTACGGAGCGGCCGACCTGCGCGCCGACCTGCTCGCCGGGCTGACCGTCGGCATCGTCGCCCTGCCGCTCGCCATGGCGCTCGCCATCGCCTCGGGAGTGCCGCCGCAGCAGGGGCTCTACACGGCGATCGTCGCCGGCCTCGCGATCGCTCTCCTCGGCGGGTCGAAGGTGCAGGTGTCGGGGCCGACGGCGGCGTTCGTCGTCATCCTGGCGCCGATCGCCGCGCGCCACGGCCTCGGCGGGCTCGCCGTCGCCACGCTGCTCGCCGGCCTGCTGCTCACGGCGATGGGCCTCGCCCGCTTCGGCCGCTTCGTCGAGTTCGTCCCCCACCCGGTGACCACCGGCTTCACGGCCGGCATCGCGCTCGTCATCGGCGTGCTGCAGCTCAAGGATTTTCTCGGTCTGGTGCCCGGCGTGCTGCCGCCGCACTTCGTCGACCGCGCCGTGGCGCTCGCCCGCGCCCTACCGACGGCGCGCTGGAGCGAGGCCCTGGTCGGCGCGGTGACGCTCGCCGTGCTGCTCGTCTGGCCGAGCGTCTCGAAGCGCCTGCCGGCGCCGCTCGTCGCGCTCGGCGCCGGCACGGCGGTGGCGGTGGCGCTCGCCGCGCTCGTGCCGGGTGCCGAGGTGGCGACGATCGCGAGCCGCTTCCGCTACGTCGTCGACGGCGTCGAGCGCGCCGGCATCCCGCAGCTGCCGCCGCTGCCAGGGCTGCCGTGGCGGCTGCCGGGCGCCGACGGCGCGCCGCTCGGCCTCACGTTCGCGCTCGTCCGCGAGCTCGTGCCCCCCGCGTTCGCCATCGCCATGCTGGGCGCCATCGAGTCCCTGCTCTCGGCGGTCGTCGCCGACGGCATGACGGGCAAGAAGCACGACCCCGACGCCGAGCTCGTGGCGCAGGGGATCGGCAACGTGCTCTCGCCGCTGTTCGGCGGCATCGCCGCCACCGGCGCCATCGCGCGCACGGCGACCAACGTGCGCGCCGGCGCGCGCTCGCCGGTCGCGGCCGTCGTTCACTCCCTCTTCGTGCTCGCGGCGGTGGTGGCGCTGGCGCCGGCGCTCGGCCACCTGCCGATGGCGGCGCTCGCCGCGCTGCTGCTGCAAGTCGCCTGGCGGATGGCCGAGGCGAAGCACTTCGCGCACATGCTGCGCGTCGCGCCGCGCCCGGACATCCTGGTGCTCCTCTCCTGCTTCGGCTTGACCGTGCTCTTCGACATGGTCGTCGCCGTGACGGTGGGCATCGTCTTCGCGGCGCTGCTCTTCATGCAGCGCATGGCCGAGGTCTCGCGCGCCGAGCTGATCAACGTCTCGGAGCTCGACCTCGACGAACCGATGCCCGAGGGCGTGCTCTTCTACGAGATCGCCGGGCCGCTGTTCTTCGGCGCCGCCAACAAGGCGATGACGACGCTGCGCACGGTGGCGCGCAAGGGCGTCAAGGTCGTCGTGCTCGACTTGAGGTCGGTCCCGATCGTCGACGCCACCGGTCTCGTGGCGCTCGACTCGACGGTGGGCAAGCTGCGCCACGCCGGCGTCGTGGTGGTGCTCGCCGGCGTGCAGCCGCAACCGCTGCGGGCGCTGGCCAAGGCCGGGTGGCGCAACGTCCCCGGCTCGCTCGCCATCGGGCGCGACTTCCGCAAGGCGCTCGCCGCGGCGCGCGCCTACGCGCTCGGCGATCCCGAGGCGGCGAGCCTCCACGCGACGCGCTCCTGACGCGGAAAAAAGGGGTAGGCACCCTCTTCGCTGGCGCAGCTATCGGAGAGAAGAAAAGGCCCCCGGTCTCCCGGGGGCCCCGCGATCACGAACGGTGAGGTCGACTCAGAGCGCCGCGAACAGGTCGCTCGCGAACGTCCGCAGCCAAGGAAGCATCTCGAGCAGCTTCTTCGCCTGCTTACCGGTGACGTTGACGGAGCCGGAGCTCGCGCCCTCGTCCTTCGCCTTCCACGCCTCGCGGCTCTCGACGGCGAGCGGCTCGAGCCTGGCGCCGGCGAGCGCCTTGTTGACCGCCCCGACGTCCTTGGCGACGAAGGCGTCGAACTTCTTCTCGACGGCGACGAGCTCGGCCTCGAGGTTATCGAGCCGCGCGAGCTGCGCCGGGCCGGGCCGGCCCTCAAAGTTGACGACGTTGCCGTAGAGGTTGCCGAAGTGCTCGCGCAGCTTCTCGTCGCCGCCGATGTAGCCGTCGCCGGTCTGCACGAACGAGTTGCGGAGGGTGTCGGTCGATTCGGCGAAGGCGTCGAGCCGCTTCTTGACCGATGCCGAAGCGCCCTCCGCGCGCTTCTTCGCCGCGTCGCGCAGCGCGACCAGCTGGTCGCCGACGTAGCCCAGCCGCTCGATGTCGGCGTAGAGGCGCATGTCGGTCCGCTGCTTGAGCCTGCGGTCCTCCTCGGAGTGCGGGTTGCGCGGATCGGGCACCAGGGTGACGGTGCTCGCCAGCGTCTGCTTGCCTCTGGTGAGGACGATCTTGTAAGTCCCCTCGGGCAGCCGCGGCCCCTGGAAGCCGCCGAAGAGGATCGAGGAGGCGGGCGGGATCTTGGGCGGCTTCAGGCTCGTCGCCCAGCGCACGCGGTTGATGCCGACGCGCTTCGAGCCGGGGATGGTCGCCACCGACTTGCCCTCGGCGTCGAAGACCTCGACCTTCAAGTCGCCGAAGAGGTGCCGTTTCTTCAGCCAGTAGACGATCGGCGCGTCGCTCGACGGATTGGGCCCGACGAACTCGTCGTCGCCCGAGAACCACGAGCCGATCGCCGGCCGCAAGCTCTGCTGCGACGACCGCGAGGGGAGCAGCGCCACCTCCTCGGCCATCGCCTCGGCGGTGAGCGAGCGCAGCGGCGTCAGGTCGTCGAGGACGAAGATCGATCGCCCGTGCGTGCCGACGACGAGGTCGCCCTCCCGCGCCTGAACCGCGATGTCGTGCACCGCCACCCGCTTCGGGATACCGCCCTCGAAGCGCGCCCATTGCGCGCCGCCGTCGAGCGAGATCCACAGCCCCCACTCGGTGCCGAGGAAGAGCAGGTTCGGGTTCACCGTGTCCTCGGTGAGGACCCAGGCGTAGCCCTCGAGCGCGTCGCTGGCGAGCGACTCCCAGGTCTCGCCGAAGTCCCGCGTGCGGTAGACGTACGGTCGCATGTCGCCGCGGCGGTGGTCGTCGATCGTCACGTAGGCGGTGCCGGCGTCGTAGGCGCTGGCGGTCACCCGCGACACCCAGGCGCCTCGCGGGGCGCCCGGGATTCGGTCGATCTTGTTCGACCAGCTCTTGCCACCGTCGCGGCTGAGCTGCACGTTGCCGTCGTCGGTGCCGACCCAGATGACGTTCGCGTCTCTGGGCGACTCCGAGATCGTGTAGATCGTCGTGTTGTTCTCGGCTGTCGAGTTGTCGATCGACAGGCCTCCGGAGGTCTTCTGCCGCTGCCGTCGCGGATCGTTCGTCGTCAGGTCGGGCGAGATGCGCTCCCAGCTGTCGCCGCGGTCGCGCGAGCGCAGCAGGTACTGCGCCCCCATGTAGATCGTGGCCGGGTCGTTCGGCGAGGGCACGAAGGCGGCGTTCCAGTTGAAGCGCAGCTCGCTCTCGCCCTTGTCGGCGTAGGGCTTGATGTCCTTCGCCTCGCCCGTCTCGAGATCGACGCGCGTGGCGACACCGCCTTGCAGCGTGCGGTAGACGTAACGCGGATCCGCCGCGTCGGGGAAAGTGGCGAAGCCGTCGCCGCCGCCGACCACGACCCAGTCCTTGTTCTCGATCCCGCCCCAGCTCTCCGACGGGCCGACCCAGGAGCTGTTGTCCTGCAGGCCGCCGTAGATCCGGTACGGATCCTGGTCGTCGACGGCGATCTTGTAGAACTGGCCGAGCGGTAGGTTGCGCAGGAAGACCCAGGCGCCGGCGCGGTTCTTCGACACGTAGACGCCGCCGTCGGTGCCCATGTAGAGCTCGTTGGGCCGCTGCGGGTGGATCCAGAGGGCGTGGACATCGCTGTGGTACGAGCCCTGACCGCCGGTGAAGAGCGAGGTGAACGACTTGCCGCCGTCGGTCGAGGTGGTGAGCGTGAGGCCCGGCTTGTAGAGGCGCAGGTGGTCGGTCGGGTCGACCACCACGAGCGCGAAGTAGAAGGGGCGCACCTGGACGTTGAACGAGTCGTTGATGCGCGTCCAGCTCGCGCCGGCGTCGTCGCTGCGGTAGAGAGCGGTGTCCGACTTGTTCTCGGCGGCGTTGCGCGCTTCGACGACGGCGTAGAGGGTCGACGGGCGCGACGGGGCGACGCTCACCGCGATCCGCCCGCGCGGGCGCGCGGGCAGCCCGTTCGCGAGCTCGCTCCAGGTCTCGCCGCCGTCGATCGACTTGTAGAGCGCGCTGCCCCGACCTCCGGACTCGAAGAAGTCGGGATAGCGGCGGAAGCTCCACATGCCGGCATAGAGGATGCGCGGCTCCTGCGGGTCGATCGCCAGCTCCGCGCAACCGGTGTCGGCGTCGACGTAGAGCACCTTCTTCCACGTCTTGCCGCCGTCGGCGGTCTTGAAGACGCCGCGCTCCTCGTTGGCGCTCCACAGCCGCCCGGTGGCGCAGACGTAGACCGTGTCGCGGCTCTGCGGATCGACGAGCACGCGGGCGATGCGCTCGCTCTGCGCGAGACCGAGATGAGTCCAGCTCTCGCCGCCGTCGGTGGACTTGTAGACGCCGTCCCCGATCGAGACCGAGTTGCGGGTGTTGGCCTCGCCGGTGCCGATCCAGATCGTCTTCGGGTCGCTCGGATCGACGCGCAGGTCGCCGATCGACTGCGTGTGCTCCTCGAAGATCGGCTTGAAGGTGTTGCCGCCGTCGATCGACTTCCAGGCGCCGCCGGAGGCCGCGCCGACGTAGATCGTCAGCGGATCGGTGGTCACCGCGTCGATCGCGGTGACGCGGCCGCTCATCGTCGCCGGGCCGATCGCGCGGGCGGTGAGGCCGCCGAAGCTGTCGGAGGTGAGCTGGATGCCGTCGGCCGCGGCAGCCGGCGCCGCGACGAGGGCGAGAGCGAGCGCGGCGCGGGCGAAGTCACGCTGCCGCATCGGCTCAGCCCTGCCCGCCGGCGACCGGCTCGGCCTTCTTCTCGGGCATCGCGAAGAGGCCGTCGTCGAGCTCGGCGTCGAGCTCGATCGACTCGACGGTGATCGTGGCGCCCTGCGGCGCGCCCTTCGGCTTCGACTCGATCGAGTGCGGGAAGTAGAGGCCGCCGACCTCCTTGTAGTCGCCGAACGAGGTCTCGAGCTCGATCTCCTGGTCGCCGCGCTTGCGCTTGCCCTCGCTCTTGATCTGGACGTAGGCGTCCTTGTCGAACCAGACGGTCGAGACGTCGCCGTTCTTGCGCGTCAGCCGGAGCTTCCACGCCGGCGTGCCCTCGATGGTGTCCTCGCCGAGGAGCTCGACGGTGTGGCCCTTCGCCTGCCAGTCGAAGAGCGGGCCGTCGATCATGTCGGCCTGCTCGATGATGTCCTTCAAGTCGTCGCCGGTCATCTCCTCGGGGTCGTTCTTGCCGAGGAAGGGCATCACCATCCAGGCGGTGGTGCCGTCGTAAGCCTGGATGCCGGTCATGCCCTGCACCGTGAATTCCAGGCGTACCTTGTCGGGCCGCTTCCATTGGATGGTCACCGGCACCTCCTGCGGGCCGAAGACCTGCTTGGCGACCAGCTTGGCCGACTGGACCGCGGCGAGCTTCTCCTTGCCGCCGAGGGCCTCGAAGTGCTGCGCCAGGACCTCGTCGAGGGTCTCGGCGGCCGCCGGGGCCGCCACGAGCGCGAGGACGGCGAGCGCTCTCAGGAATCGCATCGGACTCTCCTTTCGAGAAGGGTCGGGGGAACGGTCGCGCGGCGCCGCCAGGGCGCCCCGCGCAGCCGGTTCGGGTTCCCCACAAGATACGACAAGCGGACGCGGAGGTTGCGTCCGGCCCCGGAGAAAACCGGTCCGGCCCAGGCGCCGAGGTGCGCCGCCGCGTAAGATCGGCCCCCGAAGCGAGACTCCAGGCAGCGGGAGGAGAGCCGTTGACGCCCACCGTCGAGCTCGTGAATCTGCGCAAGGCCTACGACGGCCACGTCGCCGTCGACGATCTGTCGCTCGCGATCGCGCCGGGCACGGTTTTCGGGCTGCTCGGCCCGAACGGCGCCGGCAAGACGACGACGATCCGCATGGTGATGGACATCCTGGGGCCCGACCGCGGGGAGGTGCGCCTGTTCGGCCGGCCGCGCCGCCCCGAGGACGGCCGCCGCATCGGCTACCTGCCCGAGGAGCGCGGGCTCTACCGCAAGATGACGGTCGCCGACCAGCTCCACTTCCTGGCCGCATTGAACGGCGTCGAGCGCGGCCGCGGCCGCCGGCTGGTGGCGGATTGGCTCGGCAAGGTCGACCTCGCCGAGTGGGCCGACAAGAAGGTCGAGACGCTGTCGAAGGGCATGCAGCAAAAGGTGCAGCTCATCGCCACGGTGCTGCACGATCCGGAGCTCCTCATCCTCGACGAGCCGTTCTCCGGCCTCGACCCGATCAACCAGGGGCTGTTCAAGGAGCTCATCGTCGAGCTGCGGGGGAGGGGCAGGACGATCGTCTTCTCGACCCACATCATGGAGCAGGCCGAGAAGCTCTGCGACGAGATCGGTCTCGTCGCCCGCGGGCGCCTGATCCTCACCGGCAACCTCGCGGCGATCAAGCGCGAGCGCGGCCCGCGCGCGGTCGCGGTGCGCTTCGCCGGAGCGCCGCCGCCACTCGCCGGCGTGCCCGGCATCTCGGCGTTCGAGCTCGGGGACGACGCGGCGCGCCTCACCCTCGACGACGGCGCGACGCCGGCCGGGCTGCTCGCCGCGCTCGTCGCCACCGGCGCCGCGGTCGCCGAGTACCGTTCGCTCGAGCCCGACCTCGAGTCGATCTTCCTTGAGGCGGTGGGCGATGCGAGCTGACCAGGTCGCCGCCATCCTGCGGCGCGAGTACCTGACGCGGGTCAAGAGCAAGGGCTTCTGGATCGCGACGCTGGTGCTGCCGCTCGCCTTGGCGGCGCTCGTCGTGCTGCCCTCGGTCTTCCTGGCGCGCACCAAGGCGACGCACCGCATGGTGGTCGTCGACGGGCTCGGCGGCGTCGGCGCCCGCCTCGCCGACGAGCTCGTCGCCGCCGAGCGCGCGGCGGTCGGCGAGCTCGCCGCCGGCATCGAGCGCGACCGCGAGCCCGAGATGTCGCGCTTCGTGGTCAAGGTCGAGGCCGCCGAGCTCGACGCCGACGCCCAGCGCGCGGGGCTCGACGCCCGCGTGCTCGCCGGCGAGATCGACTCGTGGATCCGCGTCGACCGGGCGAGCCTCGACGCCAGTCGCGTCGACTACCGCGCCGAGAGCGTCTCGAATTTCCTCACCCAGCGCCGCCTCGAGAAGGCGCTCACCCGCGTCTTCTCCGAGGCGCGGCTCGCCGCCGAGGGCTACGACGCGGCCCGCGTCGTCGAGCTCACCCGCGCCGCGGATCTGACCACGCTCAAGCTCACCGAGGAGGGGGCGACCGAGGAGGCCGGCATGGCCGGCTTCATGGTCGCCTATCTGCTCTTCTTCCTGCTCTACACGGTGGTGGCCATCTACGGCGGCCTGGTGATGAACGGGGTGCTCGAGGAGAAGAGCTCGCGCATCGTCGAGGTGCTGCTGGCGACGACGACGGCGAAGGAGCTGCTCGTCGGCAAGCTCGTCGGCATCGGCGCCGCCGGGCTGACGCAGCTCGCCGTCTGGGCGCTGGCGCTCGGCGCGCTCACCGCGCCCGGCGTCGTCGGACTGCTGGCTCTCGGCGACGGCGTCATCCCGCAGGTCGCACCGGCGGTGCTGGTGCACTTCCTGCTCCACTTCCTGCTCGGCTTCTTCCTCTTCTCGTCGATGTACGCGGCGATCGGCGCCGCCACCAACAGCGTGCAGGAGGCGCAGCCGCTCACCGGCGTCGTGATGCCGTTCCTGATCGCGCCGATGTTGTTCATGATGCCGGTGATCAACGACCCCGACTCGACGCTCGCCGTCGTGCTCTCGCTCGTGCCGACGTTCACGCCGCTCCTCATGATGCTGAGGATCGCGGTCAAGAGCCCGCCGCTCTGGCAGATCCTCTTGGGCTACGTGCTGACGACGGCGTTCGTCGTCGCCCTGATGGCGCTCTGCGCGCGGATCTACCGCGTCGGCGTCCTGATGTACGGCAAGCGGCCGACCTTCGCCGAGCTCGGCCGCTGGATCCGCCGCGCCTGAGCGAGAAGGCCGGCCGCGCCGGGCCGGCGGGAGCCGCCGCGGGCTCAGTCGAGCTCGGGCCCGCCGGCGCCGCCGCCGAAGCCGTGAGCGCCGCGCCGTCCCTGCCGGCCGCGGCGCATCTCGCGCATCTCGTCGAAGGCCTCGAAGGCGAAGCGCTGCTCGTCGCTCAAGAGCGCGACGAACTCGGCGCGCGCCGCCTCCCGCCCGGCCCGCAGCTCGGCGCGCAGACGATGGATCGCGAGCAGCTTCGCGCCGATCGCCGCCTCGTCGGTCGAGCCGCTGTCGAGCAGCGCCTCGAGCTCCTGGTGCAGCGCGCGCACCTGGTCGAGCTTCGGCCGTGCGGCGGCCAGACCGGCGCCGAGCATCTGGTCGAAGGCGGTGCGCTGGGCGTCGTCGAGCTCGAGCAGATCGGCGACCCGCTCGGCGCGACGTTCGATGCGGTCGCCCGGCCCGCCGGATCCGAAGCCGGGGCCGCCTCCCCGGCCCCATCCGCCGGGGGCGGCGAGAACGGGCGCGGCGAGCAGCAGAGAGACGATCGTGGCGTGCAGCTGGCGCATGTCGAGTTCCCCTTTCTCGGGCGGCGCCGAGCGCTCTTTGCGCCGGCGCCGTTCGTGAGCTGAAACCCCGTCGGCTGCGCCCTCCTGCGCGCCTCGCCGCGCGGCCGCGGCGCCCACCCGCGGACGCGGCTCGCGACGCCGCGCTCGGCGATACACTTCCGCGACGAACCCGTCGAACCGAGGTGCGCGCATGTCCGAACGCCGGAGAGATCCCAGCCCCGACCGCTCGCGCCGCGGCCGCGCCCGCCGCGCCGCCGTCCTCGCGGCGGTCGCCCTGCCCGCGGCGCTCGTCGCGGCCGGCGCCACGCAGGTGACGCCGGCGTCGGGACCGAGCCTCATCGCCAAGCTCAAGACCGGGGTCGACTGGACCGCGTTCGGCCGCGCCGGCGTCGTCGACGTCACCGCGGTGGCCGGCGTCGCGGGCGACGCGGCGGCGGCGAACGGCCACGGGCGCTGGCTCGTCGACGGCTTCGAGCTCAGCGGCGCCGATCTCTACCGCATCAACTGCCGCTCCTGCCACGGCCCCGCCGGCCAGGGCGCGCGCTCGGGCATCCCGCCGATCGTCGGCGCCCTCGTCCCGGGGGCTCCCGGCGAGCCGGTGGGCGAGGTGCGAGTGCGCCATCGACTGGTCGAAGGCGGCCGGGTGATGCCGGTTTTCTCGCATCTCCAGGCCGACGAGGTGAACCTCCTGCTCGCTCATCTGCGCGCCCTCGGCGGCAAGCCCGGCGCGGCGGGCGAGGCGAAGCTCCGCCAGTCGGCGGCGCGCGTCGGCGAGCACGTCGTCAAGGCGACCTGCCAGGTCTGCCACGACGCCGTGGTCGGGCCCCAGCGCCAGCCGGCCGACACGGCGGTGATCACGCTCGGCGAGATGACCGCGCGCTTCTCGGCCGCGGAGTTCGTGCGCAAGGTGCGCACGGGCACGCCCGAGATCGTGCGCGACGCGACGCACGGCCGCATGCCGCGCATCGACTACCTGACGCCCGAGGAGCTCGCCGCCGCCTACGTCTACCTCCTCGGCTTCCCGCCGCAGGCGGAGGCGCGCTGACGGCGAGCTCGCGCCGCGCTCGGCCCGCGCTCCCGCGGCACACGGCGGCATGAGGAGCAAGCCGGAGCTGCGCGTCGAGCTCGCGGCGCGTCTCGCGGCGCTCGACCCCGCCGCGGCGCGCGCGGCCGCCGACCGGGTCGCCGAGCGCGCGCTGGCGACCGCCGAGCTGCGCTTCGCGCGGCGCGTCATGACCTGCCTGTCGTTCGGCTGCGAGCTCGACACCTGGCGCCTGGTGGCGCGCCTGCTCGCGAGCGGCCGCGAGCTCTACGTGCCGCGCGCCGACCGGCGCGACGGCGAGCTCCACGTGCACCGCTATCCGTGCCCGCTCGAGACGCTCGAGTTCGGCTTGAGCCAGCCCTCGCGCGAGGCGCTGGAGCTCGCGCCGTCCGCGGTCGACCGCACGGTGGAGGTCGTGCTCGTCCTCGGCGTCGGCTTCGACCGGCGCGGCTACCGGCTCGGCCACGGCCGCGGCTACTTCGATCGCTTCCTCGCCGGCCGCCGCTTTCCGGCGCTCGGCCTCGCCTTCGACGAGCAGCTCGTCGACGCGCTGCCGGTCGCGCCCCACGACGTGCCGATGCGACTCGTCGTCACGCCGACGGAGACGCTCCGACCTCAGCGCGACTGAGCAGGTCCGCTCACTCGCCGGCGTCGAGGGCGGCGAGCATCTCGGCGATCGAGCGCAGCTTGACGCGCGGGCGTCCGAGCGGCCGACCGCGCGCGAGCTCGCACCGGTCGAGCCGTTGCCAGCCGGGAAAGTCGACGACGCGCGTGCCGCGCGCGGCGAGGTGGGCGTCGAGAGCCGCGGCGTCGGGCGCGGGCGCCGACGCCGTCGTTGCGAGGTCCGCGAGCATCGCCGCCGCCGTCTCCGCCCCGTCGGGCTTGTTCGAGCCGATGAGGCCGGTCGGCCCGCGCTTGACCCAGCCGGCGACGTAGAGGCCGGGCACGACCGCGCCGGTGGCCGGGTCGATCACCCTTCCCGTCTCGTTCGGCACGACGCCGCGGCGCTCGTCGAAGGGGATCTCGCCGAGCGGCAGCGAGCGGTAGCCGACGGCGCGCACGACGAGTCCCACCGGCAGCCGCTCGCGCGCGCCGGTGCCGCGCGCGGCGAGGCCGCTCACGCCGGGCTCGAGCCGGTTGCGCTCGAGCTCGAGCGCGGCGACGCGGCCGCCCGCGCCGACGATCTCTCGCGGCGAGACGAGGAAGCGCAGGTGGATCCGTCGCGGCGCCCCCGTCGGGCCGCGCTCCGCCGCAGCGCGCAGGATCTCGAGGTTCTTTTGGGCCGTCCTGTCGCCGGCGAGCTGGGCCTCGCTGGACGGGTCGAGCGCGAGCTCGCGCCGGTCGACGACCAGATCGACGCCGGCGAGCTCGGCGAGCTCCTTGAGCTCGGCCGGCGAGCATTTCGCCTGCACCGGGCCGCGTCGCGCGAGCAGGTAGACGTCGCGCACGCGGCTCCCGCGCAGCGCGGCGAGGGCGTCGTCCGAGATGTCGGTCGTCGCGAGCTCGTCGGCGTCGCGCGCCAGCACGCGCGCGACGTCGATCGCCACGTTGCCGATGCCGACCACCGCGGCGGCCTCGACGCCGAGGTCCACCGCGAGGTCGAGGAAGTCCGGGTGGCAGCTGTACCAGGCGACGAAGGCGGTCGAGGAGAGGCTGCCGGTGAGCTCCTCGCCGGGCACGCCGAGCCGGCGGTCGCTCTGGCCGCCGACGGCGAGGACGACCTGGTCGTAGTGGCGCCGCAGATCGGCGAGCGCGAGGTCGCGGCCGTACTCGACGTTGCCCAGATAGCGCACGCGCGCGTCGCCGCCGATGCGCTCGAAGATGCGCGCCACCTCCTTGATCTTCGGATGATCCGGTGCGACGCCGTAGCGGACCAGGCCGTAGGGCGTCGGCAGACGGTCGACGAGATCGATCGCGACGGCCACGTCTTTTTGCGCGAGCAGCGCGGCGGCGGTGTAGAAACCGGAGGGCCCGGCCCCGACGATCGCCACCCGCAGCGGTCGCTCGGGAGTGCCGAGAGCCGTCGCCATGCCGAAACGATACCGCGGCCGCGGGCGCGCCGTCGCGCCCGCGGCGCCGAAGGATCGGTGCACCTCACGACGTCCAATGGACGGCGCGCGGCGGAAACGCCGCAATCTGTCGCTACGGATCGAGATGGAGCGAACTGACGTCATTCAGGCCTTCATCGACGGCCGTGGCCTGGCGAGCTACCTGGAGATCGGTGTCGGCTCCGGGCACAACTTTCTGCGCGTGCGTGCCGCACGCAAGCTGGCCGTGGACCCGCAGCCGCGGGTCGGGAGTTTCAAGCGACTGCGTTGGTCGCTGCGCAACGAGACGAACCGGGGCAGCCGGATCCAGCGCATGAGCTCCGAGCGGTTCTTCGCCGGCCGCGGCCCGCTGTTCGGGGAGAGCGGGCTCGACATCGCGTTCGTCGACGGCCTCCACACCTACGAGCAGGCGCTGCGCGACGTCGAGCACTGCCTCGCCCACCTGCGGCCCGGTGGCGTCGTCCTCGTGCACGACTGCTCGCCGCCGTCGGCGGCCGCAGCGACTCGCGCCCGCTCGCCGGAGGAAGCGAGTCGCCTGGCGGGGAGCGCCTGGGACGGCGCGTGGTGCGGCGACGTCTACAAGGCGATCCTCTACTTGCGCTCGCAGCGGCCGGATCTGCGCGCTTGCGTGCTCGACTGCGACCGCGGCATCGGCGTCGTCGAACCGGGCGAGTCGTTCCGGAGCCTGGAGCTCGGGATCGAACAGATCGCGAGGCTCGGCTACGCCGAGCTCGCGGTCCACCGGCAGGAATGGCTCGACCTGCGACCCGCGGCGGCTCTCGCCGATCTGATCGGCGCCCGCCGCGACGCCTGATCGCCGCCACGGCTCCGCCGCGCTCAGCGCCGCGCTTGGGTCAGACCGTGCCGGCGCAGCGCTAGAGTGGCCGCCATGGTCTCGCCGGCGGCTGCGAGTCGGCCCGACGCGCAGCTGCGCGAGAGCAACCGCCGCTTCTACGACCCCTTCTGGTCCGCGGCCGAGCTGGTCGCGCCCGAGCGCTTCAACACCTGGCCGCTGGTCGCCTCGCTGGCGCGGCCCGGGCAGGCGCGGCTCGAGGTCGGCCCCGGCCTGCGACCGCGACTGCCGCTCGCCGGCACGGCGTTCGCCGACCCGAGCACCCCCGCCGTGCGCAAGCTGCGGGCGCGCGGCGCGCTCGCGGTCGCCGCCGAGATCTCGGCGCTACCTTTTCCCGACCGCAGCTTCGAGCTCGTCGCGGCGCTCGACGTCGTCGAACACGTCGACGACGAGGACCGTGCTCTCCACGAGCTCGCGCGCGTCACCGCGGCCGGCGCGACGCTGCTGGTCTCGGTGCCGCTCCACCCCGAACGCTGGACGCGCTTCGACGAGCTCGTCGGCCACCGGCGCCGCTACGAGCCCGAGCGGGTCCGCACGCAACTCGCGCGACACGGCTTCGCGATCGAGGCCAGCGCCTCCTACGGCATGCAGCCCGCATGTCCGCGCCTCGTCGCATTCGGACTCTGGGCGCTCGAGCATCGCCCCCGGCGCGCGCATTGGCTCTATGCGAACGTGATCCTGCCGCTCGGCCTGCGGCTGCAGAAGGAGCTCGAGCTCAGCGACGGAATGATCGCCACCGAGCGGGTGGACGAGATCTTCCTGCTCTGCCTGCGGCAGCCGGGCGGCGGCGCGCAGCGCCACGGCTGACCTGCGTCGGTGCCGTCGCGGCGCCGGCTGCTGCGGCACGACGAGGGTGATTCAGAACGCGTTCTCGACCAGGCTGACGCCGGCGGCGGCGGTCTCGCGGCGGACGCGATCGGTCGCGTCGCCGTCGAGGTGGAGCTCGATCGGGCGGCCCGCCTCCTCGACGGCGAGCAGCGCGGTGACCTCGGCGAACGTCTCGGCCCAGTCCTCGGTCCACGCCAGGTGGTCGAACGCCGCGGCGACGACGACCGGGCCGCCGGCGACGACGGCGGAGACGAGCGCGATGCCCTCGTGCAGGTGGGCGAGCGGCCGGCTGCGATGGAGGTCGGCGTAGGCGCGGGCGACGAGCGCCTGGAAGCGCGCCTCGTCGCGCGTCGTCGCCTCCACCGCCCAGGCCAGGAGGGCGTGCAGGTTGGCGACGCCGCGCAGCGCCTCGACGGCGTCGGCGAGGTCGGTGAGCAGTCGCGCGTTCCACGCCTTGCCGTCGTAGAGCGGATCGGTGAACGAGCGGTCGAAGCCGAGAGAAGCGAAGATCCGCTCGTTGCGCAGACGGAGGTCGAGCGTGTCGAGGTCGTAGACGACGTCGTTGACCTTGCCGAGCTCGGAGAGCCCGGGCACACCGGGCAGCCCCGCGAAGCGCAGCGAGAAGCCGCCGGCCGCCGAGGCGACCGCGACGCGGAAGAGCTCGCGGTTCAGAGCCGCGTTGTCGCTGTAGGGATCGACGCCGAGGGCCTTGGCCCAGCCGCGCCGGGCCTTGCGATAGCCGGTCTTGCGCTGGAAGTAGCGCGACGCCTCCTCGCCGACGTCGCGCGCCACCTCGAGCGCCTCGCCGAGCTGCCCGCGGCGCGACTCCTCGCGGTCGGCTTCGGCGTCGGCGTCGGCCGCGTCGCCGCTCGCGCCGGCGCCGGCGCCGGCGGCCGGCGGAGCGGCGGCGGCCTCCTCCCGCGCGGCCCGCTTCGCCCGCCACTCGTCGACGTCCTCGCGCAGCTCGCGCGCCTCCTGCTTCGCCTCCGCGGCGCGGTCGCGCGCCTTGCGGTTGTAGCGGCGGAACATGCGCGTGACGCCGGCGGGGATCGCCTTCGCGGTCTGGACGGGATGCTCGACGACGCGGCGCGCCGCCTTCCACGGGCCGGTGAAGGCGGCCTCGAGCGAGTCGAGGAACGCCTGCGAGCGCGTCACCTCCTCGAGGGCGACGAGCGCCGCGAGCTCGCGGCGGCGGACCGCGAGCAGGCGGTCGCCGTCGGCGGCGAGCTCGCCCCAGTCGCTGGCGATCCGCCAGTGGTTCATGAAGCCGTCGTTCTCGACCCGGTCGTGGATGCCCCAGCCCGGGCCGGTGAGCTCTGCCGCCGGCAGCCGCTCGTGCGCCGAGAGCTCGATCGGCGGCGTCTCGAACTCGATCGGTTCGGCGAGCGTGGGTGCCGCGACGAGCACGAGCGCGAGGGGGACCGCGGCGGCGAGCGGCATCCGGCGAGTATAGGCGCGGACGATGGCTTCGAATCCCACCTCGCCCCGCGCGTCGACGCGAGGGCCGTCGCGTCGCATCCGCTCGGCTGAGGGATTCTCCCCGCCGCGGAGGAGGGAGATCCTGGATGGAGGAGGTCTCCTCGCGGGAGCAGAGTGGCGTGGACGGTAAAGGAGGCACTGCCATGAAAGCCATCCAGTCGAGATTCCGCGCCGACCATCGCGGCGACCGCGCTCGCTACCTCGCTTTCGCGCTCGCGGGCTGCGTCATCGCGGCCGGGACGTGGATCTCGGTTCCCGCGAGCGCCCACGAGCTCGACGTCGTCGCGCTGCCGAGCTATTACAAGCCGGGTTTCTCCAACCCGTCGGCCGCGCGCAGCGGTGCGGGCGGCGGTGCCGGCCAGGAGTCCGAGCAGTGGAGCGGCACCGTCGCGGTGCCCGATCCGGCTGGACTGCAGGTCGCGCCCGACGTCCACGAGTTCGACGTCCTCGAGGGGTACGACAACGACCGCATGTCGGTCGCCATCGCGTGGGATGCCGGTCTCGCGCTCGCTTACGACCTGGATCTCTACGTCGACCGCCTCGACGGCGCCCTCTGGGTCCGCGTCGGCAGCTCGACCAACGGCCAGGCGCTCGGTGACGGCACCGCGGTCGAGGTCGCGCAGGTGAATGCGCCGGTGCTGGTGCCGGGCCGCTACCGCGCGCGCGTCGTCAACTGGGCCAGCACCCAGATCGACTACACCGGCGAGATCGCATTCGAGAGCGTGCGCGGCGGGAAGGGCGGCAAACCGTCGCGCGGCCGCGCGACCGCGGACCGCCTCGACGACGGCGGCCTCTCCTCCCTGCACGTGATCTACATGGTGCCGGCCGACGGCGTCGACGAGGAGCTCGATCTGGACGGCACGCTCGACGCCGCCGTCGAGAGCATGAACGCCTGGTTCGTGCGCGAGACGCCCGGCCGGCAGATGCGGCTCGACACCTGGAGCTTCGGCAACTCCAGTTCCCTCGACATCACCTTCGTACGTGGCGAAAAGACGCAGGCCGAGTACGCGGCGCACGCCGACGGCGTGTTCGTCGCGATCACCGACGAGCTCGAGCTGCGAGGTTGGAACGACGACCCCGGCCTCAAGCGCTACGTCGTCTACTACGGCGGCCCGGCGGAGTCGGCGAACATCTGCGGCACGGCGTACTACAACACCCTCGGCACCGACTACGCGCAGTGGTCGGTCGTCTTCCTCGACGCGGCGACCGGCTGCGGCGCGCGCGAGTTCGGCACCCCCGAGACGGGGGCCGGGCGGTCGGAAGCGATCGCGGTGCAGGAGATGCTGCACAACGAGGCCTTGGCGCGCCCGCAGTCTCCGCACCACTGCTGGGCGTTCCAGGGCCACCTGTGCACGGCGGCCGCCGGCGCGGTGCTGGAGAACCTCGATCCGGAGTCGTTCGACGTGATGTTCCCGTTCGTCACCTACTCGCTCGAGGAGAAGGTGCTCGACATCGACCACGACGACTACTACGAGCATCCGGCGCCGTGGAACGACCTCGCCGAAAGCCCCTTTTTCGAGCCGTAGGGTCGCGAAGAGGCCTCGGGCTCACTCGTCGCGCAGCACGGCCAGCGGGTCGATGCGTGCGGCGCGGATCGCCGGCACCAAGGCGGCGCCGATCGAGACGACGAGCAGCGAGCTCGCGGCGGCGGCGAGGGTCGCCGGGTCGCGCGGCGCGACTTCGTACAGCAGGCTGCGCAAGACGCCGGCGACGGCGAGCGCGCCGGCGAGCCCCAGCGCCACGCCCGCGCTCGCCGTGCGCACTCCCTCGCCGAGCACCAAGCGCAGGACTCCGCCCCGGCCCGCGCCGAGGGCGAGGCGGACACCGAACTCGCGGCCGCGTTGGGCGACGAGATAGGCGGTCACACCGAAGACTCCCACCGCGGCGAGCAGCAAGGCGAGCGCCGAGAAGCCGCCCAGCATCCAGAGCGAGAGACGTTGCGAGACGAGGTTCTCGTCGACCAGCGCGCGCATCGGACGAACGGCGAAGAGCGGCAGCTCCGGATCGAGCTCGTGGAGCGCGGCCTCGAGCTGGCGGCCGAATCGCGCCGGGTCCCCCGCGACCCGCACGACGACCGCGTTCTCCGCGCCCGGATGCTGGGCGATCGGCAGGTACGCGATCAGCGGCGACGGCAGCGCGAGGCCGTCCAGCTTGACGTCGCGGGCGATGCCGACGATTTCGAACCACTCTCCCCAGTCGTGCGCCGTCCATCCCTGCTTGAAACGACGTCCGATCGGCGACTCGCCCGGGAAGAAGCGCTTCACGAAGCTCTCGCTCACCACCGCGACGCGCGGCGAGTCGATCCGATCGTCGGCACGGAGGGCGCGGCCCGCGACGATCGGAACTCCGAGCGTAGGCAGGTAGGAGGGGCTGATCGGCACGAGAGCGAGGCTCGGCACCTCGGCGGGCGGCAGCTCCGGGCGCCCTTCGATGACGAAGACCGAGCCCCAGTACGAGCCCTCGATCGGCAGCGACTGGGTGAAGCCGACGCCCTCGACGCCCGGCAGGCTGCGGAGCCGATCCTCGGCAGCCGCGAGGAACGCCGAGATCTTCGGCTCCGGATAGCGAACGCGCGACAGCTGCAGCTTCGCGGTCAGCAGGCCTTCCGGGTGGAATCCCGGATCGACCGCCAAGAGTCGAATCAACGTCCGTCCCATCAGGCCCGCGCCGGCGACGAGCACGACGGCGAGCGCGATCTCGGTGATCAGCAGCAGACGCCGCGTCGCGCTCCGGCCCGAGCCGTGCGCGGTCACCCGGGCGTCGCGCAGCAGCGGCGCGACCGCTCGGCCGCTCCCGTAGAGCGCCGCGACGGCGCCGACGACGAGACCGGTGGCGGTCGAGACGAAGGCGGCGACGGCGACAACGCGCAGGTCGAGCCCGACCGCCTCCAGGCGAGGAAACCTCTCCGGCAGCAAGGGGAGCAGGACGCGCAGGCCGGCACCACCGACGGCGGTGCCGAGCGCGCAGCCGATCGCCGAGAGGATCAGGGTCTCGGTCATCGACTGGCGCACCAGCCGCCAGCGGCCGGCGCCGAGGGCGCGGCGGACGGCGCTCTCCTGGCGCTGCGCCGCGGCCCGCGCGAGGAGCAGATTGGCGAGATTGACGCAGCCGATGGCGAGCAGCGCAGCGACCGAGGCGAGCACGATCCAGAGCAGCGACCGCACCTGGCCGACGACCGACTCGCGCAGGGTGAGCAGCTCGGCACCCTGTCCGGCGCTCGTGTCCGGGTGGGCGTCGGAGAGGCTCTTGCCGAGCGCTCGCACCTCGGCGCGCGCGGCGTCGAATCCGACCTGGGGGCGCAGCCGCGCGACGCCGAACAGTCCCCAGTGGTTCTCTCGCATCAGGCGATAGCTGCCGGCAGCGAGCAGCGGCCCGAGCGGCTGGAAGACGTCCTCGCGGCGGTCGATCGAGAAGCTCGGCGGCAGCACGCCGACCACCGTCACCGAGCGATCGTCGAGCCGGATCGGGCGTCCGACGGCGGCGGGATCGCCGCCCAGGCGGCCGACCCAGAACCGGTGGCTGACGACCGCGACCGGCTCGGCTCCCGGCGCGTCCTCGCTCGGGAGGAAGAAGCGCCCGCGCTCCGGGCGCACGCCGAGCAGGTCGAACAGATTGGCCGTGACGCGGCGCGCCGGGAGGAGCTCGGGGCGATCGCCGCCGACGTAGCTGACGCGCCCGGAGACCCAGGCGCCGATGGCGGAGAACGACCTCGCCTGCTCTCGCAGGTCGACGAGATCGGGCCAGGCGAGGCTCATCCGACCGCCGTCTGGAGCCGTGGCTTGGAGGACGGTGACGCGATCCGGATCGGCGATCGGGAACGGCCGCAGCAGAACGCCGTCGACCAGCGAGTAGACGATCGTCGTCGCGGCGACGCCGAGCGCGAGCGTGGCCACGGCGAACGAGGTGAAACCGGGCGAGCGGCGCAGCGTTCGCAGTGCGTAGCGGAGATCACGGGTCCATCCGGACATGACGCCTCCTCGAGACGAATTCGACGCGGGGGAATGGGCGGGATTCGACGCATCGCCGCGGCGGGCGCCTTCCGATCGGCGCTCGATGCGAGCGAGCGCGGTCGCGAGCGCCCGCCAGTCGGGGACCTCGGCGGCGGCGATCGCCGCCGCCTCCGCCTCGCCGGCTCCGCGGGCGAGGGCCGCGGCGTGAGCCGCCTCGAGCTGCTGGGCGAGCTCTTCGACGATCTCGAGCTCGCGCTCGGCGGCGACGCCGAGCGGAGGCAGTCGCGCCGCGACGTAACGCCGCCAGCGGGCGAGGGCAGCGTCGGCGTCAGGCACGGCCGAGCTGCCCAACGCGTTCGACGGCGTCGAGGAAGTCGCGCCAAGCGCGCCGCTGCGAGCCGAGCGCGCGCCGGCCGGCGGCGGTCAGCCGGTAGAAGCGGCGCCGCCGCTCGCCCGGTTTCTCGACCCAGCGCCCGGCGACCAGGCCGCGCTGCTCGAGCTTGTAGAGGAGCGGATAGAGCGTCGCCGCCTGGAAGGCGAGACGGCCGTCGGAGAGCGCCTCGATGCGCTGCGCGATCTCGTAGCCGTGACGATCGCGTCCCTCGAGCATGGCGAGCACGAGCAGCTCGGCGGAGCCCTTCTGCAGCGAGCGCGTCG
>DASWJT010000076.1:0-26428 GCA_036397015.1 Thermoanaerobaculia bacterium
GCCGCCTGGTGCAGACCATGGTGCCGCTGTGGAGCGAGGAGATCAAGCGCGAAGGCCCGTTGCGGATCACGTTCGAGATCCAGCCGCAGGGAGAGGTGTGCCGGCTGAAGGTCACGCACGACCAGATGCGCGAAGGCGCCAACGACGAGCTCTACGGCGGCTGGCCGATGATCCTCTCGAGCCTCAAGTCGCTGCTCGAGACCGGCAAGGCGCTCCACTTCCGGCCGCCGGAGGAGGCGGTCGAGCGCTGGAAGGCGAGCGAGCTCGCGGAGGTGTCGAGATGACGACAGCCACAGCGACGGCGATCGACCAGGAGCTCCTCACCCTCGAGAAGCGGTACCCCGGCCGACCTCGAAGCCCGCTCTGGGACGCAGGATAGCAGCGCGAGGCAGCGTCGGCCGGGTCGTGACATCATCGCCCTGCATCCGCAATCTCAGTGATGTCGGCTTTCACCGACGACCGTAAGCGGCGCCCCGAGCGATGATCGGCACCCGGTTCGCGGCGTACGAGATCACCGCCAAGCTCGGCGAAGGCGGCATGGGCGAGGTGTATCGAGCCCACGACACCAAGCTCAAGCGCGACGTCGCGATCAAGGTCCTGCCGCCGGAGTTCACGGCCGACAAGGAGCGTCTGGCGAGATTCGAGCGCGAAGCGCAGCTCCTCGCCCAGCTCCACCACCCGAACATCGCCTCGATCTTCGCGATGGAAAAATGGGGACAGGCACCAATTTCCTCCGCCGCCGCCGACGGTGGCGCGCAAGGGGTGTCTGTCCCCACTTTTGCGCTGGTCATGGAGCTCGTCGAAGGCCCAACCCTGGCCGAGCGCCTGGAGCATGGGCCTTTACCCTGCAATGAAAGCCTTTCCATTTCTTTGCAGATCGCGCAGGCCCTCGAGGAGGCCCACGAGAAGGGGATCATCCACAGAGACCTGAAGCCACAAAACATCAAGGCTTCCATGGAAGGAAAGGTCAAAGTCCTCGACTTCGGGCTGGCCAAGGCGATGGATCCAGCGGCGGGCTCGGCGGCGTCGGCGGCGGACATGGCGCGTTCGCCGACGCTGATGCAGTCGCCGACGCTGACTGCGGTGCACGGCACGCAGCTCGGGGTGATCCTCGGCACCGCGGCGTACATGGCGCCGGAGCAGGCCAAGGGGCTGCCGATCGACAAGCGCGCCGACATCTGGGCGTTCGGCGTGGTGTTGTTCGAGATGCTCTCGGGCCGCTCGCTCTTCGCCGGCGACACGGTCACCGACACGCTGGCCGGGGTTCTCAAGACAGAGATCGACTTCTCGAAGCTGCCGGCGGAGACCCCGGCGGCGATCCGGCGGCTGCTACGCCGCTGCCTCGAGCGCGATCCGAAGAACCGCCTGCACGACATCGCCGACGCGCGGATCGAGCTCACCGACATCGACGCGAGAGACGGGCGGCCCGGGAGGGTCCACGGCGCCGGCGCGCGCAGGTCGGCGCTCGCTCCGCTGCCGTGGGTCCTCGCGCTGCTCGGACTCGGGTTCGCGGGGTGGTCGTGGCTGGCGGGTCGGGAGGCCACGCAGGCGCCACAGCCGATCGTCGCAAGCCTCCCTCCGCCCGCCGGCGCGAGCTTTCTCGCCGGCAGCGCGCCGGCGATCTCCCCCGACGGCTCGTCCGTCGCCTTCGCGGCGCGCGACGAGTCGGGCGTCGAGCGCATCTGGCTGCGCTCGCTCCGCGACGGATCGGCTCGCGCGCTCGCCGGCACCGAGAGGGGACGAAACCCGTTCTGGTCGCCCGACAGCCGCGCTCTCGGCTTCTTCGACGACGAACACCTGAAACGCATCACGCTGGGCGACGGAGTCGTCGAGACCTACCGCGACACCGCCGCCGGACGACCGGGGGGCGCCTGGAGCCCGCAGGGCGTCATCGTCGTCGCAGCTGACCGCGGCCTCTTTCGTCTGCCGGTCGCCGGTGGTGATGCGCGGCCGCTTTCGCCCGACGGAGCGGATTCGACCGAGACCGCCGCAAGTGATCCTGTCGCCGAGAGCCTCTCCCCGGCGTTCCTGCCCGACGGCAAACACTTCCTCTATCTCGCGCGCAACTATGCGGACTCGGAGGCGAAGCGAGAGCTGCGCGTGGGCTCACTCGACGGCCGACCGCACAAGACGGTGCTGCGCGTCAACTCGAATGCCGTCTACGCGCCCTCGGGCGAGCTCGTCTGGTGGCAGGACGGCCATCTCCGTGCGCAGCCGTTCGATCTCGAGCGCCTCGAGCTGACCGGGGCCCCGCGCCTCGTCCGCAGCGGCGTCGCGTTCGACCCGCGCAACGGGCTCGCCATGTTCTCGATCGCCGCCGACGGCACGCTCGTCGTTCGCCAGGGCGGCGTGGTGAGTGGCGACGAGCTGGCGCTCGTCGATCGCCGCGGCGCCGATCTCGGAACGCTCGGTCCGCCCGGCAACTTCTACGTTCCTCGGCTCTCGCCCGACGGCACGCTGGTCGCCGTCGACCAGAGCGACGAGACCAACCGCGGCGACATCTGGATCTACGACGTGGCGCGTCGCACGGGGACGCGCTGGACCTCGCACCCCGAGGACGAATCCGACCCCGTCTGGTCGCCCGACGGTCGCCAGCTCGCCTTCTCCTCCCTGCGGGAGGCTGCGCAGGGAGCGATCCACGTCGGGTCGCTGCACCGGAGCGGCGACGAGAAGTTGCTTCATGCGAGTCCCGACGGCTCGCTCGCGCCGCTGTCGTGGTCCGTCGACGGCGTGATCGTAGCGGAGCAGCAGACCTTCGGCCGTCTCGGCCGCGCCTTCACACTCGGCGCTTACTCGCTCACCGGCGGCACGTTCTCGCCGATCGCCGCCGGTCGCTTCTCGGTGAAGAACGGCAGCCTCTCTCCCGACGGCCGTTTTCTGGCCTACGACACCGACGAGACCGGCCAGCCGGAGGTCTACGTTCAGCCGTTCCCAGACGCCAGCGATCGCTGGCGGGTCTCGAACCGGGGCGGCGCGGGTCCCTTCTGGAGATCGGACGCAAGGGAGCTCTTCTTTCTCAACGGCGACTCCGAGCTCTCGGCGGTCGCCGTGCGCCCGTCTCCCGGCTCCCGGTCACTCTCCTTCGGCGAGCCCGAGGTCCTCTTCCGCCTCCGCCCCAAGGACCACCGGGATCGTCAGGTCGACACCGTCGACGGCCGGACCTTCGTCGTCAATCGCACCGCGACCGGCGGCGAGACCGAGCCGTTGACCCTCCTGATCGGTGTCGGCGGCCTCGCGAAGGGGCCGCGATGATCGGCACGAGGCTCGGCTCCTACGAGATCACCGCCAAGCTGGGCGAGGGCGGGATGGGCGAGGTGTATCGCGCCACCGACACCAAGCTCAAGCGTGACGTCGCGATCAAGGTCCTGCCCGCGGCGTTCACCGAGGACCGAGAGCGGCTCGCACGCTTCGAGCGCGAAGCGCAGCTTCTCGCGCAGCTCCACCACCCGAACATCGCCTCGATCTTCGGCATCGAGGAGTCCGGGGGGGCGCGAGCCCTCGTCATGGAGCTCGTCGAGGGCCCGACTCTGGCGGAGCACTTGGAGTCGGGATGTCTTCCGCTGGATGAAAGCCTTTCCATCGCCCGCCAGATCGCCGAGGCGCTCGAGGAGGCACACGAAAAGGGAATCATCCATCGAGACCTCAAACCTCAAAACGTCAAAGCTTCCATAGATGGGAAAGTCAAGGTCCTCGACTTCGGGCTGGCGAAGGCGATGGATCCGGTCGGGGGCTCCTCGCCTTCGGCGTCGAAGCTCGCGGCGTCGCCGACCCTCACGCTGGGCGCGACGGTTCATGGCGTGATCCTCGGCACCGCCGCCTACATGTCGCCCGAGCAGGCGCGCGGCATCGCCGCCGACCGCCGCGCCGATGTCTGGGCGTTCGGAGTGATGCTCTGGGAGATGCTCACCGGCGCCTCGATGTTTGCCGCCGACACGGTGAGCGACACGCTGGCCGGCGTGCTGCGCGCCGAGATCGACCTCGAGCGGCTGCCGCCGGAGACGCCGCCGGCGATCCGGCGCCTTCTGCGCCGCTGCCTCGAGCGGAACCCTAGGAATCGCCTGCACTCGATCGCCGACGCGCGGATCGTCATCGACGAGGTGCTCGCCGGCGGGAGCGAAGCGGTGGCCGCGCCGGACGCCGCCGTCGCGCCGGCGGCGGCGAAACGGGCGCTCCTGCCGTGGGCGGTCGCCGCGCTCGCGGTCGCGGCGGCCGCTGCGGCCTGGCTGCTCGGCCGGGGTGCCAACGTCGCGGCGACGCCGCTCTTCGTCGATCTCGGCGCGCCCGAGGGCGAACGCTTTCAGTTCCAGGGGGACTTCGGCGCGCCGGCGGTGCTGTCGCGCGACGGCACGCAGGTCGCGTTCGGCGCCGTCGGCGCCGACTCGAAGACGCGGCTCTGGGTGCGCTCGCTCGTGACCGGCGAAGCGAAGCGGCTCGACGCGACCGAAGGCGCGACGGCGCCGTTCTTCGCGCCCGACGGTAAGTCGCTCGGCTACTTCGTCAACGCCAAGCTGATGATCGTGGCGATCGCCGGCGGCGCGCCTTACGCGGTCGCCGACGCGCCCAACGGCCGCGGCGGCGCGTGGGCGCCCGACGGCACGATCGTCTTTGCGCCCGACTTCCGCTCCGGGCTCTTCCGCCTGCCGGCGGGCGGCGGCAGGCCCGCGCCGATCACATCGGTGGACTCTTCCCGGCACTCGACGCACCGCTGGCCGGCGCTGACGCCCGACGCGCGGGCCGTCGTCTATTTGGCGACCAATCACGCAACCGACCGGACCGACGAGTCGGAGCTGCGCTGGGTTCGCCTCGACGGCAGCGACGACCACGCGCTGGTGCCGAGCCCGGCGAACGGCGTCGTCGCCGCGGGCGAGCTGCTCTCCTTGCGGCAACAGTCTCTGGTGGCGCGGCCGATCGACGACGAAGGAAAACTCGGCGACGCGACGCGCGCGCTGGCGCCCGACCTCCTCTACGACCCATCGACGTGGCGCAGCGCCTTCACCGCCGTCGGCGATCGGCTGCTCTACTCTCCCGGCGGCGCGACGCAGGGCACGCACATCTCGCGCGTCGACCGCAGCGGCCGCCCGCTCGCCGAGATCGGCGGCGACGACAACTTCTACGACCTCCAGCTCTCGCCCGACGGCACGCGACTGGCGGTGTCCCGCGGGCTGCAGAACGACCTCTGGCTGTTCGACCTCGAGCGCGGGACGCAGAGCCGCTTCACCTTCGAGCCGGTGCTCGAGTACGCGGCGACCTGGTCGCGCGACGGGCGCTGGATCTACTACACCCGCTCGTCGGGCGCGCCCAGCGGCGGCATCGCCCAGCAGATCGTGCGCAAGGCGGCGAACGGAGTCGGCAAGCCGGAGGTCGTCTACGACACGGCATCCGATCAGATCGGCATCATCCCGCTCGACGAGTCGGCCGACGGTCGGCGGCTCCTCGTCCACACTGGCGTCTTCCCGTTCACCGAGCAGGCCGATCTCCAGTGGCTGATGCTCGACGGCTCGCGCGAGCTGGTGCCGCTGCTCACCTCCCCCGCCACCGAGCGCGACGGGCGGATCTCGCCCGACGGGCGGTGGATCGCCTACCAGAGCAACGAGTCGGGCGTGGGCCAGGTCTACGTCGTCCCGTCGAGCCTCGACGAGAGCGCGTCGCTCGGCGCCAAGTGGCAGATCTCGGTCGACGGCGGCGGCTTCCCGCTCTGGTCCCCCGACGGACACGAGATCGTCTACCTCGAGCCGAGCCTCAATTTGAGCCGGGTCGAGGTCACCCCGGACGGCACCGGCGGCCTCCGCTTCGGCACGCCGCAGGCGATGTTCGGCACCACCCTCGTCCCCGACACGCCGAGCTTCGACTTGGCCCCTGACGGCCAGAGCCTGATCTTGAACCACTTCGGTGAGGCGCAGTCGCGGCCGCTGAGGGTGATCGAGAACTGGCGCTCCCTCCTCTCGCCGCGATGACCCTCGCTCCCGGCTCCCGCCTCGGCCCGTACGAGATCACCGCCAAGCTCGGCGAGGGCGGCATGGGAGTGGTTTTCAAAGCGAAAGACTTTCATTTAGGGAGGGAGGTGGCGCTCAAGGTTCTGCCCGAAGGGCTCACCGCCGATCCAGAGCGACTCGCCCGTTTCGAGCGCGAGGCGCGCCTGCTCGCCAGCCTCAACCATCCCAACATCGCGCACGTCTACGGGCTCGAGACCTCGGGCGAGACCCGAGCCCTCGTCATGGAGCTCGTCGAGGGCCCGACCCTGGCAGAACGACTCGAGAAGGGAGCCTTACCCTTAGATGAAAGCCTTTCCATCGCCCGCCAGATCGCCGAGGCGCTCGAAGCGGCACACGAGAAAGGGATCATCCATCGAGACCTCAAGCCTCAGAACATCAAAGCTTCCATAGAAGGGAAAGTCAAAGTCCTCGACTTCGGGCTGGCGAAGGCGATGGATCCACACGCCGGCGGGCAACCCTCGGCCTCGCAGCTCGCGGCGTCACCGACGCTGACGCTGGGAGCGACGGCGCAGGGCGTGATCCTCGGCACCGCCGCCTACATGAGCCCCGAGCAAGCGAAGGGCTTCGCGGTCGACAAACGGGCCGACATCTGGGCCTTCGGCGTCGTCCTCTACGAGATGCTGACCGGCGTCTCGCCGTTCGTCGGCGATTCGGTGCCCGACACGCTCGCCCGCGTGCTGCAGCGCGAGATCGACTTCTCGCTCCTGCCGCCTTCGACGCCGCCGGCGATCCGCCGGCTGCTGCGCCGCTGCCTCGAGCGACAGCCGAAACGGCGCCTGCACGCGATCGCCGACGCGCGCATCGTGATCGACGACGTGATCGCCGGCGCCGACGCCGAGCAGGATGCCGCGCCCGCCGCCGCGGCGCCACGGCGCACTGCGCGGCTGCACCTCGGATGGCTGGCCGCGCTCGCCGTCGCCATCCTCGTCACCGCGCTCCTCGTGCGCTCGAACACCGCGCCGCGCGCCGCGCCGCTGGAGCCGCAGCGCTTCGCGATCCAGCTCGGGCAGGAGCTGGAGCTGTCGATCGGCGGCAACGGGCTGATTCGCTTCTCGCCCGACGGCGGGAGCCTCGTCTTCTCGGCGGTGGTGAACGGGCGGCGGGCGCTCTACCGCCGCGACCTGGGCGAGCTCGCGGCCGAAGAGATCGCCGGCACCGAGGACGGCGAAGCGCCGTTCTTCTCGCCCGACGGGCGCTGGGTCGGCTTCCAGGCGCGCGGCAATCTGTTGAGGGTCTCCATCGAGGGTGGGCGCGCGATCCGCCTCGGCGAGGCGCGCGGAGCCGGCGGGGCGACCTGGCTCGCCGACGGCTCGATCGTCGTCGCGCCGATCTACTCGGACGGCCTCTTTCGCACGTCGGCGGAGGGCGGCGAGCTGCGCCGTCTGACGACGCCCGACCGCGACGAAGGCGTCCTCGGCCACTGGTGGCCCGAGGAGCTTCCCGGCGGCCGCTGGGTGCTCTTCACCGCCTTCCGCACTCCGGTCGACACCTCGCGCGTCGGCGCGCTCGACCTCACCACCGGGGAGATCCGCTGGCTGGTCGAGGGCGGCTTCTCGCCCCTCTACTCGCCGACCGGTCACCTGCTCTACGCTCGCGAGCAGCGCCTCTTCGCCGTGCCGTTCGATGCCGCGACCGCGACGCTGCGCGGCGCCGCCGTCACCGTGCTCGACGACGTCCTCGTCGAGCAGACCGGCGGCTTCGCCGCCTACGCCCTGTCGAGCCGCGGCACGCTCGCCTACATCCGAGCATCGATCGGCCACGCGCCGAAGGAGCTCGTCTGGCTCGATCGTCGCGGCCAGGCGACCCTGGCCACCAGCGAGCGCCAGCGCTACCTCACCGTCACGCTCTCGCCCGACGACCGCCGCGCCGCGCTCACCGTGCAGGGCGAGAGCCGCGACCTGTGGGTCCATTCCTTCGACCGCGGCACGCAGTCACGTCTGACCACCGGCCTCGACACCGAGTTCGACCCGGTCTGGGCGCCGGACGGCCACGAGCTCGTCTACGTCGTCGACAGCCCGCCGTTCGAGCTCCACCGCATCGCGGTCGGAGCGCCCGACTCCGGCCGTCCGCTGTGGAGTGAGCGGGCGGAGCGCGACACCACGACGCCTGCCGTCTCGCCCGACGGCCGGACGGTCGCCTACACTCTCTCCGAAGAGCGCACCGGCAACAACCTCTACGCCCGCCCGCTCGACGGCAGCGCGCCGCCGCGCGTCCTGCGCGCCGGACCCGGCCAGGAGATCTACCCCACGTTCTCGCCGGACGGCCGCTGGCTCGCCTACCAGTCGGACGAGACCGGGCGCCCGGAGATTTACGTCGAGGCGTTCCCGGGACCCGGCGATCGCTACCAGATCTCCGCCGACGGCGGCCGCGAGCCGCGCTGGGCACGCAACGGCGAGCTCTTCTACCGCCGCGAAGACGAGCTGCGCGTCGTCGCGACGCGACTCGGCGGGCGTTTCGAGTTCGACGCACCGCGCACGCTGTTCCGTTATCCGATCCAGCAGTACAACACCGGTGGCGCCGAAGCGCGCCTCTACGACCTCTCCGCCGACGGCCAGCGCATTCTCGCCATCACCATCCCGGAGACGCTACGCCCCCGCCAGATCGACGTCGTCACCGACTGGACGAGCGAGCTCGCGCGGCTGGTGCCGACCGGCCGCTGACGGCGCGGTGATCGGTAACCGTGCCGCTGGCGGGAGCGCGGCGCGAGCGAGCGCCTAGAATGCGCGTCATGTTGCGCTCCCTCGCCGTGCTGGCGGTCGCCGGCCTCGCCGCGTCTCCTCTCGCCGCCGACGCCGTCGACGACTACGTCGAGAGCGTGCGGGCACGGGAGAAGATCCCCGGCGTCGGCGTGCTCGTCGTGCGCGACGGCGCCGTCGACCGCATCCAGGGTTACGGCTACGCCAACCTCGAGCTCGGCGTACCGGTCTCGGTCGACTCCGTCTTCCAGTCCGGCTCGGTGGGCAAGATGTTCACCGCCGCGGGGATCCTCCTCCTTGCCGAGGAGGGCAAGCTCGGCCTCGACGACCGGCTGGCACGGCACTTCCCGGGCTCGCCGTCGAGCTGGCACCGGATCACGATCCGCCACCTGCTCACCCACACCTCGGGGCTCCGGGACTACGGCGACGAGTTCGACTACCGCAAGGACTACACGGACGCCGAGATGCTCGCGGTAATGCAGAAGCTGCCGCTCGAGTTCGAGCCCGGCACCCAGTGGAGCTACTCGAACAGCGGCTACCTCGTCCTCGGCCTGCTCACCACGAAGCTCGCCGGCGAGCACTGGAGCGATTATCAGAGCGAGCGCATCTTCGCGACTCACGGCATGGCCACGACCCGCGTTATCAGCGAGCGCGACCTCGTGCCGCACCGCGCCGCCGGCTACGCGCTCGACGAGGCCGGCGAGATCAAGAACCAGGAGTGGGTGGCGCCGCCCTTCAACCGCTGCGCCGACGGCGCCCTCTACTTCTCGCTGCGCGACCTCGCGGCCTGGGCGCGCGCCCTCGACGCCGGGCGCGTCGTCTCGCCGGAGCACGCCGCGGCGTGGTGGACGCCGGTCGCCCTCGCCGACGGCAGCCACGCCGCCTACGGCTTCGGCTGGCGGCTCGGCGAGCAGCGCGGCCAGTCGGTGATCGAGCACGGCGGCTCGTGGCAGGGCTTCCGCGCCGCCATCGCGCGCTACCCCGAGCAGCGGCTGACCGTCGCCGTGCTCGCCAACCTCGCCCAGGCCGAGCCGGAGACGATGGCGCACGTGATCGCCGGTCTGGTCGAGCCGGAGGTGCGCTTGCGCGACGTCGAGTCGAACGTCGTCGATCGCGACGCGGAGCGCACGGCCAAGCTACGCGGCGTCCTCGCGGCGTGGGCCGCCTTCGGCGCCGACGCGGCGATGGCCGACGGGCTCGCCCGAACCGCGTCCGGCAGCCGCCGCGAGGCGGCCGACCGGCGGCGCACGGGCGAGCGGCTCGCCGCCGCGACCTCGTTCGACTACCTCGGCGAGGACGAGCTCTCGCCCGCCGCCCGCGCGCTCGACGCGGACGGCGCCGAGCGCGCCGTCGAGCACGTTCTCGCCACGGAGAAGGAGCGTTTCGCCTATCGCTTCCTCCTCGCCGCCGATGGCCGCGTCGTGCGCTTCTCCTGGGAGCGGCGTTGAGCCGCCGACCGGCGCAGGTGATCGGCACCCGATGATCGGATCGCGCCTGGGCCCCTACGAGATCACCGCCAAGCTCGGCGAGGGCGGGATGGGGGTCGTCTTCAAAGCGAAAGACTCCCATTTAGGGAGGGAGGTCGCGCTCAAGGTTCTGCCCGAAGGATTCACCCGGGACCCGGAGCGGCTGGCGCGCTTCGAGCGAGAGGCGAAGCTCCTCGCCCAGTTGAACCACCCCAACATCGCGCAGATCCACGGTCTCGAAGTGCAGGGCGACGTCCGCGCTCTGGTCATGGAGCTCGTCGAGGGTCCGACTCTGGCAGAGCGCCTGGAGAAGGGAGCCTTGCCCTTAGATGAAAGCCTTTCCATCGCCCGCGAGATCGCCGAGGCGCTCGAGGAAGCGCACGAGAAAGGCATCGTCCACCGAGATCTCAAGCCACAAAACGTAAAAGCTCCCATCGAAGGAAAAGTCAAAGTCCTCGACTTCGGATTGGCGAAGGCGATGGATCCGGCGGGGAGCTCGTCGGCCCTGCCGGCAGACCTCGCGCACTCTCCCACCATCACCTTCGGCGGCACGCGCGAGGGGGTGATCCTCGGCACCGCCGCCTACATGAGCCCCGAGCAGGCGCGCGGCGGCGCGCTCGACAAGCGGGCGGACATCTGGGCGTTCGGCGTCGTCCTCTACGAGATGCTCGCGGGCGAGCGGCTGTTCGCCGGCGAGAGCGTCGCGGATCTGCTCGGTGCGGTGATGCGCCAGCCGATCGACCTCGGCCGGCTGCCGGCGACGACGCCACGACTGCTCCGCGAGCTTCTGCGCCGCTGTCTCGAGCGCAATCCGAAGAACCGGCTCCACGACATCGCCGATGCGCGGCTGGTGCTCGACGACCTGGCGGCGGCGCCGGATGGAGGTCTCGCCGACGCGAGCGAAGGCGCGGTCGCCCCGGCCGCCCTTCCGGCCGCGCGCGGACGTTGGCTCGCGATGGCCGCGACCGGCGTGGGCGCGGCAGTCGTCGGAGCGATCGTCGGTGTCGGACTCGCGGAAATCCGGCAGCCGGCGCCGAAGCCGTCGTTCCGCTTCCAGAAGCTGACGTATCTGAACGGGGTGGAATGGGCTCCTGAGCTCTCGGCTGACGGCAAGACGCTCTTCTTCGCGGCCGGCGACCCGTACGGCGAGAGCGAGCTCTACTCGGTGCCGGTCGGCGGGAAGAAGCCGTCGTCGCTGACGCCGCACGCGAGCGCGTTTCACCATGCTCCACGACTCTCACCCGACGGAAACCGCCTCGCCTTTGCCTCGAGCCGCGACGGCGGCGGCCTTTTCCTCATGGGGACCAACGGCGAGTCGGTGCGCCGGCTCTCGGAGGTCGGCCACGATCCCGCCTGGTCGCCCGACGGGCGCTCGATCGCCATCTCGACGGACCACGCCTTCGCTCCTTGGGAGGGGATCGACGGCGGCGCGCTCGGCGTGCTCGACGTGGCGAGCGGCGTGCGCCGCGAGCTGCCGAGCGGCGACGGACGCCAGCCCGCGTGGTCTCCGTCCGGTCGGCGGATCGCCTACTGGGGCATGCGGGGGGGAGGCGATCGCGAGATCTACACGATCGACGCGCAGGGAGGAGAGCCGGTCCTGGTGGCGAGCGACCCCGCGATCGACTGGAACCCGGTCTGGTCGGAGGACGGCAGGTACCTCTACTTCTTGAGCGACCGGGGCGGCTCGATGAATCTCTGGCGCGTCGCCATCGACGAGGCGAGCGGCCGCGAGAGGGGCGCGCCCGAGAGCGTGCCGCTGCCGGCCGACGAAGTGATCTACCTCGCGCGCACCGGCAAGCGGTGGGTTTACGCCGCCTATTCGGCGCGCTCGAACGTCGTGCGTTTCCAGTTCGACCCCGAGCGCTCGACGATCGTCGGCGGCCAGCACACCGTGCTCTCGACCACGCGCAGTGTGCGGAGCGCCGTGCCCTCGCCCGACGGGCGGATGATCGGCTTCACCACCATGCGGCCGCAGGACGATCTCTACGTCGTCCCGGTCGAGGGTGGTGCACCGACTCAGCTCACCGACGATCCGGAGTTTGACCGCTACGTCTCCTGGTCGCCGGACGGGCGGAGCCTGATCTTCCTCTCGTTTCGCGGCGGGACCTACGAGGTCTACCGGATCCGCCCCGACGGCAGCGGCTTCGAGAAGCTGACCGAGACCGACGCCGACGGCTGGAGCCCGGTGTTCTCGCCCCGCGGCGACCGCTTCGTCATGACCACGGCCTCCGGCATCGCTCTCTTCGACGCGAGCGGTCCGCCGCCGTGGCGCACGTTCGAGCGGATCGCGCCGCCCGCCGAGCCGCCGGGCACCAACTTCAGCCGCACCCACTGGTCGCCCGGCGGCGATCGCTTGGCCGGCAACACTTATCGCGGCAACGAGCCGCGCCGCGCCGGGGTGCTCGACCTCGCGACGAGGCGCTACCGGCTCTTCGATCCCCCTTCGTGGCCGGTGGGCTGGTATCCCGACGGCCGCCGTCTGCTCGTGAACCACCGCGGCCGCCTCGCCGTCCTCGACGTGGAGACGTGGCAGGCGGCCCCAGTTCAAGGAAGCCCAGAGCTCGGCGAGGACATGTTCGCGAGCCGCGACCTGCGGACACTCGTTACGGTCGAGGACGACCGGCAGGCCGACGTCTGGCTGGCCGAGGAGGTGGCCGCGAAGTGAACGGCGCGCGATGATCGGAACGCGGCTCGGCCCCTACGAGATCACCGCCAAGCTCGGCGAAGGCGGGATGGGTTTGGTCTTCAGAGCGAAAGACTTTCAATTGGGGAGGGAGGTCGCGCTCAAGGTTCTGCCCGAAGGGTTCACCCAGGATCCGGAGCGGCTGGCGCGGTTCGAGCGCGAGGCGAAGCTGCTCGCTCAGCTCAATCACCCCAACATCGCGCAGGTCCACGGTCTCGAAGTCCAGGGCGACATCCGCGCTCTCGTCATGGAGCTGGTGGAAGGCCCCACGCTCTCCGAGCGACTCGAAGGTGGGCCGTTACCCTTCGATGAGAGCCTTTCGATTTCTTTGCAGATTGCCCAGGCGCTCGAAGAGGCGCACGAGAAGGGGATCGTCCACCGGGACATGAAGCCTCAAAACGTCAAAGCTCCCACGGAAGGGAAAGTCAAAGTCCTCGACTTCGGGCTGGCGAAGGCGATGGATCCGGCGGGAGTCGCCTCGGAAGCCGCGTCCGCCTCGCAGCTCGCGCAATCGCCGACGCTGTCCCTCGGCGCGACGCAGCTGGGCGTGATTCTCGGTTCGGCGGCGTACATGTCGCCGGAGCAGGCGAAGGGATTGGCGGTCGACAAGCGGGCGGACATCTGGGCGTTCGGCGTGGTCTTCTGGGAGATGTTGACCGGCCGGCGACTGTTCGACGCGCCCACCGTCCAGGAAACGCTCGCGCAGGTGTTGACGCGCGAGCCCGACCTCGACGCGCTGCCGGCGACGACGCCCGCGGCGATTCGCCGGCTGGTCCGCCGCTGTCTCGATCGAAACCCGAAGAACCGCTTGCACGACATCGCCGACGCCCGGATCGTGCTCGAGGAAGTGGCGTCGGGGAGGCTCGTCGAGGGTGCGGTCGTGGGTCCGACGGCTCCGCCCGTCGTGACGCGCTCCGAGCGCTGGCGCCGCGCGCTGCCGTGGGCCGTCGCCGTGGGCGCGCTGGTCGCGGCGGCATGGGCGCTGTCGCGCGGCGGTCCGCCGGCGGCGCCCGCGCGCCCCGTGCGCTTCGGCGTGACACCGGGCAGCGCGTCGCTCACCACGTTCTACGCCCGCATCTCGCCCGACGGCCGGCACGTCTCCTTCACCGCCTCCACCGCCGCTGGCCGATCCCAGATCTGGCTGCGCTCGCTCGATTCGCTCGCCACCCGCGCGCTGCCCGGCACCGAGGGAGCGGGGGCGCACTTCTGGTCGCCCGACAGCCGCTCGATCGGTTTCTTCGCGGGCGGCCACCTCGAGCGCGTGGAGATCGACGGCGGCATGCCGCGGATCCTCTGCGACGCGCCGGGATCGGGACCCTTCCGCTCGGGCGCCTGGAGCCGTGAAGGCACCATCCTCTTCCGGATCGACGAGGCGCCGGGGCACCCGGAAGGCTTCTTCCGTGTCGCGGCGACCGGTGGCGAGCCGACGCGGGTGAAACTGGTCGACGAAGCGGGCTCTTCGGCTCTCCTGGCCTGGCCCTCTTTCCTACCGGATGGCAAGCATTTCCTCGTCGCCTGCGCTCGACCCGCCGAGGGAGAGCCGATCGACCCGCGGCGTGGTGGGGTCTGCCTCGTGTCGCTCGACTCCGGCGAAACGCGGGAGCTCAAGTCGGGCATCTCCTACGCCGAGTACGTCGCCCCCGGCTACCTGGCGTTCGCCGAGGGCGGGAGCCTCTTCGTCCAGCCTTTCGACCAGGACAATCTGCTCCTCTTCGGCCGACCGACGCGCATCGCCGAAGGCATGGAGTCGTGGGGCGGCATCGGTCTCCCGGTGTTTTCGTTCTCCGACCAGGGCGCTCTCGTTTACCAGGGAGGCGAGGCCCGCTCCCGGCTGATATGGAAGGATCGCTCCGGGCGCGAGCTCGGCGAGGTCGGGACGAGCGCCGCCTACGAGCACGTGCGCCTCGCACCGGACGGGCGGCGTGCCGTCGTCGAGCTCCAGGATCCCCAACGCGGAATGTCCGAGCTCTGGATCGTCGACCTGCCGCGCAACGTCGCGTCGCGCGTCGACGCCACCGGATCGGATGTGATCTTGCCCGTCTGGTCTCCGGGCGGTGAGCGCCTCGTCTACTGCCGGGCGGCCGGGGCACCGCCGTTCCTCCACACCCGGCCGCTCGACGGCGGCGCGGAAGAGGTGCTCGTCCCCTCGAACGGGTCGCTGCAGTGCCCCTCCGACTGGTCGACCGACGGCCGGTTCCTGCTGTTCACCGAGCGGCACGCGATCACCAAAATGGACATCTGGATGCTGGCGTTCGGCGAGCGACGCGAGACCGAACTCGTGCTGCGCACCGCGTTTCCCGAGTACCAGGCGAGATTCTCTCCGGATGGCCGCTGGATCGCCTACGTGTCCGAGGAGTCCGGACGTCCGGAGATCTACCTCCAGCGGTTCCCCGGTCCGGGCAGGAGAGTGAGGGTCTCGACCGACGGCGGCTCCTCACCGCGCTGGCGCCGCGACGGCCGGGAGCTGTTCTACGAGAGCTCGGACGGCGACGTGATGGCCGTCGTGGTCGAGTTGGGCGAGGACGCGGAGGTCGGCACGCCCACGCCGCTCTTCGCTCTCGGACCCGTCGACAACGACGTCATCGAGCGTTTCGACGTGAGCGCCGACGGCCAGCGCTTTCTGGTCATCGCTCTCGAAGGCGATGCCAGTCCAGCGGCCACCGTGGTCCTCGATTGGGCCGCTCAACTGCAGCGCGCCGACCGGTCCGAATGAGTCGATTGCCGTGAACCTCGATCCGTCGGAGACCGCCGCCGAGTTTTTCCTCGGCGCCTTTGGATCCGGATGATCGGCACCCGCCTCGGCCCCTACGAGATCACCGCCAAGCTCGGCGAAGGCGGGATGGGTCTGGTTTTCAGAGCGAAAGACTTTCACTTGGGGAGGGAGGTTGCGCTCAAGGTTCTGCCCGAAGGGCTGAATCGCGACCCCGAGCGGCTCGCCCGCTTCGAGCGCGAGGCGAAGCTCCTCGCCCAGCTCAACCACCCCAACATCGCCCAGATCCACGGTCTCGAGGTCCGGGGCGACACCCGCGCCCTCGTCATGGAGCTCGTCGAGGGCCCGACCCTGGCGGAACGATTGGAGAAAGGTTCTCTACCCATAGATGAAAGCCTTTCCATCGCCCGCCAGATCGCCGAGGCTCTGGAAGAAGCCCATGAAAGAGGGATCATTCATCGCGATCTAAAGCCACAAAACATCAAAGCTTCCATTGAAGGGAAAGTCAAAGTCCTCGACTTCGGGCTGGCGAAGGCGATGGATCCGACCGGGAGCTATTCGGCGCTTCCCCTCGATCTCGCCCATTCGCCCACGGTGACCTTCGGCGGCACGCGTGAGGGGGTGATCCTCGGAACCGCTGCGTACATGGCGCCGGAGCAGGCGCGCGGCGGCGCGGTCGACAAGCGAGCGGACATCTGGGCGTTCGGCGTCGTGCTCTACGAGATGCTCACGGGCGAGCGGCTCTTCGCCGAAGGGAGCGTCGTCGACACGCTCTCGGCGGTGATGCGCAAGCCGATCGACTTCGGCCGATTGCCGGCCGGGACGCCACGCCCGCTCCGTGAGCTCCTGCGCCGCTGCCTCGAGCGCGATCCGAAGCGGAGACTGCGCGACGTCGGTGACGGACGACTCGTCCTCGAAGAGGTCGCCGCCGGAGGCGCGGATGCGGGCCCGGCGGACTCGGTCCGAGCGACCGGAACGACGCGACGCGAGCGTCTCGCCTGGGCTCTCTTCGCGCTCGCAGCGCTGGCCGCCCTGTCGACGAGCTTCGTCCTCCGCTCGCGGGAGACGGGCGCCGGCGGGGCGATCCCCTCGAGCCCGCGGGTGGTTGCAGTGACGCCGCTCACGGTCGATCCGGGCTACGAAGGCGGGGCGAGCCCGGCTCCCGATGGCGAGTCGGTCGCTTACGTCGCCGATCGAGAGGGCCAGTTCGACATCTACCTGCAGCAGGTCGGGGGCAGCGCGGCAATCAACCTGACGAAGCACCCAGCCGACGACGTCCAGCCGGCGATCTCGCCGGATGGCCGCCTGCTGGCCTTCGTCTCGACCCGCGAGAGCCGGCTCGAGCTCGTCTACCGCAGCCCCGGCTATCCGTTGCTGGGGGGCGACGTCTGGGTCGTGCCCGTGCTCGGGGGACTGCCGCGCAAGATCGCCGAGGACGGCAGCTTTCCCACCTGGTCCCCCGACGGACGCACGATCTACTACTCACGCGGCCTCGACTTTCGCTCCGAGATCCGGCGCGTCGCGGCGATCGGCGGCGAGAGCGAGGTGATTCCGATCACGCTGCCGGAAACGACGCGTCCCGTCTTCCTCTTCTCGCCGCAGGTCTCTCCCGACGGTCGTTGGCTCCTCTTCTCGGCGGCGGAGTCGATCTTCCTCGCCCCGATCGCCGGGGGATCCGCGACCAATCTCGGCGCCGGGAGGTTCGCGGTGTGGGCTCCGTCGGGCGGGGCGATCCTCTATTGCAGCGTCGCTCCCGGCCAGAACAGCGGCCTGCACTGGCTGCCCTTCGACTCGTCGCGCGGCGCCGCGAGCGGGCCCGCGTCTCCATTCCTCGTGGGACCCTCCGCCCTCGAGCAGCCCACATTCGCGCGCCGCGGCACGAGGGTGCTCGTCACGGCCGTCGATCGCACTTCCAATCTCGAAGCTCTGGCGATCGACGCCGAGTCGGGAATCGCAGGCGCCACGCCGCAGACGCTGACGACCGGGCGCAACGACATCAACTTCGCCACCATTTCACCCGACCGCCGCTCGATCGTCTACACCGATCTCCGCGGCTCGGCCTCTCACCTCTGGCGCCTCGACCTCGGCGGCGATCCGATCCAGCTGACCGAGGACCCGTCGTTCGCGGAGTCGTACCCTCGCTGGTCGCCGGACGGCCGGCTCATCGCGTTCGCCCGGCGGCCGGCGAACACGCCTCGGCTCGGCTCGAACGCCGAGCTCTGGATCATGGCCCCCGACGGCGGCGGAGCTCGGCTTCTCACCCGCGAGGGCGGCCACATGGCATGGCTCCCGGATTCGAAGCGCCTCCTCTATTTCCATCTCGGGACGTATCACCTGATGGACCTCGAGGGCGGCGCGAACGAGCAGATTCACATCGAGGGGCCGGAGTCCATGGCCATTTTCGTGGTCAGCCCGGATGGCCGCTGGATCGTCTACCAGTCCGCGGAGCGCGGCAACGTCGACCTCGCGATCGCGCCTCTCGCTGGCGGCCGCGCGCGATGGCTGGTGGAGACCGACCGTCAGGATCACCACCCCAACTTCTCGCCGGGCGGACGGTGGCTCTACTTCCAGCCCGACCACCGCAATCTGTGGCGGATCCCGGGACCGGCGCAGGATTGGCGCCCGGCGCCGCCCCAGCAGGTCACCCACTTCCCCGAGTCGGGTCTCTACCTCGAAGAGCCTCAGTTGTCTTCCGACGGCAAGCAGCTCTTCTACTCGCGAATCCGTACGCGCGGTGACCTCTGGGTCGTGGATCTCGAGGGACCAGGCGCTCGCGACGGCGCGCCCGGCCCACCACCCGCATGAGCTTCGCCCCCGGCACCCGCCTCGGCCCCTACGAGATCGTTGCCAAGCTCGGCGAAGGGGGCATGGGGATCGTTTTCAAAGCGAAAGACTTTCATCTAGGGAGGGAGGTCGCGCTCAAGGTTCTGCCTGAAGGGTTCACCCAGGATCCAGAGCGGCTGGCGCGGTTCGAGCGCGAGGCGAAGCTGCTCGCTCAGCTCAATCACCCCAACATCGCGCAGGTCCACGGTCTCGAAGTCCAGGGCGACATCCGCGCCCTCGTCATGGAGCTCGTCGAGGGTCCGACTCTGGCAGAGAGGCTGGAGCGAGGGAGCCTTCCCTTGGATGAAAGCCTCTCCGTCGCCCGCCAGATCGCCGCGGCCCTCGAAGAAGCACACGAAAAAGGGATCATTCACAGAGACCTCAAACCTCAAAACATCAAGGCTTCCAGAGAAGGGAAAGTCAAGGTCCTCGACTTCGGGCTGGCGAAGGCGGTCGGGCCGGAGGCGGCGGACGCGATCTCGCCAGCCGAGCTCGCCCGTTCGCCGACGATCACGCTCGACGGCACGCGCGAGGGGATGATCCTCGGCACCGCGGCGTACATGGCGCCGGAGCAGGCGCGCGGCGGCGCCATCGACAAGCGCGCCGACATCTGGGCATTCGGCGTCGTGCTCTACGAGATGCTCGCCGGCGAGCGGCTCTTCGCCGAGGGCACCGTCGTCGACACGCTCTCGGCGGTGATGAGGAAAGAGGTCGATTTCGGCCGCCTGCCGACGGCGATCCCGGCCCCGCTGCGCGAGCTCGTGCGGCGCTGCCTGGAGCGCGAGCCGCTGCGCCGGCTGCGCGACATCGGCGAGGCGCGAGTGCTGCTCGCCGGGCTGACCGACACTTCCAGCGGCTCGTCGCCGGCCGCCGCTCCCGTCCGTCCGGCGACGCCCGCTCAGCCCTCGGTGGCGGTGCTGCCGTTCGTCAACATGAGCGCCGACCCCGAGAACGAGTTCTTTGCCGACGGCATCACCGAGGACGTCATCGCGCACCTGGCGAAGATCCGATCGCTCAAGGTCATTTCGCGCACCTCGGTGATGGCCTTCAAGAAGCGCGACCGCAGCCTTCGCGAGATCGGCGAGAAGCTCGGCGCCGCCACCCTCCTCGAAGGCAGCGTGCGGCGCGCCGGCAACCGGGTGCGCATCGTCGCCCAGCTCGTCGACGCCGCTTCCGACGAGCACGTCTGGGCCGAGACGTATGACCGCGACCTGACTGACATTTTCGCCATCCAGACCGATGTCGCGCTCTCGATTGCCGAGGCGTTGCGCGCCGAGTTGACGAGAGAGGAGCGCGCCCGCGTCGCGCGCCGGCCGACCGAGGACCTCGCCGCGTACGAGCACTTCCTGCTCGGCCGGAGCTGGATGAACCGCTTCACGCCCGAGGGCTTCCGGCGCAGCCTCGCGGAGTTCGAGCGGGCGGTCGCCCGCGATCCGGGCTTCGCCCTCGCCTACGCCAGCATCGCGCAGATCCACACCGAGCACGGCATCTCGGGCATCGTCGGCAAGTCGCCCGAAGAGTCGATCCGCCTCGCCAAGGCGGCGGTGGCGCGCGCCCTCGAGCTCGACGACGAGCTGGCCGAGGCGCACGGCATCGCCGGCCTGATCCGCTTCACTTTCGACTACGACTGGCAGGGCGCCGAGCGCGAGTTCCTGAAGGCGCTCGAGCTCGGCCCCGGCGTCGCCGAGAGCCACGACCACTACAGCTGGATGCTGAGCTCGCTCGAGCGCTACGACGAGGCGCTGCGCGAGGTGCGCTGCGCCAAGGAGCTCGACCCGCTGCTCATCCAGTCGGACGTCGGCACCGCCCTGCTGCGCGCCGGTCGGTTCGAGGAGGCGCTCGTCGAGGCACGCAAGTCCGTCGAGCAAGAGCCCGGCAGCGCCCGCGTGCACTCGAATCTCGGCTGGGCGCTCATCTTCCAGGGCGAGCACGCCGCCGGCATCGCCTCGCTCGAGCACGCCGTGGCGCTCTCGCCCGGCGCGACGCTCTTCCTCTCCCAGCTCGGACAGGCCGCCGCGCTCACCGGCGACATCGGGCGAGCGCGCCAGATCCTCGCCCAGCTCCACCAGCTCGCCGCCCGCGAATTCGTCTCGCCCTACCACTTCGCCTACGTCCACGCCGGCCTGGGCGAAGCCGACGCGGCGATCGACTACCTCGAGCAGGCGTTCGCGCGCCGCTCGGGGGCGATCTACGGCATCAAGGGCTCGTTCCTGTTCCGCGGCTTGCGCGAGCACCCCCGCTTCGCGGCGCTCCTGCGCATGATGAATCTGGCGTGAGATAGTCGCGCGCGCGACGCTTCGCAAATGATCGGCACCCGGCTGGGCCCTTACGAGATCACCGCCAAGCTCGGCGAAGGCGGCATGGGGGTGGTCTTCAAAGCGAAAGACTTCCATCTGGGGAGGGAGGTCGCGCTCAAGCTTCTGCCCGCAGGGTTCACCGCGGATCCCGAGCGCGCGGCGCGTTTCGCGCGCGAGGCGAAGGTCCTCGCCAGTCTCAACCATCCCAACATCGCCCAGATCTACGGACTCGAGGCCTCGGGTGAGTCCCGTGCACTCGTCATGGAGCTCGTCGAGGGCCCGACCTTGGCGGAACGGTTGGAGAAAGGGTCTCTACCCCTAGATGAATGTCTCTCCATCGCCCGCCAGATCGCCGAGGCTCTCGAAGAGGCGCACGAGAAAGGGATCATTCACCGCGACCTGAAGCCGCAGAACGTCAAGGTCACCGCCGACGACAAGGTCAAAGTCCTCGACTTCGGGCTGGCGAAGGCGCTCGACCCGGTGAGCGGCGCGTCGGGCGTGGGGCCGTCGGCGTCGCAGCTCGCGCACTCGCCGACGCTCACCTTCGGGGCGACGCAGATGGGGGTCATTCTCGGCACCGCCGCCTACATGAGCCCCGAGCAGGCGGCGGGCAAGGCGGTCGACCGGCGCGCCGACATTTGGGCCTTCGGCGTCGTGCTCTGGGAGATGCTCTCGGGCCGCCGGCTGTTCGACGCCGACTCGGTGCCCGAGACCCTCGGCGCGGTCTTCCGCCAGCCGATCGACTTCGACGCCCTGCCGGCAACGACGCCGCCCGCCGTGCGGCGCCTGGTCGAGCGCTGCCTCGAGCGCGAGCCGAAGCTGCGCCTGCGCGACATCGGCGAGGCGCGCATCGCGCTCGGGCAGCCGCTCGGGGCGACGATCGAAAGCGTGGCGCGCGAGCGCGCCGCGGCGCCTCCTGCTCGCGCCCGGTCCGACTGGAAGCAGATGCTGCCCTGGGCGCTGGTGGCGGTCGTCCTCGGCTCGGTCTGGGTCTGGGGCCCGCGGCTGCGCCCCTCCACCCGTCCCGCGCCGCAGCCCCTGCCGCTGTCCGCCTTCGGCGTCCAGCTGCCCGACGGCTACGTCCTCGCCGCCGACGAGGCGCCGGTGCTCGACCTGTCGCGCGACGGCCGCCAGCTCGTCTTCGTCGCCGAGGGGCCGAACGGCCGCCAGCTCTTCCTGCGCCGACTCGAGCGCGCGGCGGTCGAGCCGATCCCCGGCACGGCGGGCGCTTCGCATCCGTTCTTCTCCCCGGACGGTCGCTCGCTCGGTTTCTTCGCCGACGGCCGCATCCGCAAGCTGGCGCTCGACAGCGGCTCGCTCGTCGACGTCGTCGGCGTCAACGCCTACCGCGGCGCCAGCTGGACGGACGACGGCTGGATTCTCTTCACCCAGACCTACTCGGGCGGCCTCTCCAGAGTGCGCGACACCGGCGGCCGCGCCCAGCCGCTGACGACGCTCGACGCCGCGCGCAACGAGCGCACCCACCGCTGGCCGACGGCGCTGCCGGGTTCGCCGTGGATCGTCTTCACGGTGGGCGTCTCCAACAGCCCGAACTCCTACGACGACGCCCGCATCGACGCGGTGAACGCGGCGACCGGCGAGCGCAAGACGCTCTTCGAGGGGGCATGGATGGCGCGCTTCGCGCCGCCCGCGACGCTCCTCGTGCAGCGGCGCGCGTCTCTCCTCGCGGTGCCGTTCGACCCGGCGAGCGCCGAGCTCGAGGGCGCCGAGCGGGCCGTGCTCGACAACGTCGGCGGCGAGACGTCGAGCGGCGCCGGCTACTTCGCGGCTGCCGCCGGCGGCGTGCTCGCCCTCGTGCCGACCGATGCGCTGGTCGAAGACGCCGAGGTGGTGATCGTCGAGCCGGACGGCGCGACGACGCGCCTGCCGCTGCCCGAGAAGCGCTACTGGTATCCGCGCTTCTCTCCCGACGGCCGCTCGCTGGCGCTCGACATCGGCTCCGGCCAGGGGGGCGACGACGAGATCTGGCGCTACGACCTCGCCTCGCACGGCCTGTCGAAGCTCACCCTCGCCACCGGCTCGACGGTTTCGGCCTGGTCGCCGGACGGTGCCTGGATCGCCTACTCCGGCGGCAAGGGCGAGCGCGTCCACGTCGTTTTCCGCAAACGGATCGACGGCACCGCAGACGAGCTCCGCGTCCACCGCGGCACCGACCTCGTCTCGGTGACCGACTGGACGCGCGACGGCCGCGCCCTGATCTGCACCGACCTCGTCGGCGAGCTGGGCCTCTACCTCGTGCCGCTCGCCGGAGGCGAATCGCGGCGGATCGTGGCCGCGACCGGCGGTCAATACGCCGCGGCTTTCGATCCCAGCGGACGGTTCCTCGCCTACGCCTCGGTCGAGACCGGCACCGACGAGATCTTCGTCAGCACCTTCCCCGAGGGCGGCGGCAAATGGCAGATCTCGAGCGACGGCGGCCAGGTGCCGGTGTGGACGCGCGACGGCCGCAACGTGCTCTACGTGCGCGGCGACGCGATCTGGGCCGTCGACGTCGAGACGGCGGGCGGCTTCCGCGCCGGCGTGCCGCGCGAGCTGCGGCGCGGCCCGTACCTCCTGCGCACCGCCCCGTGGCGCAACTACGACGTCGGCCCTGGCGGCAGGCTCGTCTTCGTCAGCCGCCGCACCGACGTCCCGGCGCCGCGCCAGCTCGAGATCCTGCTCGGCTGGGAGAGCAAGCTCGCAGCGCCTGCCGGTCGCTGACGAGGCGCGCGATGCCCCGACCCGGCTGGGACGTCTACTACCTCGGCATCGCCGCCGCCGTCGCGGCGCGGGCGAGCTGCCTGCGGCGGCAGGTGGGCGCCGTCGTCGTGGTCGACAACTCGATCGTCGCCACCGGCTACAACGGCACGCCGATGGGGGTCCGGAACTGCGACGAAGGCGGCTGCCCGCGCTGCGCCTCGGACGCGCCGGTGGGCGCCGGCTACGACACCTGCATCTGCGTCCACGCCGAGCAGAACGCCATCGTCTTCGCCGCCCGCCACGGCAGCTCGACGCGCGGCGGCACCCTCTACACCACGCTCCGCCCCTGCTTCGGCTGCGCCAAGGAGGCGATCCAGGCCGGCATTCGCCGCATCGTCTTCGCCGAGCCGTTCGGCTACGCCCCCGTGCTCGAGGAGGTCTACCGCCGGCTGATCGACGAGTCCGGCGTCGAGCTCGCGCGGCACGGCGGCTGAGCGCGCGAACCTTCCGATGGCGGCGCCGGACGGCATCCGCGGTCGATGGCGCGCCCACCCGGGCACGACGACGGCGACCGCTCTCGCCGTCGCCGCCTTCCTCGTCTACAACCTCAACCTGCGCTCGATCTCGAGCGCCGACACCTTCCCGACCCGCTACCTGCCGATCAGCATCCTCACCGAAGGCGATCTCGACCTCGACGAATTCGAGTTCCTCTTCGTCTCCCGTTACCTGCGATCCGGCGGCGAGCAGGACGGGGTTCCCTACTACCTGCAGCGACGCCGCGGTCATTACGTCTCGACCTTCCCGGTCGTGCCGGCGATTCTCGCGACGCCGGTCTACGCCGTGCCCGTGCTGCTCGGCTGGACCGCGGGGCCGCCGATCGGCGAGCTCACGCGCACCGAAATGGTCGGCACCGCGCTCTCCAAGATCGCGTCGTCGGCCGCGATCGCCGTCACGGTGGCGCTCACCTACCTGTCGCTGCTCCGGCTCGCGACCCGCCGGGTGGCGTTCTGGGGCGCCTTCCTCTACGCCTTCGCCACCAGTGCCTGGGCGGTGTCGAGCCAGGGTCTCTGGCAGAGCTCGGCGAGCCAGCCCCTGCTCGCCGGAGCGTTTCTGAGCCTGTTGCGGGCGAGAGAGCGCGACTCGCGGCGGGATCTCGCCCTGGCCGGCGCGCTCGCGGCGCTCGCCGTCGCCTGCCGCCCGCCGGCGCTCCTCTTCGCGGCGGTGCTCGCGCTCTACGTCGCATCGCGGCACCGGCGACGGCTCGCCACGTTCCTCGCCGCGCCAGTTGTCGTCGCCGTTCTGCTACTCGCTCACAACCTCTACTACTTCGACTCCCCGCTCGGCGGCTACGCCGAGTTCGACCGCGTCTACTTCGAGTCCGCGGCGGCGTTCGCCCGCGGGCTGGCCGGCCTGCTCGTCAGCCCCAACCGCGGCATCCTCGTCTACTCTCCGGTCCTCCTCGCGGCGTTCGCCGGCAGCGCGCTCATGCTGCGCCGGCGCGACGACTTGCTGCGCGTCGGCCTCGCCGCGGCGACGCTGGCGACCATCGGCTTCTACGCCTCGTACAGCACCTGGTACGGCCACTTCTCGTTCGGCGACCGCTTCCTGGTCGAGACGCTGCCGGCGATGGCGCTCTTGACCACCGAGCCGCTGGCGTGGATCGGTGCCCGGCGCTGGCGCCGGACGGCCTTCGCCACGCTCGTCGCCTACTCCGTCTTCGTTCAGGTCGTCGGCGCATTCTTCTACCCCTGCGGCTGGTACCGCTCGCCGATGCAGGACCCGAGCCTCGTCGCGCGCTTCTTCGACTGGGGCGACCTCGAGGTCGCGCAGTGCCTCGCCGCCGGCCCCGTCGAGCCCGACGGCCTGAAGGCGCTGCGGGCGCTGCGCGCAGGTCCCTGAAACGGCCGCTGCGCCGGGCGGTACACTCTGGCCCGTTCACTCGGGACGCACGAAATCGAGGTCGGTCGGCGAGGAACGGGGGGACTATGATCGGCACCAAGCTCGCTCACTACGAGATCACCGCCAAGCTCGGCGAGGGCGGCATCGGTGTCGTTTACAGAGCGAGAGACTCTCGTCTAGGGAGGGAGGTCGCGCTCAAGCTCTTGCCCGAAGGGCTGACCGCCGATCCCGAGCGCACGGCGAGATTCGAGCGCGAGGCGAAAGTCCTGGCCAGCCTCAATCACCCGAACATCGCCCAGATCTAAGGCATCGAGGCGAGTGGCAACGCCAAGGCGCTCGTCGTGGAGCTCGTCGACGGGCCGGTCTTCGTCCTCGGCCGGGATGCCGCGCTGACGCGGCGGTTTCTCGGCCGAGGTCGATGGTAGAATTCTGCCATGCAAACCACCATCGATTCTGCCGGACGGATCGTCATCCCGAAGGCGATCCGGGAGCGGTTGGGGCTCGTTCCGGGCGAGCCGCTCGAGCTGCGCGAGCGCGAAGGCCGCCTCGAGATCGAGCCGGCGCCGACGCCGATGCGGCTGGCGCGGCGCAAGCACGGAACGGTCGCGGTGCCCGAAGCCGAGCTGCCGCCGTTGACCGACGAGCTGGTGCGCGCGACGCTCGAGCGCGTGCGTCGGTGATCGCGCTCGACACCAGCGTCGTCGTGGCGGCGTTCGCCAGCTGGCACGAGGCGCACGCCGGCGCCGTGGCGCTGCTCGCGCGCGCACCCCGGCTGCCCGCTCACGTCGTCGTCGAGACCTACTCCGTGCTCACCCGGCTGCCGCCGCCCCACCGCGCCGCACCGGCGATCGTCGAGCGATTCCTCCTCGAGAGTTTCCCAGCCGCGCCGCTCGCGCTGCCGGGAACCGCCCAGCGATCGCTGGTGAGCCTGGCGGCGCAGACCGGAATGCCCGGCGGCGCCATCTACGATCTCCTCGTCGCCGCCACCGCCAAGCGCGCCCGAGCGAAGCTGCTGACCCGCGACCGGCGGGCCCTTGCCGCCTACGAGGCCGTCGGCGTCGATTTCGAGCTCCTGAGCTAGCCTCCGCACGAGGACGGAATCGAGTTGATCGGCACCCGGCTCGGCCCCTACGAGATCACCGCCAAGCTCGGCGAGGGCGG
>DASWJT010000077.1:0-28593 GCA_036397015.1 Thermoanaerobaculia bacterium
GGCGATGCGGCGGGCGGCAGCGCGCGCGGCGACGCGGCGCGGCTCGAGGACGACGACCATTCCGGCGCCTTCGTCGAGCGAGTCGGCGAGCGCCGGCGGCACGCGGGTCGTCTTGCCGGCGCCGGGCGGGGCGTGGAGGACTGCGGCGCCGTTCTCTCGCAACGCTCGCAAGATTTCGCTGACGACTTCGTCGATCGGCAGCGACAGGAGGCTCTTCACGGCCCGCATGTTAGCCGCGCCAGTCGAGGGCAGCGGCTTCTGGCTCCTTTCGAGCTGCACTCCCAAGGGTTGTAGCAAGCACTCCAGGCTGCGCGTGTTTCCGGACTGCTACGCTTACCGAGAGGAGGCGATTTCCCGAACGTCCATGATCAATTGCCGGACCGCTCGTCGACTCTTCATCGCGATGATTCTCGCCAGCCTGGGAACGCCGTGCTTCGCGCAAACCGTTCCATCGAACGATCGCGAGATGGTCCTCGAAGCACGGATCGATGCGATCGTCGCGCCACTGGACGAGGCCGGACTCGTGAGCGGCGTCATCCTCGTCGCACGTGGCGATGAGATTCTGTTCCAGCAAGCATACGGATTCGCCAACTGGGAGCTCCGCACTCCGAATTCCGCGTCCACGCGGTTCGGCATCGCCTCGATCACGAAAACCTTGACCGGGACCCTCGTCGACCTCCTCGTTGCCGCCGGTCGGCTCGATCTCGAAACCCCGGTGGAGAAGTACCTACCAGGCTTTCCGCGTGGCTCGAACGGCGGAGTACCCACTGTGGGCCAGCTGCTCGAGCATCGCGCGGGCGTGCCGCATCGCGTGACCAACGAGATCGAAGAGACCGAACCGCTGCGTTCGACCGACATCGTCGAACGCGTTCGATCGGCAGGCCTACTCTTCGAGCCCGGCGCGCAGCGGCGTTACAGCAGCGCGGGCTATACCTGCCTCGCCAGGGTCATCGAGGTCGTCGAAGAGAGACCGTTCGAGGACGTACTGGCAGCGCGAGTCTTCGCTCCCGCCAGAATGACGTCCGCGACGAGCGAGACGGGTCAGCGCCTGATGGACCGGAGAGCGATGCCGTATCGCCTCGGCGCGGAAGAGCGGAGCGTCGTCGTCAAGACTGCGCCACACAAGGACCTGCGCTTCCTCACTGGCGCGGGGTCCGTCTACGCGACCGCCGAGGACCTCCTACGCTTCGTACGAGCACTTCGCAGCGGCGTCTACGGAGAAAAGCTCTGGGGGGAGTCGTTCGGTCCCGATGCGTCGACGTGGGACGGCTGGAGCGGACGAACCAATGGATACGAAGGGTCCGTCGACGTGCTCCCGTCCGCGGATCTGACATTCGTATTCCTCGCCAATCTCCAGTCGGCGGCCAATTGGCAGATCCGTGAAGCCATTCGGAACATTCTGCTCGGTCTCGAGCCCGAGCCCATGCCGCTCCCCCCGCCGGTCGGGATGCGCGCGGAGGATCCGGAGTCGATCGTCGGGACCTATGGCGCGGCCGAGATCACGATTCGAGATGGTGCGCTCTTTCGCGGCGACAACGAGTTCTACCCGATCGAGGGCGGGCGCTACTACATTCCTGCGAGCGGCGCGATGATCCGATTCCGCCGAGATCCCGCGGGAAGGGTAGACGCGCTCGTCGAAATCCGTCCGGGCGCCGAGGAACGCGTGTTGGACCGATCCGAGGGCTCCTGAACCGCCTGATGGAGGCGGTTGACTCACCGCGCTACCCCTTGCCCCGGAGCGTACGTGAGTCCTGCGGCAGCGCCGAAGGACGGGGACCCCCCGCCACGGCGCTCTGGAAGCCCGGCGGCTTCCCGTCCGGCTCGGTGCCGGGCTCGGAGGTGATTCGAGAGGCGAGAGCGGCCGGCTCGGTGCCGACACTCGGCAGGTGACGCGCGAGGAGATGCCGCGTTCCGGATTCCGCGACAGAATGAGCGCCGAGGGAGGATCCGCCGATGATCGCCCGCTCCTGGCACGGCGCCGTGCCGCTCGCGCTCGCCGACGCGTATCACGAGTTCCTGCAGCGCACCGGCATCCCCGACTATCGCGCCACGCCCGGCAATCTCGGCGTCTTCGTGCTGCGCCGCACCGAGGCCGACGCGGCGCACTTTCTGTTGATTACGCTCTGGGAGTCGCGCGACGCGATCCGTGCTTTCGCCGGCGACGACATCGACCGCGCCCGCTACTACCCGGAGGATCCCGACTTCCTCATCGAGATGGAGCCCAACGTCCAGCACTACGAGGTCCTCGACGTCGTGCCGCCGCTCGTCGGTGGAGAGTCTCAGTCGAGGTAGCCGAGGGCGCGGAGCTGCTCGATCGACTCGGCGTCGAGCTCCGGCGGCACGTAGCGGTCGGCTTCGGCGAGGCCGGCGCGGACCTCCGCGAGGCAGGCGGCGAGCGCGGGCGAGGGTCCCAGCGAAGCGGGGCGCGCGCTGGCGACGGCGCCGGGCGGGCCGAGCGGCAGGTGGCGGTGGCGGCCGCTCGCAACCTCGAGCGTCTCCAGCCAGCCGTCCACGAGCAGGCCGACCTCGAGCAGGCCGGCGCGGCGCGCCCGCTGGGCGCGTTGTACCGACTGCACGGCGCCGCGGTGCGCCTGCAAGCACGTCGAATCCTCGGCGATGGGTTGCTCGCCGCGCTGCCCCGGCGCGAGATCGTGGCCGCGGAAGTAAGGATGGGCGGGCAGGCCGAGCAGGCCGAGCACCGTGGGCGCGACGTCGAGCAGCGACGCCGGCGCCGGCGAGCCGCCGGGCGCGATGCGGCCCGGTGCGACGAAGACGAGCGGGACGACGAGAGTCGGCGCATGCAGCCGGCGGCCGTGTCCGAGCTCACCGTCCTCGCCGAAGGCCTCGCCGTGATCGGCGGTGAAGATCGTCAGCCGGTGGCGCGCCGACGGCCGGGCGTCGAGCTCGGCCAGGAGGCGGCCGACCTCGGCGTCGACCTCGGCGACCTCGGTGTCGTAGCGGTCGGAGGCCGAGGCGTGATCCGGGTCGATGCCGAGCCGCGCGGCGTGGCGCTCGTGCAGCCGGTACGGCGCATGCGGCTCCACGTAGTGCAGCCAGAGGAAGTACGGACGGACCGGGTCGTCGCGGCGCATGCGGTCGAGCCAGGCGAGCGCCTCGTCGGTGAGGTCGCGCGCCGTCGCCTCGTCCTTGTAGAAGCCGAACCAGCGCTTGCGGCTGACCACCGCCGAATAGGTCTGCCAGAGCTCGGCGAGCCCCGACAGCAGCGGCTTGAGCGTCCAGTTGCCGACGAACGCCGCCGTCCGGTAGCCGCGCCGGGCGAGCAGCGCCGGGAGGCTGGCGAGCCCGCGCCGCGCCGGCAGGCCGTTGCGCGTCGCGCCGTGCTCGTGCGGCGGCAGCGAGGTGAGCAGCGAGGCGAGCGCCGGGTTGGTGAGCGGCTCGACGGTGAGGGCGCGCGAGAAGCGGAGGCCGGAGGCGAGGAGCGCGTCGAGATGCGGCGACGTCGGGCGCGCGTAGCCCGCCGACGACAGCCGATCGGCGCGCAGCGTGTCGACGGTGACGAGCAGGACGTCGGGGAAGCGCGGACGGTCGCCGCCCGGCGCCGCCGACGGCGAGGCGAGGGCGACCGCCGCGGCCGCGAGGGCGGCGCGCCCCGTGGCGAGAGCCCGCGTCGCGCTCACTCTCCCGGCGGGAACAGCGAGCGGTCGAGCTTCGGCACCACGCGCAGCGCGTTCTCGTAGTAGAGCTTGCGCAGCACCCCGTCGGGCAGGTCGAGGCCGTAGAGCTTCCAGAAGGCGTGGCGGCGGCGGTAGTAGGGGAAGTAGTCGTCGGCGGTCTCGAGCACGCGGAAGTAGTACGGGTACTCCTCGGGCGCCCACGAGTCCTTGCCGAACAGGACGCGGTCCTGGTACCTGACGAGCCACTCGCGCGCGAAGCGCGGCTGGCGGCCGAGCTCGGCGAGCACGGCGCCGATTTCGGTGGTGACGTTGGGCGCCTCGTCGAGCAGGCGGCCGAGCCGCCCGAGGTCGTTGCCGAGCCAGCCCAGGTGAGCGTTGACGAACTGCGTGCGCGGATGGCGCCGGAAGAGGTTGTGCTGCTCGGCGATGAGCTGCTCCCACGCCACGTTCTCGGCCGGGTCGCGATAGCGGCCGGTCTCGATGAGCTCGTAGAGGCGCTCGTTGTCCTTCGTCTTGGGTTGCCAGAACGGCGCCGGGTCGGCGGTGTGGATGAGCACCGGCAAGCCGCGGCGGGCGCAGGTCTCCCAGATCGGGTCGAGGCGCGGGTCGTCGACCGCGAGTCGCCGGCCGTCGACGTCGGTGGTGTCCATGCCGAGGCTCTTGTAGATCTTGAGACCGCGCGCCCCGGCAGCGACGTCGGCCTCGAGCTCGGCGACGGCGGCGGCCGGCCAGTCGGGACCGCCGACGCGGGAGAAGTCGACGTTGGTGAAGTGGACGATCCGGCCGGGGGCGATCCGCTCGCCGAGCGCGATCAGCTCGCGCAGATAGCCGGGGTCGTTGAGGGCGAAGCGGGTCTTGCCGCCGGGCGTTTCGATGCGCCGGAAGCCGCGCCCGGAGAGGTTGACGAGCACCGCCAGGTTCATCGCGTCCATGGCCGCCACGACGTCGCGCAGCTTGGTCTCGTCGAGGTTGAACTGGTGGCTGTGCACGTCGACGAACGGGTACTTGGCGCGCTTCACCGGGTGAGCGGCCACGACGAGAGTCGACGGCGGGTCGTACTCCATGAACGAGAGCTTGGCCGGGTCGTCCGCCGGCGCCGGCGCGGGAGCCGGCGTCGGCGGCTGCGCGCCGGCGAGCGACGCGGCGAGGAGGGAGAGCGCGAAGAGCGTGCGCGAGCGGGACATGCGACGCATCCTATCGAGGCCGGTGGCGAGGCGACGAGGACGGTCCGCCTCTGATATCGTTCCGCAGCTCGCGGCAGCTCGCCCGCCCTCGTGCCGCGATCGATCCCCATTTCCAGGAGAGCACCGCTTGAGCCGCGCCCAACGGACGGACGTCCGCAATCTCGCCATCATCGCCCACGTCGACCACGGCAAGACCACGCTGGTCGACGCCCTGCTCTGGCAGTCGGGCACCTTCCGCGCCAACGAACAGGTCGCCGAGCGGGTCATGGACTCGATCGACCTCGAGCGCGAGAAGGGCATCACCATCATGGCCAAGAACACGTCCATCCGCTATCAGGGCACGAAGATCAACATCGTCGACACGCCGGGCCACTCCGATTTCGGCGCCGAGGTCGAGCGCACGCTGAAGATGGTCGACGGCGTCATGCTCCTCGTCGACGCCTCCGAGGGGCCGCTGCCGCAGACCCGCTTCGTGTTGCGCAAGGCGCTCGAGCAGGGGCTGCCGCCGATCGTCGTGATCAACAAGATCGACCGCCCCGACGCGCGCGCTCAGGAGGTGCTGAACGAGGTCTACGATCTCTTCATCGACCTCGACGCCAGCGAGGATCAGCTCGACTTCCCGGTGCTCTACTCGAACGCCCGGAAAGGCGTCGCCAAGCGTTCGCTCGACGGCGAGGAGACGACCCTGGCGCCGCTGCTCGACCAGATCCTCGCCACCGTCCCGCCGCCCGCCTTCGACGACGAGCTGCCGCTCCAGCTCCTCGTCACGTCGATGGACTACGACGACTACGTCGGCCGGCTGGCGATCGGGCGCATCTTCAACGGCACGCTGCGCAAGGCCGGCGACATGGCGCTCTGCCGGCTCGACGGCTCGATCGTGCCGGGCAGGGTGACGATGCTCTACGGCTACGAGGGCCTGAAGCGCGTCGAGATCGCCGCGGCCGGCCCCGGCGACATCGTGGCGCTCGCCGGTCTCGAGGAAGTCGCCATCGGCGAGACGATCTCCGAGCGCGAACGGCCGCTCGCGCTGCCGGCCATCCACGTCGACGAGCCGACGATCGCCATGATCTTCTCGGTCAACACCTCGCCGATGGCGGGGCGGGAAGGCACCCACGTCACCAGCCGCAAGCTCGGCGAGCGGCTGGCGCGCGAGGCGCTGACCAACGTCGCCATCCGCGTCGAGCCGACCGACAGCCCGGACGCCTTCCGCGTCTCCGGGCGCGGCGAGCTGCAGCTCGCCATCCTCGTCGAGATGATGCGGCGCGAGGGCTTCGAGATGTCGGTCGGCAAGCCCGAGGTGATCACGCGCTCGATCGACGGCCGCCTGCACGAGCCGATGGAGCAGCTCGTCGTCGACTGCCCGGAGGAGTTCATCGGCACGGTCACCCAGATGGTCGGCGAGCGCCGCGGGCGCATGACGAAGATGTCGAATCACGGCACCGGGCGGGTGCGCATGGAGTTCCGGCTGCCGTCGCGGGGCCTGATCGGCTTCCGCGGCAGATTCCTCACCGACACGCGCGGCACGGGTCTGCTCAACCACCTCTTCGACGGCTGGGAGCCGTGGCACGGCGAGATCGAGCACCGGCCGACCGGCGCCTTGGTCGCCGACCGCGCCGGCAGGGCGACCGCCTACGCCATCGAGGCGCTGCAGCCGCGCGGCGAGCTCTTCGTCTCGCCCGGCGAAGAGGTCTACGAGGGGATGCTGGTCGGCGAGCACGCCCGCGGCAACGACCTCGACGTCAACATCGTGCGCGAGAAGAAGCTCACCAACATGCGCGCCTCGGGCGCCGACGACGCCGTGCAGCTGGTGCCGCCGCGCCGGCTGAACCTCGAGCAGGCGCTCGAGCTCATCGAGGGCGACGAGCTCGTCGAGGTCACCCCCAAGGCGATGCGGCTGCGCAAGCGGGTGCTGCAGGCCAACCGGCGCTGAGCCTAGACTCGGTCGCGCGGCCGGCCGGCCGCGACCGATGCCCCGCACGCTCGCCCGCTCCGCGATGCTCTCGCTCGACGACCTCCGCGTCGGCGCGCGGCTCCTCGCGGCGCTGCCCGGCTTCCTGCGCGCGCCGCTGACGCTCGAACGTTCGCGGCAGCTGATTCGCGAGCGACGGGAGCGGCGCGGCGCTCATCTCGTCGACGCCGTGAAGAGGGCGGCATCGCGACAGGATTCGCCCTACGCGCGGCTGCTCGCGCACGCCGGCTGCGGCGCCGGCGAGATCGCCGAGATGGTGGCGCGCGAAGGCGTCGAGGGGGCGCTCCACGCGCTCGCCCGCGCCGGCGTCTTCCTCGCCGTCGACGAGCTCAAGGGGCGGCGGCCGGTGCGGCGCGGCAGCCTCGAGCTGACGGTCGACCCGGCGACGCTCGTCGATCCGCGAGCGGTCGTTCACGGCCTCGCCGAGTCGAGCGGCAGCCGCGGCGCACCGACGCCGGTGCCGATCGACCTCGCCTTCGTCGCCGACCACGCCGTCAACACCCAACTCGCCCTCGCGGCCTACGGCGGCGGCGAGTGGCGGCACGCGCACTACGGCGTCCCCGGCGGGACGGCGGTGACCAATCCGCTCGAGCTCGCCAAGGGCGGCCGCCCGCCCGATCGCTGGTTCACGCCGGTGCCGCTCGATGTGCCGGGGCTGAGCGCGCGCTATCGGGCCGGCTGGCGGGCGCTCTGGCTCGGCAGCCGGCTCGCGGGCGTGCCTTTGCCGTCGCCGATCACGGCGCCTCTGGACGACCCGATGCCGATCGTCGAGTGGATGAGCGGCGAGCTCGCACGCGGACGAATCCCGCACCTGTGGACCTTCGCCAGCTCGGCGGTGCGCGTTTGCCAGGCGGCGCTCGACGCCGGAGGCGACCTCGCCGGCGCCCGCTTCACCGCCGGCGGAGAGCCGACGACGCCGGCGCGGCGCGCGGCGATCGAGGCCGCCGGCGCGGTCGCGCTGCCGCGCATGGGGGCAACCGAGACCGACATTCTCGCTTACGCCTGCGCGCGGCCGACGGCGGCCGACGACATGCACTTCTTCGACGACCGTCACGCGCTCGTCCAGCCGGGCGAGGCGGCCGCCGAGATCGGACTGCCGGCGCGCGCCATGCTGCTCACCTCGCTGCTGCCGACGGCGCCGATCGCGCTCGTCAACGTCTCGCTCGGCGACCAGGCGAAGGTCGATCGGCGCGCCTGCGGCTGCGGCCTCGAGGCCGACGGCTGGACGGTGCACCTGCGCGAGGTGCGCAGCTTCGAGAAGCTCACCGCCGGCGGCGTCGCCCTGCTCGACGTCGATGTCGCGCGGGTGCTCGAAGAGGTGCTTCCGGCGCGCTTCGGCGGTCGCCCGGCCGACTACCAACTCGTCGAGCGGCTCGACGGAGCGCGGGCGCGGCCCGAGGTGCGCCTGGTGGTCGAGCCGTCGCTCGGGCCGCTCGACGAGCGCCGTCTCGGCGAGGAGTTCCTGGCGGCGATCGCCGGCGGTGCCGGCGGCGAGCGGCTGATGGGCTTGCAGTGGCGGGGCGGCGGCGTGCTGGCGATCGAGCGCTCGTCGCCGCGCCGCACGCCCTCGGGCAAGGTGCTGCACGTGCACCTCGAACATCGGCAGGCGCCGGAGCGATAGGTCGTCGAAGCCCGAGGGGAGCTCGAGGAGGTCCCCGGATTCGCCGGGGAGCACGGCTGCGGTCGAGCGGCGGTCGAGGCGAGGCCGAGCGCAGTCGCCGGAGCCAGCCCGAGCCCCTGGCGAGCCCATCGCCCGCCGTGGCGCCTCAGCTCCGCGGCCTCCCGGCGAGCGCACGCCGCAGACGGCGAGGCCCGGCGAGGAGCGTTAGCAGCAGGCCGATCACTGGTGACGAGACGAGCGCGATCCGCCGGGCGCTGCGCAGGTAGTACATCTCGACGCGCGGCAGCGCGTAGGGATCGCTGCGCGGACCGACGCGGCCGAGCCGGTCGGTGCAGGCGCAGTCGAAGAGCTCGCTCGCCAGCTCTCGGCAGCGCGCGTCGAAGCGCCCGAACGGGTAGGCAAAGCTGCGCACGGCGACGCCCAGCCGGTCCTCGAGGATCCGCCGGCTGTCCGCCATCTCGGCACGCGCCGCAGCGCGCGGCAGCGTGGTGAGGTCGGGATGCGTGCGGGTGTGAGCGCCGATCGCGACACCGTGCCGCGCCATCTCGTCGAGCTCGCGCCAGGAGAGCAGCTCGCGCCCCGCGAGGCTCGGCGGCCGCTCGCCGCCGCCGTCGCCGGTGGCGACGAAGACGGTGGCGGTCAGTCCCAGCTCGCGCAGGCGCGGGAAGGCGTGCTCGTAGACGCTGCGGTAGCCGTCGTCGAAGGTGAGGACGAAGGCGCGTTCCGCGAGCGGCCGTCCGGCGGCGAGGGCGGCGGCGAGGTCCAGGAGCGGCAGCGAGCGAAAGCCCGGCGAGCGCAGCCGCGCGAGCCCGTCGCGCAGCGCCGCGGGCGGATAAGCGAGGACGTCCGCGCCGGCCTCGAGCGCGTGGAAAGTGAGGATCGGCAGGCGGCGCACGGCGGAGTCGATCGCGAGCGCTCCGAGTCGAAGGTGCGAGAAGCGGCCCGCGAGCGCGGCGGCAAGATAGCACTCGCCGGCCGGCGGCGCGCCGCGGCGGCTAAGATCGGCGGCGGATTGCGATGAGACTCGCGGGGGGGACCCGGCTCGGGCCGTACGAGCTCGTTGCGCCGCTCGGCGCGGGCGGCATGGGCGAGGTCTGGCGGGCGCGCGATCCGCGACTGCGGCGCGAGGTGGCGATCAAGTTCCTCGCCGAGGCGCTCGCCGCCGACGCCGATGCCGTGGCGCGCTTCGAGCGCGAGGCGCGCGCCGCCGCAGGCCTCTCCCATCCCGGCATCCTCGCGGTGCACGACGTCGGCCTGCACGAGGGCCGCCCTTACCTCGTCACCGAGTTGCTGCGCGGGCGCAGCCTGCGCGAGGTGCTCGCCGGCGGACCGCTCGCGCCGACGCAAGTGGCGCGGATCGGCGCCGAGGTGGCGCGCGCTCTCGCCGTCGCGCACCGCGCCGACATCGTCCACCGCGACCTCAAGCCGGAGAACCTCTTCCTCACCGAGGACGGCGCGATCAAGATCCTCGACTTCGGGCTCGCCACCGTGCACTCGCCCGCAGGACTATCGGCGGCGATGACCTTTCGGACGGCGAGCGGAGCGGTGGTCGGCACGCTCGGCTATCTCGCTCCGGAGCAGCTGCGCGGCGAGCGGCTCGGCCCGCCGGCCGACCTCTTCGGTCTCGGCTGCGTGCTCCACGAGTGCCTGACCGGCGCGCCAGCCTTCCGCCGCGCCAGCGTCGCCGAGACGCTGCAAGCGCTCGCCTTCGGCGAGCCGCCGCGGCTGGATCCGGTCGTCTGCGGCTCCGCGCGGCTGGCGCGCCTCGTCGAGCGCTGTCTCGACAAGGATCCGGCGCGCCGCCCGCCGGCGGGCGAGGTGGCGAGCGCGCTCGAGACGGCCGGTATCGACGAGGAGACGCGCATCGCGCCGCTCGCCGAAATGCCGCCGCCGAGCGCGCGCGCGGCCTGGTCCCGAGGCGCCGCGGCCGCCGCCGTCGCGATCGCTGCGATCGCGTCGATCTGGGCGCTCACCCGCGGAGCGCGCGCGCCGAGGGCGGAGCGCGCAGCGGTCGCCTCGCCGGCGGCGGCGAGTGCGCCGGCGCCGTCGGCCGCCGGCGGAGAGGAGAGCCGCGGCACGGCGAGCGACGAGGCGTGGGAGCTCGTCGTTCGCGCGCGACATGCCTGGGAAGGGCGCGGCGAGGGGATCGCCGAGGCGCGCGACCTCTATCGCCGCGCGGTCGATCTCGACCCGACCTTCGCGCGCGCCTGGCTCGGCCTGGCCGAGTCCTACGCCATCCTGCACGACTACGCGCCCGTGCCGACCTCGGAGACCTTCCCCAAGGCGAAGGCGGCGGCGCGGCGCGCCCGCGAGCTGGATCCGCTGCTGGCGGGAGCGTTCACGGTCGAAGCGTACGTTGCCTCGCACTACGACCGCGCCTGGGACGAGGCCGAGGCCGGCTATCGGCGGTCGCTCGCGCTCGAGCCGGACGACGCCACGACTCTGCAGTGGTACGCGGAGCTGCTCGGCGCGCTCGGCCGCTTCGACGAGTCGTTCGAGCGGTTTCGCCAGGCCCGCGCCGCCGATCCGCTGGCGCCGATGGCGGTCGCCTCGGAGGTGTGGACGCGCTTCCTGGCGCGCCAGCCCGAGGCGGGCATCGCGCTCGCCGACCGCGCCGAGCGCGACTTCCCGAATCTCGGTCCGCTGCGCGCGTACCGCGCGCTCTGCCGGCTGCAGCGCGGCGAGACGAAAGCCGCGATCGCCGACCTCGAGACGCTGGAGTCGCAGCGCGCGAGCCCGGTGAACACCATCTGGCTCGCTTACGCCCTGGCCCGCGACGGCCGTCCAGGCGCGGCAGACCGCGCGCTCGACGGGCTCGTCGCCGAGCACGGCGACGACGGCGTCATCTCCTATTACCGCGCGTGGGTGCATCTCGCGCTCGGCCGGCGGCGGGAGGCGCTCGCCGCGCTCGAGAGCGCGCTCGAGCGGCGCGAGGAGCAGATCGCCTGGATCGCGGTCGATCCCGTTCTCGAGCCGCTGCGTGCCGAGCCTCGCTTCGCCGAGCTCGTGCGCGCCGCCGGCTTCGCGCCGTCGGCGTCGACAGCGCAATAGTCGATCCGGCTCGCCGACGAGCGCGGGCGCGCCGCCATAGGAATTGCGGAACTTCCCACCGTCGGCCATGGATCGCATGGCGCGACGGCGGCGGACCATCCCTCGCTTCCCTTGCGCGGGCCCGCCGGAGCGCCATTTCGAGCCGCGGGCGATCGGGGCGCGGCTTGGCACGACCCTCGCTCTCGCGGCAGGCAACCGGAAGCTCGGCTCGAGGGGCGCCTTCGCATGGTTCGATCTTTCGTTCGTTCGGCGTTCGCCGCGAGGTGTCTTCGCGGCTCGACGTGGATGGCCGTCGCGGCGGTGCTCGTCGCCGCTCCGGCGACGGCGCAGAGCTGCGTTCTCACCCGGCTCGACAGCCCGGTGCTGCACGCCTTCGATCCCGCCTTCGACGCGGCGGAAGAGCTCGCGTGGCAGTTCTCGGCCGGCTGGCGCTACGGCCGCTCGGACCGGCACTTCGTCGGTACCGACGAGCAGGAGCAGCGGCAGCGGGAAGGCAGCGAGGTGATCAATTCGGTCCACCTCCTCGACCTCGAGCTGCGCTACAACTTCGATCCGCAGAGCAGCATCTCGGTCGGCGTGCCCTATCTGATGGCGGTGCGGACCGGTCCGGTGCGGGGCGAGAACCGCGAGGTCCTCTTCCGCGAGACGCGCAGCAACACGCGCGGCATCGGCGACATCTCGGTCGTCTACCATCGGCTGCTCCGCGATCCGGGCGAGCGGCCGCGGTCGAACCTCTCGCTCGGCGTCGGCCTCGAGCTCCCCACCGGCGAGAACGCGCAGACGGGCGTCAGCACCGATCTCGTCGACGGCGTCCTGGTGACTTCGATCGAGACCGCCGACCAGTCGGTACAACCCGGCGACGGCGGGTTCGGCATCGTCTTGCAGGCGAGCGGTTACGCGCTGCTCAACCAGGCCGGCTCGCTCGCCGGCTACGCCTCGGCGACCTACATCCTGGCGCCGGAGGGCGACAGCGGCGTGCGCACTTTTCGCGGCGCGCCGCAAGAGGCCGTGATGTCGATCGCCGACCAGTATGTCGGCCGCCTCGGCCTGCAGCTCGGCCTGCCGACCTGGAAGGGTCTGAGCCCGGGGCTCGGCGCGCGCATCGAAGGCATTCCAGCGCACGACCTGATCGGCTCGAGCGACGGCTTCCGCCGCCCCGGCTACATGCTCTCGGCCGAGCCGTCCGTGGCATGGGTGCGCGGCCCGCACGCGCTGAGCCTGGCGCTGCCGATCGCCGTCGAGCGCAACCGCCAGCGCAGCGTCGCCGACATCGAGCGAGGCCGGCACGGCGACGCCGCCTTCCCGGACTACCTCGTGCTCGCCGGCTACAGCCGCCGCTTCTGAGGGCGGACGAGGTGAGCCGGTCGGGCGCCGTGTGGCTGCTTCTCCTGCTCGTCGCCGCCCCCCTCGTGGGGGCGGCGGGGACGGAGGGCGCGACGCCGCTCGAGGCCTCCCTGCGGCGGCTCGACGGCACCAGCGAGAAGCTCTCCGCGTCGCGTGGCCGGCGCCTCCTGCTCGAGCTCTGGGCGACCTGGTGCGAGCCATGCCGGGAGCAGGCCGAGGTCGTCCGCGCGCTGGCGGGCGAGCTCGCGCGCCTGGGCGTCGAGACGATTGCCGTCAACGTCGGCGAGAGCCGCAAGACGGTCGAGAAGTTCCTCGCCGACCACCCTCCGCACTCGCGCGTGCTGCTCGACCGCGGCCAGCTCGTCGCGACGCGGCTCGACCTCGGCGCGCTGCCGGCGCTCGTTCTCGTGCGCGAGGACGGCACGGTCGCCGAGACGCGCCAGGAGCTCGTTCGGCGCGAAGAGCTCGCGGAGCTGCTGCAAACGGCTTTCGGCGCGACGGCCGAGCCCCCGGCGGGCTCGCCTCCAAACGGCGACTGAGCGGTGGTCCCGGCGCCGGCGGCGCGCCGCGTACCGCGAGGGCCGTGAGAGGATTTCGCGATGGAGCCCCGCGCCCGATCGGTCGTCGCCCCCGCGACCTGGGCCGTGCTGCTCCTGCTCGCCGGGCTCGTCGTCGTCGACCTCTTCGCCATCCGCGGCCTGGTGCGGGCCCGCCGCGAGGCGGTCGCCGCGGCCGAGGCGGAGGTCGGGCTGCGCGTCGAGCTCGAGGCGCGCACGCTCGAGGCGGCGCTCGCCGCCGCGCGCGTCGATCTCGGCGTGCTGAGCGGCGCCGCGCCGCTCGCCGTCGCGACGCCGGCCGATCCCGTCCTGGCGCGGCGCGCCCGCCTCGAGGCGGAGAGCGCGCTGCTCCTCTTCGCCGTCGGCCATCCGGTGCTCGACGAGCTGGTGCTGGAAGTGGCGGGCGTTCCGTCGTTGCGCATCGGACGGGCGGGGGCGGAGCCGCTGGTCCTGGCGCTGGCCGCAGCGAGGATCGACGCGCCGCTGTCGACGCAGGCGCAGATCGGCGAGCGCCGGATGCTCGTCGCGCGCGCCGGCGGCGCCGCCAGCCTGGCGCTGCTCGCGGCGCCGGCCAACCGCGTCCGGCTGCGGCCCGACAGCGAGCCGCCGGCGACCCCCGGAGCCGACGAGCTCGTCGCCAGCGCCCAGCTCGAGGCGATCGGCTGGCGGCCCGAGATGACGTGGCGAGTCGAGCGCAGCGAGCCGCGCCGGGCGCTGCTCGCGCGAGTGGAGCGGCTGGCCGCGGACTTCCGCCAGACGCTGGCGATCCACCTGACCTTGATCGTGCTCTCCTGCGGGCTCGGCGGGCTCGCTCTGCGCAGCGTGACGCGCACGGCGTGGCTCGCCGCCGAGCGCGCCCTCGCCGAGGAGCGCCGCGAGCTCGAGCGCCGGGTCTGGCACGCCGACCGCCTGGCGAGCGTCGGCCGTCTCGCCGCCGGCATCGCGCACGAGATCAACAATCCGCTGGCGGGCATGACGACCTGGCTCGACCTGCTCGAGGAGGATGTCGGCGCGGGCGAGCGTCGGCGCGCGCGGGAGACGGCGGCGCGCCTGCGCGGCGGGCTCGAGCGGATCCGCGACATCGTCCGCCGCACGCTGCTGTTCGCGGCGCCTGGCCACGGGTTGCTGGAACCGCTCGACCTCGCGACCGTAGTGTCCGAGACGGTGGAGTTCGTCGCCGCGCTGGAAGAGGGGCTCGCCGTGAGCGTCGACCTGCCACTCGAGCCCGTGCTCGTTGCCGGCGACCGCGCGGCGCTCGGCCAGCTGCTGCTCAACCTGCTGCTCAACGCGGCGCAGGTCCAGGGTCCGGGTGGCGCCGCGGAAGTTCGCTTGCGCGGCGAGTGGGAGCACGCGGTGCTCGTGGTCGAGGACCGGGGTCCGGGCATCCCGGCCGAGCTCGTGGAGCGACTCTTCGAGCCGTTCGTCTCCGGCCGCGGCTCGACCGGTCTCGGCCTCGCCGTCTGCCACGGCATCGCGCGCGCGCACCGCGGGACGATCGAGGGAGAGAATCGCGCGCAAGGGGGAGCTCGCTTCGTGGTGCGGATTCCGCGATTGCCGGGAAGGGAGGCGGCGTGAGCCGGCGCGCGACGGTGCTGCTCGTCGACGACGAGGCCTACGTGCGCGAGTCGCTCGCCGAGCTGCTGTCGCGGCGCGAGTTCGAGGTGCGTACCGCCGAGAACGGCGAGCAGGCGCTCGCCGCCGAGCGCCTCGAAGGCTGCGACGCGGTGATCACCGATCTGCGCATGCCCGGCCTCGGCGGGCGTGACCTGGTCGCGGCGCTCGTCGAGCGCCGGCCGGGCCTGCCGGTGCTGGTGCTCACGGCGCACGGCGCGATCGCCTCGGCCGTCGATTGCCTGCGCGCCGGCGCGGCCGACTACCTGCTCAAGCCGATCGAGGCGTCGGCGCTGGTCGTTGCACTCGAACGCGCCCTCGAGCGCGCGGCGCGCGGGCGTGAGCTCGCCTTCCTGCGCCAGGGCGCTCGCGCCGACGCGGGCGAGGGCGAGCGGCTGATCGGCGAGTCGCCGGCCTGGCGCGAGGTCGTCCAGCTGGTCGAGCTGGTCGCGCCGAGCGACACGACGGTGCTGCTCGAAGGCGAGACGGGCACCGGCAAGGAGGAGGTGGCGCGCCTCATGCACCGCCTCTCGCCGCGGGTGTCGGAGGCGCTCGTCGTCGTCAACTGCGCCGCCATCCCGCCGGAGCTGTTCGAGTCCGAGCTCTTCGGCCATCGTCGCGGCGCCTTCACCGGCGCCACCGCGGATCGCGACGGCCGCTTCCGTGTCGCCGACGGCGGCACGCTGGTGCTCGACGAGCTCAACTCGCTGCCGCTCTTCGCCCAGGCCAAGCTGCTGCGGGTGCTCGAGGACGGCACCTTCGAGCGCGTCGGCGAAAGCCGGCCGACGCGGGTGGACGTCCGTCTCGTCTGCGCCACCAACGCCGATCTAGAACGCGACGTGCGCGAGGGGCGCTTCCGCGCCGACCTGCTCTACCGCATCAAGGTGGTGCCGATTCGTCTGCCGCCGCTGCGCGAGCGCGCGGGCGACGTGGCGCGGCTGGCCGAGGCATTCGTCGCCGAGTTCGCGCTGCGCTTCGGCCGGGCGACGCGCGGGCTGGAGTCGGAGGCGCTCGCCGCGCTCGAGTCGTACGCGTGGCCGGGCAACGTGCGCGAGCTGCGCAACGTGCTCGAGCGCGCGGTGCTGCTCGAGCGCGGACCGCGCATCTCGCGCGCGAGCCTGCCGCTCGCGTCGGCGGGGGAGCCAGCGGCGCCGGCCGACTCGTCGGATCTCAATCTCCGCCGGCGCGTGATGGCGGCGGAGCGCGCCACCCTGCTCGCGGCGCTCGAGCGCGCGCGCGGCGTGCGCAAGGACGCCGCCGAGCTGCTCGGCGTCGACGACCGCAACCTCTCCTACTACCTGCGCAAGCACGATCTGATGTCGTGGCGACCGGGGGGAGACGAGACGTGAAACGAATCCTCGTCGTCCTCGGCCTCTTCCTCGCCGGCTGCCGGGACGCCGGCACCGGAGCCCCGGCGTCGGAGGCCGCCGTGTCGGCGGAGTCGAAGCCGATCCGGTTCGCCGAAGTGGCGGCGGCGAGCGGCGTCGCCTTTCGCCATGACGCCGGGCGGTCGGCGGCTCGCCGGCTGCCGGAGACGATGGGCTCGGGCGTGGCGGTCTTCGACGCCGACGGCGACGGGCTGCCCGAGCTCGCCTTCGCCAGCCTCGGCGATCTCGACGGGGCGGGCGGCGGCGTCACCCTCTGGCGCAACCTCGGCGGCTGGCGCTTCGCGCCGGTGGCGGCGCCGGCCGGCATCGCGAGCGGGCTCCACGCCATGGGCCTGGCGGTGGCCGACTGGGACGGCGACGGACTTGCGGACCTCGCCGTCACCGGCGTCGACGGCGACGAGCTCTGGCTCGGGCGCGACGCGCTCCGCTTCGAGCGCGCCGCGCGCGAGCTCTTCGCGCCGCCCGCGCCCGGCTTCTCGTCGAGCGCCGCCTTCTTCGATCTCGACGGCAGCGGCCGCCTCGACCTGGTCATCGCCCGCTACGTGGAGTGGAGCCGCGACCGCGACCTGCCCTGCCGGATCGGAGGCGAGCGCGTCTACTGCACGCCGGAGGCCTATCCACCGGTGGCGAGCCGTTTGCTGCTGGCGAGCGACGGGGGGCTGGTCGACGCCACCTCCGGCTCGGAGCTCGCGCGCGCGCCGGGCAAGGCACTGGGCGTCGCCGGCCTCGACGTCGACGGTGACGGGCGCGTCGACCTCGCCCTGGCGCACGACACGATGCCCAACCAGCTCTTCCTCGCGCGCGCCGGCGGCTTCGCCGAGGACGCGCTGGGGCGCGGCTTCGCCCTCGGCGCCCCCGGCGTCGCGCGCGGCGGCATGGGCATTGCGGCGGGCGACCTCGACGGCGACCGGCGCGAGGACCTGGTCGTCGCCAACTTCGCGCGCGAAGCCGCCGGGCTGTTCCTCGCCGACGGGCGCGGGACGCTGCGCGACGCCGCCGCCGAGGCTGGCGTCGGCCTGGCGACCTACCTACCGCTCGCCTTCGGCGTGCTGGCGGTCGACCTCGACCTCGACGGCGCGCTCGACCTGGCGGTCGCCAACGGGCACATCGAGCCGACGATCGAGGCGCAGAGCGGCGGCGTCGAGGCCTGGGCGCAGCCGCTGCAGGTGTTCCGCAATCGCGGCGACGGGCGCTTCGCGAGCGTGCCGGAAGCGGCGCCCGGCCTATGGATCGGCCGCGGGCTCGCCGCCGGCGACCTCGACGGCGACGGGGATCTCGACTTGGTGCTGTCGCAGAACGGCGGCCCGGCGGCGCTGTTCCGTAACGACACGGCGGGAGGACGCTCGCTGCGTGTCCGGCTCCGCGGCCGGGCCGACAACCGCGCCGGCATCGGCGCCTGGCTCGAGCTCGAACGCGCCGACGGCGCCCGGCTCGGCCGCCGTCTGGATCCGAGCGGCTCCTACCTCTCGGCGTCGGAGCCGGTCGTCACCTTCGGCCTCGGCGCGAGCGCGCCGCGGCGCCTCGTCGTGCGCTGGACCGCGGGTGGCGAGAGCGTGGTGACGGCGTTCCCCCCCGGCGGCTCGCTCGTCGTCAGCGAGAAGTGAGAGCGCCGCCGTGGCGAGGTGGGCGATCGGCGATGTGCACGGTTGCTACCGCAGCGTGCGCGCGCTCGTGGCGCGCGCCGAGATCGCGGCCGGCGACCGGCTGTGGTTCGTCGGCGACCTCGTCAACCGCGGCCCGCGCTCGCTCGAGACGCTGCGCTACGTCGCCGATCTCGGCGGGCGGGCGACGATCGTCCTCGGCAATCACGACCTGCACTTCCTGGCCCGTGCCGCCGGCGTCGCCGAGGCGCGCAAGCACGACGTGCTCGAGGAGCTCCTCGCCGCGCCCGACCTCGACGCCCTGGTGAATTGGCTCATCCAGAGACCACTGCTTTCCATTGAAGGAAAAGACGTGTTGGTTCATTCGGGGGTGCTGGCGAGCTGGAGTCTCGCGGACGCCATTGTGCGCGCTCGGCGGACGGAGGCGGCGCTGAGGTCGGAGGCAGGGACCCTCTATCTGGAGGCCTTTCGACCCACGGCTCGCGCGCCTGGACATGTTCCCGGCCTCGACCCCGAGATCCTGGCGGACCTGCGCGTTTTCACGTTGATGCGCACGGTCGACGCCACGGGGGAGCCGACCTACGACTACACCGGTCCGCTCGCTAGCCTGCCCGCCGGCCACTGGCCGTGGTTCGACTCGCCGCGGCGCGCGGCGGGCGCTGCGCGCATCGTCTGCGGCCACTGGGCGGCGCTCGGGCTCCTCGTGCGCGACGACCTCGCGGCGCTCGACACCGGCTGCGCCTGGGGCGGCAAGCTGACAGCGCTGCGGCTCGAGGACGGGCGAATCGAGCAAGTGGAGAACCTCGACCGGTGAGCCCCGGCGCGGCGCTGCCGGTCGATGGCGAGCTCGACGGCCGGCGCCTGCTCTCGCCGCAGACGGTCGAGGCCGTCGTCGCCCGTCACCGGGTGGGGATGGTGGACCGCACGTTGATCTCGGGCTGGCGCGAAACGCGCCCTAGTCGGCGGCCTCCGCCAAGCGGCGCTGGGCGGCGCGCGCCGCTTCGCGCAGCAGCTCGTTCTCGCTGTCGAGGCAGGCATCGACCTCGGCGGCGAGCTCGCTGAGGCCGAGCGAGCCGACGGCCGAGATCCCGCACGCCTTGAGCCACGGATCGGAGCTCTCGACCATGGCGGCGATCAGCTCGTGGCGCGTCGGCACGTCCATGCCGCTGTGGCGGAGAATCGGCGCGATGCGCTCCTCGAGCGCGGTGCCGGGGTCGAGCAGCGGCACCAGCGTCTTCCTGAGCTCGGGCTCGAGCGTCATGTCGAGGAACTCGACCGCGTTGTCGCGCGCCACCGGATCGGAGGAGCGGACGCCGAAGTGCGCGCTGTGGAAGTCGACCTCCGGGTGGAGGAGGCTGAGCAGTCGGAAGATGCGCTCGATCTCGACCTCGCCGGCCGACTCGAGCCGGGCGCGCACCGCGGACGGCGCCGGCTCGCCGTCGGCGCCGTCGCGCCCGCCGGCGACGACGGCGAGGATCTGGCTGGTGCGGCAGTGGAGCATCATCTCGAGCGCCAGAGAGGCGTGCAGGAGCCGGCGGTCGAACTCGAGCTGCGGCCGGTCGCGCTGCAGCTGATTGAGCGCCGAGATGATCCGGAAGCGAACCTCGGGCTCGCCGACGAGCAAGTTCTCGGTCAGCGCGTGGGCGGCGGTGCGCGAGCCGATGCGCGCCAGCACGCTCGGGATCTCGAGCCGGGCGTCGTCTCCCAGGCCCGGATCGTTGAGCGCGTCGCGCAGGGCGCCGACGACGCGGTCGCCCATGCCGAGGAGGGCCGCCGCCGCCTCCTCGCGCACCCGGCCGTCGCCGAGCTTCTCGATCAGCTTCGGCGTCAGCCGTCGCTTGCCCAGCTTCGCCGCCGCCGCCATCGCCGCGCGCACGACCTCCGGCTCGTCGTCGTCGAGCAGGCGGTCGAGCTGCGCGTCGAATGCGTCGGGCAGGATGGCGAGCAGCTCCGCCGCCTCGAGGCGCGCGCTCCTGCCCGCCTCGCCGCGCTGGTCGAGCATCTTGTCGACGAGCAGTCCCGCCGCGACCAGATTCTGCGTCTCGCCCGGCTGGGCGAGGAACGCCGCCATCCCCGATTCGATCGAGAAGGCGGGAAAGTCGCCGAGGCTCTCGATGCGGCTGAGCGGATCGACGTGGGCGTGGTGGGCGAGGAAGAGCAGCGCCGCAGTGCGCACGGCGAGATCCTCGTCGCGCAGCATCTCTTCGATGCGCGGCAGCGCCCAGCGATCGCCGGCCCCGTCGAGCGTGTCGATGGCGGCCTTGCGCACGGCCGCGGACTCGTGGGCGAGCAGGTCGCGCACCGCGGGGTGGGGCGACGGCCGGTGCGAGACGCCGAACAGCTCGAGAGCGTAGAGCACTTCCTTGGGATCGTTGGAGCCGAGCTGTGCCGCGAGCATCTCGTTGGTGGAGCGGTCGAGCACCGGCGCGAGCTGGCGCTCGGCGTCGAGACGGCGCTGGCGGATGCTGTCGAGCAAGCGCGCGGCATACTGCCGGCGCGCGACGACGGCGGCCGCGATCCAGGCGCCGAGGAAGACGAAGTTGATCACCGAAACGCGCTGCGCCGACCACTGCAGCTGATCGGTGAAGATGGCGAGGGTGAAGCCGGCGACGCCGTCGCCCAGCCGCCAGATGAAGGTGTCGATGCACGACTTCGCCTGCAGCTTGACCTCGGGCGAGATCGGCAGGTAGAGCAGCTCGACCGACGACTTGTCGAGCGAGTAGCGCAGCAGCTGGTCGCTGCCCTTGAGCAGGATGACGGTGGTCAGGGTGCCGAAGGCGAAGACGGCGATCTCGCTGCCGAACAGCGCCAGCGGCACCACGAGCAGCGCCGGGCCGAGCCCGAAGCGACGCAGGAAGCGCGACGTCAGCAGCAGCTGGACCACGAGGCAGGCGATCCCCGCCCAGAAGTTGAACTCGCCGAAGAAGGCGGTGAGCGCGTCTTTCTCCGCGTAGGCGGCCTTGGCGATCGCCTTGAACTGCCAGCCGGCGAAGGTGGTCGCCACCGAAGAGAGCGTGATGAGCGAGGCGATGGCGATCAGATAGGGCGACGAGAAGACGACGCCGAGGCTCTCGCGCAGGCCCTTTCCCGCCGGCTCGGCGACGCGGCCGGAGCCCCCCGCCGCCGCCGCGGCGTCGCGGTACCGCCAGAGGGCGACGACGATCCAGGCGCAGAGGGCGAAGCCCACCGCCATCGCCAGCAGCAGGCTCTCGGTGCCGAGGCGCGGGATGCTGGCCAGCACCTTGGTCAGCATGCCGGCGAAGATCCAGCCGCTGATCGCGCCGGCGCCGACGAGGCCGAAGACGCGTTTCGCCTGGCGCGTCGTCAGCAGGTAGTTGGCCAGCGTCCACACTTGCGTCGGCGCCAGCACGCCGAGGATGCCGACCCAGAGATAGAAGGCCGGGAACTGCCAGGACTGCTCCGGGTGAGCGTGCGCCAGGTACCAGAAGCCGCAGCAGAAGGCCGAGAAGATCGTCAGGCTGCCGGCGATCAGGTTGCGGATCGACATCCGGCGGCCGATCGTCACGTAGAGGGCAAAGACGAGGCCCACCGAGAGGGCGATCGCCATGTCGGCGTAGGGCAGCTTCGAGGCCTTGAAGACGCTCAGGAAGAGCGCGTCGCGCGCCGCCTTGCCCATCTGGTAGCAGGTGATGACGGCGAACAGATAGGCGAAGAGCAGGGCGCCGAGGCGGCCCTCGCCCTTCTGCAGGTTGAACAGCCGCCCGAGCAGGCCGCGCATCGCCCGCGACGCTCCCGTCACCGCGGCCACTCGAAGAGCACCGGCGCCTCGCCGCGCGCGCGCATCAGCCCCTCGATGTGGGCCACCACCTTGCGGCGCCGCTCGAGCAGGGCGCGCACCTCGTTCGGGCGCAGCTGCTCGTCCACCGCGGCGCGGATCTCGTCGTCCGTCGCCGTGCGCAGCCGCTCGAAGAAGCGCCGCTCGCACCAGATGATCTTGTCGGCCTGCCTGAGGTCGGTGCTGGTGCGGAAGGCGCGCGAGTGGTCGATCATCCACAGCCGCCAGGCGGAGTCGTAGAGGAAGTTGCCCTGGTTGCGGTCGGTGTTGCCGACGAGCTCGTCCCAGACGAGCTGCACCTGCAGCTCGCGCTTCCAGCGCAGGGCGTCGGGCGGCGCCGCGCCGGATTTGACCCGCTGCTTCTCGTTGGTCGCGTTCTCGATCCAGATCTGGATCGAGCCATGCTCGCCGCGCAGCCGGCGCGACGTCGAGGGCGGAACGTTGGTGAGCCCGAGCAGGCGGCCGAGCCGGTAGGCGGCCGGCTCGAAGCCGTGGTAGTCGCGGAAGTTGGCCTCTCTCCGGCCGGGCGCGATGTGGGCGACGCGGCGCTCCTCGTGGACGGTCTGGAAGAGCGCGCGCAGGCGCACGTCGTCGCGCTCGAGCGTCAGGCGGCGGGGCCGGGTGATGCCCTCGCCAATCGGCTCGATGTCGACAACCGGGGCGTTGCTCAGGAACTCGAGCAGCGCGTCGTCGTCGGCGAACGGCAGCGGCGCTCCGTTCTTGCCCAGCCACCGCGGACGCTCTGCCTCGGGCGCCGCGACAGTCGGAGGTTCGGCCGTCGGAGGTTCGGCGGCCGGAGGTTCGGCGGCCGGCACCGCCACGGCTGCCGGTTCTCCCCACAGAGTCACCGGCAGCTCGCCGGGATAGACGGCGGTGACCGCGCCGCCGTCGAGAACGAGCGCCGAGCCGCGGCCGCCCGGCACGTAGGAGGCGAGCATGCCGGTGTCGATCAGGTAGAGCGCGCCGTCGAGGCGCACGCGGATCCGGCCCTCCGCCTGCGGCGTGTGGCCGACGACGATGCGATCGACGTCGTGCGCGGCGAGGAGCGGCGGCAGGTGTTCGGCGACCTCCTCGTCGCTCCAGTGACTCAAGCCCCGGAACCAGAGCGGACCCTCCGAGCTGTGGATCGACCAGGTGTCCCAGGCGAGGAGCTCCTCGACGAGCCGCCGGCGGTCGCCGTCCGCGGCGGCTCCCTCGCTCGCGGTTGCGGGCGCCGCGGCAGCGGTGCGCTCGAGCGCGGCGAGCTCGTCGCGAGCCGCCAAGATCATGTCGGGAAGATCGGCGAACGGCAGCACGACGTCGAGCGCGATCAGCTCCCTCTCGAGCTCGTCGAAGCGGCGGATCTCGTCGTGCACGCGGCGGTCGATCTCCGCGGGCGTGCTGGCGGCGGTCGGCGGCGAGAGGCCGCCGTGCACGAGCAGCGTGCGATCGACGACCACGAGGCTCGGCCGCTCGCGCAACCAGCGACCGTACTTCCCGCCGGGGGAGAACATCTCGCGGTGCTCGAGCCAGCCCGGCGGATGAGCGGCGAGCCACTGCTCGCGCGCGGCGGATCCCAGCTCCGGCGCTGCGAGGCCGAGGCGGGCCGAGCGGCGGCGCTGCCAGTCGCGATGCTCGCGCCAGGCCCGTCGCTGGCGCTCCTCGGAGTCGGCGTCGGCGAACTCGGCGAAGTTCTCGGGCGTCACGTAGCGCAGGTCGCCGAGCAGATTCATCACCTCGTGGTTGCCGAGCATCTGGACATAGCGTCCGCCCTGCGCGGCGGCCTTCGCCTCGAGCTCCATCGCGAGCTCGAGCGCTCGGCGCATCTCGGGCCCGCGGTCGATGAGGTCGCCGACCTGCACCACCGAGGTGTCGCCGCCGCGCCAGGCGCCAGCGTCATCGAGGACGTCGGCGGCGCGCAGCACGGCGGTGAAGGCCTCGACGTCGCCGTGCACGTCGCCGATCGCGACCAACCGCGTCGCGGCGGCGAGGCACGCCGAGAAGAGCGTCGACGCGATGGCGAAAACGCCGGCGAGCCGGCGCCGCCGGCGCCGCTCGATCCCTCTGGACGGAGGCATCGCGGCGATGCTAACAGGATCCGCGGCGCCACCGGACGCGCCGGCACCGCGCCGGCGCGGCGATTGATAGAGTCTTCCAACGTGAGCTTCGAGAGGGCCGTCGCGCCCCGCATCCTGCAACGCTCCCAGCATCCGATCTCGCGCCAGGCGATCCACCCCGACGCCCTGAAGGTGCTCTACCGGCTGTCGAACGCCGGCTTCAAGAGCTACCTGGTCGGCGGCAGCGTGCGCGACATGATGCTCGGCCGCGCGCCCAAGGACTTCGACGTCGCCACCGACGCGCGGCCGCAGGAGGTGCGGCGGCTGTTCCGCAATTCGCGCATCATCGGCCGGCGCTTCCGCCTCGTGCACATCCTGTTCCGCGGCCACGTCGTCGAGGTCTCGACCTTCCGCGGCGCGCCGGACCCCGAGGCGCAGGCGGGAGACGACGACGACCTGCTGATCACCAGCGACAACACCTTCGGTACGCCCGAGCAGGACGCCTACCGCCGCGACTTCACGATCAACGCCCTCTTCTACGACATCGCGGACTTCTCGGTCATCGACTGGGTGGGCGGCGTCGACGACCTGGAGCGCCGGCTGGTGCGGTCGATCGGCGACGCGCGGGTGCGCTTCCGCGAGGATCCGGTGCGCATGATGCGCGCCTGCGAGATGGCCGGCCGGCTCGGTTTCGTCCTCGAGCGCGAGACGCAGGCGGCGATCCACGAGCTGCGCGCCGAGATCGAGCGCGCCGCGCCGGCCCGGCTGGCGGAGGAGCTGCTGGCGCTGCTGCGCTGCGGCCGCTCCGGCGCTTCGCTGCAGTGGATGCTCGACCTCGGTCTGCTCGAAGCGCTGCTGCCCGAGGCGTACGCGATGGTGCGCGCGGCCGAGCGCGGCCTGGGCGAGTTCGGTCGCATCCTGCCGGTGCTCGACCGCAAGATCGAGGGCGGCCGCGAGGTCTCCGACGGCGGTCTGCTCGCCGCCCTGTTGCTGCCCGCCGTGCTGCTGCGCCGCTACGACATCGAGGCGGTCGGCCAGCGCGCCCTGCGACGCGCGGAGCTCGAGGCGATGGTGCAGGAGCTCGCCGCGCCGTTCTTCACTCGCTTCGCGCTCTCGCGCGAGCGCACACGGCAGACGAGCGAGGCGCTGACCGGCTTCCTGCGCCTCTGCGAGCCGCACAAGAGCGGCGCCGAGCGGCTGCGCGTCGCGGCGCGGAGCTTCTTTCCGGAGGCGCTCTGGCTCTTCGAGCTGCTCGTCGAGGCGACCGGGGAAGGGGAGCAGGAGCTGGCGCAGTGGCAGGCGGCCGCCCGCCGCCGGCCGGTGCTCGCCGGCGCCCTCGAGGCGCCGGCCAAGCAGCCCGCCGCCGACGGAGCGCGGGCCGCGCGACCCGCGCGCGGCCGGCGGCGTCGGCGCGGCCGCCGCACGTCCTGAGCGGCGCCCCTCCCCCCCGGGGTGGAGGCATGCCGCGCTGCGGCGATAGGATTTCCGGCACGGAGGCGCGATGCTCGCAACCCGGGGGCTGTTCCGGACGACGGTCGGCAAGAAGGCGGTGATGGCCGCCACCGGCATCGTCCTCTTCGGCTTCGTCGCCGGCCACCTGGCCGGCAACCTCAAGCTCTACCAGGGCCGCTACGCCGACGGCCCGCACGCCGGCGAATGGAAGATCGACGTTTACGGCGAGGGGCTGCGCGAGCTCGGCGCCCCGGTGCTCGGCCGCGGGCAGGCGCTGTCGGTCGTCCGGCTGGTGCTGCTCGCCGCGGTCGGTCTGCACGCCTGGTCGGCGTGGTCGCTCACCCGCCAGAGCTGGGACGCGCGCCCGATCAAGTACGAAAAGAGCGCCGTCGTGCAGTCGACCTACGCCGCGCGCACGATGCGCTGGGGCGGCGTCATCCTGGCGCTGTTCGTCGCCTATCACCTCGCCGATCTGACCTGGGGGTGGACGAACCCCGAATTCGTCCACGGCCGCGTGCACGACAACCTCGTCGCCAGCTTCCGGCGCCTGCCGGTCGCCGGGCTCTACGCCGTCGCCAACCTGGCGCTCGGGCTGCATCTCTTCCACGGCGTCTGGAGCCTGTTCCAGTCGCTCGGCTGGAGCCACGCGCGGCTCGACCCCTGGCGCCGCCGGCTGGCGGCGGCGTTCGCCGTCCTGGTGACGGTCGGCAACGTCTCGTTTCCGGTCGCGGTGCTGGCGGGAGTCGTGAGATGAGCGCCGTGCGCCCCGCCCTGCCGCTCGACGCGCGCATCCCGGAAGGGCCGATCGAGAAAAAGTGGGAGCGCGCCAAGTTCGAGCTCAAGCTCGTCAATCCGGCCAACAAGCGCAAGGTCCGCGTCGTCGTCGTCGGCTCCGGGCTGGCGGGCGCCTCCGCCTCCGCATCGCTGGCCGAGCTCGGCTACGACGTCGACTGCCTCTGCTTCCAGGACTCGCCGCGGCGGGCGCACTCGATCGCGGCGCAGGGCGGCATCAACGCGGCGAAGAACTATCAGAACGACGGCGACTCGGTGTACCGGCTCTTCTACGACACCGTCAAGGGCGGCGATTTCCGCGCCCGCGAGGCGAACGTCTACCGTCTCGCCGAAGTGTCGGCCAACATCATCGACCAGTGCGTGGCGCAGGGCGTGCCGTTCGCGCGCGAGTACGGCGGCACGCTGGCCAACCGTTCCTTCGGCGGCGCGCAGGTGTCGCGCACCTTCTACGCCCGCGGCCAGACCGGCCAGCAGCTCCTGCTGGGCGCCTACCAGGCGCTGGAGCGCCAGGTAGCGACCGGCAAGGTGAAGATGGTCAACCGCTCCGAGATGCTCGATCTCGTCGTCGTGGACGGGCAGGCCCGGGGGATCGTCACGCGGGATCTGGTGAGCGGCCGGATCGAGTCCTGGGTGGGCGACGCGGTGGTGCTGGCCACGGGCGGGTACTCCAACGTCTTCTTCCTCTCCACCAACGCCAAGGCGTCCAACGTCACCGCCACCTGGCGGGCGTACAAGCGGGGCGCGGGCTTCGCCAATCCCTGCTTCACCCAGATCCACCCCACCTGCATCCCTCCCTCGGGCGACTACCAGTCCAAGCTCACCCTGATGAGCGAGTCTCTCCGGAACGACGGGAGGATCTGGGTCCCGGCCAAGCCCGGCGACACTCGTCCTCCCAACCAGATCCCCGAGGGGGAGCGGGATTACTACCTGGAGCGCATGTATCCCGCCTTCGGGAACCTCGTCCCCAGGGACCTGGCCTCGCGCCGGGCCAAGCAGATGGTGGACGGGGGCTTCGGGGTTGGCCCCAGGCGGAACGGCGTCTACCTGGACTTCCGCCACGCCATCCAGCGCCTCGGCGCCGACGTGATCCGGGAGCGTTACGGCAACCTGTTCGCCATGTACGAGAAGATCACGGGCGAGGACCCCTACCGGGTCCCCATGAGGATCTACCCGGCGCCCCACTACACGATGGGTGGGCTGTGGGTGGACTACGACCTCATGAGCACGATCCCGGGGCTGTTCGTGATCGGCGAGGCGAACTTCAGCGACCACGGCGCCAACCGACTCGGCGCCAGCGCCCTCATGCAGGGATTGGCCGACGGGTACTTCATCGTCCCCCTCACGGTGGGGAACTTCCTCGCCCGGCAGAAGCCGGACGACCTCACGGCCGACCACCCGGCCTTCGCGGAGGTGGAGCGCGACGTCGCCCGGAGGACCGAACGCCTCCTGGCCGTCGACGGGTCCACGACCGTGGACGAGTTCCACATGGAGCTGGGCCGGCTGGCGTGGGAGCACTGCGGGATGGCGCGGAGCAGGGAAAGGCTCCGCGAAGGCCTCCGGCTCGTTCCCGAGCTGCGGGAGAGATTCTGGAGCGACGTCCGCGTGCCGGGGAGCGGCGCGACCTTCAACCAGTCGCTGGAGAAGGCGGGGCGAGTGGCCGACTTCCTCGAGTTCGCCGAGCTCCTCCTCCTGGACGCCCTCTACCGGAACGAGTCGGCGGGTGGCCACTTCCGGGTCGAGCACCAGACGGAGGAGGGCGAGGCCAGGAGGGACGACGAGGGCTTCGCCCACGTGGCCGTCTGGGAGTTCACGGGAGTCGGGGAGGAGCCGCGGCTCCACAAGGAGGAGCTCGAGTTCGAGTACGTGCCCCTCTCGCAGCGGAGTTACAAGTGACGGCGCCCAGCGCGACCGGCGGACCGGGCCGGGAGGGCCGATGGACCTGACCCTGCACGTCTGGAGGCAGGCGGGTCCCGACGACCCCGGCGCGTTCCACACGTACCGCGCGAGCGACGTGAGCGATCACATGTCCTTCCTCGAGATGCTCGACCTCGTGAACGAGCGCCTCGTGAAGGATGGCGGCGAGCCCATCGCCTTCGATCACGACTGCAGGGAAGGCATCTGCGGGTCGTGCGGCATGATGGTGAACGGGGAGCCCCACGGCCCGATGGACCTGACCACCGTGTGCCAGCTCCACATGCGCGAGTACGCGAACGGCGACGAGATCTGGATCGAGCCGTGGCGGGCGACCGCGTTTCCGGTGATCCGGGACCTCGTCGTGGACCGGAGCGCCTTCGACCGCATCATCGAGGCGGGAGGCTACGTCTCGGTACGCACCGGGAGCGCCCCGGAGGCGAACGCCATACCGGTGCGCAAGGTCGACGCGGACGTGGCCTTCGAGGCCGCCGCCTGCATCGGATGCGCCGCCTGCGTCGCGGCGTGCCCGAACGCCTCGGCCATGCTCTTCACCGCGTCGAAGGTCACCCACCTCGCCCGGCTCCCCCAGGGCCAGCCGGAGCGCCACCGGAGGGTCCTCGACATGGTCGCGCAGCACGACGC
>DASWJT010000078.1:0-28432 GCA_036397015.1 Thermoanaerobaculia bacterium
GCGCCGCACGGGGATCCGCACCTCTGGGTCTCGCCGCGCATCGTGCGCGGCGCGGCGGCCGAGCTCGCCGTGCGGCTCGCGCGCCTGCTGCCCGGCGAGGCGGCGGCGATCCGCAGTCGGGCGGTCGGGCTCGACGCCGACATCGCCGGCCTCCAGGCGCGGCTCGCGGCCCGGCTCGGCGGCCGCGGCGGGCGATTCCTGATCGACCACCCGTCGCTCGGCCACCTGGCGCGCGACTACGGCCTCGAGCAGATCGCGATCGAGCACGAGGGCAAGGAGCCGACGCCCGGCCAGCTGGCGCGCCTCGTCGAGCGGGCCCGACGCGATAAGTTCCGCATCGTGCTGACGCAGCGCAACGTGGCGCGCCGCGGCGCCGAGGTGCTGGCGCGCGAGATCGGCGCCGAGCTCGTCGAGGTCGATCCGCTGGCGCCCGACTGGCTGGCCAATATCGAGAGGATCGGCGCCATCCTCGCCCAGGCGCTCGTCCATGACTGAGCCCGAGATCGTCGTCGCGGCGCGCGGGCTCGGCTACCGCTACGGCGCCGACGTCGCGCTCGCCGACGTCGACCTCGCCGTCGGCCGCGGCGACCGGCTGGTGATCCTCGGCCCCAACGGCGGCGGCAAGTCGACGCTGGTGCGGCTGCTGCTCGGCCTGCTGCGCCCCGACCGCGGCGAGGTCCGCTGGCAGGTGCCTCGCCGCGCGCGCCGGCTCGGCTACGTGCCGCAAGTGCCGTCGTTCGATCGCGGCTTTCCGCTGCGCGTCGAGGAAATGGTGCGGCTCGGCCGGTTGCGCGGGCGGCGGCCGCTCACGGGCTGGAGCCGCGCCGACCACGAGGCGGTGGCGCGCCGTCTCGCCGAGCTCGAGCTCGCGCCGCTCGCCGGCGCCTATCTCTCGGAGCTCTCGGGCGGCGAGCTGCGCCGGGCGCTCATCGCCCGGGCGCTGGTCGGCGAGCCGGACTTCCTCGTCCTCGACGAGCCGACGGCGTCGCTCGACGAGCCGTCCCGGCGCCGGCTGTGGGAGATGATCGCGGCGCTGCCCGAGTCGACCGCCGTGCTCCTCGTCACCCACGACTTGGCGCCGGAGACCTTGCGGCCGACGCGCGCGGTGATGGTCGATCGACGCCTGAGCGAGGTGCCAATCGACGGCCTGCACTCCCACCCGCTGCTCTGCGGGCACGCCCATGCCTGAGCTCGCGACTCTCCTCGAGCTCGACTTCTTCCGCCACGCCCTCCTCGCCGCGGTGCTGGCGAGCGTGCTCGCCGGAGTGGTCGGCACCTTCGTCGTCTTGAAGCGCCTGGTCGCGATCTCGGGCGGCGTCGCCCACGCCGCCTTCGGCGGCCTCGGCGTGGCCTACTGGGCCGGCGTCTCGCCGCGCCTCGGGGCGGTGGCGGTGGCGGCGCTGTCGGCGATCGGCCTGGGTTTCCTCGACGGCGAGCGGGCGCGCCGGCAGGACGCGGTCATCGGCGTGCTGTGGGCCGTGGGCATGGCGATCGGCCTCGTCTTCCTGCACTGGACGCCCGGCTACGCCCCCAACCTGCTCGGCTACCTCTTCGGCGACATCCTGATGGTGACGCCGGCCGACCTGCTGCTGGCGGCGGCGTCCGACGTCGCCCTGCTCGCGCTGCTCGCGCTCGTCGGCCGCGAGCTCGTGGCGGTCGCCTTCGACGAGGAGTCGGCGCGCCTGCAGGGCGTGCCGGCGCGTTTCTACTCGATCCTCATGCTCCTGCTGGTGGCGCTCTCGGTCGTCGTGCTGCTGCAGCTCGTCGGCATCGTGCTGGTGATCGCGCTGGTCACCATCCCGCCGCTCGTCGCGCAGCGGCTGGTGCGCTCGTTCGTCGGCAGCCTGCTGGCGGCGGTGGCGGTGGCGCTCGTCGTGACGGTGGGCGGCCTGCTCGCCGCCTACCGGCTCGACCTGCCGAGCGGCCCGGTGATGGTGCTCCTCGGGGCGCTGCTCCTCGGCGCCGCGCAGCTCGCGCCGCGCCGCGCCGTGCGCGCGCCGCGGCGCGCGGAGGGCACGTGAGCCTCGCCGGCGAGATCGCGCTCCAGGCGTGGGTGATCTGGCAGCTCGCCGCGCCCTGGGTGCTGCTCGGCCTGGCGCTCGCCGGCGTGCTGCACGCCTACGTCTCGAACGACTGGATCGCGCGCTGGATGGGTGCGCCCGGCTTCGCGGGGGTGGCGCGCGCGGCGCTCCTCGGCGTGCCGATCCCGGTGTGCAGCTGCGGCGTGCTCCCGCTCGCCGTGGCGGTGGAGAAGAAGGGCGCCAGCCGGCCGGCGACGATGTCGTTCCTCGTCACCACGCCCGAGTCGAGCGCGGACGCCGTGGTGCTGACCTGGGGCCTCATGGGTCCGGTGATGGCGGTGGCGCGGCCTCTCGCCGCGATCGTCTCCGCCTTTGTCGCCGGCGGGCTGGCGATCCTCCTCCCCGGCCGCCGGCGCGCGCCGCCGGAGGGCGAGCCGAAAGCGGGCGGCAAGCCGTCGGCGGCGCCGGCGCCGGTGCTCGCGCGGCGCCGCTCGCGCTTCGCCGAGGCGCTGCACTTCGCCGCCGTCGAGCTCGCCGACGACATCCTGCTCGTGCTCGTCCTCGGCGTGCTCGCGGCGGGCATCGTCTCCGCCGTGGTGCCGGACGACCTCGGCGCCCTCGGACTGGTCGGCACCTTTCCCGGCACTCTCGTCGCCATGGCGGTCGTCCTCGTCGCCGGCCTGGCGCTCTACACCTGCGCCTCGGCCTCGACCCCGCTCGGCGCCGCGCTGCTCGCCAAGGGGCTGTCGCCCGGCACGGTGCTCGTCTTCCTGCTCGCCGGACCGGCCACCAGCCTGGCCTCGATCGCCGTGCTGTGGCGGAGCTTCGGCCGCCGCTTCGTCGGTCTCTACCTGGCCGGGATCTCGTTCGGCGCCGTCGCCTGCGGCCTGGCGCTCGACGCCGCCGTCGTCCATCTCGGCTGGACCGTGCGGGCGGGAGCGATGAGCGACGCCGAGGGCCCGCTGCGCTGGATCGAGGCGCTGTCGGCGGCGGCGCTCGCCGCTCTCGCCGCCTGGCGCTTCGCCGCCGGCGCGGCGCGCCGCGGCTGGCGCGAGCTGCGCGCCGGCTACGGCGGGCTGCGCGACCACCTGACGCCCAGCGACCGCGGCTGAGTCAGCCGCGTGCGCAGTCGGCGCAGCGTCCGACCAGGGTGATGTCGTGGTCCTCGAGCCGGAAGCCGCGCGGGACGAGCGTGCGCAGGTCGGGCGGACAGGCGTCGACCTCGTAGACGCGGTCGCAGACGCGGCAGCGGAAGTGATGGTGATGGTGCTTGTCCGCCACCTCGTAGCGGTTCGGCGCCCCGGGCAGCGGCACGGCGGCGAGCCAGCCCTCGTCGACGAGCGCGCGGATGTTGCGGTAGACGGTGGCGATGCCGAGGCCGGGCGCGTCGCGCCGCGCCGCCGCGAGCGCCTCGCCCGGCGACAGCGGCCGGTCGGCGCGCTCGAAGGCGGCGCGCAGCGCGTCGCGCTGGACCGTGTTGCGCTGCCCGTTCGGCGACGGTCGATTCCGCCGCGGTGCCGCACGCACCGAGCGGCGCCGACGAGCGCTCACGGCGGCATGTTCCAGCCGCCGACACCGGCGACCAGGCGGTCGGCCTGCGGCGGGCCCCAGCTCCCCGGCTCGTAGACGAAGAGCTCGCTGTCGCCGTGGATCACCGGGTCGACGATCCGCCACGCCGCCTCGACCACGTCCTGGCGCGAGAACAGCGTGCCGTCGCCGGCGAGCGCGTCGCCGAGCAGGCGCTCGTAGGCCTCCTTGCGCTGGCCGTCGGCCCGTTCGACCACCGAGAGCTCGACCGGCCGGCCGACCATTCGCTCGCCGGGCTGCTTGGCGCGCGCCGCGATCGAGATGGCGACGTCCGGGCCGAGGCGGAAACGGATGAGATTGCCGACCGCCGGCGGCGCCTCCTCGAAGACCACTTGCGGCGGATTCTTGAGCTCGACGGTGACCTCGGCCACGGTGCGCGCCAGGCACTTGCCGGCACGAACGAAGAACGGCACGCCCTGCCAGCGCCAGGAGTCGACCCACAGGCGCAGCGCGGCGTAGGTGCCCATGTAGGAGTCGGCCGCGACGCCCGGCTCGTCGAGGTAGCCGCGGTACTGTCCGCGCACCATGTCGCCGAACGCCATCGGCCGCACCGTGCTCAGCACGCGCGCCTGCTCGTCGCGGATGGCGTCGGGGGTGATCGAAGCGGGCGGATCCATCGCCAGGAAGCCGACGATCTGCAGCAGATGGTTCTGGATCACGTCGCGGATGACGCCGGTCTCCTCGTAGAACTTGCCGCGGCCGGCGACGCCGAAGCTCTCGGCGAGAGTGATCTGCACGTTCTCGACATAGTGGCGGTTCCACACCGGCTCGAGGAAAGCGTTGGCGAAGCGGAAGTAGAGCAGGTTCTGCACCGCCTCCTTGCCCAGGTAGTGGTCGATGCGGAAGACGTCGTGCTCGGCGAAAACGCGATGGAGCGTGGCGTTGAGCTCGCGCGCCGAGACGAGGTCGCGGCCGAACGGCTTCTCGACGACGACGCGCGCACCGCCGGTGCAGCCGGCCCGCGCCAGCTGCTCGACGACGACGGGAAAGAGGCTCGGCGGAATCGCCAGATAGTGGAGCGGCCGCCGCGCGTCACCGAGCGCCGCCCGCAGCCGGTCGTAGGTGGCCGGATCCTGGTAGTCGCCGTCGACGAGGCGAAGCAGGCCGGCGAACCTGGCGAACGCTTGTTCGTCGACGCCGTCGCCCTGCTCCGCGACGCTCTTTCGCGCGTGCGCGACGAGCTGGTCGCGGCTCCAGCCGGAGCGTGCGACGCCGACTACCGGCACCGCGAGCTTGCCGTGCCGGGCCAACCGCTCGAGGGCGGGGAAGATCTTGCGGTAGGCGAGATCGCCGGTGGCGCCGAAGAAGACGAAGGCGTCGGCGGGGCCGTTGCTCGCGCCGTTCGTCATGCGCCCTCCCGCTTCACCTCGCCGTGGCCGCCGAAGCCCTTGCGCATCGCCGACAGCACCCGGTTCTGGAAGTCGTCGAGGCCGCGCGACGCGAAGCGCGAATGGAGCGCCGCCGAGAGCACGTGCGCCGGCACCCCCTCGTCGATCGCCGCCTGGATCGTCCAGCGCCCCTCGCCCGAGTCGGCGACGCGGCCGGCGAATCCGTCCAGCGCCGGATCGGCGGCGAGCGCCTCGGCGGCGAGGTCGAGCAGCCACGACGGGATGACGCTGCCGCGGCGCCAGAGCTCGGCGATGTCGGCGAGGTCGAGCTCGTAGCGATAGAGCTCGGGGCGCGCGAGCGGCGTCGTCTCGGCGTCGGCGGCGCGCTCGCCGGCGCCGGCGTTCGCCCGCGCGAGAATGTTGAAGCCCTCGGCGTAGGCGGCCATCAGGCCGTACTCGATGCCGTTGTGCACCATCTTGACGAAGTGGCCGGCGCCGGCCGGGCCGCAGTGGAGAAAGCCCTCCGCCGCCGTGCCGCCGCGCCCCTCGCGGCCGCGCGTCGGCGGCACCTCGCCTTGCCCGGGGGCGAGGGTGCGGAAAACCGGCGCCAGCCGCTCGTAGACGGCGCGCTCGCCGCCGATCATCAGGCAGTAGCCGCGCTCGAGACCGTGCACGCCGCCGCTCGTGCCCATGTCGAGGTAGTGGAGACCGCGCTCGGCGAGCCGCGTGGCCCGGGCGATGTCGTCGGGGTAGTGGCTGTTGCCGCCGTCGACGAGCACGTCGCCGGGCGCGAGCAGCGCCGCGATCTCGTCGAGCACGGCGTCGACGGCGGCCGCCGGCACCATGACGAAGACGTGGCGCGGCGGCGCGAGCGCAGCGACGAGCGCGGCGAGCGAGGCGCAGCCGGCGGCGCCTTCGGCGGCGAGCGTCGCGACCTCCGCCGGTGTCCGACTGAAGACCGCCGCCCGGTGGCCGCCGCGCAGGAGGCGCCGCACCATGTTGGCACCCATCCTGCCCAAGCCGATCATGCCGATCTGCATCGCTCGTTCCCCCTGGCTCCGGCCGGCGCCGCGAGTTCGTCTATCCTGTGCGACTGTCCGCGAGGCCGCAAGCATGTCCGCCGAGATCGAGATCGCGAGCCCGTCTGCTCTCGCGCGCGGCTTCGCCGTCCGCCTGGCGGTGGAGGTTCGTCGCGCCGTCGCCGCCGGCGGCCGCTTCGCGCTCGCCATCTCCGGCGGCTCGGCGGCGGAGCTCTTCGTGCCGGCGTGGAACGAGGCCGACGTCGACTGGTCCCGCGTCGAGCTCTTCTGGGTCGACGAACGCGCCGTGCCGGCGGATCACCCGGGCTCGAACTTCGGCCTGGCGCTGCGCAGCGGCCTCGATCGCCTACCGTTGCGACCGGAGGCGGTCCACCGACTGCCCGCCGACGCCGACGATCTCGAGCGCGCCGCGGCGAGCGCCGAGCGCGACCTGCGGGCCGCTCTCGGTGCGCCGCCGCGCGTCGATCTCGCCCTCGTCGGCGTCGGCGCCGATGGCCACGTCGCCTCGCTCTTTCCCGGCCATTCGGCGCTCGCCGAGCGCGAGCGCCTGGTCGCCGCGGTGCGCGATGCGCCGAAGCCGCCGCCGTGCCGCCTGACCTGGACGCTCGCCGCGTTCGCGCTCGTCGACCGGCTGGTCGTCGCCGCCTTCGGCGCCGAGAAGGCCGAGGCGATCGCCGCCGCGCAGCGGCCCGAGCGCTCCGCCCTTCCCATCGCGCGCGCCGCGAGTCTGGCGCAGCGCAGGCTCCTGCTGCTCGACGAGCCCGCCGCGGCGCGACTCTCCAGGTAGCTCGGCGAGACTCGACCCTCTCTCCCCGATCGGAGAAGATGGCGCCGAGATCCCGAGATGCCCGAGCGCCGCACGAGCGATCCCGAGGCGAGAGCTCTCGCCCGCGCCTTCCGCGAGAACCTCTTCCGCGCCGTCGCCCGCTTTCCCGAGGTGGCGACGAAGAACGATCTCTACCTGGCGCTCGCCCACACCGTGCGCGACCGCATCCTGGAGCGCTGGGTGCGCACCGGCGAGGCGTACTACCGGAAGCGAGCGCGCACCGTCGCCTACCTCTCGGCCGAGTATCTGCTCGGCCCCCAGCTCGGCAGCCACCTGGTCAGCCTCGGCCTCACCGACGCGGCGCGCCGCGCCGTGGCGAGCCTCGGCCTCGAGCTCGACGAGCTGCTCGAGCAGGAGGAGGAGCCGGGGCTCGGCAACGGCGGCCTCGGCCGCCTCGCAGCCTGCTTCCTCGACTCGCTGGCGACGCTCCAGATCCCGGCGATCGGCTACGGCATCCGCTACGAGTTCGGCATCTTCGACCAGGAGATCCGCGGCGGCGAGCAGGTCGAGGTCACCGACAAGTGGCTGCGCCTCGGCAATCCGTGGGAGATCGCGCGCCCCGAGATCGCCTTCGACGTCGGCTTCGGGGGCCGCACCGAGACCTACCTCGACGAGGCCGGGCGCCGCCGTGTGCGCTGGCTCCCCGAGCGCGTCGTCCGCGGCGTCGCCTACGACGTCCCGGTGCCCGGCTACCGGGTGGGCAACGTCAACCTGCTGCGCCTGTTCAAGGCCGAGGCGGCGGAGTCGTTCGACTTCGCGGCGTTCAACCTCGGCGACTACTGGGGCGCGGTCGAGGAGAAGGTCGGCTCGGAGACGATCTCGAAGGTGCTCTACCCCAACGACGAGCCCGAGGCGGGCCGGCGCCTGCGGCTCGAGCAGCAACTGTTCTTCTCGAGCTGCGCGCTGCAGGACATGGTCCGCCTCCACCAGCAGACTGCCGGCGACGTGCGCAGTTTCGAGCGCAAGTGGGCCGTGCAGCTCAACGACACGCATCCGGCGGTGGCGGTGGCGGAGCTGATGCGGCTCCTCGTCGACGTGCACGCGCTCGGCTGGGAGGAAGCCTGGGAGATCGCCGGCGCGACCTTCGCCTACACCAACCACACGCTGCTGCCCGAGGCGCTCGAGCGCTGGCCGGTGGCCCTCTTCGGCGCCGTCGCGCCGCGCCACCTCGAGATCGTCTACGAGATCAATCGCCGTTTCCTCGACGAAGTGCGCGGGCGCTTTCCCGGCGACGAGGGGCTGGTGCGCCGCCTCTCGTTGATCGACGAAGAGGGCGGGCGGGCCGTGCGCATGGCAAACCTCGCGGCGGTCGGCAGTCATACCGTCAATGGCGTCGCCGAGCTGCACACCGAGCTTCTCCGCCGCAGCGTGCTCGCCGACTTCCACGCCCTCTGGCCGAAGAAGATCCGCAACGTCACCAACGGCGTCACGCCGCGCCGCTTCCTGCTCGAGATCGACCCCGACCTCGCGCGTCTACTCACCGATGCGATCGGCGACGGCTGGGCGAGCGACCTCGACCGCCTCGCCGCGCTCGAGCCGCTCGCCGCCGACGCCGCCTTCCGCGCCGAGTTCCGCGCCGTCAAGCGCCGCAACAAGGAGCGGCTGGCGCGAGCGGTCGAGAGGCGGACGGGCATCGTCTGCGACCCGGCGAGCCTCTTCGACGTGCAGGTCAAGCGCATCCACGAGTACAAGCGCCAGCACCTGAACGTGCTGCACGTCGTCACGCTCTACCGGCGGCTGAAAGCGGATCCGGAGCGCGCGACGGCGCCGCGCACCGTGCTCTTCGCCGGCAAGGCCGCTCCCGGCTACCGGATGGCGAAACGCATCATCCGACTGATCCACGAAGTGGCGGCGGCCATCGAGAGCGATCGGGAGGTCCGCGGCCGGCTGCGCGTCGCTTTCCTGCCCGACTTCAACGTCAAGCACGCGGCGCCGATCTACCCGGCGGCCGACCTCTCCGAGCAGATCTCGACCGCCGGCTTCGAGGCCTCGGGCACCGGCAACATGAAGCTCGGACTGAACGGCGCGCTGACCATCGGCACGCTCGACGGCGCCAACGTCGAGATCCGCGCGGCGGTGGGCGAGGAGAACTTCTTCCTCTTCGGCAAGACCGCGGACGAGATCGAAGCGCTGCGTGCGGGGGGCTACCGGCCGCGGGAGATCTACGAGGGCGACGAGGAGCTGCGGGGAGCGCTCGACGATCTCGCCGCCGGATTCTTCGCCGGCGGCGACCGCGAGCTCTTCCGGCCGCTCGTCGACGAGCTGCTCGGGCGCGACCGTTTCTTCGTGCTCGCCGACTACCGCTCCTACCTCGACGCCCAGGCCGAGGTCGAGCGCCGGCTGGCCGACGAAGAGGAATGGACGCGCTCGGCGATCTTGAACGTCGCGCGCATGGGGCGCTTCTCCTCCGACCGTTCGATCCGCGATTACTGCCGCGACGTCTGGCGAATCGAGCCGCTGCCGGTGGCCGCCAAGAAGCGGGCTGCCGGGCTCAGTCGCGGCCGCGGCCGATCTGCACGAACTCGAAGCCGAAGCGGCCCTTGACGCAGAGATTGCCGCGCGTGACGTCGTTGTCGAACGGCGAGGTGACCTTGACGATGCGCTCGTCCTGGGCGTGCACGGTCAGCGTGCAGCCGACGCCGCAGTAGCCGCAGATGGTGTCGGTCTTCGTCTGCTCGGCTTCGTTCCACGCGCCGGCGGCGCGCAGGTCGAACTCCGGCTTCGCCATCAGCGCGCCGGTGGGGCAGACGGCGATGCAGTTGCCGCAGTAGACGCAGGCCGAGAGCGGCAGCGGCACGTCGCGCTCGGCCGCGATGCGGGCGTCGAAGCCGCGCCCGGCGACGGCGATGGCGAAGGTGTTCTGCGCGTCCTCGCCGCACGCCTCGACGCACTTGTAGCAGAGCACGCACTTCGAGTAGTCGCGCACGTAGAGGTCGTTGTCGACCTTGGTCGGCTGGGCCACGGTGGCCGCCTCGGCGCCGAAGCGCGCCGGATCGGCGCCGTACTCCGTCGCGAGCTCGGCGAGCCCGGGCGCGGTCGACAGGTCCACCGAAGAGCCGAGCAGCTCGAGCACCAGCTTGCGCGACAGGTCGACGCGCGCCGAGCGCGTCCTCACTTTCATCCCCGCCTCGACGCGCCGCGAGCAGGCCGGCGCCAGCACCCGCGCCCCCTCGACCTCGACGACGCAGACGCGGCAGGCGTTGACCGGCGTCAAGGTCTCGAGAAAACAGAGCGTCGGCACCTCGCGGCCGGCGGCGCGGCAGGCGTCGAGCAGTGTCGCGCCCGCCGGCACCTCGACGCCGCGGCCGTCGACCGCGAGCGGCACCGGTTCGCGTTCCGGCTCCGGCGGCGCCTGCGGCAGCTCGGCCGGGGCCGGCTGCGGCACGAACCAGATCGGATCGGCGGTCATCGCGGCCAAGAATACTGCACGATATCGACGGCGGCGGGCGTGAGGGATTCTCAGGCTGACGCTCCCGCGGCCCAGGTGTATCCTCGGAGCGCTCCGACGCATCGCAGTCGAAGCGGAGTCCATCGATCGTTCAGGGGGGCGTTGCCATGCACCACGTCCGCGCTCGTCGCCATTGGATCCTGTCGCTCACCGTCGCCGCCGGCGCCCTCGCCGCGCTCGCTGCCGCGGCGGCCGAACCGCCCGCCGGCGAGAAGAAGCCGCCGGTCCTCGAGCTCGACGAGAAGCCGGCCTTCCCGCTGCCGGCCCACCTCGAGCAGCGCGACATCGCCGCCGGCAAGATGGAGGCCCGCAAGCTGGTCGAGGCCGGAGGTGATCTGTTCCATACCGTCTACAACGGCCTCGACGGCGTCGGCATGCTGCGCACCGTCGGCGGCAAGCCCCTCCACCGCTTCTCGATCGGAGTGGCAGGCGGCGGCCAGCCGATCGCCGTCGGGGCGCAGTCGTGCGGCGGCTGCCACGGCAAGCCGTTCGCGGCCGGCGCCGGGGCGGCTCACACGCAGGTCGTCTTCGATGACGACGGCGACGGCGAGCCGCCGTTCCGTTTCCGCTCGACGACGTCGACGTTCGGCAACGGCTTGCTCCAGCTCCTCGCCCAGGAGATGACCGAGGAGCTGCACGCGGCGCGAGAGCGCGCCGTCGCGGCGGCGAAGTTGCGGCCTGGCGTCGCCGCCCGCGAGCCGCTGCACGCCAAGGGGGTGGACTTCGGCGTTCTCGCGGCGACCGCCGACGCGGCGGGCGCGGTGAGCTTCGACCTGACCGGCGTCGTCGGGGTCGATCCCGACCTCGTCGTGCGGCCGTTCGGCTGGAAGGGCAATGTCACCACCTTGCGCGCCTTCCAGGTCTTCCCGGCAACCTTCGGCATGGGGATGATGGCCGAGGAGTTCGTCTGGCGGCTGCCGCCCGAGGCGCAGCCGGATCCCGACGGCGATGGCGTCACCCGCGAGCTCTCGGTCGGCGACATCACGGCGATGACTCTCTACAACGCGGCGCAGGAGACGCCGGAGTCGGTCGAGCGCCTCGCCGCGCAGGGCCTCGTCGCGGCGCCCGCCGCGGAGGACCTGGCGCGCGTCGCGCGCGGGCGCGAGGTCTTCGCGCGCGTCGGCTGCGCGAGCTGCCACGCGCCCGAGATGCGCCTCGCCAACGCCGTCTACGAGGAGCCGACGAAGCGCGGCGGCGGCGCCTACCTCGACCCGTTCCTCGCCGGCAAGGATCCCGACTACGATCCGGCGCGCCCGGCGCGGCTCGATCTCGCCGCCGAGGGCGACCCGCCGCGTGTCGAGCCTCATCCGGCGGGCGGCTACGTCGTGCGGCTCCACGGCGACCTCAAGCGTCACCGCATGGGTCGCCACCTCGCCGACGAGCCCGGGCCGCAGCCTCCGCTCACGGCGGCGCTCGCGCCGCTCGAGATCGACGGGAAGATGGCGCTCATTCAGCCCGACGAGTTCCTCACCGCCGAGCTCTGGGGGGTCGGCAATACCCAGCCCTACCTGCACGACGGCCGGGCGGGGAGCTTGGCCGAGGCGATCCTGCTGCACGGCGAGGACGCGCCCCTGGCGAAGGGCGAGGCCGGGCGCAGCGAAGCGCAGGAAGCTCGCGACGCCTTCAAGGCGCTCACCGCCGAGGAGCAACGGGCGGTCGTCAGCTTCCTCAAGAGCCTGGTCAACTTCGAGGTGGAGGAGCGCTCACGCTGAGCGAGGCGGGCGGCCGCGCGCGCGCCGCGCGCCCGGCGGAGCGCGGCGAGACGGCGGCGGCCGCCGGCCCGGCGTGGCGGCGCCGGGCGCGGCCGTGGCTCGTCGCCGGCTACCTCGGCTTCGTCGCCGCGGGGTTCCTCACCCCGTACCAGCCGCGCGTCTTCTGGACGATGCTGCTGCCGCTGCTCGTCCTCTTCATCGTTCTCGTCGGCTTCCATCCCTGGCGGTCCCTCTGCCCGCTCGCCGCGCTCGGCGACCTCGGGCGCCGGCTCGGCGGCACCGAGCGCCGCGTGCCGGAGTGGCTCGAGCGCGGGCACTTCGTCGTCCCGCTCGCCTTGCTGGCGACGATGCTCCTCCTGCGCCTGGTGGCGACCAACGGCGACGGCCGCTGGCTGGCCGGCCTGCTCGTCGCCCTGGCGCTCGCCGCGATCGGCGTCAACTGGGCGTTCACCGGCAAGAGCTGGTGCAACTTCTTCTGCCCCCTCGGCGTCGTCGAGCGCATCTACACCGACCCGTCGTCGCTCGCCCCGGCGGCGAGCTCGCAGTGCGCGCGCTGCACGGCGTGCAAGCGCTCGTGCCCCGACATCGACCAGGAGAACAACTACTGGCGCGAGCTCGGCGCCGCCGGGCGCCGCGCCGCGGCCTACGCCTTTCCGGGCGTCGTCCTCGCCTTCTACACCTACTTCTTCCTGCGCGCCGGCGACTGGGAGGCGTACTTCGACGGCCGCTGGACGCGCCAGCCGGTGACGCGCGAGCTCGTGCTCGGCGCTGGCTTCTTCTTCGCCCCGGGGATCCCGGCGCTGGCCGCCGCGGCGCTCACGCTCCTCGCCTTCGCGGCGGCGAGCTGGGCGCTCTTCCGCGGCCTCGACGCCGCGACGCGCCACCTGGTCGCCGACGCCGACCGCCATCGCCACCGCATGCTCTCGCTCGCCGCCTTCGCCGCCTTCAGCCTCTTCTACCTCTTCGCCGGCGCGCCGACGCTGCGCAAGATCCCCTACGGCACGCGCACCTTCGCCTTCCTCGCGCCGGCCGTCGCGGTGCTGGTGCTGGCGCGGCGCTGGGGGCGCAGCCGCGAGGGGTACATCCGAGACAAGGGAGCGGCCAAGCTGTTGCGCAACTGGCCGTTCGCCGGCGAGCCGCCGGCCGATCCGCTCGAGGCCTACGCCAAGGCGCAGGCCAGCGAGCAGGCGCGCGAGCAGCTCCTCGCCGGCTATGCGCAGACCCTGCGCGACGTCGTCGCCGACGGCCTCGTCGACGAGAGCGAGATGAAGCTGCTCGAGGAGATCCGCCGCCAGTTCGGCATCGCGCCGCGCGAGCACGAGCGCGTGGTCGCCAAGCTCGCCGAGGAGGAGCGCCAGCTCCTCGCCTCCGGCCGGGTCGCCACCGTCGAGGAGCGGCTGCAGCTCGAAACCTACCGCGCGGCCCTGACCGAAGCGCTCCTGCGCGGCGCCGACGAGGGCGAGATCGAGTCGCTGCGACGCTCGTTCGCCGTCACCGTCGAGGATCATCGGGCCCTCGTCGCGCGGCTGCGCGGCGGCGGCGGCCCTCTCCTCGAGCGCGCCCGGCGCGAGCTCGCCGAAGCGCGCGAGCGCCACGCCGACCGCGCCGCGATCGCGGCTGCGGAGCGCAGCGAGAGCGGCGAGCTGCTCGCCTTCCTGCTCTCCCGCGCCGAGGAGGCGGCGCTCGGCCGCGTCGTCGATCTGTTCGCCGTCATCGGCGACGCGGCGGCGATCGACGGCCTGCGGCCGGCGCTCGCGAGCCGCGACGCGGCGGTGCGCGAGGCCGCGTATGCGGGCCTGCGCGAAGCGGCGGCGGCGGCCGGCGACGTCGTCGACGAGCTGGCGCCGTGGTGCGCGGCGGCGCCGCCCGCGCCGCCCGCGCCGCCCACCGACGACGCGGCGAGAGTCGAGCGCCTGGCGCGCCTGGCGGTGGACGCCGATCCTTTCGTGCGCGCGGCGGCGGCGTGGAGTCTGGCCGAGTCGGGGGCGCCGGAGGCGGCCGCGGCCCTCGCCGCGGCGCGCGCGGACGGCGATCCGGTGGTGCGCGAGGCGGCCGACGCCGCCGGCGCGGCGGCGGCGGAGTTCGCTGCGCGCCCGCGCATCGCCCGCATGCAGGCGCTGCGCCGCATCCCGCTCTTCGCCGAGCTCGATCCCGACGATCTGCTCGACCTGGCCGAGCTGGCGAGCGAAGCGGAGATCGCGGCGGGCGCGGCGCTCTGCGTGCAGGGACGGCCCGACTCGGGCGATCTCTACGCCGTCGTCGCCGGCCGCGCGGCGGTGAGCGTGCGGTCCGCCGACGGCGGCGAGAGCGAGCTCGCCGAGCTCGGAGCCGGCGAGGTGGTGGGGGAGCTGGCGCTGCTCGACGGCAGTCCGCGCAGCGCCAGCGTGCGGGCGAAGGGCGGACCTTTGCGCGTGCTGAGCATTCCGGGCGCCGCGTTCCGCGACCGCCTGCTGCCGCGCGGCCGCGTCGCGCGCTCGCTGCTGCTCACCCTGACGCGTCGCCTCCGCGACCTCACCGGCCGCATCTCGGCGCGGCGGTAGCCGTTACCGCGACGGCACTCGTCGCGGCGACCGCGCGGCGATGAGGCGACATCCTCTCGTGCGGGCCACGACGCGAGAGGAAATGGCGTTCCTCGCGGCCCTGCCCGACTGGCTGCAGCAGGGGGATCGGCGAGCCGCCGCCTCCGAGCCCTAATCGTGGATGGGTTCGGTTCCTTCGGAAAGAATTGCGAGGAATTGAGCGTAGGCGAACACCCGACCTCGCTTCTTGCCAGTGATCTCCGTTGCGATGCCGAGCTTCTGGAGATGCCGTGCGGCGGATGTCGCCGTAGGGAACGACAGTCCGGTGGCGGTGGAGATCTCACCGAGAGTGGTCAGCGGACGCTTCTGGAGCGCGGAATGGACGCGTAGAGCGGAGCCCGCTGCTCGGCCCAGTTGTTGAATTCTCCTTCGATCCATCTCGAAGAGCTCGACGAGCCTTCGCGCCGTCGCGACGGCGCCGTCCGCCGTCTGTCGAACACCGTCGAGAAAGAATTCGAGCCACGCCTCCCAATCACCCTCGGTTCGGACTCGGTCCAAGAGCCGGTAGTACTCGTTTCGATGCTGTTTGAAGTAGAGACTCAGATACAAGAGCGGCTCTTGCAGAACCATCGCTTGACAAAGCTGGAAAGTGATCAGCAGGCGCCCCACGCGGCCGTTTCCGTCGAGGAAGGGATGGATGGTTTCGAACTGAACATGCGCCAGTCCAGCCTTGACGAGCAGAGGAAGGGCGACTCGATCATCGTGCAGGAAGCGTTCGAGGTCCGACATCGCAGGCTCGACAAGATGTGCTGGCGGCGGTACGAAGTGAGCGTCGCTCGGTCGAGTTCCACCGAGCCAGTTCTGCGATCTTCGGAAGTGGCCGGGGTCCTTGTCGCTGCCTCGACCGCGCGCCAAGAGGACGGCATGAATCTCTCGCAGTAGCCGATTGGAAAGCGGAAACCCACCACGCAGACGTTCCAGCCCGTGGCTCAGCGCCGCGACGTAGTTCGAGACCTCGACGACATCCTCCGTGGGCACACCTGGCGCCTCGGGAAGCTCGAAGAGGAGGAGCTCGGCGAGTGACGACTGGGTTCCTTCGATCTGGGACGAGAGCAGAGCTTCTTTGCGGATGTAGCCGTAGAGAAACAAAGGCGTATCTGGAAGTACGGTCGCCAGGCTGTCGAGCCTCCCGAGCGCCAGGAGCGATCTCTCGAGCTGCAGCTGGAGCGCGCCACCGAGCTCGAGAGCCGGCTTTGGTGGAAGTTGGATTGGCACGAATGCACGAACTTTGTCCCCCGCAACGCTCACGACCTCGTACTTGCCGGTGGCTCCCCGTTTCATCGTCGCGATCGCCTTGTTCAAGTCACCTTCAAAGAATGATCTGCTATTAAGACTTGATGGTCAAGTCTTTAATAACGGCGCGCGGAGGGTCGGGAGAGGCAGCCTGCGCTGGCGGCTCGGCTTCCGGGCCCGAGAATCGTTACGAAACGGAGTCAGTGCTCGGGAAACGGATCGAGGCGCGCTAGGGCCGACTCGATTGCCGAGCTGGCGGTCTGGCCGAGGCCGCAGATCGAGGCGTCGCGCATCGCCTGGGCGAGCTCGGCGAGGAGCGCCAGCTCCTGCTCGCGGGAGCCGAGCGGCCGGCCGGCGCGCAGGCGCTCGACGAGCTCGTGCTGGCGCACGGTGCCGACGCGGCACGGCACGCACTGGCCGCACGATTCGTGGCGGAAGAACTCGGCGATGCGCAGGAGCGCGTCGCCGAGGTCGGCCGACTCGTCGAAGACCATGACGACGCCGGAGCCGAGCGTCGCTCCGGCGGCGCGCGTGCCCTCGAAGGTGAGTGGCGTCGCGAGCGCGTCGGGTCCGACGAAGGCGCCCGCGGCGCCGCCGAGGAGCACCGCCCGGAGCTCGCGGCCGCCGGCGACGCCGCCGGCGAGCGCGAGGAGCTCGCCGAGCGACGTGCCGAACGCCACTTCGTAGAGCCCCGGTCGCTCGACCTGACCGGAGACGCAGAACAGCTTCGGCCCGGCCGAGCCGGACGTGCCGACGCGGCCGTAGGCGGCGCCGCCCTCGAGCACGATCGGCAGCACGTTGACGAGCGTCTCGACGTTGTTGACCACGGTCGGCTTGCCGAACAGACCGACCTCGACCGGGAACGGCGGCTTCGAGCGCGGCTCGCCGCGGTAACCCTCGATCGACTCGAACAGCGCCGTCTCCTCGCCGCAGATGTAGGCGCCGGCGCCGCGCCGGATGTCGATGTCGAAGGCGAAGCCGGCGCCGGCGACGTCGGCGCCGAGGAGATTCGCCTCGCGCGCCTGGGCGAGGGCGCCGGCGAGCCGCGCGTGGGCGCGCGGATACTCGCCGCGCAGGTAGACGAAGCCGCGCTCGCAGCCGGTCGCGAGAGCCGCGATCGTCATCGCCTCGACCAGGGCGAACGGATCCTCCTCCATCAGCACGCGGTCCTTGAAGGTGCCGGGCTCCGACTCGTCGGCGTTGCAGACCAGATAGTGCGGCGTCTCCTTCGCCGCCGCCACCGCCTGCCACTTGCGGCCGGTGGGGAAGGCGGCGCCGCCGCGGCCGACCAGCTTCGAGACCACGACCTCGTCGATCACCCGCCTGGGCCCCAGCTCGATGGCGCGCGTGAGCGCCGCGTAGCCGCCGGCGGCGCGGTAGAGAGCGAGGCGCGTCGGATCGACGACGCCGATGCGACGCAACAGCCGCAACGAGGGGTCGCCGACCTGCGGCACCGCGGCGTGCGCGCTGCGCCGTCGCGACACGGTGTCGTCGAGCGCGGGCAGCACGCTCGCCGCGCGCAGCGCGGCGGCCACCGTCGCGCTGCCCAGCAGCGGAGCGAGCGGCGCGGAGCGGGGAGCTGTGCCGGCCTCGACGACGAGCGCCGCCGGCGCCTGTTCGCACAGCCCGAGGCATGGACTGCGCAGCCAGGTGGCCCGGCCGTCGCTCATCGGGCTCCCCGGCGATCCGAGCCTTTGCGCCAGCTCGTCGCAGATCCCCTCGGCGCCGCGCAGACGGCAGGCGAGGTCGTCGCAGACGTGGACGACGCACGCCGGTCGCGGCGCGGTGGCGAAGAGGTGGTAGAAGCTGACCACGCCCCAGGCTTCGGCGGGCGGCACGGTCAAGCGCTTCGAGACGTAGTTGAGCGCGCCCTCGCTCACCCAGCCGACGCGGTCCTGCACGGCGTGCAGCGCCGGCAGCAGCAGGTGACGCTGCGCGCGGGCGGCGGCGCCGCCGCGCGCGAAGCGGCCGTCGGCCGCGGCGTTGCGCGCGCCGCCCACCCAACCGGATTCCGGCGCGCCGAGCACGGCGTCGACGGCATCGCGCTCCTCGACGGTGGGCTCGGCGGCGGAGACGCGGAGATCCACTACGCCTCGAGCCTTTCGATGCGGATCGCGGTGGCCTTGAACTCGGCGGTGCCGGACTTCGGATCGGTGGCGTCGATGGTGAGGAGGTTGGTCGCCACCTCTTCGGGGAAATGCATGGTCATGAAGGTGAGCCCGGGGCGCAGCGATTCGTCGATGTGCACGGGAGCCACCACCTCGCCGCGGCGCGAGACGACGCGCACGCGGTCGCCCTCGCCGACGCCGTAGCGCGCCGCGTCCTCGGGCGAGACGTCGAGCGACTCGCCGCGCCGGCGCGGGTAGCGGTAGCGGCCCGATTGCACGCCGGTGTTGTAGTCCTCGAGGCGGCGGCCGGTGGTCAGGCGCACCGGATAGTCGTCGTCGAGCCGATCGACCGGCGGGTCGTGCACGACGACCGAGAACGGCGCCCGCGCCCCGCCCACCGGGCGCTCCCACAGGCGGCTGTGCAGGAAGAGCTCGCCCGGGTGCTGCTCGTCGTAGCACGGCCACTGCAGGCCGCCCGCGACCTCGAGTCGCGCGTAGCTCATCCCCGCGTGCACCGGCGAGAGCGCGCGCACCTCGTTCCAGATCGTCTCCGGATCGGGCTCACCCCAATCGCGGCCCAATCGCTTCGCCAGCGCGAAGAAGATCTCGAGGTCGTCGCGCGCGCCGGGCGGCGGCGGCACGGCGCGGCGCACTCGCTGCACGCGCCGCTCGCTCGAGGTCACCGTGCCCTCGCTCTCGCACCAGCCGGCGGCGGCGGGCAGCACGACGTCGGCGGCCTCGGCGGTGGCGGTCGGCATGACGTCCTGCACGACCAGGAAATCGAGCCCGGCGAGCAGCCGCCGCGTGCGGTGCTGGTCGGCCTCGGAGCGCATCGGATTCTCGCCGACGACGTAGAGCGTCCGCAGCTCGCCGCGCTCCATGGCGTCGAACATCCCCGACAGGTGCCAGCCCTTCTCGCGCGGGATCTCACAGCCCCAGGCGCGCTCGAACTTCTCCCGCAGCGGCGCGTTCTCGACGTGCTGGAAGCCGGTCAGCCGGTCGGGGAGCGCGCCCATGTCGCCGCCGCCCTGCACGTTGTTCTGGCCGCGCAGCGGCACCACGCCCGAGCCGTAGCGGCCGACGTGGCCGGTCAGGAGCGCCAGGTTGATCAGGGCGAGCACGTTGTCGACCGCGTTGTGGTGCTCGGTGATGCCGAGCGTCCAGCAGATCTGCGCCCGCCCGGCGGTGGCGTAGGTGTGCGCGATCTCGCGGATGAGGCCGGCCGGCACGCCGGTCTCGCGCTCGCCGCGCTCGAGGGTCCACTCCTCGACGCTGGCGCGATACTCGGCGAAGCCGCTCGTCGCGTGCTCGACGAACTCGCGGTGCTCGAGGCCGGCAGCGAGGATCTCGCGCGCGATCGAGTTCGAGAGCGCGATGTCCGAGCCGACGTCGAGCCCCACCCAGAGGTCGGCCCACTGCGCCGAGCTGGTGCGACGGGGATCGATCGAGATCAGCCGCGCGCCGTTGTGCACGCCCTTCAAGAGGTGGTGGAAGAAGATCGGATGCGCCTCGCGCGCGTTCGAGCCCCAGAGCAGAATGCAGTCGCACTCCTCGATCTCCCGGTAGGAGCTCGTGCCACCTCCCGCTCCGAACACCGTCGCCAGACCGACGACGCTGGGCGCGTGTCAGGTGCGGTTACAGCTGTCGACGTTGTTCGAGCCGATGACCGCGCGCGCGAACTTGCCCGCCACGTAGTTCATCTCGTTCGTCCCCTTCGAGCAGCTGAAGAGGCCGAACGACCGCGGAGAGTGCGCGTCGGTGACGCGGCGGAACCCCGCGGCGGCCCGATCCAACGCCTCGTCCCAGGTGGCCGCGCGCAGGGGCTCGCCCTTGGCGTCGCGCACCAGCGGTTCGAGGAGGCGTCGATCGTGCTTCATGTCGTCGAAATTAGCACGACGAGTCGGCGGGCGATCACTCCCGAGCTTCCGTCGCCGGCTCCCAGTCCGGGACGAAGGCAGCGGCGAGGAGGCTGTTGCGCAGGCTGAAGAGCGCCGCGGGCGAGCGCGGCCCGACGCCGACCGTGGCGTACCAGCGCACGGCGCGCTCGGAGCTGTAGAGGCGCAGGTGGACGAGCGACTGGGCGAGGAACAGGGCGACGAGGAGCGCCCGCGCCCGCCGCCCGCCCGCCGTCAGCGCGAGCGCGGCGAGGACGAAGAGCGGCAGCGCGAGCTCGACGAGCAGCCGCGGCCCGAGCGACGAGCCGCCCCACCAGTTGCGATAGAACGCGGTCAGCAGCACCACCGAGGCGACGGTCGCCAGGCTCGCGAGGAGCATCTTGCGCCGCTCGGCAGCGAGGCGACGCCAGGCGAGCGCGGCGATGGCGAGCGCGGCGACGAGGGCGGGCAGGAACCAGGCGAGCCCGCGGCTCGGGCTCGCGAGCACGCCCATGAGCCGGCGCGAGAAGCCGGCGAGATGCCACTTGCGCTCGCCGGCGTTCAGGTGCGCATAGGCGCCGAGCGGATTCCCCCACAGCGCCCAGTCGAGGAGGGCGGCGCCGCCCGCCGCCGCCGCGAAGCCGGCGACGAGGCGCGGCGCGGCGCGAAATCCCCGCCGCGCGAAGCAGGCGACGACCGGCAGCAGCAGCACGACCGTCGGCCGGCAGAGGAAGGCCGCGCCGAGGGCGACTCCGGCGGCGAGCTCGCAAGCTCGCTCCCGGCGCGGCCGCGAGACCAGGAAGCAGGCGACGGCGGCGAGAAAGATCTCCCCGGTGTGCGACCACAACCCCTGGCTGAGCGAGGTGAGGACGGGGGTGCCGGTGGCGAGCGCGAGCGCGAGCAGGGCGCGGGCGCCGTCCGCCGGGTAGACGACCGCGCCGGCGAGGAAGACGAGCGCCACGGCGAGCGCCGAGAGCAGCGCCGCGAGGTGCTTCTCGCGCCCCTGCGCCCTCTCGCTCCCGAGCTCGCCCGCGGACGGCGAGAGGGCGCGCGCCAGCGCGAAGTAGGGGGTCGCCAGCAGCCCGGTCCCGACCGGGAAGGCGCTGCGCAGCTCGCCGTCCTTCCTCACCAGCGAGTAGTGCCGTTGCTCCGCCACGGGCACGACGCGCGCGAGATCGAAGCCGTCGCCGGCGAGGAGCGCCAGCGGCAGCGCCCGCGTCGGCAGGTTGTCGCCCGAGGAGATGGTGCGCTGGTTGGCGACGAAGACGGAGTAGGAGACGAGGAAGACGAGGACGGCGAGCGCGCGGCGCTCGACGCCCGGCGCGAGGACGGCGCCCAGCCGGCGCGCGCCGACGAGGAGCGCGACCATGGCGGCGACGAGCGCGACGAGTCGCCCGAGGTACCACGGCCGGCCGAACGGTGGCTCGGGGTCGCCGGCGGAGACGAGCGGCGCGAGCGCCGCGGCGAACGCGACGACCGCCCAGGCTGCGGGCCGGCACACGGCCACGACGAATCGCGCGAGCGGCGCGGGCTCGGGAGTCGGGACGGATGGATGCACGGGGGGGGAGAGCCGGGGGAAGGAAGTCATTTTTCCACGAGTGGCGTCCCGGATTCGCGGTGACGTCGCATAGGCTTGTCCGTCGGAGGTTCGCGAATGTCGACCGTGCGTGGCGTGCGTCCGATCGCCGAGGTGGCGTCGGAGGTGGGAATCCGGGCCGAGCACCTGATCTCCTACGGCAGCGACAAGGCCAAGGTCCGCCTCGCGGCGCGCGCCGTCTCCGGCCGCGAGCCGGGCAAGCTGATCCTGGTCTCGGCGATCACGCCGACCTCGGCGGGCGAGGGCAAGACCACGATTTCGGTCGGCTTGGCGCAGGGACTGGCGGCGATCGGCGAGCGCGCCGCCATCGCGCTGCGCGAACCGTCGCTGGGGCCGACGTTCGGCTTGAAGGGCGGCGCCACCGGCGGCGGCAGGTCGATCGTGGTGCCGAGCGAGGAGATCAACCTCCACTTCACCGGCGACTTTCACGCCGTCACCTCGGCCAACAACCTGCTCGCCGCCCTGCTCGACAACCACCTGCACCAGGGCAACCGGCTGGGGATCGACGTCCGCCGCGTGCTCTGGCGGCGGGTCATCGACTTGAACGACCGCGCGCTGCGGCGCACGATCGTCGGCCTCGGCGGCCCGGCGGAAGGGGTTCCCAGGGAGACCGGCTTCGACATCACGCCCGCCTCGGAGATCATGGCGACGCTCTGCCTGGCCGAGGACGCCGACGACCTGCGCTCCCGGCTCGCCCGCATGCTGGTGGCGCTCGACGGCGACGGCAAGCCGGTGACGGCGGCCGACCTGGGCGCCGTCGGCGCGCTCATGGTGCTCTTGAAGGACGCCCTGTTGCCCAATCTCGTGCAGTCGCTCGAAGGCGTGCCGGCGTTCGTCCACGGCGGTCCGTTCGCCAACATCGCCCACGGCTGCAACTCGGTCGTCGCCACCAAGATGGCGATGGCGCACGCCGACTGGACGGTGACCGAGGCCGGCTTCGGCTCCGACCTCGGCGCCGAGAAGTTTCTCGACATCAAGTGCCGCTACGCCGGGCTCGATCCGGCGGCGATGGTGCTGGTGACCACGGTGCGCGCGCTCAAGCGCCACGGCGGCGTCGCCGACAAGGCGAGGCTCGGCGAGCCCGATCCGGCAGCGGTCGAGCGCGGCCTTCCCAACCTGCGCAAGCACGTCGAGAACGCGGCCCACTTCGGCCTCCTGCCGGTGGTCGCCATCAACCGCTTCGCGAGCGACTCCGCGGAGGAGATCGCGGTCGTCGCCCGGGCGTGCGACGAGATGGGGGTGGCGAGCGCGGTCGCCGACGTCTTCGCGCAGGGCGGCGAGGGCGGCCGCGAGCTCGCCGCCGCGGTCGTCGAGCAGGCGAGCCGCAAGACGCGGGCGTTCACGCCGCTCTACGACTGGCGGCTGCCGATCCGCGAGAAGATCGACACCATCGCGACCCGCATCTACGGCGCGCGCCGCGTCGCCTACACCAAGCCGGCGCTGCGCGATCTCGAGCTCGTCGAGTCGCTCGGCGGCGGCGAGCTGCCGGTGTGCATGGCGAAGACGCAGAGCTCGCTCTCCGACGACCCCGGCGCGCTCAACCGGCCCGAGAACTTCGACATCACCGTGCGCTCGATCGTGCTCTCGGCCGGGCCCGGCTTCGTCGTGCCGCTCTTGGGCGAGATCCTGCGCATGCCGGGGCTGCCCAAGGTGCCGCAGGCCGAGCGCATGGATCTCGTCGACGGGCGCGTCGAGGGGCTTCTCGGCGGCTGAAAGAACGCGGGCGGCCGAGTCGCCCCGGCCGCCCCGTCCTCCTCCTCCCGTGCCCGCGCCTCGTCAGGCGCAGGTATTGGCTTTCGCCCCCTTCGTGCGGCAGTTGTTCGAGCAGCACTCGCTCGCGGCCGAGCAGCTCTCGCCGCTCGCCTTGCACGTGCTCGAGCAGCCCGGATCGGCGCTGCATCCCGGGTCGCTGCAGTCGGCGAGCCCGTTGCAGTCGTTGTCCCGGCCGTCGTCGCAGATCTCGAAGCCCAGCTCGGTGCAATCGAGAGCGCAGGTGGCGCAGCTCTCGCCGGCGCCGCAGACGTCGTCGCCGCAGCAGTAGGCGCCGCCCGCGGTCGGGTTCGTCGTGCACGACCTGCCGCCGGCGGTGCAGCGGCTGTCGGAGCAGGGAAGCGGATTCGTGCCGCCGCCGTCGCCGCAGCAGAAGCGGCCCGACGGCTTGCCGGTCTGCACCCCGTTGCAGTCGGCGGCACAGGAGACGCAATCCTCGCCGTTGCCGGCCTCGCAGATGGCGTTGCCGCAGACGGCGCCGCTCGACGTCCCGCCGGGGCAGTCGCCCGGGCAGCCGTTGCAGTCCTCGCCCGCCTCGCAGACGCCGTCACCGTCGCACGCCGGACAGCCGGTGCAGAGCGAGCGGTCGTAGCCCGTGCAGGTCGAGTCGCAGAGCAGCGTGCCGCCGGCGCAGCCCGCCGAGGAGCAAGTGGCGCCGCCGAGGGCCGAACCGTCGCAGGCCTCGCCCGGGTCGATGACGTTGTTGCCGCAGTCGCTGCACTCGGAGGTGTCGAGCGTGCAGTTCGAGTTGCAGGCGAGCGTGCCGCCGAAGAAGCCTTCGCCGGCGCAGGTGGCGCCGCCCAGGTTCGTGCCGTCGCACTCCTCGCCGGCGTCGAGCTGGCCGTTGCCGCAGGCGGCGGACTGGAAGCAGTTCGGATACGAGCCGGCGCGCGAGACGACGTGCGCGCTCATCCGGTCGGCGGCGCGCCCGCTCAGCGTGCCGCAGGTGTGGCCTTCGCCGAAGGTCATCGCCTGGTTGTTGTAGCCGCCCGAGACGAGGTGGCAGTAACTCATGATGGTGCCGGCGCCGCCGTTGAAGTAGGGCGTCGGGCTCGAGCACGACGGCAGCCCTTGCGCCGCGCCGGCGCAGCCCTGGTAGCAGCGGTCGATCGGCTGCGAGCTGCCGCCGATCCCGCAGTAGTCGTGGGTGTGCGGCGAGTTGAAGTTGTGGCCGATCTCGTGCTGCACGACCATGATGTCCCACACCACCGACGACGGATTGTGGCTCTGGTCGCCGTCCCAGTTGAACGAGCCCGAGATGTTGGCGGAGAGGCCGTAGTCGTACGAGTTGCCGGAGCTGCTGTAGTTGTTGCAGAGCACGCCGACCCAGGCGACGCCGCCGCCCAGGCTCTTGCCCGACAGCATGTGGGCGGTCGTGCGCTGCACCTGCCGCATGTTCAGGTTCCAGTAGTCGCGGAACTCGTAGAGGGCGTTCGAGGTACCCGATGTGACCGTCCAGGGATCGGAGCTGGCGCCGCCGGTCCACAGCCGCGAGAAGCCGATCGTCATGTCGGTGTCGATCTCGCGCGAGTAGACGAGGTCGGCGTAGCCGACGAGGTCGCCCATGTAGTCGAGCGCCGCGCTGGTGCTGCCGAAGCGCGCGTAGTACTCGGCGTCGGTCTCGACGGCGATCGCGGCGACGTACGGCTGGTCGAAGACCGTGCCCGCCGACTCGACCGGCGCGAGCTCCTCGCCGGCGAGCGGCGCCGGGCCGCCGGCCAGCTGGTCGGCGCCGCAGGCGAACGGCTTGCGGTACTCCTCGGGGCGCGCGCGCGCGGAGCGCAGGGCGCCCCGGCCGCGGCCCTTGCCGATCGCCCAGGCGCCGTCCGGGCGGAAGACCATGCCCATCGTCCCGCCCTGCTCGCGCACCGAGACGAGCGCCGTCGAGCCCGGATATCCGGCTACCGAGCCGCGGAAGTAGAGGGTCCTGGGTGGCGCGACAGGCTCGCCGTCGACGAGCACGACCGCGTTCGGTAACCAGACCTCGAAGCGCTCGAGCTCGAGCGTCGAGGTCGCGGCGTCGCCGGCGAGCAGCAGGCCGTCGACCACGAGCTCGCCGCCGCGGCCGACGCTGCGCGCCGCGCTCTCGAAGGCGAGGTCGTTGGCAGCGACGTGGACGCGAGCGGCCGCGAGCGCCGGGGCGCTGAAAGGAACGAGCAGGAGCGCGGCCAGGGCGGCGCCTCTCGGCGCGAATGAGACGAAGCGAGCGATCATCTGTCGCCTCCTCGAGAGCGCGGCGGTCGAGAATCGGCAGTCAGGGTAGCAGGATCGATGCCGCGTTCCGCCTGCGCCGCGGGGTGGGGAGAGCGGGAGGTGAGCGCCATTTTCTCGCCTGCTCGGGCTCACGAGCGCCGATTTTCGGCGGCCCGGCTGACCGTGCGTGTCAGCTCGTCTCGCCGCGCTCGGCGGGCGCGCGCGGCGCCGCCAGCGCCGCGCCGCAGAGCGCAGCGAGCGTGAAGGCGTTGGCCGGAATCGTCAGGCCGAAGTCGGCGAGCTCCTGCAGCCCCACCGCGACGGCGGCGCCGATCGCGGCGAGAGCGGCGGCGCGATCCTCGCTGCGCTCGCCGTGACGCCACGCCGCGGCGAGGCCGCGGGCGAGCGCCACGAGAGCGATCGCGGCGAGGGCGAGCCCGACCAGCCCGGTCGTCGCCGCGAGCTCCAGCCAGTCGTTGTGCGCGTGCCACCAGGTGCCTTCCTCGCCCACCGGGTGGACGAGCGGGAAGGCGGCGCGGAAGGCGCCGAGCCCGGCGCCGGTCCACGGAAAGCGCGCGACGAGCCCCCAGGCATCGGCCATCGCCGCGAGCCGGAAGTCGCCCCCGGCCGCCAGGCGCAGGAGGCGCCCGAAGCCCGTCTCGAAGCCGGTCGAGGCGACGAAGCCGAGCGCCGCGGCGAGCGCCGCGGCGCCGCCCCACAGCACGCGGCGCCGCTCGCCCTGCCAGGCGACGAGCGCGAGCTGCGCGAGGCAGCCGCCGAGCGCGGCGACGAGTCCCGCCCGCGAGCGCGTGAAGGCGAGGCCGGCGAAGAGGAAGAGCCAGAGCAGGACGGCCGGCCCGAGCCGCACGAGCCGGCTCTCGGCGCGCGACGCGGCGCGCACCCGGCGCAGGCTCCACCAGAGCAGAGCGAAGGCGATCGTCGTGGCGACGAGCAGGTAGGTGGCGAGGTGGTTGGGATTGACGAACGAGCCGCGCAGCCGCGACGGCTGGTTCGGCACCTCGACTCCCCAGATCGCCGTCGCGCGCACCATCCACTGCTGGGCGCCGTAGAGGGTCTGGAAGAGCGCCGAGGCGGCGACGGCGGCGAGCAGGGCGCGCCGCGCCCGGCGCGAGCGGCCGACGAGCGCCGCCGCGACGAGGACCGCCGCCGCGGCGAGCCAGACGAGCGCGGCGCGCCGGCTCGCCGCCGGGGCGAGCGAGAGCGCGATCGCTGCCGGCTCGCCGCCGCCGGCGAGCTCGGCGCTCTCGCCGGCGAGGCGCGCGTGCTCGGGCGAGAGGCGCGCGGCGATCGCCGCCGGCCAGGCGAGCGACTGCGCGGCGCCCCACGCCGCGATCGCGGCGAGCGCGAGCCCCACGCGGCGCGCGCCGCGCGCGAGAGCCACCTCGCTCGTCGTCGTCCAGGCGAGGGCGAGGACGGCGAACGCCGCCGCGACGAGCGCCGCCGCTGCGGCGGGCGTGACGCTGCCGAAAGGCAGCGGTGCCCAGACGAGGAGCGCGAGAAGGGCGCCGGCGCGCGCGAGCGGATGCCGTATCATCGACCGCTCCGGCGGACGGCTCGGTGGAGCGGCCGCACGCGGCAACCGCCGCGTGCGCCGCGCCGCGCGCCGGCGCCGCCTCCGAGGATCGTCCGCATGCTCCGATTGCCGCGCCTCGTCATCGCGCTCCCGCTCCTCGCCGCGGCCGCGGCGCCGCTCGCCGGACAGTCGGGGCAATATACGCCCCCCGGCGCGCTCGGCGTGCACCCGGTCGACGCGCGCGAGGCGCTGCGCGCGGCGGTCGACGAGGCGCCGTGGCGGCTCGGTCCGATCCGGCTCGACCCGTGGCTCGGCCTGCGCGAGATCGCCTGGGTGGAGAACGAAGGCGAGCCGGGCGATCTCACGATCGCCGTCGGCGCCGGCCTGCGCGCCTATCTGCCGGTCGGCTCGCGCCTCGTCCTCACCGCGCACGCGCTCCCCGAGTACGTCTGGTGGCGCGACCGCACGGACGACCGCCGCCTCGCCAGCCGCGCCGGGGCGGGTCTCTTCTACTACGCCAACCGCCTCGGCCTCGAGGTCAGGGCGAGCGCCAGCGATCTCGACGATTACGCGACGCCCGAAGTGCAGCGCCGCACCGAGGTCGACGCGCGCACGCTCGCGGCGCGGCTCGACGTGCCGCTCGGCCACCGCCTCGCGCTCTTCGTGCGCGCCGAGCGCGGCGACTTCGACGTCGTCGACGAGGACCCCGTGGTCGCCGACCTGGAGAACCTCGATCGCACCGACACCAGGCTCGAGGGCGGCGTGCGCCTGCTGCTCGGCCACGACCTGTGGATCGGCGTCGGCGCCGGCACCTCGGAGAGCGAGTTCGACGCCGCGGCGCTCGACCTCTCGAACGACGGCAGCCACTCGCTCGTCGAGATCGGCTGGAACCGGCCCAAGCTCGACGTCTCCTACGTCGTGCGCCGCGTCGAGCTCGAGCCCGTCGCCGGCTCGGCGTTCGGCGGCTTCGACGACACCACCTGGCGCGGCCAGGTCTCGTGGCAGCCGCGGCGGCAGTCGAGCCTCGCCGTTTACGCGCAGAGCGACCTCGTCTACAGCGTGCTCTCCGACGCGCCCTACTTCCTCGACGAGCGCGCCGGCGTCCGCGTCGGCCTGCCGCTCGGCTCGCGCCTGGCGCTCGCCGGCTTCTACGAGGACGGCGAGCACGACTACTCCGACGGTCGCCGCGACGACGTGCGCTCCTGGGGCGGCACGCTCGACGCGCCGATCTACCGCCGGCTGCGCCTCGCTGTCGCGGCGCGCACGACCGAGATCGAGGGCGATCTCGGCCGGCGCGAGATCCGCGAGGTCGGCCTGCGCCTGTCGCTCGGCGGCTCCGGCCCGAGCTGGCCGTGAGCGCGGGCTAAGATCGGGCGTCGTGGCCGCGCCTCTCTCTCGCTGGCTGGCCCTCGGGGTCGTCTCCTGGCTGTCGCTTCGAGCGGCGCCGGCCCAGGGGCCGCCGGGCGGCGCCTACCGGCTCGGCCCGCGCGACCTGCTGCGCATCGAGGTCTTCGAGGTGCCCGAGCTCAACGTCGACAGCCGCGTCTCCGAGAGCGGCGACGTCTCGCTGCCGCTCATCGGC
>DASWJT010000079.1:0-32587 GCA_036397015.1 Thermoanaerobaculia bacterium
GCCTGTTCCAGGTGTCGAAGGTGAGCAGGTTCCACAGGAAGTCGGTCGGCCGGCTGCGCACCTCGGCCATCGCCGCGGTCGAGAGCCAAGCGGGACGCTCGATCGCCTCCAGCCGCTCGCGCAGGAAGCCCGCGCTCAGCCACTGCCAGAGCTCGGCGCCGAACGTCGTACCGCCCTTGCGCCGGCCGACGAGCGCGCCGAGGCCGCGTCGCCGCAGCAGCTCCTGCTGCAGCGGCTTGAAACGCGTCGCCCAGGGGCCGCTCGGGCGGAGGTAGCGCACCTCCGGGGAGAAGGCGAAGCCCGATGCCAGCCCTTCCTCCTCGAGGTAGGGGTGCACGAGGTCGATTCCCCGGGCGGCGTAGAGCCGCGTCACCGAGAGATGCGGATCGTAGCCCGCGGTCAGGAAGTCGATGACGTGCATGCGCTCCATCAGGTCGTCGCTGCCGAGCAGCTCGGCCTCGAGGCGCTCGAGCTCGTCGAAGTAGCCGGCGAGCGTCTCGCCGCCGAACGCCGGCAGCATCAGCTCGGGCTCGGCGGTGAGCAGCACGTGGCTCAACGGATGGCGCAGGGTGCGCGCCTCCTCGCTCGTCTCGAGCGCATCGATCCAGGTCTCCCAGCGCTTTTCCCCACGGATGCGCGGCAGCGCCGCGGCGAGAGACTTCCGCCACCGCGGGTGCGACTGCAGCCACGACCAGCGCTGGATCGGATCGACCACCGAGTCGCCCAACGTCACGTCGGCGCCGTAGCCGGTGAACAGCACGCGCGGGCCCGCCGGATCCGCCGCCAGCCGCTCGGCGAGGAACAGGTGCAGCGGCCAGCTCTCGTTGTAGAACGACGGCTCGGCGGTGAGCTCGAGCGCCCGGTCGAGATGCTCGCCGTAGAGCTCGGGAGCGAAGCGCGGCATCTCGTGCCGCGAGCCGATCAGACGGCTGGCGAGCAGCGCATAGTCGACCTCGAAGTCGAAGCTCGCGGCGGCGATCGCGAAACTGTACGAGCGGCGGACCTCGGCACCGCCGGCCTCGTGCAGCCACGCCTGCACCAGCGACGAGTCGAGCCCGCCGGAAAGGAGATTGCCGACGCCGCAGCCGAGGCGCGCCGCCGCCGCGGCCCACGAGGCGACGATGCCGCGCATGCGCGCGTCGAGCCAGGCGACGCCGCGCTCGTCGATCGCCGTGAAACGCGGCAGGCCGGCGACGACGTCGCGCAGCGAGCGCGCGAGCCGAACCGTCACGTCCCGGCCGTCGAAGGTCAGCTCGTAGCCCGGCAGCAGCTTGCGGACGCCGCGAAAGTAGGTGCGCTCGCCGGCCACGTAGCGGAACAGGAAGTGCGCCGGCACCGCCCGCTCGTCGAGCTCGACGCGATCGAGCAACGGCAGGAGCAGTCCCGGCTCCGTGGCGGCGGCGAAGCCGCCGGCCGTGCGCGCCCAGTAGAGAGGCTGCATCGCAACGTAAGTGCCAGCGGCCGCCAGGCGCGGCTCGCGACGATCGGCGGCGAGGACCAGCGCGCTGCCGGTGGAGCTCCCGAGGTCGATGCGACGACCGGTGGCCGCGCCCGCGGCGAGGAGCTCGCCGGCGCCGCGCCCGCCACCGGCCGGCGCGCGCAGCGCCCCCGCGAGCCAGGCCACGGTCGTCGCCGACTCCGCCTCGGCGACGCCTTCGCGGGCGACGAGCAGCGCTCCCCGCTCGCCGTAGGCGAGGCGGCGGGAGCCCGCCGCCAGCGCCGCGGGCCAGGCTGCCGGCGGCTGCACTCGACCGTCGCGCCGGAAGGCGATCGCCAGCCTGCCGCCGAGCCGTCGGCCCGTGTCGGCCTTCACGAAGCCTGGCTCGAGCGCGCCTCGCGCAGGTCGCGCTGGGTGCGCCGCAGCCGCTGCGAGAGGGTGCGGCAGATTGCCACGCCGAGCTGCGGCAGCTGCTCGATCAGGCTGTAGAAGCGGCTGCGATCGAGCACGAGCAGCGTGCACGGCGTCGCCGCGACGCAGGTCGCCGAGCGCGGCTCGTCGTCGAAGAGAGCCATCTCGCCGAAGAAGTCGGCCGGACCCAGTCGCGCCACCTCGCGCTGGCCGTCGCCCGCTCCGCTGCGGACCGAGACCTCGCCGTTGCTGATGAGGTAGAAGTCATCGCCGACCGTGCCCTCTTCGAAGATGGTCTCGTCGCGCAGGTAGTCGTTTCGGCGCAATGCGCCGTCGAGCGCCAGCAGGTCGTCGAGCGACAGATCCTGGAAGAGGGCGATCCGCTTGAGGAAGAGTAGGCGGCTCATGGGTGTCTCCTTGCCTGCAACTTGCGCCGCGATCGTCTCGGCGACGAGGGCATCGGCGTCGGTCCTCAGGTCGGCGCGCGGCGGCCGGCCGAGCGCCCGGGCAACTTCGAGAGCCGCCAGCCTCATCCAGCGATCCTCGCCGGCGATCAGCTCTTCGAGCACGAGCGGCGAACCGGTCTCCAGCGCCTCGTCACCGCCCTCCTGAGCGAGCGCTTCGAGCAGGTGCAGCACCGGCAGCACGAAGCGCCGCTGCGGAATCGACGTCAACGCTTCGACGGCGTTGGCGCGCAGCCGGATGTCGCGCCCGCGCAGCGCTTGCCGCGCGTGGCGCAGGATGCGGCTGTGACCGAAGGCGTCGAGCACGCGCAGGACCTTCTCGACGGCGCGCTGGTCCTGGTCGTCGAGCACCTTCGCGATCGCCGCCCAGCGGATATCGGCGCCCGGAAACCGCCCGCGCCACCTCCGATTGCGCTCGACGCGCGCGAAATCGGCAGCCAGGAAGCCGAGCGCGGCGTCGGCGGCCGCCTGGGTGCGGATGGCGCCGAGCGCGTCGAGCGCGGCGTCGACGACCTCGGGACGCGGCGAGCCGAGCGCCGTCACCAGATCCGGGATGGCGACGTCGCCGCTGCGGCCGAGCACCTCGGCGACGCGCCGGCGCACCATGCCGTGGCTGTCCTCGAGACCGCGAGAGACGAGCGCCACCCGGATCCTGTCCTCGCTGCCGAGCAGCGCATACGCCGCGGCCCGCACCCGCGGCTCGTCGCTCTCGAGCTCGAGCTCGACCAGCGCCAGGACCGAAGCGTAGGCGGCGCCGAGCGGCACCAGCGCCACCAGGCCTTCGATCGCCGTCGCGCGGGTGTTCGGCGAGCCGCGCATCATCGCCTCGACCAGCGCAGGGACGAGCTGGCGGTCGCCCGCGGCCCGTGCGCCGCGCGCCACCGCGGCAAGACCTGCATCGCCGAGCTCGGGATCGCTCAGCAGCAGCGGCCCCTGCGCTCTCCCCGAGCGCAGCGCGGCGGCGCGCGCCAGGCCCCGGACCTTGGCGTCCGGGCTGGCGAGAAGCGACGGCAGTGCTTCCGCATCGAGCCCGCCCTTGAGCCGCAGCAGCGCCTCCAGGACCAGCGACTGGACAGACGGCGACCCCGTGCGCAGCAGCTCGAGGAGCTCGCCGCGCTCGTGCTTGCCGCGCAGGGCGGCGAGGAAGTTCACCCCCGCTTCGCGCCCCCTGCCCTCGAGGCCCGGGAGCACCGGCCGCGCCGCCGGGAAGAAGCGATCCGCGCCGAGACGGGCGGCGAGCTCGAGACCGAAGGCGCGGGTCTCCGCGTCGGCGCCGGCGAGCAGGCGATCGACCTCTTCGGCGTAGGCGGTCGGCACCTTGAGGCGGACGCTGTCGCGGCTGGTGAAGTCGACTGCGCTCGAGCTGATCTGCTGCGACAGCGCGGCAACGTAGAGGCGGCCGCGCCAAAAGCCGAGAACGGTGTGCAGCGCGGCCGCGCCGACGGCCATCCAGGTGATCTGCGCGAAGGTGAGCCGCGATTGCACTGCCAGCAGCACGATGCCCCCCACGGCCAGTCCGGAAGGCTGCAGGATGCCTTCCGAGACCGAGCGCACCCGGCCCAGGAAGCGAGGAGGGACGGCGTTGTAGGTGAGACTCTCGACCGGGTTGTTGAGGCTCGATCCGACCGTATCGTAGGTCACGCTGGCGAGGACCGCGATCGGCACGGTCGGCCGGATCGCCAGCGCCAGGAGTGTGCCGAAACTGGCGAACGGGAAGATCGCGTTCATGCCGCCGACTCCGACTCTGCGAATCAGCGGCCGGGTGACGAAGAGAATGGTCACGACCTCGAGCACCGAGAGCGTCGCCTTGAGAGTACCGAGAAACGCGGTCATCTGCTGCTCGTCCGGATAGGACTGCGCGAAGACCGAGTACGCCAGGTAGCTGCCAACGCCGCCGAGCAGCACGTCGAAGAACCCGACGACGGCCAGCAGCGTGATGATCGGGTACTCGCGCAGCAGCGCGGGAAGGCTGCGCAGCGCCGCGCCGACCGACTCCTCCTTCTCGGCCGCCTCCGACTCGAGCGGACGCTCGGTGCGCGCCAGGCGGCGCAGCAGCACGCTCGCGACGACGAAGAGGACCGGAAAGACGAGCAGGAGATCCGCCGTGCCGATGCCCTGGGCGAGGACGTTGGCCGAGCCGGCGCCCAGCACGCCGCCGGCCGAGCGAACGATGATGAGCAGGGTAATCAGGCGCTTCTGCTCGATCGAGGTGAAGTACTCCGAGATCAGGACCCAGTACTGGAGATTGAGCAGGATCTCCATCAGCACGATGGCGATCAGTACCGCGAACCACGTCGCGATCGAGTCGACCAAGGTCAGCGCGCGCAGGCCGACCGCGACGGCGATGGAGATGGCGAGCGAGGCGCGGTAGACGGTCGCCTTCGGCATGCGGTCGATGACGTTCGCGAGGGCGCCTGCGACGGGGGCCGCCAGGATGCCCACCAGGAGGAGATAGACGGGCAGCGCCTCGGCGCCCGCGTGCGTCAGGAAGAGCGATTCCGAAGCGGTGCGCGCCAGCGCATTCGCCGCGTACTGAACGACCGCCAGCGCACAGAACAGGCCGATGCGCGACATGCTCTCTTCCCGCATCTCGAGGCGGGAGGCAAACACTCGAACGTAATGAGTCATCGCTCGAGGAAGCTCGAGAGCACGTCCACCGCGAAGGTGGCGAAGCCCGGCCGGAAAATGTCCGTGAAGCAGTTCGCCGGCTCGGCCAGCGAGCCGCGCGGCTCGAAGGTCAGCCACGGAAACTTGAGACCGACGGCCTCCTGGTGGATGGCACACGCTCGCTCGTGGAACGGCTGCACGTGGTCACACGGATCGACCACGAAGTAGCAGCCGGCGGCGGCCAGGAAGAGGTACTCGAGCACTCCGGAGGGACGGCCGCCGCGCTCCTCCGCCGCCGACGCGCGCACCTCGTCCCAACCAATCTCGCGCCGCAGACCGCCACTCTCCTCGACGAAGAAGCGCTCGCGGTGCGGATCGAAGAGGACGATGCGGAAGACATCGTCGTCGAGGACCAGGCCGGCGACGGAGATCGGCTCGTCCGCCGCCGCGTCGAGCACGAGGTGAAGGCGACGCGCCATCTTGACGGGGTCGTTCACCGCCATCACGATGCGGCCGAGCTGAGCCGAGAGCGATCCGATCGGCACCTCGAGGAACTCGCTGTTGACGGCGTTCCAGTAAACGTCCCAGAGCACGTCCTTGGTCAGTCGCGCGCGCGCCGGCCAGAGGGCCTTGAAGGCGGGCTCGAGACGGCAGCGGCGGAGATCCGCGCCGATGCGCAACAGGTCGGCGGGCGTGTTGTTCGCCGGCAGGACGTCGCGAGCGCCGCGCTCGGCGGACGACTCGAAGATCGAGTTCACTTCCTCGACGAAGCGCTCGGCGGAGACGTCGGCGGCTCCCAGCATCTGCAGCGAGTAATCCCAGATCGACCGCATGCGCTGGTACGACTTGGCCTGCACGTGCAGCGAGGCGTAAGTGCGGTGCTTGAACCGCCGCAGGTACATCGAGCCGAGCAGGCGAGCGGGGCCGAGCCCCTGGTGGAGCTTGAAGTCGAGCAGGACCGCCTTGTCGCCCTCCGCCGTGAAACGGTCGTGCGAGAGCGTGCGGACGCCGGAACGCACGGCGTCGAAGCCCCCGCGGTCGATCAACCGCTCGAGCAGGCGCACGCGGACCAGATCGCGCGGCGTCAGCCACGAGCCCGGCTGCTCGACGAACATGATGCACGGCTTATCGGCCAGGCCGGCGAACTCCTCGGATTCCGGATCCACGCCGAACTCGAGCAGCATGCGCCGATAGGCGGCCGCCCGCCCCGGTGTGGCCAGATGGGCCACCAGCTCGCTGCTCGTGTGCACGAGGAGCTCTGATTCGGCGGTGGGCGCCAGCGATTCGGTCGCGGGCTGGGGCGCGGGTCCGGCCGCGGAGTCGGAGTGCTTCTCGGATGCCGTCATCGATCGTCTGAGACCCAGCCCCGCAAATCCTCCGGCGACCGCTCGCGCAGTCGTTGCTCGCCCTTCGCCGAGACGCTTCGGATGCGGGCGGAAGCTAGCACAGAGACTCTAAGCGCTCAAACGCGGCGAGCGACTAGAATCCGCCCCGACCTCCGATTGGCGAAATGACGACTCTCCGCATCCGGCGAATCGCTCTCGCCTGGCCTCTCGTCGCGCTGCTCGCCGCCTGCGTTCAGCCGCTCGCGCGGACGAGCGAGACCGCGGCGGCGCGTGCCGTGGTGCGCTTCGGCTGGACCGGCAGCCCCGACAGCCTGCATCCCGGCCTCGGCGTACTGACGCACTCCTACGTCGTCTACGCTCTGGTCTACGACTCCCTCGTCCAGCTCGAGCTCGATGGCAGCTTCGGCCCCGGTCTCGCCGAGAGCTGGCAGCGCTCTCCCGACGGGCTCGAGTGGACCTTTCGGCTGCGCCCCGGTTCGACGTTCCACGACGGTGTGCCGGTGAGCTCGCGCGACGTCGTCTTCTCCCTCGAGCTCTACCGGCGGCGGGCCGAGTTCCCGTTCCTGCACGGCTACACGACCCAGATCGCCGCCGTCGAGGCGCCGGACGCCGAGACGGTCGTCCTCCGCCTGCGGCGACCGGTGCCCAACTTCGAGAGCCAGATCGTTTTTCTCTTCGTCCTGCCCGAGCACGTGTGGCGCTCGGTCGCCGATCCGGTGGCGTTCGACAACGCCGCGATGGTCGGCAGCGGCCCGTTTCGCCTGGTCGAGCATCGCCGCAACGAATACGTCCGCCTCGCCGCGCATCGCGCCCATCCGGTCGCCGCGCCACGCGTCGACGAGGTCGTCTTCGTCACCTACGGCACGCTCGACGCCCTGGCGCAGGCGCTGCGCAGCGGCGAGGTCGACGTCGTACGCGGCGTGTCGCCGACCGCCGTCCGGGCGTTGCGCCGCGCCCCCGAGGTCGAGGTGACGAGCGGGGTTCCGCTGTCGCCGAGCACGACCTTCGTGGAGATCAACCAGGTCGACCCGCTCCGCTGCCCTCAGGGCGGCGCCTGCAACGGTCACCCCGCGCTGCGCGACCTCGCCGTCCGGCAGGCGCTCGCCCACGCCGCTCCGAAGCGCGAGCTCCTCGACGTGCTCCTCCTCGGCGAGGGTGCCCCCGGTCGAACGCTGATCCCGGACGGTCTCGTCGGCTTCTTCCACACCGATCTCGTCGACCACGCCTTCGATCTCGACCGCGCGCGAGAGCTGCTCGACCGCACGGGTTACCGCGATCGCGACGGCGACGGCGTGCGCGAGAGCCCCGACGGCGGCCGCTCCCTGGCTTTCCGCTTCGACTTCGCGAGCGACGACCCGGCGGCGCCGCGCGCGGCCGAGCTGCTGGCGCGCTCCTGGGCGCGCATCGGCGTGCGCCTCGAGCGCCGCGCAGTGGATCCCAACGCGCTCGCTGCCGTGCGCGGCCCGTCGTTCGACTACGACCTCCTCTACTGGAGCTGGACCTCGGACCCGGATCCGAATTTCATGCTGCAGGCGATGACCTCGGAGCAGATCCCGCTCGGCGGCAACTACACGGGCTGGTCGGATCCCGAATACGACGAGCTCTATCTTCGACAAGCGGCGACCCTCGACGCCGACCTGCGGCGACGCCTCGTCTGGCGCATGCAGGAGATCGCGTTGCGCGAAGTCGCCTACATCGTGCCGTTCTACGAGCGCACGGTGGCGGCCTACCGCCGCGACCGCTTCCGCGGCTGGCGCACCGACGGCGCCGGCCTGGCGCTCGAGGATCGCAGCTCGCTCGCCCGCGTCGAAGCGATGGCGGCGCGATGAGCGGCGGGCGGCGTCTGGGGCGCAAGCTGCTCGGCTCGACGGCGACGGTGCTCTTCGTGCTGGCGCTCAATTTCTTCCTCTTCCGCGTGCTGCCGGGGGATCCGGCCCGCGCCGGGCTCGCCGATCCGCGCCTGAGCGCCGAGTCGGTGGCCAAGATCCGCGAGCGCTTCGGTCTCGACCTGCCCGTCGTCAACGGCATCGAGAGCCTCCGTCCGCTGCGCTTCGGCAGCCTGTGGACCGACCCGCGCGAGACGCAGGCGGCGCGCTACCTCTCGAACCTCCTGCGCGGCGAGCTGGGGATCAGCTACCACACCAACCGCCCGGTGGCCGAGCTCCTCGGCGAGCGCCTGTGGAACACGCTTCTGCTGCTCGCCGCCGGCCAGCTGCTGGCGCTCGCCGCCGGCGTCGCGCTCGGCGCCTGGGCGGCGGCCCGTTCCGGCTCGCGCGGCGATCGGCTCGCGGTCCTCGGCGGCCTCACCGCCTGGAGCCTGCCGAGCTTCTGGCTGGCGATGATCCTGCTCTTCCTCGGCAGCCAGTTTTTCGGCCTCCCTCTCGGCGGGCGCGCGACGCCGGCGCTCGACGGCGGACCGCTCCTGCGCGCGCTCGATCTCGCCCGCCACCTCGTCCTGCCGACCATCACCTTGGCGATCGTCTCCTTCGGCGAGTACCTCCTGGTCACGCGCAGCGCGCTCGTCGACGTGCTGAGCTCCGACTTCGTGCTCGTCGCGCGGGCGAAGGGACTGTCGAGCGGCGAAGTCGTGCGCCGTCACGCCCTGCCGGCGGCGGCGCTGCCGATCGTCACCCTCGCCGGGCTGAATCTCGGCCTGGTCGTCGCCGGAGCGGTGCAGGTGGAGATGGTCTTCTCCTGGCCGGGGCTCGGCGCCGCGATGCTCGACGCCGTCGCGCGCCGCGACTATCCCGTGCTGCAGGGCGTCTTCCTCCTGCTGGCGGTGAGCGTCGTGTTGGCGAACCTCGCGGTCGAGCTGCTCTACCCGCACCTCGACCCGCGCACGAGGCGGAGTTGAGCACGCCGACGGCGCAACGGCTCGCCGCCGAGCGGCGGCAGGTGCGGATCGGCGCCGCGCTCCTCGTCGTGGCGGCCGTCGCCGCGCTGGCGGCGCCGCTGCTCGGCCCGGCGGCGCCGGACCGGCCGCTCACCACCGGCGACGTCTTCGCGCCGCCGTCCGCGCGCCACTGGCTGGGCACCGACGACGCCGGCACCGACGTCCTGATCGAGCTCCTCTGGGGGGCGCGCGTGTCGCTGCTCGTCGGCCTCGTCGCCTCGGTGATCTCGGTCGCCGTCGGCGGCGGCGTCGGGCTCGTCGCCGGCTTCGCCGGCGGGCGCACCGAGAGCCTCCTGATGCGGCTCACCGACGTCGCCCTCGTCCTGCCCGCGCTGCCGCTCGCCATCGTCCTCGTCGCCGTCACCCGTCCGGGCCTCGCCAGCCTGATCCTGGTCATCGGCCTCGTCACCTGGCCCGGCACGGCGCGCCTCGTCCGCTCGCAGACGCTGGCGGTCAAGGAGCGCGCTTTCGTCCGCCGGGCGCGCTCCCTCGGCTCGAGCGAGACGCGCACGCTGATGGTCCACGTGCTGCCGCAGGTGCTGCCGCTGATCGCGGCCAACGGCGCGCTGGTGGTGTCGCAGGCGATTCTCGCCGAGAGCACGCTCTCGTTTCTCGGGCTGGGCGACGCGGAGCTGCCGAGCTGGGGCCGGATGCTGAGCTTCGCCCTCGCCCGCGGCGCGCTCTCGGCGGGCGCGTGGTGGGCGCTCGTCGCGCCGGGAGCGGCGATCGTCGCCGTGGTGCTGGGCGCGACGCTGGTCGGCTTCGGGCTCGAGCAGACGACGGCGGCGGCGACGCGGCGCAACCTGCTCGCGGTCGGCTCGCCGCGGGCGACGCACGGGCGCGGCCGGCGCGACGCCGAAGCCGGATCCGCCGCTGCCGAGCTCAGCGTGCGCGACCTGACGATCGAGTATCCCGGCCCGGCCGCGGAGCCGGTGCGGGCGGTCGACGGCGTGAGCTTCGATTTGCGCTCCGGCGAGATCCTCGGGCTGGTGGGCGAGAGTGGCTGCGGCAAGACCACCGTGCTGATGAGCCTGCTCGGCCTGTTGCCCGAAGGCGCCCGCGTCGCCGCCGGCTCGATCCGGCTCGGCGGACGCGAGCTCGTCGGTCTCGGCGAGCGCGAGCTCGCCGCCATCCGCTGGCGCGAGATTTCGCTCGTCTACCAGGGAGCGATGAACGCGCTCAATCCGGTGCGCACGGTGGGCAGTCAGATCCGCGAGGCGATCCTGCGCCAGAGCGAGCTGCAGACCGCCGAGCTCGTCGCCCTGCGCGTGCGCGAGCTGCTCGAGCGGGTCGGCATCGCCGCCTCGCGCGCCGGGAGCTTCCCGCACGAGCTCTCGGGCGGCATGCGGCAGCGGGCGGTGATCGCGATGGCGCTCGCCTGCTCGCCGCGCGTGCTGCTCGCCGACGAGCCGACCACCGCGCTCGACGTGCTCGTCCAGGCGCAGATTCTCGACCTCCTGCGCGAGCTGCGGGACGAGCTCGGCCTCTCCGTCGTGCTGGTCACCCACGATCTGGGAGTGGTTGCCGAGATGTGCGATCGCGTCGTCGTCATGTACGGCGGCACGGTGGCGGAGACGGCGAGCGTCGACGATCTGTTCCACCGGCCGCGGCATCCCTACACCCAGGCGCTGCTCGCCGCTTTTCCCGACCTCGACCGTCCGGCCGAGGTGCTGCGCACGATCCCCGGCGCGCCGCCGCGCCTCGATCCGCCGCCGCCCGGCTGCCGCTTCGCGGCGCGCTGCGCGCTCGCCGTGGAGCGCTGCCGCCACGAGGCTCCCGAGCTGCGCGCGCTCGTCCCGGGCCAACGCGTGAGCTGCCACCTGGCGGAGCCGTGAGCGCGCCCCTGCTGGCGATCCGCGACCTGGTCAAGGTCTACGGCGCGCCGGGCGCACCGGGCGGCGGCGTGCGGGCGCTCGACGGCGTCTCGCTGCGCCTCGACTCCGGCGAGATGGTCGCCCTCGTCGGCGAGAGCGGCTCGGGCAAGTCGACGCTGCTCGCCGTGGCCGCGGCGCTCGAGCCGGCCACCGCCGGGCGCGTCGAGCTCGAGGGACGCGACCTCGCGACGTGCTCGCGCTCCGAGCTGCGCGCGCTGCGCCGCCGCGTGCAGGTCGTCTTCCAGGACCCCTACGAGTCGCTCGACCCGCGCCAGACGATCGGCGACATCGTCGCCGAGCCGCTGGTCGTCCACGGCCTCGGCGGCGCGCCGGACGAACGAACGGCGCGCGTCCGCGAGCTGCTCGCCGAAGTCGGCCTCGAACCGCCGGAGTTCTTCCTCGCCCGCCGCCCCGCCGAGCTCTCCGGCGGCCAGCGCCAGCGCGTGGCGATCGCCTCGGCTCTGGCCACCGGGCCCGCCCTGCTGCTCGCCGACGAGCCGGTCTCGATGCTCGACGTCAGCGTCCGGGCGGAGATCCTGAACCTGCTCGCCCGGCTCCGTCGGACGCACCGGATCGCCGTCCTGCTCGTCACGCACGATCTCGCTACTGCCGCGGCGGTGGCCGAGCGGGTGGCGGTGATGTACCTCGGCCGCATCGTCGAGGAGGGCCCGACGCGCGCCGTGCTGGCCGCGCCGGCGCACCCCTACACGCGGGCGCTGGTCGCCGCCAATCCGGCGGCGGATCCGTCGCGCCGCCGCGCCCGTGACGAGACGCTGCCGCGCGCCGAGCGGGCGGACGCCGCGGCGCTCCCCTCCGGCTGCCGCTTCCATCCGCGCTGCCCGCGGGCCGAAGAGCGCTGCCGCGCCGACGAGCCGGCGCTGCGACCGCTCGCCCCCGGCCGCGCCGCCGCCTGCCACTTCGCGGAAGAGGTGGCGCGCGGCTGAGAGCCCGTGCGGAGCCGGAGTCGCCGCCGGCGCCGCCGACGAGACTACGTCGCGCTCCGCACCGCGACCAGCAGCTCGCGCGCCTCCTCGCGAATGTAGTCCTGCAGCCAACCGCTGTCGTAGTAGGCGCGCAGGCGCGCCTCCGGCAGGCTCGAAACGTCGCCGATCGTGGCCCGGCAGCTCGGCGCGCCGCAGGCGCAGCGGAACTTCATCCGATAGCCGTGACGGCTCGAGGCGTTCGTCGAATAGTCGTAGGTGATCGCTTCACCCGGGGCGATGTCGACCAGCGCCAGGAGGTCCCGCTCGCGGGCGAAGATGGCGTTCGGCTCGCAGCTGTGGTTGAAGCAGAGATACCGCCGCGGCAGCCGGATGCAGCGATCGACGCCGAGCTCGAACGGATCGTCGCCCGAGCGCACGCGGCCGGCGGCGAGGAGCGCGATCATTTCGGCGCGGGTGAACTGCGGGCCGGAGAAACGGCAGATGGTCTCGCCGCGGGCGATGGGGCGAGTCGCCACCGCGGCGAGCTGCTCACGTCCGGCGAGCGACGAGCGCGCGACGCGATAGGGAGCAGAGAGAGCGCGTCCGGCGCCGCGAACCCTGCCCCGGCTCACCGTTGGAAGGCGTAGGAGAGCTTGACGAAGATCCGGCGTTCGACCGGCTCGCTGCGCCGCCGTCCGCTCAGCGGATCGCGGAGCTCCTCCTCGAGATCGTTGTAGCCGATGTAGAACACCGTCTGCCAGTTGAGCTTGTAGGCGAGGAGCAGCGAGCCCTGGAAGTCGTGAGTGCGCGCCTCGACCGGCAAGAGGTAGAGCGTCGGATCGCGCTCGTCGGTGGTCCACTGGCCGATGGCGCGCAGGAAGGCGCGGGCGGTGATGTTGTACGTCGCCTTGGCGCGCCAGAGCTCGGAGGTGAAGAGCCGGGCGTCGCGCCGGCCGGTCGCGTCGACGCGGTCGACGTCGTCGACGTCGACCCACGAGCGCTCGCCGTCGACCTTGATCTCGAGGTGGTCGCCAGCGCGGATCGTCGCCGTCGCCGTCAGGCTCGCCCCCGAGCCCTCGCGCTCGTTGTCGAAATCGATCTCGTCGCCGACCGAGCCCTCGACGCGGAAGTGCGGGAACGCGGCGCCCGGGCTGATCTCGAAGAGCAGCCGCCACTGGGTGCGCGGCAGCAGGCGAGTGCGGACGAAGACTTCCTCGTCGACATACCAGGCACCGATCGCCGAGTCGAACTTGCCGTCGAGCTCGAAGCCGACGCCCTCGCTGCGCAGCAGGTCCTCGCGCGCGTCGGCGGCGGTCGGCTCCGCGCGCTCGCCGGTGACGAAGAGGCGGAGGCTCGAGAACGGTCCCTGGAAGTGCCAGGTGTAGCCGAGGTCGGCGTTTGCCGAACGGTAGCCGACCTGCGGCACGAAGCCGTTGTCGGCGCGGAACTCGTCGCCCAGCTCGCGCGCCTCGATGACCCAGTACTGCTTGCCCGTCTCGTGGCGCCAGGAGAAGAGCCCGGCGGTGTCGTCGAGCTCGCGCCCGTCCCACTCCTCGGCGAGCTCGGGACGGTTCGGAGTCTCGCTGCGGCTCCACAGCCACTCCGCCTTGACCGTGTCCGCGTCCGTCGGCCGCCACTCGAAGTCGGGCCCGTAGACCCAGTTCGAGCCGCCGCCGTCGATCTCGCGGCCGGTGGCCAGGAAGCTCAGGAATCCCTGGCTCAGGTCGCTGCGCAGCCGGGCGGCGAAGACGTCGGACTCGAAATCCTGCAGCGCGACGTCCGACGCGGTCGGGCCGGGCAGCACGACGAGCCCGCCGCCGCGGTCCTGCAGCGCCATCGCGGTGAAGCTCGTCCTGCCCCAGCGGCCGGTGGCGCGCGCCCCGCCGCGAGGAGCGGTGATCGTCCGCGTGTAGAGCGCTTGGATCGGAGTCGAGAAGAGATCGGCGCCCTCGAGAAAGAACGTCCGCTTCTCGGGGAAGAAGAGCGCGAAGCGCTGATTGGTCGCGATCTGGCCGACGTCGGACTCGATCTGCGAAAAGTCGGGGTTGACCGTCAGGTCGATCGCGACGCTCGGATTCGGGCTCCACTTCACGTCCAGGCCGGCGTTGCCGTCCACGCCGTTCTCGACGAGCTCGGAGCCCGGGCCCCCCTCGGCGCGCTCGGTCTGGTCCCCGGCGACGTAGGGAGCCGCCACCCAGTGGGCGCCACGCGGCAATCCGCTGAAGCCGGCGAGCTGCGCCGCGTTGCAGATCAGGCATTCGGTCTCGCGCGGCACCGGTACCGAAGCGATCTGGTAGCGGAAGTCGCGCGGGTAGTTGCGGAAGAGGAGGATGCCGAAGACCGGCTCCTGCCCGGCGTAGCGCAGGCTCGAGAACGGGATCTTGAGCTCGAGGCTCCAGCCGGCCGAGGTCGTGCGGGCGGCCGATTCCCAGTAGAAATCGGGAGCGAAGTCTTCGCCGGCGATGTCGCTCCACACCAGGTCGTACTGCACGCCGCGCGGATTGGCGAGGAACTCCTGCGCCGTCTTGCCGTCGTTGCGGCTGTCGATCAAGATGCCCGCGTAGTCCATCGAGGTGAGGGCGACGTCGCGATCCGTCAGGGGCGCGCGGATGCGGGAGGGCTGCGGGTCCGCGAGCTCGAGGCCGACGTAGAGAAAGCGATCGTCGTAGGCGAGCAGGGCGCGGTTTGCCACCTTGGGTTCGACGTTGTCGCCGGGATCGATCTCGTAGAAACGATCGACGACGAGGGCGCCCTGCCAGCCCGCGTCGCCGAGGTCGCCGTCGAGCTCGATCGGTCCGCTGGCGCGGGAGATGGTCATCCGTGGCGCTTCGGCCGCAGCCGTCGACGCGGCTCCCGCGAACGCGAGCACGCAGGCACACGCACCTACCCAGGCGAATTGGATCCGCATCTCCGGGACCTCCCCCGCGAAGTTCGGCCCAGCCTAGCGCAACCCTCGCGCGGCGCGGCGCCCGGCTCAGCCGCTCGCCGCCTCCCGCGCCCGCCGCTTGCCCATCACCGCCGCGCCCCCGACGCCGAGCAGGTAGAGGCCGATGGTCGGCACCGCGAAGATGCAGAGGTTGACGACGTCGGCCGTCGGCGTGATCACCGCCGCGACGCCGAAGATGACGAGCACGGCCCAGCGGAAGTTGCGGAGCAGGAAGCCCGAGGTCACCAGCCCGACCCGCGCCGCGAGCGTCAGGGCGAGCGGCAGCTCGAACATCAGTCCGAGGCCGAGGACGACGGTGAGCAGGAAGCCGTAGTAGCGCTCGGCGGTGATGACGAGCTCGAAGTCAACGCCGATTTCGAGCAGGAACTGGACCGCGAAGGGGAAAGCCACATAGTAGGCGAAGGCGCCGCCGCCGAGGAAGAAGATCCAGCCGACGAAGACGAAGGGACCGATCCACCGCCGCTCCTTCTTGTACAGGCCGGGGGCGACGAACTGCCACGCTTGCCAGAGCAGCGCCGGGAACGCGACGAACGTGCCGGCGAGCAGCGCGGTCTTGAAGTAGAGAAGGAACGGATCGGTGACGCCGAGCACGGCGAGCTTCGCGCCCGGCGGCAGGAAACGATAGATCGGCCGCGCCAGGAAGCGCAGCAGCTCCGGCGCCCAGCTCATGCACGCCGCGACGCCGATGGCGAGGGCGAGCAGCGAGCGCAGGATGCGGCGGCGCAGCTCCTCGAGGTGCTCGAGCAGCGGCATGCGGGCGAGATCTTCCGGCGGCGCCTCGTCGGCGGCCTGCCGGGGCACGGGAGTCGGCTCGGCCATCGGCGCTCAGTCCGAGCGCTCGACGCTGCCGAGAGGCGACCGCGCTCCCGCCGCCGCCGGTGTGTCGCCGTTCGGTTCCGCGGTCGGCGCGGGTGCCGCTGCCGTGAGCGGCTGCGTCGGGGCCGCCGGGCTCGGCGCGGACGCCGCCGCCGGCCGCTTGCGGTCCGCTTCGTCGAGCGCGACTTCGCTCTCCAGCGTGCGCCGCAGGTCGTTCGAAGCCCGGCGGAACTCGGCCAGCCCCTTGCCGAGGGTGCGCCCGATCTCGGGCAGGCGCTTGGGCCCGAACAGCAGCAGCGCCAGCACGAGAATGAAGGCGATTTCGGTGAATCCGAGCGAACCGAACATCCGAGCTCCAGCCGGGGAGGCCCGGCGTCGGCGCGGCCGCCCACGAGGCGGCGGTGCGCGCCGCGGCGCTCTCCCCTGACGCTCCATCCTACGCGAGCGCGGCAAGGTCCGTCGCCGCGCGCGTGTTAAAGTTCTCGGCCATGCGACCGGCCTGGCGCATCGCCTCGCTCTCCGCCCTCGCCCTCGCCACGCTCGGCGGCGCCGTCGCCGGCGACCGCCTGCTCGCCAACACCAGCCGCACGCACGAGAACCTGCGCCTGCTCACCGAAGTGCTCGAGGCCGCGCAGACGAGCTACGGCCGCGACGTCACCTACCGCGACCTCGTCTACGCCGGGATCCACGGCATGCTGCGCACGCTCGACCCCCACACCACGTTCCTCTCGGCCGAGGCCAACGCGCAGATGCGCGAGAGGCACCAAGCGAGCTTCTTCGGCCTCGGCATCCTGGTCGGGCAGCGCAACGGCCGGCTGACGGTGATCACGCCGATCGAGGGCACGCCGGCGTCGCGGCTGGGCATCCGCGCCGGCGACATCATCCATCTCATCGAAGGCGAGCCGACCTCGAAGATGACGGTCGACGAGGCGGTTGCGAAGCTCAAGGGGCCGAAGGATACCGAGGTCCACATCACCATCCTGCGCGCCGGCTTCCCCGAGGCGCTCGAGATGACCGTCGTGCGCGCCGAGATCCCGCAGTCGACGGTGCGTTACGCCTACATGCTGGCGCCCGGCACCGGCTACATCTCGGTCTCCGACTTCTCGCGCTCGACCGGTAGCGAGGTGGCGCGCGCCATCGAAGAGCTGCGCGGCGAAGGCATGGACCGCCTGCTGCTCGACCTGCGCAACAACGGCGGCGGGCTGCTCGACCAGGCGATCGAGGTCTCCGAGCAGTTCGTCGACTCCGGCGACCTCGTCGTCGAGACGCGGGGCCGCGTACGCGATTCGATGCAGCGCTTCGAGGCCGACGGGCGCTACGCCCCGCTCGACCTGCCGCTCGTCGTGCTCGTCAACGCCGGCACGGCGTCGGCGTCGGAGATCGTCTCCGGCGCGATCCAGGATCACGACGTCGGGCTCGTCGTCGGCACGCCAACGTGGGGCAAGGGGCTGGTGCAGACCGTCTTCAACCTCTCCTACGGTGCCGGCCTGGCGCTCACCACGGCCAAGTACTACACGCCCTCCGGCCGCCTCATCCAGCGCGACTACCATTCCTTCATCGACTACTACGCGCGCACCGACGCCGACGAGACCGACGCCGGGCCGGCCGAGGGCGCACAGCGGCCCGGCGAAGAGTTCGCCACCGACCTCGGCCGCAAGGTCTACGGCGGCGGCGGCATCACGCCCGACGTGAAGGTCGAGCCGCACGAGCTGCCGCCGACCCTGCAGTTCCTCTTCGCGCGCTCGGCTTTCTTCCGCTTCGCCGTCGATTGGGCCAATCGCCACGAGTCGGTGGCGCGCGATTGGCGGCCCGACGCCGATGTCGAGCGCCAGTTCGCGACGTGGCTGGTCGACGAGAAGCTGCAGACCGCCGCGGAGGCCGCCGCCATCCTCGCCGACGCCGGGAACCGCGACGTCGTCCTGCGCCAGATCCGGGCCGAGGTGCTCGGCGCCAAGTACGGCATCGAGGCGGCGCACCAGGTGCTGGCCGAGGGCGACACGCAGATCCAGTCCGCGTTGTCGCTCTTCCCGCGCGCCGCGACGCTGCTCGCCCAGCGCAAGGGGTTGACGCCGCTGCCGGCCGTGCAGACCGCCGAGACGATCCGCCACTGAGCGCGCGGCTTCAGCCGGCCGCCGCCGCTTCCGCCTCCCTCCCCGTCGACAGCGCCCGCACGAGCCGCGGCAGCGCCGCCACGTCGTAGCCGCCCTCGAGCAGCAACAGCCGCCGTCCGCCGCAGCGGCGCTCGGCGAGCTCGCCGAGGCGCCTGCCCATCGCCGCGAAGCCGGCCTCGCTCACCCGCATGCCGCCCACGGGGTCCCCGCGCCAGGCGTCGAAACCCGCCGAAACGACGAGCAGCTCCGGCGCGAAGCGCTCGACGGCGGGCAGAATCGTCCCGTCGAGCGCCGCCAGCCACTCGTCGTCGCCGCCGCCCGCGGCGAGCGGCACGTTGACGGTGAGCCCGGCGCCCGCCCCCCGACCGCGCTCGCCCGCCGCGCCGGTGCCGGGATAGAACGGGTACTGGTGGGCGCTCGCGTAGAGCACGTCGGCCCGCGCCTCGAACAGATGCTGCGTGCCGTTGCCGTGATGCACGTCGACGTCGACGATGGCCACCCTTTCGCAGCCGGCCGCGCTCAGCGCCCGCTCGGCGGCCACCGCGGCGTGGTTGAAGTAGCAGAAGCCCATGGCCTGCGCGCGCTCGGCGTGGTGCCCGGGCGGGCGGACGGCGGCGAAAGCGGCCGCGCCGTGCGCGAGCACGTGCTCGAGCGCGACGAGGGTGGCTCGCGCCGCCGCCAGGGCGGCGTCGAAGGTGCCGGCCGAGAGCGGGTTGTCGGCCGAGTCGAGAAGGCCGTCGCCGCGCGCCACCGCGCGGCGGAAACGCTCGACGTAGCCCGCGTCGTGCACCGTTTCGACGGCCGCGAGCGCCGCCTCGTCGGAGGAGGCGCCTCTCCCCTCCCGCAGCTCGAAGCGCGGATCGACAGCGAGAGCCTGCACCAGCCGCGACACGCGCTCCGGCCGCTCCGGGAATCCCGGCGGCACGGCGTGGGCGAGCGTGCGCGGGTCGTGGACGACGAGCACCGCCGCAGTCTACCGGCCGGCGCGGCGCCGGCCGCCGCCCGCTCAGGCCGCCGTGCCGCGCGCCCGCACCGCCAGCCGCACGCCGCGCGCTTCCAGCCGCCGGCGCAGGCGGAAGAGGAACGAATTGACGCGCGCCGCCGTCCACGGTGCACCGACGTGAGCGACGATCTCTCTCGACGACGACCCCTCGACGAGCGCCAGGCGGGCGACGATCAGCCGCTCGCGGCGCCGGCGTCCGGCGACGAGCTGGGCGCACAGCCGCGCCAGGCCGCGCATTTGCTCGCGCGCGAGCAGCCGCCGCTCTGGACAGCCGCTGCGGTCGGCCAAGCGGCCGCTCTCGACGAGCGGCGCCTCGAGCGCCAGCAGGCGCGGCGGCCGGCGCTTCCCGGCGCGGTCGGCGCGCAGGCGGTCGTAGACGACGGTGGTGGCGACGCGCCGCAGGTAGGCGGAGGCCTCCCGGTCGCAGCCGCCGCGGTAGTCGCGCAGCGCCCGGCGGTCGGCCGCCAGCAGTCGGCACCACACCTCCTGCACGAGCTCCTCGACGACTTCGCCGCGAAACGGCGCCCCGCAGCGCGCCAACGCTCCGGTCACCGCGCCGCGCAGCCGCGGCGTCAGGCGTGCGGCGAGCCGCGACCACTCGGCCGCGGCCGCCGCCGGCGTCGCCGCGCAACGCGCGAGCAGCGCCGAGACGGATTCCTGCTTCTGGATCTCCAATTCCCCTCTCCGTTTCTGGAGAGGGGCACGCCCGAGGGCGGTGAGCCGATCCGGACGGACGGCTCCGACGAGGCGTTGATTCTAGCGCAAGCGGCGGCGGGCGACTAGGCGACGCCGGCGCGCCGCGCCACCCGGTCGGCGGCCGCGCGCGCCTCGCGCTTCACGCGCCCGAGGTCGAGGCGCCGCAGCCGCCCGCTCTCGACGTGCAGCTCGCCGTCGATCGCCACGTCGCGCACGCTCTCGCGGCCGGCGGCGAAGGCGAGCAGGTCGTGCGGGTCGACCCCCTCCGCCGCCACCAGCTCGGGCCGGTCGACGGCCACGATGACGAAGTCCCCGCGCTTGCCGACCTCGAGCGAGCCGACCTCGTGCTCGATGCCGAGCGCCCGCGCGCCCTCGCTGGTGGCCAGGCGCAGAGCGTCGAGGCCGCCGCCGGCGGCCGGCCCCTCGCGCAGCGCGGCGAGCTGGCCGGCGAGGCGCATCTCGCTCCACGCGTCCAGCCGGTCGTTGCACGCCGCGCCGTCGGCGCCGAGGCCGACGGGGATCCCCGCCCGGCGGATCTGCGCCACGCGCGCGATGCCCGAGCCGAGCTTCAGGTTCGAGCCCGGACAGTGCACGACGCTGAAGCGCCGCCGCGCGAGCTCGGGGAGGTCGCGCCGCTCGAGCCAGACGCCGTGCGCGATGCGCAGGTCGCGGTCGAGCAGCCCGAAGTCGCGGAAGAGGGCGATCTCGTCACGCCCCTGCCAGGCGCGGCGCACCGCGGCGGTCTCGTCGCGCTGCTCGAGGGCATGCGTGTGCACGGGCCAGCCGCGCCGCGCGGCGAGCTCGGCCGTGCCACGCAGCAGCGTCTCCGAGCAGGAGAGCGCGAAGCGCGGATTGAGGACCGGCCGCAGGCGCCCGCCGCTGGCGCGCGCCAGCCGTTCGCCGAGCGTCTCGGCCTCGTCGAGACAGCGCGCCGTCGGCTCGCGCAGGCGCTCGGGCAGGCCCTCGCCCGTGTCCATCAGGCACTTGCCGGCGAAGCCGCGCAGCCCCGACGCGACGATGCCGTCGAGGAGCGCCTCGGCCTCGGGTCCGATTCCGATCTCCTGGATCGTGGTCGTGCCGCCGAGCAGGCACTCGGCGGCGCCGAGGAGGGCCGAGGCGTGCGCGCTCTCCGCGTCGTGCGCCGCCTCGAGCGGCCAGATGCGCTCGCGCAGCCAGGCGAGCAGTCGCCGCCGCTCGGCCAGGCCGCGGAAGATCGTCTGCCCGAGGTGGAGGTGGCCCTGGATCAGGCCGGGGAGGACGAAGCAGCCGCGCGCGTCGAGCTCGCTCGTCCCCGCCGCCACCTCGAGGCCGATGCCGACCGCGGCGATGACGCCCTCGCGCACGAGCAGATCGCGCCCGCCCAGCACGCTCGCGGCGGCGTCCATCGTCACCAGCGTGCCGCCGCGGACGACCAGCGTGCCGCCCGCGGCGGCGGGGGCCGATGCGCTCACGGCCGCAATTCTCCCTCAAATGAAAAAGTCCCGGCGGCGCCGGGACTCGTGGAGCGCGGGAGCGAGAAGCGCGTCCTTCAGCGCAGCTTCTCCTCCACGAACTCGACGTGCTTGCGCACCTTGGGGTCGTACTTCTTCATGCGCAGCTTCTCGGTGGTCGTCCGCTTGTTCTTCGTCGTGGTGTAGAAGTAGCCGGTCCCGGCCGAGGAGACGAGCTTGATCTTGTCGCGCATTTCACGGTCCTCCGCTGCCGACTCGAGGCGAGTGATGTTGGCGGGAGCGACGGGGCTCGAACCCGCGACCTCCGGCGTGACAGGCCGGCGTTCTAACCAACTGAACTACGCCCCCGCTTGGATGCCGTCGAAAGAGCCTCGGGACTCGGCCCTCCCTGGTGGGAGGTGAGGGATTCGAACCTTCGACCCCCTGCGTGTAAGGCAGGTGCTCTACCGCTGAGCTAACCTCCCTCGCCCGAGCCGGCGAAGCATATTCAACGCCGCTCGTCCAAGTCAACGCGGGTCGTCCGAGTCGACGCGGCGCGCCCGCCTCGGCGCCGCCCGAATCGGTACCCCCGATGAGCAGCTCGGCGCAGGATCTGCTGCGTTGCCGCCGCTGTTGCCGCGTCCCGCTCCCTTCCCGGATGGGTCGACTACAATGCCCGACCGGTGTTCGCCGACACGGCCCGTTTCCGCCAGGTCGCCGCGCTCGATTCGGCGTCGATCGACCGGGTCCCGTTCGCGCTGCTGCTCGTCGCCCACCACGCGGCCGGCACCACCGGCATGCTGGTGGCGCGACGCGGCCCGCTCGAAAAGCGGGTGCTGCTCTCCGCCGGCACGCCGATCGACTGCCGCTCGAATCTCGTCCACGAGACGCTCAGCCGCTTTCTGGTCTCGATCGGCCGGCTGAGCCGGGACGAGGAGACCGTGCTCCTCGCGCGCTCGTCGGCCGAGGGCAGACTGTTCGGCCAGATCCTGCTCCAGGCCGGGCGCATCGACGAGGCCGACCTCCACAAGGTGATGCAACAGAACCTGGCCAAGAAGCTGCTCGACCTGTTCACCTGGCGCGACGGCGAGATCGCTGTCGAGCGCGGCGAGATCCCGAGCTCGTCGGCGCTGCGCGTGCGCGTGCCGCAGCTCGTGCTCACCGGCATCACGCGCTTCATGCCGCGCGAGGGCCTCGAGCGCGCCATCGCGCCGCTCGCCGGCCGCCCGCTCGTGCGCGGCGATCTGCTCACCGCCGAGCGCAGCACGCTGCGCCTGGGCGAGCGCGAGCGCAGGCTGCTGGCGCAGCTCGAGACGCCGCGCCGCTTCGAGGAGCTGCTCGTCTCCGGCGCCGGGCGGCCGGCCGAGGTGGCGCGCTCGCTGCTGGCGCTCGCCCTGCTGGGCGGCGTCTTGCCGGCGCCCGAGCCGGCGCCCACCGCGGCCGACGCCGCGCCGGCGCCGCGGCCGCCCGCGGCTCCGCCGACGCCGCGCGCGACGCCGCCTCCCGCAGCGCCGCCGCCGCTGGTCGAGCCCTTCGCCGCGGCCGGCTCCGCGCCTCCGCCGGCCGCCGAGGCGATCGCGCCCACGCCCGCCGGCGCCTCGTTCGACGAGATCCGCACCCTCTACGAGACGTTCCGCGACCGCGATCCGTTCGATCTGCTCGGCGTCGACGAGGTCGCGACGGCGCGCGAGATCGACCGCCGGTTCGTCGAGTTCAGCCGCGCGTTCGCGCCCTGGCCGTGGCGCGAGAGCGGTCGCGGCGACGTCGCCGACCGCGTCACGGAAATCTTCCTCGCCGGCGTTCTCGCCTACGCGAAGCTGCTCGACGCGGATGCCTTCGAGGGGCTCCTGCGCGCCCGCCGCGAGCGCCGCGCCGAGGCCGACCGGCCCGCTGCCGGGCACGACTTCCGCATCGAGACCGACCTGCTCGACGCCGATGCGCAATTCAAGAAGGGGCTGGCATTCAAGCAGGCCGGCAAGCTCGACCTGGCGCAGCAGCAGCTCGACTTCGCCGCCGACTGCGACCCGCAGAACGGCCTCTACCTGGCGGAGGCGGCGCACTGCCGGTTCCGCCTGGCGCCGTCGACGAACGCCGCGCGAGCGCTCGAGGAGCTCGTCGACGCGCAGCGCGTGGATCCCGCCTGCGCCGAGGCCTGCCTCTACGCCGGCGAGATCGCCGCGCACCTCGGCCGCCTCGCCGAGGCCGAGGAGCACGATCGCCAGGCGGCGCGGCTGCTCGGGCCGCAGGACCGCCGGGCGCTCGACGCGCTGCGCGAGCTCGGTCAGCGCAAGCGCAAGCAGCGATAGGAGATCGGGCCGGCGCCTCCCCCGGGCGACGAAGCGCTAGACTCGAGAAAACGATGCCTCTCGGCTCGATCGCGCTGCGCGAGTTCGACTTCTTCTTCGACGAGGAGCTGCACGCTCTCGCCCGCGCGGTGCGCGACTTCGCCCGCGATCGCGTCGCGCCCCGCCGTGCGCCCGAGGACGACGACGAAGCGCGGCGCGAGGCGCGCGAGCTGCTCGCGCTGCTCGGCGAGACCGGATGGCTGCGCCACGCCGTGCCCGCCGAGTTCGGCGGCACCGCGCCGACGCTCTCGCTCCGGGCGCTGTCGCTCGTCCGCGAGGCCCTCGCCTGCGCCTCGCCCCTCGCCGACGCCGTCTACGCCCTGCAGGCGCTCGGCGCCATGCCGATCGTGCTCTCCGGCAACGCCGCGATGCAGCGCCATTGGCTCCCGGCGGTCGCCACCGGCCGCGCCATGGCCGCCTTCGCCATGACCGAGCCCGAAGCGGGATCCGATGTCGGCGCCATCGCGACGAAAGCGCGGCGCGAGGGCGACCAGTACGTTCTCGACGGCTGGAAGTGGCTGATCTCGAACGCGGGGATCGCCGACTTCTATTGCGTCTTCGCGTCGACCGATCCCGGGCTCGGGCGCAAGGGGATCTCCTGCTTCGTCGTCCCGGCCGACGCGCCGGGTCTCGTCTTCCTCGGCCCGCAGGTGATGTCGGCGCCGCATCCGCTCGGCGAGCTGTCGTTCGAGGGCTGCCGGATTCCGGCGGCGAACCGCCTCGGCGACGAGGGCGGCGGCTTCAAGCTCGCCATGCGGTCGCTCGACCGGTTGCGCCCGACGGTGGCGGCGGCGGCGTGCGGCATGGCGGCGCGCGCCCTCGAAGAGGCCCTCGGCTACGCGCGCGTGCGCCAGCAGTTCACCATGCCGCTCGCCGAGATGCCGCTCGTGCAGCAGAAGCTGGCGCGCATGGCGACAGACCTCGCGGCGGCGCGGCTGCTGACCCTGCGCGCGGCGCACGCCGCCGACTCGGGCGCCGAGCGCTTCACGCTCGAATCGGCGCAGGCCAAGCTCTTCGCCACCGAGGCGGCGCAGCGCATCGTCGACGACGCCGTGCAGATCTTCGGCGGCCGCGGCGTGCTCGCCAGCACGGTCGTCGACCGGCTCTACCGCTCGGTGCGGGCGCTGCGCATCTACGAGGGCACCTCCGAGATCCAGCACCTCGTCATCGCGCGCGAGCTCCTGCGGCAGGAGGTCTAACCCCGGTTTGCCAGGAGCTCGCATGCCGACGATCCGCCGCACGCTCTCGACCGCCCTGGTCGCGCTCGCCGTGGCGACGCTTCCCGCAGCGGCCGTTCCGGTCCGGCGCGCGCTGCGCGTCGACGACCTCTACCGGCTCCGCGAGGTCGCCGACCCCCGCCTCAGCCCGGACGGCGCCTGGGTCGCCTACACCGTGAGCGCGCTCGACGCCGAGCGCGACCGCGAAGACGGCGACCTGTGGATGGCGCCGCTGCGCGGCGGCGAGCCGGTGCGGCTGACTCGCGATCCCGAGTCGAACGATCGCTCGCCGCGCTGGAGTCCCGACGGCCGCTGGCTCGCCTTCCTCTCCGCTCGCGGCGGCGACACGGCCCAGGCCTGGCTCCTCGACCGCCGCGGCGGCGAGCCCGAGAAGCTGACCGACCTGCCGGGCGGCGTTGCGGAGCTCGCCTGGTCGCCCGACTCCTCGCGCCTCGTCCTCGTTGCGAGCGATCCCGAGCCGGAGCCGAAGCGCAGGCCGCAGGACGGCGACAAGGAGCGACCGCGGCCGATCGTCGTCCGCCGGCTGCAGTTCAAGCTCGACGGCGAGGGCTTCCTCGACGAGCGGCGCGATCACCTCCACCTCTTCGACCTGCGCTCGCGCTCGAGCGTGCAGCTCACCGACGGCCCGTACGACGACGCGGAGCCGGTCTGGTCGCCCGACGGGCGGCTCGTCGCCTTCGTCTCCAACCGCACCGCCGCGCCGGACGCCAACTTCGACAGCGACGTCTTCCTCGTCGAGGCGCGCCCGGGCGCGGCGCCGCGGCGCCTCTCGGCGCCGGGGCCGACCGACTCCTCCCCCGCCTTCAGCCCCGACGGCCGCTGGCTGGCCTGGGTGCAGGGCGGCGAGCCGCGCGAGATCTACTACGACTCGACGAACGTCGCCCTCGCGCCGGTCGAAGGCGGCGGGGTCCGCCTGCTCACCGCCGGCCTCGACCGCGTCGTCGACTCCCCGCGCTTCGCGGCCGACGGCACCGGCGTGCTCTTCCTCTACGAGGACCGCGGCAACCAGCCGCTCGGCCGCGTCGACCTCTCCGGCGGCGTCGTCGAGGACGTCGTCTTCGGCGAGCGCCACGTCGCCGCCTTCGACGTCGGCCGGCGCGGCGAGCTCGTCGTGCTCGAGTCGAGCGTGCACCAGCCGTACGAGATCTCGCGCCTCGACGGCGAGGAGCTCGCGCGGCTGACCCGCGCCAACGACGAGTGGCTCGCCGGCGTCCGGCTCGGCGCCGTCGTGCGCTTCACCACGGCGAGCCCCGACGGCACCGAGATCCAGGCCTTCCGCATCCTGCCGCCGGGCCACGTCGCGGGCACGCCGGTGCCGGCGGTCCTTCGCCTGCACGGCGGGCCGGTGGCGCAGTTCTCGACCGAGTTCACCTTCGAGCGCCAGCTCGTCGCCGCGCACGGCTACGAGGTGATCATGGCCAACCCGCGCGGCTCGTCGGGGCGGGGGCGCGACTTCGCGTTCGCCATCTGGGCCGACTGGGGGAACCGGGACTACGACGACGTGATGGCGGCGGTCGATCACGAGATCGCCACCGGCATCGCCGATCCCGAGCGGCTCGGCGTCTTCGGCTGGAGCTACGGCGGCATGCTCACCAACTACGTCGTCACCAAGTCGACCCGCTTCAAGGCCGCGATCAGCGGCGCGAGCGAGTTCAACTACTTCTCCAACTACGGCCACGATCAGTACCAGCGCGAGTGGGAGATGGAGCTCGGCCTGCCGTGGCGGAATCCCGACCTCTGGCTGCGCCTCTCGCCGTTCTTCCAGGTCGAGAGCATCACGACGCCGACGCTCGTCGTCTGCGGCCAGGACGACTGGAACGTGCCTCTCCTCAACTCCGAGCAGCTCTACCAGGCGCTGCGCCGGCTGGACCGCGCCACCGAGCTGGTCATCTATCCCGGCGAAAACCACACCTTCGTGCGGCCGAGCTTCGTCGCGGACCGCTACGAGCGCTACCTCGCCTGGTTCGACCGCCACATCCTCGGCAAGGCGGCGCCGGAGCCCGGGCGCGAGCCGGAGGCGACCTCGCTCCTCGGCCGCCCGCTCTTCGCCCCCGAGCTCGCCGCCGCGGCGCGCGAGAAGCTCGAGGAAGACCTCGAGCGCGCCTACGCCGACTTCGTCAAGGCCCCCGACGAGCCGGACTCGGCGATCTGGGTGGCGCGCCGGCTCGGCTACCTCGGCCGCTACCGCGAGGCGATCCGGGTCTTGACCGACGCCCTCGCCCGCCACCCGGACGACGTCCGCATCCTGCGCCACCGCGGCCACCGCTACCTCACGGTGCGCGAGCTCGACCGCGCCGTCGCCGACCTCTCGCGCGCCGCCGAGCTCATCCGCGAGCGGAACCTCCCCGACGAGGTCGAGCCCGACGGCGCGCCCAACGAGCTCGGCATCCCGGTCTCGACGACGCACTTCAACGTCGACTACCACCTCGGCCTCGCCCTCTACCTGAAAGGCGACTTCGCGGCGGCTCTCGCCGCCTACCGCTCGTGCCTCGCCACCTCCCGCGGCTCGAACGACCGCCTGGTGGCGGCGACCGACTGGCTCTGGCTCACCCTCACGCGCCTCGACCGCCGCGACGAGGCCGCCGCCGCGCTCGCCGCCGTCGCCGGCGATCTCGAGGTGGTCGAGGATCAGGTCTACCTCGACCGCATCCGGCTCTACCAGGGCGAGATCGGCCCCGAGGACCTGCTCGCGCGCGAGGGCGGCGCCGTCGACGTCGCGACGCGCACGTACGGAGTCGCGATGTGGCACCTGCTGCGCGGCGAGCGCGAGCGGGCAATCGAGCTCTTCGAGCGCACGCTGACCAATCCGCAGTGGGGGGCGTTCGCGGTCCTCGCGGCGGAGGCCGAGCTGGCTCGGATGCGGTAGCGCGGGCGTAAGACCCGCGAGGCGAGCTTGAGTGCCTTAGCGGGGGAGCCTCTCTGTCCGAGGAGCTCGGGGACGAATCGTATTTCTCCGTGCGGCGGGCCTTCGAAGGTCCAACCCGAGGAGAAATGCGATCGTCACCGAGTCCACGGGCCGCCGTGCTTCAGCACGGAGCCACGCGAGCCGGAATCTCGCGGACGAGCCTAGCGCCGTAGGATTCCCGTCGTGCCCCCGCACCTGCCGAGCTTCCGCCGCTGGCTCGATCGCCAGTGCGAGCGCGCCCCCGAGCGCACGGCGCTCGTCTGCCGCGAGCGCAGCTGGACCTACGGCGAGCTCGGCGAGCGCACCGACACGCTCGCCGCGCAGCTCCACGCGAGAGGCCTGCGGCCCGGCGACCGCCTCGCCGTCGCGCTGCCGAACGGCCCCGAGCACCTCCTCGCCTGGCTCGCCGCCGCCAAGCTCGGCGCCGTCGTCGCGCCGCTCCACGCGCAGTGGACGGCGGCCGAGCTGCGCGCCGCGCGCGAGCTGCTGCGGCCGCGGCTGACGCTCGGCGCCGCGGCGAGCGCGCCCGAAGACATCGACGCCGCCGCGCTCGCCGAGATGCTGGCCGCGCCCCACCTCCCCTTCCCCGCCGTTCGCCCGACGCCGGCCGACGCGCCCGCCGAGCTCCTCTTCACCTCCGGCACCACCGGCCTGCCCAAGGCCGCGGTGCAGACGGCGCGCTCGATGATGCTCACTGGCGAGGCGTTCGCCGACTGGCTGCACTTGACGGCCGACGACCGGCTCGCCACCTGCCTGCCCCTCGCCCACGTCAACGCGCGTTTCTACTCGACGATGGGCGCGCTCGCCGCCGGCGCGACGCTCGTCCTCGAGGAGCGCTTCAGCGCCTCGCGCTTCTGGGGCTGGATGGGCGCGTCGCGCGCCACGGTGGTCAACGCCCTCGGTGCCATGCTGCGCATCCTGCTCGGCGCGCCGCCGGCCGACGCCGAGCGCGCGCACGCGCTGCGCCTCGTCTACTCCTCGCCGGCGCTCGGCGAAGAGCTCCACCGCCGCTGCGAGGAGCGTTTCGGAGTGCGACTGGTCGTCGGCTACGGCCTGACCGAGTGCACCTTCGGCGCGATCCACCCGCTCGCGCCGCCGCTCGACGCGCCCGATCGCCGGCTCGCTTCGATGGGCCTCGCGCGCCGGCATCCCGACGAGGAGTGGGGGCAGGAGCTCCGCCTGGTCGATCCGGCGACCGCCGGCGACGCCGCGCCGCGCGACGTCGCCGCCGGCGAGACGGGCGAGATCCTGCTGCGCGGGCCGACCGTGTTCGCCGGCTATTTCGAGGATCCCGAGGCGACCGCGGCCGTGCTGCGCGCCGACGGCTTCCTGCGCACCGGCGATCTCGCGACGCGCGACGCCGAGGGCTACCTGACCTTCGTCGGGCGGACGAAGGAGATGATCCGCCGCCGCGGCGAGAACGTCTCGCCGCTCGAGGTCGAGCGCGTGCTGGAGAGCCATCCGGCGGTGGGCGAGGCGGCGGTCGTCGGCGTTCCGGGGGCGCTCGGCGAAGAGGAGATCGCGGCGTTCGTCGTGCCGCGCTCGGGCGCCGCGGTCGATCCCGCCGCGCTCGCGGTGTTTTGTGGCGAGCGGCTGGCGCGGTTCAAGGTGCCGATTCAGTGGCACGTGCGCGACTCGCTGCCGCGCACATCGACCAACCGGGTCGCCAAGAAGCTCCTCGTCGCCTCGCTCGCTCCCGACTGAGTTCGGCGTCGCGGGAAAAGCAACCGCGGCGCGCCACCAAGAGCAGCGCGCCGCCGAAGCGATGTCGACCGATCTGCGCGGGCGTCAGTTGACGCTGGCCACCGCCACCGAGGTGTGCTCGAGCACGTGCTCGCCGAGCCACGCCGCCAGGACGTCGCGCGGCACTTCGCCGTAGGTCGCCGTGATCGCCTTCTCGCTGCCGTAGCGCGTCACGGTGTAGGTCGCCGTCTTGCCGGGGCCGAGCTCGGACTTCACCTTGTAGAGCGCGTCCTTCTGGCTCTCGTCGCCGAGCTGGACGCCGTTCAGCGCCACCAGCACGTCGCCCTTCTGGAAGCCGGCGCGCTCGGCCGGGCTCCCCGCGACGACCGCCTTGACCGCGTAGGCGCCCGAGGCGGTCTTCTCGGTGTCGATGCCGAGCCAGCCCTTGGCGGCCATCTTCTCCGCCATCTTCTGGTAATCGGCCTGGGTGTGCGCCGCGCGGCAGGCCTCGCCGCCGGCGTAGGCGGCGGTGCCGCCGAACAGCAGCGCGACGGCGGCGACGGATGCGGACAGCAGGCTTCCCTTCATGGCTCTCTCCTCTCGGACGTCGGGAGCGGACGGCGCGGGCGCCGCGCGCTCCTGCCCCCGGAGATCGATTGCGGATCGCGGCGCCATGGCGACAAGCTACGGGAGGCGTTCGTAAATGTCCGGCGCGGCAAGTAAAACGGCGTCAAGAGATGTAAAAGGATCGTCAAACCGCCGGCGGAGGCTGGCGCGGGCGCGGGCGAACGTGATCTAAACGGCGGCGATGAGCGAGCTCGCGAACGGCCACGCGCTCGGCCGGCGGCGCACCTGGCTGGTGGTCGCCGCCGCCCTGGCGCCTCTCGTCGTGCTGCTCGGCCTGCAGTACCGCTGGCTGGTGCGCCTCGAGCACGCCTCGACCGCGGCGCACCGCGCCACGCTCGAGAACTACCTCTCGGCAGTGGTATCGGCCGTCGAGCTCCACTACCGCTCGCTCGGCGAGCGGGCGCTCAACCTGCCGGCGGGCCTCTTCACCGGCGGCTACCTGCACAAGGCCGCCTACTACTTCGAGAAGAAGGCCGCCGACGGCGCGCGCAAGCTCTTCGTCGTCTCGCTCGTCGGCGAGAGCGCCGGCCAGCCTCTCGTCTACGACGCCGACACGCGCGAGTTCGGCGAGCCGCCGTGGTCGGAGGAGGCGCGCGCCATCTACGTCGCGGTGGCGCCGTGGAAGCTGCTGGCGTCGAAGCACGGCACCGTCGAGCGGCCGGCCCTGCACGTCGAGGACCGCGAGCCGGCGCACCGCATGATCTTGAATCCCGTCCTCGACGAGGACGGCAGGCTCGTCGGCCTCGCCGGCCTCTTCGTCGACACCGCACAGTTCGAGCGGCAAGTGATGCCGAAGATCGTCGCCAAGGCCCTGCCCGAGACCCTCGGCCGCGCCGCCGACGACCAGCCGACGATCCTGCTGCGCGACGGCGGCGGCCGCGAGGTCACCTTCGGCGCCGCTCCCGGCGGGCGCGCCGAAGAGAGCGTGCGTACGCTCGGCTTCCCCTTCCGCGACCACGCGGTGGCGATCGTCGGCCCGCGGCGCTCGCCGGCGGCGTGGGCGCGGCGCAACTTCCAGCTCAACCTCGCGCTCTCGGTGGCGCTCGCCGCGGTGGTCGCCGGCGGCGTGCTCCTCGCCCTGCGCGCCGCGGCGCGCGAGATGCGGCTCTCGGAGATGAAGAACGACTTCGTCTCCAACGTCTCGCACGAGCTCAGGACGCCGCTCGCCTCGATCCGCGTCTTCGGCGAGCTGCTGCGGCTCGGGCGCGCCGAGTCGCCGGAGAAGGTGCGCGAGTACGGCGAGCTCATCGAGATCGAGAGCCGGCGCCTCACCGCGCTGATCGAAAATATCCTCGACCTCGCCCGCATCGAGTCGGGGCGGAAGAGCTACGAGATCGCCCCCGCCGACTTGGAGGAGGTCGTCGCCGAGACGCTGCGCACCTTCCGCGTCAGCCTGGCGCAGAGCGGCTTCCGCCTCGCCTACCGCGCCGCCAGCGAGCCGCTGCCGCCGGTGGCGATCGATCCGCGCGCCGTCGGCCAGGCGGTGGCCAACCTGCTCGACAACGCGGTCAAGTACTCGGGCGCGGCGCGCGAGGTCGAGGTGCGCGTGCGGCGCGACGGGGCGTGGGCGGTGGTCGAGGTCGAAGACCACGGCATCGGCATCCCCAAGGCCGACCAGGAGAAAGTCTTCGACCGCTTCCACCGCGTCTCGACCGGGCTGGTGCACGACGTCAAGGGAAGCGGCCTCGGCCTCGCCATCGTGCGCCACGTCGCCGAGGCGCACCGCGGAAGGATCGAGGTGGCGAGCCGCCCCGGCGCCGGCAGCACCTTCGCGCTCTGGCTGCCGCTCGCCGGCGCGGCCGGCGCCGCGCCGGCGGCGGAGGCCGGCGGGCGGGTGTCGGAGGCCTGAGCGATGCCGCGCGTGCTGATCGTCGAGGACGACGAGTCGATGTCGGTGGCGCTGCGCGACGGCTTCGTCTCCGAGGGCTACGACGTGCGCCTGGTCAAGGACGGTGAGTCCGGCCTCGACGCCGCACGCCGCGAGCCGCCCGACCTGCTGGTGCTCGACGTCATGCTGCCCAAGAAGACCGGCCTCGACGTCTGCCGCGAGCTGCGTGGCGCCGGCAGCCAGATCCCGATCATCATGCTCACCGCGCGCGGCCAGGAGCTCGACAAGGTGGTCGGCCTGCGCGCCGGCGCCGACGACTACGTCACCAAGCCGTTCGGCTTCCTCGAGCTCGTCGCGCGCGTCGAGGCGCTCCTCCGGCGCACCGGCGGTGCCTCGCCCGACGGGCCGGTGCGCTTCGGCGACATCGAGCTCGACATCCGCCGCCACCGCGCCACGCGCGGCGGCGACGAGCTCGAGCTGACGGCGCGCGAGTTCCGCCTGCTCGCTTACTTCCTGCGCCACCGCGGCGAGGTGGTCAGCCGCGAGCAGCTCCTCGACGCGGTCTGGGAGTACCGCCACGCGCCGCTCACCCGCACCGTCGACATGCACGTCGCCAAGCTGCGCAAGAAGATCGAGCCCGACCCGCACGCGCCGCGCTTCCTCCTCACCGTGCACGGGATCGGCTACAAGTTCACCGGCTGAAGCCGCCCCGGCGCGGAGATTGCACGCGCCGCCGGCACCGGCGGCCATGTCACTCCCCGGCCGTGAACCGCGGGGCTGGCGATTCCGCACCCCGCCGGTACAATGAGCGTTTTCCGGCGCGCCGCCCGCGCGAGGGCCCGAGCGCCAGACGAGAGCGAGATCCGCGGCGAGCGGAGCTGGAGACGGAGGCGAGACGATGACGGCGAGCGCGATCGGACGGCTGATCGGGGCGGGCGGGGTGGTCCTCGGAACCCTGGCCTGCAGCGGCGGCCCCTCCCCCGCGCCGCCGCCGCAGGCGGC
>DASWJT010000080.1:0-15894 GCA_036397015.1 Thermoanaerobaculia bacterium
CTGCAGCGTGAGCTCGAGGCGCGCGCCCTCGGCGAGCTCGATCGTCTCGCCCGGAGTCTTCGCCGCCACGGCGGTGCCGGCGGCGGCGCCGACGACGGCGCCGATCAGCTTGCCGCGATCGTTCTTCCTCGCCTGGTTGCCGAGGATGGTGCCGATTGCGGCGCCGGCGGCGATCGTCGCCGCGTCCTTGCCGGTCTCGCTCTTGCCCTCGCGCCGGAAGCCGGCGGTGATGGCGGCGCCGCCGTCGCCCGTCTCCAGCCGGTCGAAGCCGAGAGCGAGGATCGCCTTGCCGCCCACCTTCCTGAGCGGCTGCGCTTCGCTCACCCGGCCGGTGACGCGGGTGCCCGCCGCCACCACCACCTCGCCGTCGACGCGAATCGGCTCGACGAGCTCGGCGACGACCTCGTCGCCCAGCTGCGCAGTCTGGCTCGACTGCGGAGTGACCAGCTCGAGCACGATCGCCGTCGAGCGCGGGATGGTGACCGCGACCAGGCGACGCGTCGGCTCGACGAACGCCGGCGCGTTGGCCGCGGGCATCTCCTCCTCGAAACTCGCCTCGGGCGCGACCGGCTCGCTGGCGCGCGGCGCCGCCGTCTGACGCCGCTCGCCCACCCTGGATGCGGAGCTCCGCGGCGCGGGCGCCGCGACCGCCGGCGGTGCTTCGGCGCTGGGCTCCGAAGTCGCCGCGGCGTAGCTCGGCGCCGGTTCGGCGGCCGCGCTCTCCGTCTCGACGGCGTATGGCGGCGTCTCCCCGCCGGACGAGATCAGGTAGCCGGCGGCGAACGCCACGGCGACGGCGGCGACTCCGATGGCGACGTTGCGCTGCGTCTTGAGATCGGTCATGGCGTGCTCCTTCGTCGACTTCTGCGGTGCAACTTCGAGGCCAGGCAGCAACAGCCGCGCTGGTACAGTCTGCGCGATGCGTCGCAGGTCGGCAAGTCGTCTCCTCGCCGCCATCGCCTCGGCCACGGTCGCGGCCGGCGTCCGGGCGGCGGCGCTCGAGGTGCGCCCCGGCGCGGTCGTACGCTGGCCCGGAGCTGAGATCGAGGAATGCTCGCTCGGCGAGCGCCGCTGGCAGCCGCTCGACGGCGCCTGCTGGTACGCGATCGACCTCGAGGCGCGCGGCGTGGTCGAGCTCGTCCGCCGCTCGAGCGGCGGCGTGGCGAGCCGGCGCGTCGCGGTCGCCGACTATCCCTATCCGACCCAGGAGCTCGAGGTCGAGGAGAAGTACGTCGCGCCTCCCGCGGCGGCGCTCGCGCGCATCGCCGCCGAGCGCGTGCGCGTCGTCTCGCTCTTCGCTCTCGAGACGCCGCGCCGCTTCGCGCTGCCGCTCGCGGCGCCGCTCGCCGCGCTGCCGTCGTCGGCGCGCTTCGGCGCCCGCCGCATCTTCAACGGCGAGCCGCGCAGCCCGCACTCGGGCGCGGACTACTCGGCGGCGCAGGGGACAGTGGTCTTCGCGCCCGCCGACGGCCGCGTCGCCCTCGCCGAGGAGCAGTACTTCGCCGGCCGCGCCGTCTACATCGACCACGGCGGCGGCCTGCTGTCGATGAGCTTTCACCTCTCCGAGACGCTGGTCGCGACCGGCGACGAGGTCGCGCGCGGCCAGCCGATCGGCAGGGTCGGCGCCACCGGGCGAGTCACCGGCCCGCACCTGCACTTCGGCTTGCGCTGGCACGGCGCGCGCGTCGACCCCGACCTGCTCGTCGGCGCCGCGCGCGCGGTCGAGATCCGCTGACGCGAGCGGCCGCTCAGCGCCGCGCGGCGGGGCCGCGCAGCGCGCCGAGGTCGAGGGCGACGCTCAGCGCGCCGGCGCGCGTGCCGAAATCGTTGTAGCTCCAGCGCAAGCCGACCGCGCGCCAGGCGATGCCGAGCTCGGCCGTGGGCCCGGAGTCGCGCAGCGCCCCGCGCAGCAGGTCGAACTCGGCGCGGTTGAACTGGTAGCCGGTGCCGAGGCGCAGGCTCCAGGACTCGCCCAAGGGCCGCTCCAGCGCCACACCGCCGCGCAGATGCTGCCGGAAGTTGGGCGCGGCGAAGCCCTCGAGCGCGAGGCTCGCGCTGCCGCCGGCCACGCTCCACTCGCGGCGGGCCGCGGCCTCGAAGGTGGGATACCAGTGACGACCTTCGACGTAGTCGAGATCGACGGGCTCGCTGCCGACCCAGCGGTGGATCTCGTTCTGCGCCCGCTCGCCGCCGAGGCCCCTGCCGACGCGCAACACGCCGAGCCGAGGCGTGATATCCCAGCTGCCGAGCGCGAGCGGCTCCAGCGAAAGGTCGCCGAACGTCTCGTCGAACCGCCGGCCGAGGTCGCGGCGGGTGAACATGCGCTCGCCCAGGCGGAAAACGAAGCCGCGCGCGTGCGATTCGAGACGCAGCTCGGCGGTGTAGAGATCGTCGGGACGGTCGCTGCCGGCGACGAGATCGTCCGAGAAGGTCAGGCGGAGGCCGTCCTCGAGACCCGCGGCCGGGCGGGCCAGCGCGGTCCATCCGACCGCGAGGAGCGTCAGCTCGAGCAGCGCGGCGAAGAGGTCCCGGCCGGCTGCGGTGGAGAGTCGGCTCATGGCAAGCTCGCTTCTGGATGCGTTGGACCGGGGCTGGTTCCGTTCAATATGACCGGTCGTCTCATTTGTTGCCCAGCTTCGGGCCGCGGTTTCGGTGCTCTCATGGTCAGAGTCTCAGTCGGACGAGCGCAGGATGCGCTCGAAGAGGAGGCGCTCGAAGTTCTCGAGCGGCTGCGCCGTGTGGGCCGCCTTTGCCCTTTGCGCTGCGCCCTGCCAGGCGTTCAGGATGAACTCCGCGACCGCCTCGATGTCGAGATCGGACGGGATCTCGCCCTTCTCTCGCGCTTCGCGCAGCAGCAGCTCGAGGTGGCTCTGCATGCAGAGGAACGCCTCCTCGAGCGGGGCGCGAAACGCCGGCTGCTCTCCGGCCAGCTCCTGGGCGAGCCGTCCCGCCAGGCAGCCCACCTGGAAGCGGCGATCGGCCATCCGCTCGCGGCTGGCGGCCACCCATTTCCGCAGGCGCACGAGTGGGCTCCCCTGCCCCCGCAGCACCGACGACATCTCGCGGCAGGCCTCGACCTGGTAGCGGTCGAGGACGGCCAGCGCGAAGTCGTCCTTGGACGGGAAGTAGTTGTAGAAAGAGCCTTTCGGCACGCCGGCGGCGGCGGTGACCTCGGCCACGCCGGTCGCCGAGAAGCCCTGCGTGAGGAGGAGCTCGAGGCCGCGGTCGAGCAGGCGTTCGCGCGTCTGGAGTTTCTTGGGCATGACGAGATGATAAACCGACTGGTCGTCTTGTCTATTCCGAGCCAACCCGTCGGGGCCCGTCGGCGCCGCGATCGCCCGGCGCCTCGACGGGCCGGGTCCAGCCTGCGGCGATCGCCACCTGTCCCCCGACGTAGAGGGGCCAGATCAGGGCCCGGCCTCCGGGTGCCCCGCCGGCGAAAAGCTCGAGGCCGAGCAGCGCGTCCGAAAGGAGGAAGAGGGAGGCGCCGATCGGCACCCACGGCCGGCCCCGGCCCACCCACCACGCTGCCGCCACCATGGCCGCGAGCGCGGCGACGTAGAGCGGGATCGCGATCGCCTGTGCGCCGCGCAGGCGCGGCGCGAGGATGGCGAGAAAACCGGCCGCGAGGAGCGCCAGCGCGCCCACCGCCAGCTTGGTGCCGCCGGCGATTTCGTCGAGCGCGTTGCGCCGCGGCCAGAAAGCGCCGAGATAGAGCAGGTGGCCGAGCAGGAATGCGGCGACGCCGGCGAGGAACGCGAGCTCGAGCAGCAGGTCGCCCGCGCCTTGCACGACCAGGGCTGCGGCCACCAGACCGCCGCCGGGGGACCGGGAGAGCGCGACGAAGCCGGCGAGCAGCGGCATCGCGGCAACCTTCGCGAGGAGCCAAGGCGCGGCGGCGCCGCCGTTCAGAGTGACAGCGAGCCAGAGGCCGGCGGCGACGAGCGCGAGGACGAGGCAGGCGGCGCGCGCCGGCCCGCTCCCGGCGCCGCTCATGCGCCGTCCAGGCGCTTCCCGATCTCCGCGACGACGGCGATCAGCCGCTCGCCCTGCGGCAGGTAGCAGGCGTAGAAGATCGCCTCGTCCGGCCGCCGGCTGCCGGCGAAATCCGAGGGTGCGTCCTCGTCCCACCAGACGAGGAGCAGCTCGGTGCCGGTGCGTTCGGCGAGCGCCATGACGGCGCCGATGCCGCCGGCGGCGGTCCACCTCCGGGTCACCAGCACCGCGCCGAGCCGCGCGCCGCCGAAATCGACCTCGGGGACGCCGAGCCGCGCCGGATCCGGTGCCGCCCCCTGTCCGGGCAGCGTCACCCGTCGACCCTCTCCCTCGAGCGCCACCTGGAGCTGGCGGCCGAGCTCGCGATCCTCGGGGCCGTAGCAGACGCAGACGTCGAAGGACACGGTCTCCTTCTCGCTCAGGCGACGATCGGCAGCAGCAGGCTCGCCAGGTCGCGCTTGCCGGGCGTGAGCGCGTGACGATACCTGGCGGCGAGCTCGGCGGTCTCCTCGCGGGTGACCAGCCGCTCGTAGAGGTTGGTGCGCTGCCTCGGCTCGTATCCGGCAGCGCGGATGAGGTGCTCCATCTCGTCCTGCGACATCTGGTAGTGGGCGCCGGCGGCGGAGACGACGTTCTCCTCGATCATGATCGAGCCCATGTCGTCGGCACCGAAGGCGAGGCCGAGCTGGCCGATCTTCTTGCCCTGGGTGACCCAGCTCGTCTGCAGGTGGCGGACGTTGTCGAAGAAGAGCCGCGTCACGGCGAGCGTCTTCAGGTACTCGTGGGCGAAGGTCTCGGGCACCTCCGCCATGTCGGTGTGCTCGTGCTGGAAGGTCCACGAGATGAACGCCGTGAAGCCGCCGGTCTCGTCCTGAAGCGCGCGGATGCGCTCGAGGTGCTCGACGCGCTCCCACAGCTCCTCGCCCATGCCGTACATCATGGTCGCGGTCGTACGCATCTTCAGCAGGTGTGCCTGGCGCATGATGTCGATCCACTCGTCGGGCGACGCCTTCGGCTGGGCGAGGACCTCCTTGCGAATGCGGTCGGAGAGGATCTCGGCGCCGCCGCCGGGGATCGACTGGAGACCGGCCGCCTTGAGGCGCGCCAGCACGTCGTGGAAGCTCATTCGCTCCTTCTTGGCGATGAACTTGATCTCCGGCGGCGAGAAGCAGTGGCGGTGGATCGCCGGGTAGCGCTCGCGGATGAACGTCACGAGGTCGATGTAGTACTGCAGCGGCAGGTCCGGATTCACCCCGCCCTGGAGCAGGATGCCAGTGCCGTTGAGCGCCAGGGTCTCCTCGATCTTCTCGCCGATCTCCTCGTTCGGGAGGAGGTAGCCCCCCTCGTCTCCCGGCGGTCGGTAGAAGGCGCAGAAGCGGCACCTGTAGACGCAGATGTTCGTGTAGTTGATGTTGCGGTCGACGTTGTAGGTGGCGACGCCCGGGTCGTTCCAGCGGTTGCGGATCTCGTGCGCCGCCAAGCCGAGCTCGAGCAGCTCGCCGTCGAGGAGCAGGCGATGGGCGTCGCCCGCCGAGATGCGGTCGCCGGCCAGGGCCGCGTCGAGGATCTCGCGGACGGGCCGGCCGGAGGGCGCGAAGCGGGGATCCATGCGGACAGATCTTACGCCAGGCGGCACGGACCAGCTGCCGCGCGGGCGCCGGGAGGAGTAGGATCGCGACCAGCCTGTCCGCCATTCGCACGTACCGCCGGACGCGGCCCCGCTCCCGGTCCGCCGCGCCTCCCGGCGAGAGGAGGGGTATGGACGCTAAACAGTTCGGCAAGCTCTTCGGGGTCGTGCTGCTGCTCGTCGGGGTGGTCGGGTTCGTGGTCCCGAGCCTCGGGCCGCTGCACTTCACCACCCACCACAACCTGATCCACGTGCTGAGCGGCGCGGTGCTCGCGTGGGCGGGCTTCGCCGGCAGCGCCGCGGCGGCGCGCACGGTGGCGCAGGTCTTCGGCGTCGTCTACGGGCTGGTCACGATCTGGGGCTTCCTCGGCTACGAACACCTCGGTCCCGTGATGCTGCATCTCAACTTGCCGTACAACGTCATCCACTTGGTGGTCGCGGCGCTGGCGCTCTGGGCGGGTTTCGGCAAGAAGTAGGTGTGCCGCGCTATGGCTCGGCTGCGCTCCACTCCGAGGCCGGCCCGCTGCGGACGAAATCGATGGTCATGAAGGGACGCCACTCGCCGTCGGCGAGCTTCTCGCTGACGGCGACGTAGCGATCCTCGCCGTCACGGCGCCAGACGCTGCGCAGCTCGAACCTCTCGCCAGCCGTCTCGACGATCTCGCTCGGGAAGCGCAGACCGTCGTCGGTCGGTTCGATCTCGCCGCGGACGATGCCGCCGAGCGAGTTGTAGTAGTCGAACTGGAGCGCGCCCGTCTTCGGGCCGCGCGCCAGGATCGTCTCTCCCGAGTACGGGCCCTCGCCGCCGATGACGCGGTGGCGGCTGCGCAGGAACCTGCCGCCGAGCATCCACTCGTAGCAGACGAAATCCTTCGTCTTGCCGTCGGCGAAGGTGCCGGTCCAGCAGGAGCCGGCGAGCCAGGCCAGCGGCGCGAGAGCGGATGTCGAGTCCGGCTCCCGAGCTCCGCTTCCAGCCGCGAGAGCGAGCGCCAAGCCGAAGCTCAGCGTTCGGATCCACTGCCTCATGGGTCGTCCTCCCGCGCGCTCGGAACGAGTCCGCGCGCCCTTGCCGGGCAACCTTACAGCAGGAAACGGCTCGCCCCTCGCCGATGCGCCACCCGTCGGGGCAGGATGCGCTCACGTCCTGCGGGGCGAATCGAGCCCGGCAGATCCTCCATAGGATTCCCATGGCCCAGAGCCAAGGAGGGGAACGGCCAGTGAAAGCATTCTTCAGCCTGCTCACCCGCCACCCGCTGAGCCTCGCGGGGACTTCGCTCGCGACGGTCGCCGCGATCCTGATCGCGGTCTTCCTCGGCCTCGACCTGCTCGGCTTCCACGGCCACCCCTACGTCGGCATCCTGTCCTATCTGCTGGTGCCGGCGCTCTTCGTGATCGGGCTGATCCTCATCCCGCTCGGCCTGCACCGTGCCCGCAAGCGCGAGGTGCCCGGGCAGGCGTTCCCGGTGCTGGACCTCAACCAGGCGGTGGTGCGCAATCGATTCGTGATCTTCCTGGCGGTGACCGCGGTCAATCTGGTGATCGTCGGCGTCGCCAGCTTCAAGACCGTCGAGGTGATGGACACCAAGGAGTTCTGCGGCCAGGCCTGCCATTCGGTCATGGCGCCCGAGTACACCTCGTTCCAGCGCGGCGCGCACGCCAGCGTCGCCTGCGTCGACTGCCACATCGGTCCCGGCGCCGGCTGGTTCGTCAAGTCGAAGCTCTCCGGCTCCTGGCAGCTCGTCTCGGTGGCGCTCGATCTTTATCCGACGCCGATCCCGACGCCGGTCCACAATCTGCGCCCGGCGCGCGACACTTGCGAGCAGTGCCACTGGCCGCAGAAGTTCGTCGGCGACCGCCTGAAGGTGATCACGCGCTACCAAGAGGACGAGGAGAACACCGAAACGAAGACGGTGCTGCTGATGCGCGTCGGCGGCATCGCCGGCCGCGAGTCGCAGGGGATCCACTGGCACGTCGATCCCGCCAATGCCATCCGCTACCGCTCCGACGAGACGCGCGAGGAGATCTACGAAGTCGAGCTGACCAAGCCCGACGGCGCGCTCGAGCGCTGGCTGGCGCCGGGCGCCGGGGAGGGCGCAACGGCGACGCCAGGGACCTGGCGGTCGATGGACTGCGTCGACTGCCACAATCGGCCGAGCCACAGCTTCCGGCTGCCCGAGTCCGAAATCGACCGCGCGCTCGAGACCGGCCGCATCGCCGGCGACCTGCCGTTCGTGCGGCGCGAGTCCCTGCGCCTCCTGCGCGCCGACTACGCCGACGGCGAGGCGGCACGCGGCGCGATCTCGGCGGGCCTTCGCGCCTTCTACGGCGAGAGCTATCCCGAGCTCGCCGCTTCGCGCGCCGCCGACATCGAGGCCGCCGCCGCCGCGCTGTGGGAGGGCTGGAGCTCGAACGTCTTCCCCCAGATGAAGGTCGGCTGGGGCACTTACCCGAGCCACATCGGCCACGAGCAGACGCCCGGCTGCTTCCGCTGCCACGACGACCTGCACGAGGCGGCCGACGGCAGCGTCATCGCGCAGGACTGCGATACCTGCCACTCGTTGCTGGCGATGGAAGAGGTCGAACCGGAGATCCTCCGCACCCTGTCGCCCTGAGAGGCGTCCGATGATCCGCCCGCCGTCGACCGCCGCGCCCCGCGCGCCCGCCCCTCTCGGGCGGGCGTCGGTCCTCGTCGCCGGGGCCCTCCTCTCCGCCGCGCTCGGCGCGCAGAGCGCCGAGGACTGCCTGCAGTGCCACGCCGACGACAGCTTGACGGCGACCCGCGGCGGGCGCGAGATCTCCGCCTTCGTCGACGGCGAGCGCTTCGCGGCCGCCGCGCACGGCGCCCTGGCCTGCGTCGACTGCCACGGCGACCTCGCCGGCCAGGGCGACGGCCACGGCGACGAGGTCGCGCCGGTCGACTGCGCCGGCTGCCACGAGGACGAGACGGCCGACGCGACGCGGGGCGTCCACACCCGCTCCGCCGGCGGCGCCCAGGCGGCGGCCTGCGCCGACTGCCATCGCGTGCACGTGCTCGAGCGCGCCAGCGAGGCGCTCGCCGCCTGCGCCGATTGCCACGCCGAGGTCGTCGAAGCGCAGCGCGGCAGCCTGCACGGCCGCGCCGCGGCACGCGGCGACCGGCTGGCGCCCACCTGCGCCACCTGCCACGGCACGCACGCCATCCGCCCCCACGACGATCCGCGCTCTCCCGTCTCGGTCATGAACGTGCCCCTGCTCTGCGGCCGCTGCCACAAGGCGGGCACCGCGGTCTCGCTCTTCCGTGACATCCCGCAGGAAGACATCCTCGAGCACTACGTCGATTCGATCCACGGCGAGGGGCTGTTCAAGAAGGGCCTGACGGTGACGGCGGTGTGCACCTCGTGCCACACCTCGCACCAGATCCTGCCGCACACCGACCCGCGCTCCTCGATCGCGCAGCACAACGTCGTCGCCACCTGCATGCAGTGCCACTCGCAGATCGAGGTCGTGCACCGCAAGGTGATCGAGGGGCGCCTGTGGGAGGAGGCGCCGAGCCGCATCCCGGTCTGCGTCGAGTGCCATCAGCCGCACGACATCCGCAAGGTCTTCTACGACACCGGCACCGCCAACCGGGACTGCCTCACCTGCCACTCGCGGCCCGAGCTCGCGACCACCCGCGACGGCGTCGAGATCTCGATGTCCGTCGATCCGCGGGCCTATGCCGCTTCGACCCACGCGCAGACCGCCTGTGCCCAGTGCCACAGCGAGGTCGCGCCCTCGCACGAGCGGCCGTGCGACACGGTGGTCTCGAAGGTCGACTGCAGCGTCTGTCACGCCGAGCAGAGCGGAGAGTACCGGAGCAGCATCCACGGCAAGCTCGCGGCGCAGGGCGACGCCGACGCGCCCGTCTGTCTCGACTGCCACTCGGCGCACGCCACGCAGAGCAAACGCAGCCCGTCGTCGCCGACCTTCGCGCGCAACGTGCCGACGCTCTGCGCGCGCTGCCATCGCGCCGGCGAGAGAGCGGCGGTACGCATCGCGAGCGACGTGCCCGACATCGTCGCCAGCTACGCCGACTCGATCCACGGCAAGGGCCTCACCGAGGCGGGCCTGGTCGTCACCGCCACCTGCGTCAACTGCCATACCTCGCACGGCGAGCTGCCGCCCGCCGATCCCGCGTCGTCGGTCAACCGCGCCAATCTCCCCGCCACCTGCGGCCAGTGCCATCACGGCGTCGAGGAAGCCTTCCGCACCAGCATCCACGCCACCGGCGAGCCGGAGGACGGCCGCCAGTTGCCGGTCTGCGAGGATTGCCACAGCTCGCACCAGATCGGCCGGCACGACGTCCCCGGCTTCCGCACGCGGATGATGCAGCAGTGCGGGCAGTGCCACCGCGAAGAGGCCGAGACCTTCTTCGAGACCTTCCACGGCAAAGTCTCCCGGCTCGGCACGGAGGGCGCGGCGAAATGCTCGGACTGCCACGGCAGTCACGGCATCCTGCCGATCTCCGACCCGCGATCGACGCTGTCGCGCGCCAACGTCGTCGAGACCTGCGCGCAATGCCACCCGGGCTCGAACCGCCGCTTCGCCGGCTATCTGACCCACGCCACCCACCACGATCGCCAGCGTTGGCCGTGGCTGTTCTGGTCGTTCCGCTTGATGACGCTGCTGCTCGTCGGCACGCTCGGCTTCGCGCTGATGCACACCGGCGCCTGGCTCGTCCGGCTGTGGCTATCGCGCGACCAGTGGCGCCACGTCAAGGCGCTGCGCGACGTGCAGGGCGGCGGCAAGATGTACCGCCGGTTCACGCGCTACCAGCGCACGCAGCATCTCCTCATGCTGCTGTCGTTCTTCACCCTGGCGATCACCGGCATGGTGCTCAAGTTCTCCTACGCCACCTGGGCGCAGGTCTGGTCGCGCCTGCTCGGCGGTCAGCCGACGATGGCGGTCATGCACCGCGTCGCCGCCATCGTGCTGCTCGGCGTCTTCTGCTTCCACGTGCTCGACGTGCGCCGCGGGAAGCGCGAGAGCGGGCAAACCTGGAGGCAGCTGCTCACCGGACCCGACACGATCCTCTTCGCGCGCCGCGACCTCTCCGACATCGTCGCGTCGATCAAGTGGTTCTTCGGCCTCGCACCGCGGCCGTCGTATGGCCGCTACACCTACTGGGAGAAATTCGACTACTTCGCGGTGTTCTGGGGCGTGTTGGTGATCGGCTCGACCGGCTTCGTGCTCTGGTTCCCCGAGCTGCTCACCCGCGTCTTGCCCGGCTGGTCGATCAACGTGGCGACGATCGTGCACAGCGACGAAGCGCTGCTCGCGGTCGCCTTCATCTTCACGATCCACTTCTTCAACACCCACTTCCGGCCGGACAAGTTCCCCATGGATCCGGTGATCTTCACCGGCCGGATGACCCTCGAGGAGCTCCGCCACGACAAGCCCGACGAGTACGCCGAGCTGGTGCGGCGGGGCGAGCTCGCGGCGCACCTGGTCGAGCCCATGCCCCGCCCCGTCGAGCGCGGCTTCAAGGCCTTCGGCTTCGCCGCCCTCGCCGTCGGGCTACTGCTCATCGTGCTGATCGTCTACGCCATGTTTTTCGCCTACCGGTGAACGGGGGACCGCATCGCGACAGGGAGCTCGGGGCACGCAGCCGGGAGGAGACGATGGTCACCGCCGCCGGTCGAAACGCGATTCTCGCGCTCCTGATCGCAGCGCCGCTCGCTCTCGCCGCCGCGGCGGCGGGGCAGGAAGTCTGCCTCAACTGCCACGGCGACGCCGATCTCGTCGGCGACGCGGCGCTGGCGGTCGACGGCGAGGCGTGGTCGGCCACCGTGCACGGCACGGCCGGCATCGGCTGCCTCGACTGCCACCACGGCAAGACGGAGTACCCGCACGACACCGACGCGCCCGAGCAGGCGTGCGCCACCTGCCACGACGCCGCGGCGGCGCTGGTGGCGAGCGCCCACGCCCCCGACTCGCCCGGGGCCGCGCGTCCGACTTGCGCCAGCTGTCACGGCGAGCTCCACGTCATGGTGCCGCTCGCCGACAGCGCGTCGCCGATGAGCGACGGCCGCCAGCCCGAGACCTGCGGCGCCTGCCACGCCGATCCACGCCTCGCCGCCGAGGCGGGCGTCCGGCTGGTGCAGCCGATCGCCGCCTACACGGCCAGCGTCCACGCCCGCGGCGTGGCGCGCGGCGAGCACGCCGCCACCTGCAGCTCGTGCCACGGCACGCACGACATCCTGCGCGGCGCCGAGTCGCGCTCGCGCGTCCACCGCGAGAACGTCCCCGCCACGTGCGGCGAGTGTCACGCCGAGATCACCGCCACTTACGAGGCGAGCGTGCACGGCGTCGCCGCCGCCCAGGGCATCCAGAGCTCGCCGGTGTGCACCGATTGCCACGGCGAGCACGGGATCCTGGGCCCCGCCGACAAGGGGTCGCCGGTCTTCGCCAGCAACGTGCCGAGGATGACCTGCGGCCGCTGCCACGGCGATCTGCGGGTGACCTCGAAGTTCGGCATGAAGGCCGATGCCGTCGTCGCCTTCGAAGACAGCTTCCACGGCCTGGCGAGCCGCTCGGGGAGCGTGACGGTGGCCAACTGCGCCTCCTGCCACGGTGTGCACGACATCCTGCCGTCGAGCGACTCCCGGTCGCACATCCATACCGACCAGCTCGCCGCCACCTGCGGCTCGTGTCATCCCGGCGCCGGGGCCTCGTTCGCCATCGGCACCGTCCACGTGCTGCCCCAGGACCGCGACACGGCGCACCCGGCGGTCTACTGGGTGCGGATCGCGTATCTGTGGCTGATCTGGCTGACGATCGGCAGCATGGCGGCGCACAACCTCCTCGACCTCTACCGCAAGGCCTCGCAGCCGCTGCCGCGGCCCGTGGTGCCGGTCGGCGAGCGCCGGGTGCGCATGGTGCTCGGCTTCCGCGTCGCGCACGCGGCGCTCTTCACGAGCTTCTTCGCCCTGGTGTGGAGCGGATTCGCGCTCGAGTACCCGGACGCGTGGTGGGCGCAGCCGCTGCTCACCTGGGAGGGCCAGCTCGGTGTTCGCGGCTGGCTCCACCGCGGCGCTGCGCTCGTCATGCTCGCGACCTTCGCCTTCCACGCCGTGCACCTCGTCGTCGATCGCCGCGCCCGCGCCTGCGTCCGCGCCATGCTGCCGGGCCGCCACGACCTGCGCGAGCTCGGCGAGAAGCTCGCCTGGTACCTCGGCAAGCGGCGCGAGATGCCGCCCTCGCCGCCGCTCGGCTACGCCGAGAAGGCGGAGTACCTGGCGCTCCTCTGGGGTACCGTCGTCATGGCCGCCTCGGGCTTCGTGCTCTGGTTCGAGAACTGGTCGCTCGCCCACCTGCCGAAGTGGACGAGCGACGTGGCGACCGTCGTGCACTTCTACGAGGCGATCCTCGCCAGCCTGGCGATCCTCGTCTGGCACTTCTACTTCGTGATGCTCGACCCGCTCGTCTATCCGATGGATACCGCTTGGCTCACCGGCCGCGAAGCGCCCGGCCGCTCGCTCGAGAGGACCGCCGCGTTCGTCGACGAGATCGAGCCGCCCGCGGCGGCGAAGTGACGAGCCGGGACCGCCGCGCGCCCAGATCCGCCGGCGAGCGGACGGCGACGAGGCGGCGACGCGGCAGAAGTCCATTCCCGCCATCAGGTTAGTTCTCGCTCGCACTCATTTAGCTTAAATCGATTGCTTTTTACGATAAATGAAGTATCTTTCGCTCGAAACTCGAGGCGTCAGCCCGAAAACCCGCGAGGAGAGCCGAACCATGCCACCGCTGCGCGACTTCCTGGAGATCCCGTACGACCAGCTCGAGGAGCTCAACCTCGCCGCCAAGGCCGAGCGCTCGGCGCACCGGCCGCCCGAAAAGGTGCGCGACGTGCGCATGAAGTTTCTCGCCGAAGAGAAGCGCATCAAGGCGGTAACGGTCTGCTTCACCGACCTCGAGGGCCGCCTGCACATGCTCGACTACGACAAGAAGTTCCTGCTCAAGTCGGCGAATAACCTGACCTTCGACGGCTCGTCGATTCGCGGCTTCTCGGCGCAGGTCGAGTCCGACCTGCGACTCGCCATCGACTGGCCGGCGTTCTACTTCCTGCCCGCCGACGTCTTCGGCCCCGGCAAGGTGCTCGTCTTCGGTGAAGTGCAGGAGCGCGACGGCAGCCCCTACCGCGGCGACATGCGGGCCAGGCTGAAGGCGTTCACCGGGAAGCTGTGGGCGAAGAGTCAGACCGTGGCGCACGCTTCGAACGAGATCGAGGGCTTCCTCTTCCGCGGCCGCGACGCCGAGCGTCACTACCGGCAGACGGGCGTCTTCGAGTACGTCTCGACCGGCGGCTACTACCACTCGCTGCCCGGCGACACCCTGCGCCGCTTCATCGACACCGCCGCCGAAGTGCAGCGCTCGCTCGGCTTCGCCAACGAGAAGGACCACCCGGAGGTGGCGCCGTCGCAGTTCGAGATGAACTACTCCTACTCCGAGGCGACGATCGCCGCCGATCAGGTGCAGCTCTACAAGCTGGTGGCGCGCCAGGTGGCGGCGCAGATGGATCTGACCGCCTGCTTTCTGCCCAAGCCGGTGGCCGGCGTCAACGGCAACGGCATGCACTGCAACATGTCGCTGTCGCGAAAAGGGAAGAACCTCTTCCACGACAGGAAGGGCCAGGACGGCCTGTCGAAGGCGGGCTGGGACTACATCGCGCGCATCCTGTCGAACGCCAACGACATCTGCCTGATCCTCAACTCGAGCGTCAACTCCTACCGCCGCCTCGACCCCCACTTCGAGGCGCCGAACCAGATCAAGGCCTCGCCGATCGACCGCGGCTCGATGGTGCGCATCCCCCTCGCCAACGAGAACTCGGCGCGCGTCGAGGTGCGCTCGATCGCCCCCGACGCCAACCCCTACCTCGCCATCTACGCCCTGCTGCGCACCGGCATCGAGGGACCGACGAGCGAGGAGGACGGCGACAAGCGGCCGCGCACGCGCTTCCTGCCCGACAACATCTACGACGCCATCCGCCAGTTCAAGTCGAGCAAGTTCGCCGCCGACCTGATGGGCGAGGAGTCGCACGCGAAATTCGCCGAGCTCAAGCTCGCCTCTGCCGAGCGCTGCCCGAAGGCGCTCGGCACACGCGTCAAGCGCAGCGAGATCCAGTTCCACCACGAGATCACCAACCAGTTCCTCTGGTCGCATTTCTGAGCGGCGTCGCGCTGCGCTAGGCTGCGGAGCGCGATGACCGAGCGGGCCGACGTCGTCGTCTGCGGGGCCGGCATCGCCGGGCTCTCCGCCGCCTGGCACCTGGCGACGCGGCGCGCCGTGCGCCGAGTCGTCGTCGTCGACGAGCGGCCGCCGCTCACGCTGACCAGCGACAAGTCGACCGAGTGCTACCGCAACTGGTGGCCCGACCGGCCGATGATCGAGCTGATGAACCGCTCGATCGAGCTCCTCGACGAGCTCGCCGCGCGGCCCGGCAATCCGATCGCGCTCAACCGCAACGGCTACCTCTACCTCACCGCGAGCAAGACCGGCGCCCGCACTCTCGCCGACTCGGCGAGGCGCATCGCCGCGCTCGGCGCCGGGGAGCTGCGCGTGCACGCCGGCCACGCCGGCGGCTCGGGCTACCGCGCGCCCGAATGGGATCGAGCCGTGGCCACCGCCGACGGCGCCGACCTCTTTCTCGATCCGGACGAGATCCGCGAGCGCTTCCCGTGGACGGCATCCGCCACCCGCGCCGCGCTCCACACCCGGCGCTGCGGCTGGCTGGCGGCGCAGCAGCTCGGCATGCTCTGGCTCGAGGAGGCGCGCGCAGCCGGCGCCGAGCTCGTCGCCGGCCGCCTGGAGGCGATCGACACCGCCGGCGGCCAGGTGCGGGGCGTCCGGCTGGCGACGCCGCGAGGCCGGCGCGAGATCGCGACGCCCCACGTCGTCGACGCCGCCGGACCTTTCGCCGCCGACGTGGCGCGACTCGCCGGCGTCGAGCTGCCGCTCTTCCACGAGCTCCACCGCAAGGTCTTTTTCGACGATTCACTCGGCGTCGTGCCGCGCGAGGTGCCGCTCGTCGTCTGGAACGACCCGGTGCGGCTCGACTGGTCCGACGAGGAGCGCGCCGAGCTCGCCGCGGATGCCGCGACCGCCGCGCTCGCCGGCGAGGTCCCCGCCGGCGTCCACTTCCGTCCCGAGGGAGGCGCCGCCAGCCGCTCGGCGATCCTGCTCTGGAACTACCACTGCGCGCCGGTCGAGCGCCGCTTCCCGCTGCCCGAGGATCCGCTGCACGTGGCGGTGGT
>DASWJT010000081.1:0-3357 GCA_036397015.1 Thermoanaerobaculia bacterium
ATCGCACGCGGTGCCCGCGCGGATCGAGGACCTGCGCCGGCGGATCGACGCGTTCGAAGTCGAGCGGCGCATCCTGGTGCGCGAGCAGGCGTCGGGCGAGGATCACCGCGATCGGCTCGCGCGGATCGAGGGCGAGCTCGCGACCGCGAACGCGGAGCACGCCTCGCTCGAGAAGCGCTGGGAGCAGGAGCGCGAGCTCGCGAGCGCGATCCAGAAGCTGCGGCTCGAGCTCGAAGCGGCGGCCGCCGACGGCGGGAGCACAGCGGCGGGGAACGCGCGCAGCGGTCAAGCGCCGGAGGCGCTGATCAACGAACTCGAACGCAAGAAGGCCGAGCTCGCAGTGCTCCAGGGCGACGCGCCGCTCGTGATGCTCGACGTCGACGGCCAGGCGATCGCCGAGGTGATCGAGAGCTGGACCGGCATCCCGATGGGCAAGATGATGGCCGACGAGATCCGTTCGGTGCTCCAGCTCGCCGACACGCTGAAGCAGCGCGTGATCGGCCAGGACCACGGGCTCGCGACGATCGCGCGCCGCGTACACACCGCGCGCGCGAACCTCGACAACCCCGCCAAGCCGATCGGCGTGTTCCTGCTGGTCGGGCCGTCCGGGGTCGGCAAGACCGAGTCGGCGCTCGCGCTCGCCGAGGCGCTCTACGGCGGTGAGCGCAACCTGATCACGATCAACATGTCGGAGTACCAGGAGGCGCACACCGTCTCGAGCCTGAAGGGCTCGCCGCCCGGCTATGTGGGCTATGGCGAGGGCGGCGTGCTCACCGAGGCGGTGCGCCGCAAGCCCTACTCCGTGATCCTCTTCGACGAGATCGAGAAAGCGCACCACGACGTCTTCAACGTGTTGCTCCAGATCCTCGACGACGGCCGGGTGACCGACTCCCAGGGCCACACCGTGGACTTCAAGAACACGGTGGTGATCATGACCTCGAACGTCGGCTCGCCGAACCTGATCGAGGGCCTGACCGACCGCGGCGAGATCACCGAGGGGGCGCGCGACGCGGTGATGCGCGAGTTGCGCCTGCAGTTCCGCCCCGAGTTCCTGAACCGGGTGGACGACGTGGTGCTCTTCAAGCCGCTGCGCCTGGACGAGATCCAGCAGATCGTCGAGCTGCTGATTCAGGACCTGCGCGACCGCCTGGTCGACCGCGGCGTCACCCTGCGGATGAGCGACGCGGCGCGCGAGCTCATCGCCCGCGAGGGCTACGACCCGGTCTTCGGCGCGCGTCCGCTGAAGCGTTACCTGCAGCACCAGCTCGAGACGCGGATCGGCCGCGCGCTGATCGCCGGCGAGGCCGGCGAGGGCGCGGTCGTCGACGTGGGCGTCCGGGACGGGACGCTCGAGGTGGCGATCGTCCCCGCCGGGGCGTCGGTCTCGGCGTGACGGCGGCGCGGGGAGCTAGGCCCCGCCCGCCAGAGCGCGCAGCAGCTCCGACGCCACCCGGTCGACCCGTTCGTCGCCCGCGGCGGGCTCGTCGCCGTCCAGCGGCGCGGAACCGACGAGCGCGAGGAGCCGCGCCGTCACCTCGTCGACGCCGCGTCCGGCGAGGGCCGGCAGCGACGCGGGCGTCGCCTCGGGCACCGCGAGGTCGGCCGCGTCGGTCGCCAGCAACGCCGCGGTCAGCCGGTCGACGACGTCGCGCAGGGCCTCGCGGCGCAGCCGCTCGAGCTCGCCGGCGTGGAGCGTCTCGAGCCTCGCGCGCTCCTCGCCGGCCCGCGCTTCCGCCTCGCGCCGGGCCTGCTCGGCGGCGCGGCGCGCGTGCTCGCTGCGGGTGCCCGCCATCTCCTGCAGGGCGCGCCAGAAGCCCAGGCGGTCGCGGCACGCCAGCGCCAGCGGACGCGACACCGCGAGCCGGCACAGCGAGGCGCCGTCGCGCCCCCAGACGTAGGGAATCGCTCCCGGCTCCCCGGCGGGCGCGCGGCAGTGCTCCGCCATGGTCGCCAGCGCGGACTCGGGGACGCCCTCGGGCAGCGGCAGGAAGTGCCGCGCGTAGGCCGGCTCGGCGAGCGCGTAGTCGGCGAACGTGAAGAACAGGTCCAGGGTCTCTTCGCCGCCGCCTTCGCGGCGCGCCCGCAGCTCGTGGCGGGGCCAGTCGTCGGCGGGCTCGGGATTGCCCGCGAAGTCGAGGCGGTCGGCCCAACTGGCGCCCGCCTCCGGATCGTATTGGAAGAGCGGATGGGCGCGCGCCGCGACCGCCAGGAGCTCGGCGGCGGCCGTCCGCGGCGCCGCGATCACGTGGAGGGCGGCGCGCGGCGAGGCCAGGGCGCGCTGGAAGCCGCGCAGCATGTGCAGCGGCCGCGCCGCCGCCGTCTGCTGCACGAAGGCCTCGCGGTGGCTCAGGCCGAGGTAGGCGGCCTCGAAACGGAAGCCCGAGAAGGGATCCTCGTCCGCGGCTCCGGGCCAGGCCGCCGGCGGCGCCAGCACCAGCACCTGCACCGGCCGCCCCGAGAGCAACAGGCAGGAGAGCGACGCCATCTCGCCCCGCGCCACCTGCTCGGCCCTCACCAGGGCCGCCACCGGCGCCAGGAGCGCGAGCTCCTCGCGCGAGAAGGCCTGCCAGTCGAGCTGCTCGAGCCAGGGGTCGTGGCGCTCGGGGTCGTAGTCGCCCGCCACCGCGAGCCGGAGCCGGTGTACGGCCCGCAGCACCCGCGCCGCCGACGCCGCCCGCTCGTCGAAGAGCTCGGCCGCGGCGGCGCAGGGGTCGTCGCGCTCGATGGTCTTCAGCTCGTCGGCCCCGGGGAGGCTGACGCCGTGCCGGCCGTCGTGGCAGAGCACCGGCAGCGGCGGCCGCCCGCCGGCGAGAAAGGCCTCGAGCGCCGACAGGTCGGCGGCCAGCTCGTCGTGTCCGGAGGCCGCCGGCGGCGTCGCCGCGGTCCGCCGGAGACCTTCCAGGGCGGCGGGATCGAAGAACCGGTCTCCCAGCTCGCCGTGCTCGGCCGCGCCGTCCGCGGCGGGCCGGGCCGCCTCGCCGAGGAGGCGTCTCGCCTGCTCGACGAGCACGCGCGCCTCCTCGCGGAAGACGTTCCAGGCGGGCAGCGTGCGGGCGGCGGCGGCGTGGCAGAGCAGCCGCAGGGGGACGTCGTCGCCGTAGGGGAGGAAGCGCCCGCCGGCGGCCTCGACGTCGCCCAGCTCGGAGCGCGCCAGGAGATCCGGCAGCGGCACGCCGAGGGCGCCGTCAGCGGTCTCCGGCGGGCCGAGGAAAAGCGGATAGGGATCGCGGAACGCGGCGGCCGTCGTGAGGAAAGGAGCGAAACCCTCGACGACCGCCGCGCCCGGTGCGAAGTGGAATCGGCGGAGCTCGCGCAGGGCGTCGGACGAGGACGCCGCGGGCGCCGCCGGGCGCCGCA
>DASWJT010000082.1:0-6018 GCA_036397015.1 Thermoanaerobaculia bacterium
CGACGCCGCGGGCCCGGTGGGAGAGCCGAAACAGGTGCTCGACGGGATCGGCACCTTCGGACGGCTGTCTCCGGACGGCAGGATGCTGGCGTACGTACGAGCCGTGGAGCGACGCCAGGACGCCTTCCTGACCACGTTCCCTGCCCTCGACCAGACGATTCAGCTCTCCTCGAACGGCGGCGGCGCACCGCAGTGGAGCCCGGACGGTCGATCGGTTTTCTACGACTCCGGCAGCGAGCTGATCCAGGTCGACGTCGCGCTCGACGCCCAGGGACGGCTGAGCGCGTCGCCCGAGCACGAGCTGTTCGACGCCGCCAAGGCCAGCTTCCATCTCGACGGCTGGACCGTGTCTCCCGACGGCAAGGGCTTCCTCTTCGTCAAGTCGCTCGAGCCCGACCGCCGCTCCGAGATCGTCGTGGTCCGCAACGGCCTTCAGCGCGCGATCGCCGAGGCCCGGTGAGGGAGTCGCCATGATCGGCACCCGCCTCGGCTCCTACGAGATCACCGCCAAGCTGGGCGAAGGCGGGATGGGGGAGGTCTACCGCGCCACCGACACCAAGCTCGACCGCCAGGTGGCGATCAAGGTTCTCCCCGCCGAGTTCACCGAGGACAAAGAGCGCCTGGCGCGATTCGAACGCGAAGCGAAGCTGCTCGCGCAGCTCCACCACCCCAACATCGCCTCGATCTTCGGCCTCGAAGAGAGCGAGGGCACTCGAGCCTTGGTCATGGAGCTCGTCGAAGGCCCGACCCTCGCCGAAAGGCTGGAGTCCGGAGCCTTACCCTTCAATGAATGCCTTTCTGTTTCTTTGCAGATTGCTCATGCGCTGGAAGAAGCGCACGAGAAGGGGATCATCCACCGAGACCTCAAACCTCAAAACATCAAAGCTTCCATGGAAGGGAAAGTCAAAGTCCTCGATTTCGGGCTGGCGAAGGCGATGGATCCGGCGGCGGGCTCGGCGGTGTCGGCGGCGGATCTCGGGCGGTCGCCGACGCTGCTCAACTCGCCGACGTTGACGGCGGTGCATGGTACGCAGCTCGGGGTGATCCTGGGCACCGCGGCGTACATGGCGCCGGAGCAGGCGAAGGGGCTGCCGATCGACAAGCGCGCCGACATCTGGGCGTTCGGGGTGGTGCTCTTCGAGATGCTCTCGGGTCGTTCGCTCTTCGCCGGCGACACGGTGACCGACACGTTGGCCGGGGTGCTCAAGACCGAGGTCGACTTCTCGCACCTGCCGGGGTCGACACCGGCGGCGATCCGCCGCCTGCTGCGCCGCTGCCTCGAGCGCAACCCGAAGAACCGCCTGCACGACATCGCCGACGCGCGGCTGGTGATCGAGGACGCGCTGGCGCCTGGCCGGGCGGAGGAAGAGGAGCGCGCGAGCCGGGTGTCGTCCTCACCCGCGTCGTCCGTGCGTCGCTTGGCGCCGTGGGCGCTCGTGCTGCTGGCGATGGGCGGCGCTCTAGGCTGGCTGGCGAGCCGCACTGCGATCTCGTCGTCCGAGGCGGATCCGAAGTACGCCCTGCGCCGGCTGACCGACCTGCCGGGCCTGGAGAGTCAGCCCGATCTCTCGCCGGACGGCCGTCAGCTCGTCTACTCGAGCGCCGCGTCGGGCAACCTCGACGTCTACGTCATGCGCACCGAGGGCGGCCGCGCCATCAACCTCACCGCCGGCTCGCCCGCCGACGACGAGCAGGCCTCGTTCTCCCCCGACGGCGAGCGGCTGGTGTTCCGCTCGTCGCGCGACGGCGGCGGTCTGTTCTTGATGGGCGCCACCGGCGAGTCGGTCCGCCGCCTCACGGACGGCGGCTTCGATCCCGCCTGGTCGCCCGACGGGAGACAGATCGCCTACTCGACGGAGTCCGTTTTCGACCCCTATTCGCGCAACGCCGACGCCGCGCTCTGGATCGTCGACGTCGCGACCGGCGAGAAGCGGCAGCTGCAGGTGACCGACGCGGTGCAGCCGGCCTGGTCGCCGGACGGCCGGCGCCTCGCCTACTGGGCGAACACCGCCGGGCAGCGCGACGTCTGGACGATCGGCGTCGAGGGCGGTGAGCCGGCGGTCGTCACCCGCGACCTGGCGACCGACTGGTCGCCGGAGTGGTCGCCCGACGGCCGCTGGCTCTACTTCGCGAGCGACCGTGCGGGTGGCATGAACCTGTTCCGTGTGGCGATCGAAACGGCGACCGGACGTGTCGCGGGCGCTCCGGTGCAGAGGACGACGAGCGTCGGCAGCCTCGGGTGGTTCCGCTTCTCGGCCGACGGCCGGCGGCTGGTCGCGTCCGCCCACGAGTTGAGTGCCGAGCTCGAACTGTTCCGCCTGACGCCCGGTGCCGAGCCGACGCTCGAGCCTCTACGCACGCTGCGCCCCCGATCGCTGCACTGGTGCCGGATCGCGCCGGACGCCGAGTGGCTCGCCTGCGCGACGATCGGCACGCCCGAGGATCTCGTCCTGCTGCGCGCCGACGGCTCGGAGCTGCGCCGGTTGACCGACGACGTCTTCAAGGACCGGAACGTCGCCTGGTCGGCAGACGGGACGCGGCTGGCGTTCCAGTCGACGCGCGCCGGCGGGTGGAATCTCTGGACTCTGCGCGCCGACGGCTCGGAACCGCGCCGGATCACGGAGTTCACCGACCTCTCGCTCGCCGCCTGGTTTCCCGACGGCCAGCGCCTCTCCGTCGTCGTCCCTCCGCGGGGATTGACGGAGCTCGACCCCGACCAGCTCGCGACGCTCGCGACCCTCCGTCCGCTCGAGCTCCCCGGATCGATGCCGAGCTTCGAGCCGGGCGCCTGGTCGCCCTCGGGGAGGTTCCTCGGCGGAACCGAGGTCGACGCGTCGAGACGCGCGTTGTCGATCGGTGCCTTCGAACCTGCCACCGGTCGATATCACCGCAGCCAGCTCCCCGTCGCGGTCGGCCACGGTTTCTGGAAGTTTGCCGGCTGGCTGCCCGATTCGCGACGGTACGTCGCATTGGGCCGGGAGCAGATCGCGCTGGTCGACGTCGAGACCGGAGCGTGGCGCGGGCTCCTCGCCGCGAACCCGTCGATGGAGGGCGTTGCTCTCAGCGGAGACGGCCGCACGCTGCTCGTCGAGACACAACTTCGCGACGGCGACCTCTGGATGCTCGAGAGCCCCGGCGGTGCGAAGTGAGCGACGTGCGAGGATCGGCACCCGAGGATCGGATCGCCAGGAGCGGGAGCCTATGATCGGAACCCGGCTGGGCCCCTACGAAATCACCGGCAAGCTCGGCGAAGGCGGCATGGGAGAGGTCTACCGAGCGACCGACACGAAGCTCGAGCGCCAGGTCGCGATCAAGGTCCTCCCTTCCGAGTTCACCGCTGACCCCGAGCGCCTCGCCCGCTTCGAACGCGAAGCGAAGCTGCTCGCGCAGCTCCACCACCCCAACATCGCCTCGATCTTCGGCCTCGAAGAATCGGATGGAACCCGCGCCCTGGTCATGGAGCTCGTCGAGGGCCCGACCCTGGCAGAGCGGCTCGAATCCGGAGCCTTACCCTTCAATGAGAGCCTTTCCGTCTCTTTGCAAATCGCTCACGCGCTCGAAGAAGCGCACGAGAAGGGCATCGTTCACCGAGATTTGAAGCCACAAAACATAAAGGCTTCCATAGAAGGAAAAGTCAAAGTCCTCGATTTCGGACTGGCGAAGGCGATGGATCCGGCCGGGGCGGGTTCGGGTGCGGGCTCCGCCTCGCAGCTCGCGAAATCGCCGACGTTGACGATGGGCGCGACGCAGATGGGGGTGATCCTCGGCACGGCCGCGTACATGTCGCCGGAGCAGGCGAAGGGGTTCCCGATCGACAAGCGCGCCGACATCTGGGCGTTCGGTGTCGTGCTCTACGAGATGCTGGTCGGCGGCTCGCTCTTCTCGGGCGACAGCGTCGGCGACACGCTGGCGGCGGTGATCCGCGCCGAGATCGATCTCGGCCGGCTGCCCGACGAGACGCCGAGCGCGATCCGGTCGCTCCTGCGCCGCTGTCTCGAACGGAATCCGAAGAACCGCCTGCACGACATCGCCGACGCGCGCATCGTGCTCGAAGAGGCGGTTGGCGGGAAGCTCGACGAGCCGGTGCAGCCGGGCCCGCCCACGGCGGCGCCCGCCGTTGCGCGGAGCACTCCGTGGCTCCTCGCCGTGGGCACGCTCCTGGCGGGACTCCTGATCGGCGGAGTCGCGGTGCGCTTCCTTGCAGGCGGCGCGTCCGCAACCTCGTCCGCGCCGGCCGCCAGGTTCGCGGTGTCGCCTCCCGCGGGCACGTCGTTCCAGCGCGGTCTCGCGATCTCGCCCGACGGGCGCCAGCTCGCGTTCACGGCGCGCGACCCGGAAGGCCGCGTCGCGCTCTGGGTGCGCCCGATCGACGCGCTCGAAGCGAGGAAGCTCCCGGAGACCGACGACGCACGCTTTCCGTTCTGGGCGCCCGACAGCCGCCGACTCGGTTATTTCAGCCGGCGCCGGCTGATGTGGATCGACCTCGCGGGCGGCTCGCCGCTCGAAATCGCGCCGACCTCGTCGGTCCAGGACGTGCGCGGCGCAGCCTGGGGCGCCGGCGACACCATTCTCTACGCGCCGAGCTTCATCGGCCCGCTGCTGGCGATCTCGGTGAAGGGCGGCAAAGGCGTTCCCGCGGTGAGCTTGCCTGCCGACGGTTCGATCGGCACGCAGCGGTTCCCCCACTTCCTGCCGGACGGACGCCGCTTCGTCTACTACGCGTCGGGCGGCACCGGCACGGAGCCGGGCGCGCTCTATCTCGGCCGGCTCGGCTCGCTCGAAGCGAAGCTCCTCGGGCCGTCGCGCTCGATGGCGCTCTACGGCGAACCGGGCTACCTGCTCTTCGTCAACGGCGAGGCGCTCTACGCGCAGAGGTTCGACGACGCGAAAGAGGAGCTCGTCGGCTCCCCGGTGGCGCTCGGCGTCCCGATGGGCGGTTCGTTGGCCGTCTCGGGCCTGCGTTCCATCTCCCTGTCGCGCGGAGGAGCGCTCGTCTATCGCGACGACAAGAGGAACGCTTCACAGCTCGTCTGGGTCGACCGGGCCGGGCGGGAGCTCGAGGCCGTGACCGACACGCAGTCGAGCTGGAACTACGCGCCCCGCCTCTCGCCCGACGGCCGCCTCCTGCTCGTCGGCCGCTATGCGCTCCCCTCTGCCACCCTGGGCGAAATCTGGGTCTACGACCTCGCGCGCCGCCTGGCGTCGCGGGTCTCCTTCGACGAGGGCGACGACTACCTCGCGCTCTGGCTGCGTCCCGGGAGCGAAGGGCTGCTGTTCGAATCCGCGCGTCCCGGCAACGCAGGCGGCATCTACCGGAAATCGCTCTCGCGACCCGGTGAGGAACAGCTCTGGCTCCCTGGCGAGACGACGCAGAACCCCGCTGCGGTCACGCCTGACGGTCACCGTGTGATCTTCGAGCGCGACGAGGGGCTGGGGAGGTTCCGTCTCTGGATCCGCGATCTCGAAGGCAACGGCGAGCCGGCGCGTCTCGGCTCCGCCACCGCGAACGAGGTTTCGCCCGACGTCTCGCCCGACGGGCGATGGCTCGCGTACGCCTCGGACGCCACGCGCAACTGGGAGGTCTACGTGAGGCGTCTCGACGGCCAGGGCGGCGTCGTCCGGATCTCGGGCGAGGGCGGGACGCATCCGCTCTGGCGGCACGACGGCCGCGAGCTCTTCTATCTCGACTGGAGCGGGCGCTTGGTCGCGGTGCCGATCTCGCAGTCGGCCGGCGACCCCGGTACCGCCGGTGCCGTACTGCGACCCGGCCTGCCGCAGGTCCTCTTTCCGGGGCGCCTCGAGGAGGCGAGCGACCGCCAGTTCGACGTCTCGGCGGACGGCCAGCGCCTGCTGCTGAACCGCAGCGTCGCCAACGACGATCTGCCCGTCGTCGTCACCCTCGACTGGCGCGCGCTGCTCGAGCGCAAGACGCCGTGATCGGCACGCGATGATCGGCCAACGCCTCGGCCCCTACGAGATCACCGCCAAGCTCGGCGAAGGCGGCATGGGAGAGGTCTA
>DASWJT010000083.1:0-44232 GCA_036397015.1 Thermoanaerobaculia bacterium
CCTCGGCGACGACCTTCGGCACCCCGCGCGCGACGAGGATCCCGCGCACCGGCAGGTAGCGCAGGTTGAAGACGTGCGCGTGGATGTCGATGACGGGAACGCTCGCCGCATCGGCGGCGGCCGGAGTTCCCGCCCCCGCCCCCAGGGGCGCTGCGAATGCCGCGCAACAGAGGGCGGCACAGAAAAGTCTTCGTCTTTCGGTCTTTCGGCGCAGGCCTGGAAGTCGCATGGAGATTCCTCGGGCTCTATGGGCAGGCGAGGCCGGTCTGGTCGCCCTGCTCGCGGGTGGTGATCGCCAGGTTCCCGTTCGACAGCGCCTCGACGACGACGTCGCCGTCCCAGCCGGTCGAGAAGAGGCCCGACTCGAGCGTCCACAGCTCCCACACCGGCGGCTTGCTCGGCGACGCCCCCTTGATCCCCACCGGCACGTCGACCGGGTCGCGGCCGCAGGCGACGCCGCGCCACGGGTCGTCGAGGATCCTGAGCGCCTTGTGGTTGGGATGGGCGAAGCGGAAGGCGTTGAACGTCCCCTCGCGCCGCGCCGGATCGCCGGCCGAGAAGACCGCCAGCTTGGGCGTGATGAGGTCGACGAGGTCCTCGGTGGTTGCATTATGCGAGCCGTGGTGGCCGACCTGGAAGACGTCGGCGTCGAGCAGCTCGGTGGCGCCGCCGTACTTCTCGATCAGCCGCTCGATGCCGGCCTGCTCGAGGTCGCCGGTCAAGAGCGCCGAGGCGTCGCCCCAGTCGACGCGGAAGGCGACGCTCGAGTTGTTGGCGTTCGAGAACTCGCCGGCGGTGGTGCCGGCGTCGCCCCACAGGAAGGTGATCTCGACGGCGAGCGGCGACGGGCCGCACGGCGCGATCGGGGTGAGCGGCGCGACGTGGGCCGAGCCCATGTGGTTCTCCTCCGGGTCGACGAGCTCGATCTCGGCGGCGCGGATGGGCAGGTACTCGACCCCGTTGTCGAGCGCCCACTGCCGCAGCGCGTTCTGCTGCGCCGAGCCGCTGGACTGGCGATCCTGCCCGTTGTCGGCGACGCGGCGCAGCGTGAAGTCACTGCGCATGCGCTCGGCGCCGCGCGTGTGGTCGATGTGCTGGTGGGTGAGGATCAGCAGGTCGATCGTGCGCGCGAGGTCGGTCCGCCGGTCGAAGAGCTCGTCGAGGTAGGCCGCGAGCCGCTCGGTGCTCGAGAAGTCGCCGATCGACTCGCCGCCGGTGTCGGCGAGGACGAGGCCGCAGGGGAGCTCGAAGATCGTCGCGTCGCCCTGGCCGACGTCGACGAAGTGGATGCGCAGCGGCCCGTCCTCGGCGGTGTCGCGCTGGGTGTCGAGAAAGAGCCGCGGGCTGCCTGGCACGCGCTGCGCCGGGCCGCGCACGCTGCCCGCGGCGCGTGGCCGCGCCGAGGGGCGCGGGAAGTCGAGCTCCGCCGGACTCGCGGCGGGCGCGGCCGCGCCCGGCGGCGGCGCGAGCGCGGGCGCGGCGGCGCAGGCGGCCGCCGCGGCGGCGGCGGCGAGCAGGATGCCGTGGGCGACGTTGCGGACGCTCGGCATGGTGTCCCCCCTTCCGATGTGGACCGGCCCCTATCTACTACGTTGCCGCCGGGGGGCGAAATGTGACACGCGACGCCGCGATCACCCGGCCAGCGGCCGCGCCGCCGAGCTCAGGCCAGGACTCCCTCCCCGCGGAGGGCGCTCTCGAACGCCTTCGCCACCCGCCGCGCGCCGGCGCGGTTGGGGTGGATCTCGTCGGCGTAGTCCCGGCGCACCACACCCCGCGTCTCGACGCGGACGAGCCGCCCCGCCCCCCGCGGCTCGGCCGCCACCTGGTCGATCGCGGCGCACAAGCCGTCGACGAGCTGCCGCACGACGCCGGCGTGGAGCGCCCGCGGGATCCCCCGCGCCTCGAGCGCCGGCAGCAGCCATGGCCCCGCCACCTTCACCAGACCGAGCAGCTCGACCGGACGCCGCGACGGAATCGCGTAGTCGTACGAGTTGACGAACAGCTTCGCCCCCTGCCCCGCGTCGGCGAGCAGGTCGACGAGCTCCCGGTAACAGTCCTGAATCTGCCGGATCCGCCGCTCGAAGCGCGAGTGGGCGACGACGTCCGGCGCCGCCATGCCCTCGACGTGGGGCAGCAGGAGCGGCAGGAGATCCGGCCCGATGAGGTCGTTGCCCCCGGCCGAGAAGAGCACGGCGTCGAGCCGCCAGCGCTCGAAGCTCCCGCGCAGCCGCGCCCGCTGCGCTCCCGAGAGAATCGTCAGGATCTCGTCCCCCGACCGCTCCAGCCGAAGCAACGCCCATCCTCGCTGATCCTTCGGATCCCCCGTCCCCCGCGGATCGTCGAGATGCCCCACCACGTTCGCGTGCGAGAACCACGAGTCGCCCTCGGAGAGCACCGCGGGCCACGCCGGATGCCGCGCCCGCGCGCGCTCGAAATCGGCGATCAGGTGACGGCGGTAGGGCACGAGCTCTCGATCCTGCACCATTCTCGGAGATTCGCGCTGCGATGGCGCGCCTGCCTCGAGCGCAAACGCAGCGGAATGTCAAAGAAAGGGGCTCAGCGGGCTCTTTCTCTTGTAGGGGCGACCGCACGGCGGACAGCCCGCCGCGGCGGATCTCCCCCGGCAAGGGAGAGGACGATGAGATTCGCCAAGGGATGGGTCGTGGTGGGGCTGCTCATGCTGGCGGCGCCGGCGGGGGCGATCGGGCCGGGCGGGGCGCGAGGGGCGATTTCCGGCGGGGCGGGCGACGCGATCAGCGTGAGCGTCGCGCCGGGCGCCGCGAGCTGGTTCGAGCGGCTCCTCCAGTCGCTGCTCTCGCTGTGGGGCGCGACGCGCGGCGTCATCGTGCCGGGCGACGGCACGACCTCGAGCGTGACGACGACCAGCGGCGGCGGCTGAGCCGCTCGCGGTTCGCGTGAGGACGTTGCCCGCGCGGCGCTTCGGGCGCGCGGGCGTGGGGTAGAATCGCGCCACTCCGGGGAGGGAGGGAGCCGAGATGTCCCAGCCGCGCGACGCCGTCGCCGAGGGCTCGGGCTCGGTGCCGGCGGGCCTGCTCCTGATCGAGCAGGCGTTGCACCGCGCTCGGCCTCAGCTCGTGCGCGTGCTGCGCTCCTTCCGCATCCCGCCCGAGGACGCGCGCGACCTGGTGCAGAACGTCTATCTCTCCTACCTCGAGCACGCCGACTCGATCGAATTCCCCGAGCGCTGGATGGTCGTCGCCCTGCGCCGCGAGTGCCTGCATCACGCGCGCTCCGAGCGCCGGCGTCTCTACCAGGCGGTGGACGAGGCGCTGCTCGACCTCGTCGCCTGCCCGACCGCCGCCCCGCAGGAGCGCGACAGCCTGCTCCACCTGCTCGGCGAGAGAATCCGCCGGCTCGGCGAGCGCTGCCGCGAGCTCCTGCGCCTGCGCTACCGGCTCGGCTGCGACCGCGCCGAGACCGCGCACGAGCTCGGCGTGCGGCCGTCGTCGATCGGCACCCTGGAGAGACGCTGCCTCGACGAGCTCGGCGAGAGCGTGCTGGCGGGAGCCGACGGTGAGCGCTGAGCGCGGCGACCGGACGGTCCGCGATCCGTTCGCCACGCTGCGCGCGGCGGTGGCGGGGCGCGCTTCGCGCGAGCAGGGCCGCGAGGCCGTCTATCGCCTCCTCGCGGCCGCCGCGGCCGAGGACGAGCGGCCGCCGAGGCGGCGAGGCCGAGCGATGCCTCCTGCCGCCGAAGATCGCGAATACGAGGCCGCCCTCGACGCGGCGCTCGAGAACCTCCCCGACCGTCTCGCCGAGCGCGCTCGCCTGCGCGCCGAGGCGACGGCGATCGCCGCGGAGCTCGCCGAGCTCGGCCGCGTCTCGCCCGCCGCGGCCCGCGCCCGCGCCGCCGCGTCGTCGGCCGAGCTGCGCGCCGCGACCGTCGCCGAGCTCGTCCGCCTCGCCGACGCCGCGGCGAGCGACGATCCGGCGCACGCCATCGTCCTCTCCGGCGTCGCCGTCGCCGCCGCCGAGGCGGCGCGGCCCACTCCGACCGACCTCGCCGCGCACGACACGCGCGCCGTCGCGCGGCGCGCGCTGGCCGAGGCGGCCTTCCGCGGCGGCGACCTCATCGCCGCCGACGGCGCGCTCGGCGAAGCCCGCCGACTCGCCGGCCATGGCACGCGAGATCCCCTGCTCCGCGCCGAGCTGCTGCGCGTCGAATCGGAGATCCGCTGCGACCAGTCGCGGTTCGTCGAATCGCGCCGGCTCGCCGAGCGCTCGGTGGCGCTCTTCCACTACGCCGGCGACCGGCGTCGCGAGGCGCGCGGCCGCCTCTCGCTCGCTCTCAAGCTCGCCTTCGAGGACCGCCTCGCCGACGCGCTCGCCGAGAACGAGCTCGCCCGCTCGATGCTCGACGCCGGCTGCGACGGCCGCTGGCTGCTGGCGACCGAGTTCAACCGCGCCTACTGGCTGAACGATGCCGGCGACACCGCCGCCGCGCACGCCGCGCTCCCCCGGCTGGCCGAGCTGGTGGCCGAGCACGGCAAGGCGCTCGACCGCGTGCGGATCGACTGGCTGCGGGCGCGGATCGCCGCCGCCGAGGGCGAGCTCGCGAGCGCGGCCGAGCTCTACCGCCCGGTGCTCGCGCGCTGCCTCGAGCTCGACACGCTCTACGACTCGGCCACGGTCGCGCTCGAGCTCGCGGTGGTGCTGCTCGAGCTCGGCCGCGCCGACGAAGTGCTGCCGCTCGCCGACAGCGTGGCGCCGATCTTCCGGGCGCAGGGCGTCGAGCCGGAGGCCGCCGCGGCGGTGATCCTCGCCGCCGAGTCGCTGCGCCAGGGCGTCGCGGCGCGCGAAGTGCTCGCCGAGCTCGTCGCGGCGAGCCGCCGCCCGCGGCGCGGGCGTTGACCCCCGGGCGCGGGCGCGACGCGCTCAGGGCAGCAACGTCGCCAGCCGCGCGAGCCCGGCGGCGAGCTCGTCGCGATCGACGACGAGCGGCGGCGCCAGAAAGAGCCGGTTTTCGCTCGTCGCCACGTGCAGACCCGCCGCCAGGGCGCGCTTCTTGACGGCGCCGGCGTCGAAGCCGAGCTCGAATTCGAGGCAGCCGTAGAGGCCCCGCGAGCGGGCGTCGACCACCGCCGGGTGGCGCTCGCGCACGCCGGCGAGCCAGCCGGCGAGCCGCTCGGCCGCCGGTCGCGAGCGGACGAGCAAGTCGCCCTCCTCGAACGCGCGCAGGTTGCCGAGGAGCGCAGCGAGCCCGAGCGGATGCGCGGTGTGCGTCAGGCCGGTGGCGAGCGGCGCTTCGTCGAAGCGCGCGGCGAGCTCGCGCCGCATCGCCACCGCGCCCAAGGGCGCGTGGCCGGAGGTGATCGCCTTGCCCATCGTCACCAGGTCCGGCACGACACCGTAGGCCTCGAAGGCGAACATCGTGCCGGCGCGCCCGAAGCCGGTGAGCACCTCGTCGAGGATCAGCAGGACGCCGTGCCGGTCACAGATCTCGCGCACGCGGGCGTAGTAGTCGGCGGGCGGGAAGTAGCCGCCGCGGGTGCCCGGCACCGTCTCGAGCAGCACCGCCGCGACGCGGTGGGCGCCGGCGGCGACGATCGCCTCCTCCACCGCCGCGGCGCACGGGCGATCGCAGACCTCGGGCGTCGTCCCCCACGGGCAGCGGAAGCAGTACGGATCCCGCACGCGCCCGACGCCCGGCAGCTTGGGAAAGAGCGCCAGGGCGCGCGGGTCGCCCGAGAAGCTCAGCGCGCCGAAGGTGGCGCCGTGGTAGGAGCGGTCGCGCACGACGACCTGCGAGCGCCCCGTCGCCAGCATCGCGATCTTGACCGCGTGCTCGTTGGCGTCGGCGCCGCCCAGGGTGAAGAGGAAGCGGTCGAGGCCCTCCGGCAGGACGCGCGCCAGCGCCGCCGCCGCGCGCTCGCGGATCGCCGGCGCCATGCCCGGACCGGCGAGCGCCAGCTCGTCGAGCTGCTCGCCGAGCGCCGCGAGGATCGTCGGATGCTGCCAGCCGGCGTTGGCGCTGAAGACGATCGACGCGAGGTCGAAGTAGCGCCGGCCCTCGACGTCCCAGAACCAGGCGCCCTCGCCGCCGGCGACCGCGATCGGCGCCGCGGTGCGCTGCGCCACCCAGGTGAAGAGCGCGCGCCGGTCGGTCGTCATGGCGGCAGGTGCGGCGCGCCGGAGCTCAGCGCATCACCGTGCGGCTCTGCTCGCGCAGGAACTGCTGCACGTACCACGGGCCGCAGCCGCCCTTGCCGGTCGATCCCGACGCCTTCCAGCCGCAGAACGACTGCACGCCCGGCCAGGCGCCGGTGGTGGCGCCGGTCGGCCGGTTGGCGTAGGCGACGCCGGCCTCGATGCGGTCGAAGAAGCGCTCGACCTCCTCCGGATCCTCGCTGAAGACGCCGGCGGTGAGGCCGTACTCGGTGCGGTTGGCGAGCTCGAGCGCCTGCTCGAGCGAGTCCACCCGGGCGAGGGCGAGGAAGGGGACGAAGAGCTCCTCGGCGAAGAGGCGGTGGTCGAGCGGCAGCCGGTCGGCGATCGCCGGGCGCACGAACCAGCCCTTCGGCGTGCCCTCGGGCAGCGCCTCCGAGCCGGTGAGGACGCGGCCGTCCTTGCGCGCCGCGCCCAGCGCCTCGCGCCAGGTGGCGACCGACTTCTCGCGGATGAGCGGGCCGAGGTAGGTGTCGCGCCCGACCGGATCGCCGATCGCGAGCTTCTCGGTGAAAGCGACCAGGCGGTCGACGAAGCCGTCGTAGACCTCGCCCGCGACGTAGGCGCGCGAGCAGGCGCTGCACTTCTGTCCGCCGTAGCCGAAGGCCGAGCGCGCGATGCCGGACGCCGCCTCGTCGAGATTCGCGCGGGCGGTGACGATCGCCGGATTCTTGCCTCCCATCTCGGCGATCACCGGTTTCGGATGCTCGCGCCAGAAACCGCGCAGCAGCGAGAAGCCGACCTCCTTCGAGCCGGTGAAGACGAGCCCGTCGAAGTCGAGCTCGAGGAAGGCGCGGCCGGCCGTCTCGCCGGGTCCGGTCACCAAGTTGAAGACGCCCGGGGGCAGCACCTCGTCGAGGATCTCGGCCAGGCGCAGGCCGGAGAGCGCCGCCTCGCCCGCCGGCTTGAAGACCACCGTGTTGCCGGCGGCGAGCGCGCCGCCCGACATGCCGGCGGCGAGCGCGACGGGGAAGTTGAACGGCGCGATCACTCCCCAGACGCCGAACGGGCGCAGCACCGAGACGGTGTCCTCGCCGGGCAGCAGCGCGCCGAGCTTCCGCGCGAAGCCGTCGGCTGCCTCGACCTGCGCGCAGTAGTAGCGAATCAGGTCCGCGCCCTCCTCCGCGTCGCCCATTGCCTCGAGCCGGTTCTTGCCGACCTCGAGCGACATCAAGCCGGCGAGCTCGGGGGCGCGCGCCGAGATCTTCTCCGCCGCCGCGCGCAGCCGCTCGATGCGCTCGCGCCACGGCATCGTTCGCCACTTCGGGAGGGCGGCGCGCGCCGCTTCCAGCGCGCGCGCGACCTCCGGCGGGCCGCCCGCCGCGAAACGGCCGATGACCACCTGCGGGTCGGTCGGCGAGCGGCTGTCGAATCGCTCGCCTCTCCACTCCACCGCCTCACCGCCGAGGCGCAGGCCGTGATCCTGGTCGAGCCCGGCGAGCGCCGAGCGCACGCCCATCTCGTAGGCCTCGTTCGCCTCCTCATTGCCGGCCATCGTCACGTAGGTGATCTTCATCCCTTCTCCCTCTCTCCTCACTCGAAGCGGGGCTTGCGCTTCTCGACGAATGCGTCGTAGGCCTCGCGGAAGTTGGGGTCCTGCATGCAGACGGCCTGGATCTCGACTTCGGCCGCGAGAGCGGCTGCGAGGTCCATGTGGGCCTCGCGGTAGAGCATCCGCTTGGTCACTTCGAGAGCGAAGGAGGGGCCTCTGGCGAGCCGCTCGGCCCACTCGCGCGCGGTCGCGAGGCAGGCCTCGTCGGCGACGACGCGGTGGTAGAGGCCGATGCGCTGCGCCTCGCGCGCGTCGACGAAATCGCCGGTCACGAGGAGCTCGGTGGCGCGCCCGAGGCCGACGATGCGGGGCAGCAGCCAGCTCGCCCCCATGTCGGCGCCGGAGAGGCCGACTTTGGTGAAGAGGAAGGCGATCTTGGCGCGCTCGGCGGCGATGCGGATGTCGCAGGCGCTGGCGATCACCGCCCCGGCGCCGGCGACGGTGCCGTTCAAGGCGCCGACGATCGGGCGGCCGCAGCGAATCATCGAATGGATCAGCTCGCCGGTTGCGCGCGTGAAATCGAGCAGCCCCTCGGCGTCGCGCGCCAAGAGCTCGCCGATGATCGCCTCGACATCGCCGCCCGAGCAGAAGGCGCGACCGGCGCCGGTGAGCACGATCGCGCGCACTCCCGGCTCGGTGTCGAGCGCCTCGAACGTCTCGGTGAGCTCGCGGTAGACCTCGAAGGTGAGGGCGTTCAACCGCTCCGGCCGGTCGAGCGTGATCGTCGCCACCGCCGTCGCGGCGTCGTGCTCGTAGCGGAAGCTCGCCGGCGCGATCGTCATCGTTCGTCGTTACTCCGAAGGCAGCGCGGCTGTCGCCTCGATCTCGACGAGCGCGCCTTCCTCGAGAAGATCGCTCACCTCGACCAAGGACATCGCCGGAAAGTGACGCCCCATGTGCCGGCGATAAGCCGCCCCGACGTTTTCCAAGGACCCCCTATATGAGTCTTTGTCTTTGACAAAAAAAGAAAATCGAACGACGTTCTCGGGTCGCCCGCCGGCGGCGGCGACGACGGTGAGCACGTTGGCGAGCGCGCGCTCGAACTGCTCGACGAAGTCGGCGGAGACGAGCTCTTGCCGCTCGTTCCACCCCACCTGCCCGGCGACGAAGAGAAACCGGCTCCCCGCCGGCGCGAGGACGCCGTTCGAGTAGCCCCTGGGCGCGCCGAGCTCTTCCGGGTTGACGAGGCGCAGCCGCGTGCTCACGCCAGCAGCGCTCCGCCGTCGACGCCGATCGCCTGGCCGTTGACGCCGCGCGCCCGCGGGTCGCAGAGGGCGACGGCGACATAGGCGACTTCGTCGGGCTCGATCAGGCGCCCCTGAGGGTTGAGGGCGACGATGCGTTGGCGCGCCTCGTCCTCGCTCATGCCGGTCTTGGCGACGATGCGCTCGACCGATTCGTCGGTCATCGGCGTCTCGACGAAGCCGGGGCAGATCGCGTTCACCGTCACGCCCTTGGCGGCGACCTCGGCGGCGACCGAGCGGGTGAAGCCGATCACCGCGTGCTTCGACGCCGCGTAGGCGCTGATGTAGGCGGCGCCGGCGCGCCCCGCCGTCGAGGCGACGTTGATCACCCGCCCCCAGCCGTTGGCGACCATGCCGGGCAGGAAGGCGCGCGTGCACAGAAAGGTGCCGGTGGCGTTGACTCGCATCAGCCGGTTCCACTCCTCGAGCTCGAGGCTCCTGAGCGGCGCCGACGACGAGACGCCGGCGTTGTTGACCAGGATCTCGACCGGACCGAAGTCGGCCTCGGCGGCGCCGAGCAGGCGGTCGACCGACTCGGGATCGGTGACGTCACAGGCGACGGCGAGGGCGTCGAGACCGGCGGCGACGAGGTCGCCCGCCACGCCCTCGATTTGCCCGGTGCTGCGCGCCGAGACGACGACGCGCGCGCCCGCCTGCGCCAGCGACCGCGCCACCGCCGCCCCGATGCCGCGCCCGCCGCCGGTGACGACGGCGACCCGGCCGGTGAGATCGACGGTCAGACTCAAGCGCCCCGCTCGGCCAGCAGATCGCGGATCTCGGTCAGCATCAGCACGTCGCCGACGAGCGACGAGACGATCTTGCCGAAGGCGCCGCCGAGGATGACGCCGACCGCCATGTCGATGGCGTTGCCGCGCTGCAGGAAGCTCTTGAACTCGGAGACGAGGCCCATGCTTGCTCCCCTCTTCGCACCGCCGGGCGCGAGGTCTGGCTGCGTCGAGCGCGCCGACAGACTACCCGCCGGCCACCGCCTCGGCAAGGATCTCGCCGAGAAGGGCGACGAGCTCGCGGCCCTCTTCCGCCGAGGCCCGGGCGGGATCGCCGCAGTAGGCGTCGGCGAGTCCCGCGGCCGCGAAGCTCGTGCGGCCGGCGCGCATCGCTTCCGGCAGCGGAATGGCGAGCTCGGGCAGCGCGCGCGCCGCCGCGCGGTCGACGAGGCCGGGCCGCTCGGCGAGCAGGATCGAGGTCTCGTAGCGCCCGGCGTGGCAGGCGCCGGAGCGGAACTCCGCGCCCAGCCGCTCGGCGAGGGCGCGTCGCGTCAGGTCGGGGAAGAGCACGCGCAGGCCTGCGATCCCCGCCGCCTCCGCTTCCGCCGCACGCAGCGCCGCGACCTGGGCGGGATCGAAGTGCGAGCTGGCGAGGACGAGCGTGCCGACGCCGCGCCGCGCCACGGCGCGCGCGACGTCGGCGACGAGCGCGACGACCGTCTCGGCGCGGATCGAGAGCGTGCCGGCGAAGCCGTCGGCGAAAGGCGCCGGCGCATAGGCGAGCGCGGGGAGCACCCACGCCGCGACGCCGCGCTCGCCGAGCCGCCGCGCGCCCTCGCGCGCCATCGCCTCGGCGATCCACACGTCGGTGCCGACCGGCAGGTGCGGCCCGTGCGCCTCGACGGCGCCGAGCGGCAGGATGGCGACCGTTGCCTCACCAGCGCGCTCCGCGAGCCGCGGCCAGGTTTGCTCCATCCACCGCGTCATGGCGCGATGCTAGCCCGGATTCTTCTCCAGCTTTCGGCCGCGGCTCCGGATCTGCCCGCGACTGCGGCTAGGATCTCCCCCTCCGATGCGTCGACCGCCACTCTCATCGGGACGCTAGCTTGCGAGCGAATCCGTTCCTGCGCACCTACGCCGCGGGCGACGAATCGGCGATCCTCGAGCTCTTCGCGGCGACGTTCGGCAAACGGCGCGACCTCGACGCTTGGAGGTGGCAGCACGAACGCGCGCCCGAGGGTCCAGCGTCGATCCAGCTGCTCGACGACGACGGCGTCCTCGCCGGCCACCTGTCCCACGTGCCGTTCGCCCTCTGGGTCGACGGTCGACGCCTGCGCGTCGCGCGAGGAAGCGACACCATGGTGCGCGCGGAGTACCGGCGCCGCGGCGCCATGCGGACGCTGGTCGAGGGCTTCCTCGCTTCCGCCCACGGCTGCGACGTACGCCTGAGCTTCCCGAATCACCTGGCGGTGAATCTCATGCAGCGCTACGGCGGCGGCAAGCTGCTCGGCCGACTGCCGAAATGGGTGCGCCTGCTCGGCGCGAGCCCCGAGCTCGGCCCGGCGGGCGGCCCCGCCGGCCTGCTCGGTGCGCTCTTCGGCCGCCTGATGGCGCCGCGTCGCTCACCCCTGCCGGTGGCGCCGATCGACGAGATCGGTCCCGAGCTCGATCGGCTGGCTGACGAGTCGGCGGCGTTCGCGCGCTGCGTGCGCGTGCGCGACGCCGCGTACGTGCGCTGGCGCTGGCGCGATCGGCCCGGCGCCGCGTGGACACTCACCGGCGTGCGCGACGGCGAGCGCCTCCGCGGCTTCGCCGTCCTCGGCGCGAGCGACTCGGCGTCCGACCGCCGTGGCCGCATCGTCGATCTGCTGGCGGCCGACCCGGCGGCGCTTCGCTCGCTGCTTCTCGACGCCGTCGAGCGGCTCGTCGCGGCGGGCTGCCGGCGCGTCGTCTGTGAGCTCCAGGATCCCCGCCCGTGGGCGCGGCGGCAGCTCCTGCGCACCGGCTTCCTCCCCCTGCGCGGCGACGTCCCCGTCATCTGTCGCGCGCTCTCGCCGCGAGCCGGCGCGGCGCCCGAGCGCCTCGACAACTGGCTCATGACGCGCGGAGACAGCGACCATGTGTGAGCGCACCCAGCCGCGGAGCTGGCGATGAGCGCGCTCGCGGGCGGAGCGGACGTGGTCCACGTTTCCTGGTCGGGCCGCGTCGGCGGCATCGAGCGTCACTTGGCGATCCTGCTGCGCGAGGCGCGGGAGCGCTCGCCTCTCGCGCATCGCGCCTGTTTCCTCGACGGCGAGGGCGCGGTCGGCGAGGCGCTCGAGGGCGAAGGGCTCGCCTGCCGGCTCGCGATGCGACACGGCGCCGACGTCGCCGGCCTCTGGAAGCTGCGCCGCGTGCTGCGCGAAGCGCGCCCGCGCGTCGTGCACCTGCACACCGTGGCGCTCGGCGCGGTGGCGGTCGCGCTGCGGGCAGCGCCGGCGATCTTCGCCTACACCGAGCACTTTCCGCGCATCGTCGACCGCCCGCTGCGTTTCCGGCTGCTCTACGCGATGCTGCGCCGACGTGGCGTGCGCGGCGTGGCGCTCACACCCGGCCTGGCCCGCGCCATGGCGGCGTGCGGCCTGCCCGCCGAGCGCATCGCCGTGGTGCCGAATCCCTGCGGCGTGCCGCTGCGCGCCGCGGCTCCCCGGTCGGGCCACGCGCCGGTCGTCGGCTGCGTGACGCGCCTGGTCGCGGCGGCTCGCGTCGATCTCCTGATCGACGTCGTCGCCGAGCTGCGGCGCGGCGGCAGCGTGTGCGAGCTCCTCGTCGTCGGCGACGGCCCGGCGCGTCAGGCGCTCGAGCGGGCGGCCGAGTCGCGTCTGGGACCGGGCGTCGCGATCTTCGCCGGCGAGCAGGCCGACGTGGTGCCGTGGCTCGACCGCATGGACCTCTACCTGCTCACCCGCGAGGTGGCGGTCTTCTCGCTGGCGATCGTCGAGGCGATGGCGCGGCGAGTGCCGGTGGCGGCGCTGGCGTGCCGCGGCGGCTCCGCCGAGGTCGTCGCCGGGGCCGGTCTCCTCCTGCCCGATCGAAGCGTCGAGTCGGCGGCGGCGGCGCTCGCACGACTCCTCGCCTCGCCTGCCGAGCGGCGGCGGCTCGAGGAGAGCGGGGCGAGCCTCGCCGCCGGCCTCGCGCCCGCCGCCGTCCTCGCCCGCCTGGAGGCCGTCTACGGCGACGGCGCGCGCGGCGCCGAGAGGAGCCTCCCCGGCATGAGCGACCCGAGAGCGCACGGCCGATGAGCTCGCCGCCGCTGCGCCTCGGCATCGTCGGCTGCGGCTTCGCGACCCAGTCGCGCCACCTGCCGGCCCTCGCCCGCATTCGCGAGGCCGAGGTGGTCGCGCTCGCCGATCTCGACGCCGACCTTCTCGCGCGCGTCGCCGACCGCTGGCGAGTCGCCCGTCGCCATCGCGACACGCAGGCGCTGATCGCGGACCCCCTCGTCGAGGCGGTGGCGATCTGCACGCCGGCGGCCGACCACGTGCCGCTCGCCCTGGCGGCGATCGCGGCCGGCCGCCACGTCTTCGTCGAGAAGCCTCTCGCGCTGTCGCTCGCCGAGGCGGATCGCCTCGTCGCCGCGGCCGCGGCTTCCGCGAGCCGGGTGATGGTCGGCTTCAACCTGCGCTGGCACCGGCTGGCGCTCGCTGCCCGCGAGCTCGTCGCGGGCGGCGCGATCGGCCGCGTGCGCGCGGTGCGCAGCGTCTTCGGCGATCCGCTCCTGGCGCGTTCCGCAGTGCCCGCCTGGCGTCTCCGCCGCACCGCGGGCGGCGGTAGCATCCTCGACAAGGCGATCCACCACTTCGACCTCTGGCGCTACCTGCTCGCCGACGAGGTGGAATGGGTGACGGCGGCGAGCGCGTCGGCCGCCGGAGACGACGAGATCGCCACGATGACGGCGCGCACCGCACGCGGGACCCTGTTGACCGCTTGGAGCGCGGACGTCACGACGATCGCCAACGAGATGACGCTCGACGGAGAATCCGGCAGCCTGCACCTCGATTTCTACCGCTTCGACGGCCTCGAGCGGCGTGCGCCGGGCGCGCTGCCGGGAGCTCCGGCGACGCGCTTGCGGCGCCTCGCCGCCGCGCTCGGCGCGCTCGGCGGCAACGCCGGCGAGCTCCTTCGCGGCGGCGCTTTCGACACCGCCTACGACCGCCAGTGGCGGCACTTCGCCGCCATCGTCCGCGGCGATCTGGCGCCCGGATGCGGGCTCGACGACGGGCGAGCGGCGCTGGCGATCGCGCTTGCCGCGCTACGCGCGGCCGAGACCGGCGACCGCTGCGCCGTCCCACCGCCGCCCGCAGCGCCCGGACGCGCCGGCGCCCGAGGAGAGGACGAGCGTGCACGCTGAGCCGCAGCTCGACCTGGCGCTGATCCTGGTGACCGACTCGTTCGCCTCGATTCGCGATGTCGTGCGCTACCTGCGGCGGCAGACCCTGCGCCACCGGCTCGAGCTCGTGATCGTCACCGGCGCCAGCGCAGAGCTCGAGCGCAGCGACGACCTCTCGGCGTTCGGCGCCGTCGAGGTCGTCGCGGTCGGCGCCGCCGAGCTCGCCGCCGTCCACCCCGCTCGCCTCGCCGGAATTCGGGCCGCGCACGCGCCGATCGTCGTCTTCGGCGAGACCCACTGCTTCCCCGAGCCCGACTACTGCGCCGCGCTGCTCGCCGCCTTCCGCGACGGGCCGTGGGCGGCGGTCGGGCCAGGCATGCTGAATGCCAACCCGGAGAGCGCGATCGGCTGGTCGGGACTGCTCCTCGATTACGGCGCCTGGCTGGCGGGGGGCGTCGCCGCGCCGCGCCCGCACGTCGCGGGTCACAACGGCGCCTACCGGCGCCAGGTCCTGCTCGCCTACGGCGAGGAGCTCGCCGAGCTCATGCGGGCCGACACCGTGCTGACCGGCCGGCTGCACGCGGACGGCCATCGACTCTACTTCCAGCCCGCGGCGCGCACGCGGCATCTCAATGTCTCGCGGCCCTGGCCCTGGCTGGTCGAGCGCTTCGCCGGCGGCCGCGAATACGCGGCGGCGCGGGTGAAGGACGCCTCGCTCGCCCGGCGGCTGCTCTTCGTCGCCGGCTCGCCGCTCGTCCCGGCGATTCGGCTCGTGCGCATCGCGCGGCAAGTGGCCCGCGTCGAGCCGCCCTGTCGCCCCGGATTGCGCGTGGTCCCGGCGCTTCTCGTCGCGCTCGCTGTCAGCGCAGCCGGCGAGCTCTGCGGCTACGCCCGCGGCTCGAGCGCGCGGGCCGCCCGCCGACTCGCCGAGATCGAGGTCCATCGCAGCCGCTTCGTCGCCGGCGACTGGCGCGCTCGGCTCGGGCTCGACGAGGCATGAGTCGTCTCGCCGCAGCGCAGCTCGCGGTCGTCCTGCCGACGGACCGTCTGGCGACGATCGGGGAGACGCTCGCCGCGCTGCGCCGCCAGAGCGTCGCCCACGCGCTCGAGCTCGTGATCGTCGCGCCGCCTGCCGCGGCGATCTCGCCCGCCGACGTCGGCGGCAACTTCCAGGCGGTGCACGTCGTCGCGTGCGGTGGGATCGATGGCGCGCACTGGATGCATCGCGCCCGCGTCGCCGGCGTACGTCGCGCCAGCGCGCCCGTCGTGGCGATCGGCGAGACGCACTCCTATCCCGAGCCCGGGTGGGCCGCGGCGCATCTCGCGGCGCACCGCGGGACCTGCGCCGCGGTCGGCACTCAGATGAGGAACGCCAATCCCGAATCGGTGATCAGCTGGGCCAATCTCTTCGTCGATTTCGCGCCCTGGGTCGAGCGCGCCGAGCGGGGACCGATCGCCGGCCTGCCGGGCCACAACTCGTCGTACAAGCGCGAGGTGTTGCTCGCCCTCGGCGAGCGGCTGGTCGAAGCGCTCGCCTCCGAGACGCTGCTCGCCGAAGAGCTGCTCGCCGCGGGCCACGAGCTGCTCTTCGAGCCCGCCGCGGCGACGCGTCACCTCAATCTCGCGACGCCGTACTGGTTCCTCCAGCGCTTCGATCACGATCGCGAATGGGCGGCCCTGCGCGGCCGCGATTGGCGGCTGCCGCGCCGCGCGCTCTACATCCTCGGCGCACCGCTGATCCCCTTCGTGCGCTTCGCGCGCATCCACCCCGACTTGCGCCGCGCGGGGCGCGGCGGCGATCTCCGGCTGGCGGTCGCAGTGCTGCTCGGCCTGGCCGCGGGGGCCGCCGGCGAGGCATTCGGCTACGCTTCGCGCCGCGTCGGCCGCTCCGCCGGCCGCCTGCACGAGGTCGAGCTCCATCGCGAGCGCTTCGCCGGCCGACGGCGGGAGCCGCGCGCTTGAGCGCTTCGCTGCCGTACTGCTCGGTGATCGTGCCGACCCACCGCCGGCCCGCGAAGCTCGCCGCCTGCCTCGAATCGCTGGCCGCCCTCGACTACCCGGCGGACCGCTACGAGGTCGTCGTCGTCGACGACGGCGGCGACACGCCGGTCGAGGCGCTCGTCGAGCGCTACTGCGAACGTCTGGCGGCGACCTGGATCCAGCAAACGCACCGGGGTCCTGCCGCCGCCCGCAACCACGGCGCCACGCGGGCCCGTGGCGAGCTGCTCGCCTTCACCGACGACGACTGTCGGCCGACGCCCGTCTGGCTGCGGCGGCTGGCCGAAGAGCACGCACGCGGATCGCAGGTCATCCTCGGCGGCCATACGCGCAACGTCCTGGTCCACAATCCGTTCTCGACCACGAGCCAGCTGCTCATCGACGCCGGCTACGCCTGGCACAACCGCGACCACGACGACGCGCGCTTCCTCACCTCCAACAATCTGGCGGTCCCCGCCGCGGGCTTTCGCGACATCGGCGGCTTCGATGCGGCCTTCTCGACCTCCGAAGATCGCGATCTCTGCGATCGCTGGGTGGCGAGCGGGCGCCGCATGCGCTACTTGCCCGACGCCGTCGTCGAGCACGCCCACGACCTCACGCTGGGCGGCTTCTGCCGGCAGCACTTCGACTACGGGAAAGGCGCGCGGCGATTCCATCGCGCGCACGCCCGGCGCACCGGCCGCCGCATCCGCATCGAGCCCCGCTTCTACATCGACATGCATCGCCGCGCCTGGCGCAGCGATGGCGGCGGCCGCAAGCTCGAGATCCAGGCCGCGCTCCTCCTCTGGCACGCGACCAACTCGGCGGGCTATGTTTGCCAGTGGTGGCGGTCGCGGAGGGAGAGTCGATGAACCGGCACGAGATCACCTCGTTGCTGCGCGCGCTCGACCAAGCGTACGACGCGCCGAGCTGGCACGGCACCAACCTGCGCGGCTCGCTGCGTCGCGTCGCGGCCGCGGAGGCGGCGTTCCGGCCGGGCGCGAAGCGGCACAACGTCTGGGAGCTGGCCCTCCACTGCGCCTACTGGAAGTACGCCGTGCGCCGGCGCCTCCTCGGCGAGAAGCGCGGCTCGTTCCCGCTCGCCGGCTCGAATTTCTTCCGCCGCCCGGCGGGAACGGCGAACGAGGCCGACTGGAAGCGCGACGTGGCGCTCCTCGACGAGACCCACCGGAGGCTGCGCGAGGCGGTCGCCGCGCTCCCCGCCGCGCGGCTCGGCGAGATCACCCGCGGCGCCAAGGTCGCCAACCGCGACGTCGTCCTCGGCATCGCCGCGCACGACCTCTACCACGCCGGCCAGATCCAGCTGCTCAAACGGCTGGCGCGCGCGCGGAGCTGAAGCGGTGAGCGCGGAGACCGCCCGCGAAGCGCGCGTCAGCCCGCTCGAGCTCTCGTACGTCCTCGTCACCGCCGAGCCCGCCACCGTGCGCGGCGTGCTCGCGCATCTCGGCCGCCAGACGCGCGCCGGCGCGGTGGAGCTCGTGCTCGTCGCGCCCCGCGAGATCGACCCCGCTGCGGCCGAGCTGCCGCGCGAGCTCGGCGGCGTGCGCGCGGTGCGCTGCCCGGCGCCGATCGAGCTGCCGGTGGCGCGCGCGCTCGGCGTGCGCGCGGCGTCGGCGCCGGTGGTCTTCATCGGCGAAACGCACTCGTTCCCCGAGCCCGAGATGGTCGAGCGGCTGCTCGCCGCCTTCGCGGAGGGCTGGGACGCGGTCGTGCCGGCGATCGTGAACGCCAATCCACGCACCGGCCGGAGCTGGGCCGCCTTTCTGCTCGACTACGCCCGCTGGGGACCCGAGGCGCCGCCCGCCGAGCTCGCCGAGCCGCTCTTCTACAACGCCGCCTTCCGCCGCGACGCCCTGTTCGCGCTCGGCGAGGGTCTCGTCGACGCGCTGTCGTCGATCGATCGCGGCGCCTGGGAGCCGCTCGGCGCCGCGGGTCGGCGCGCGCGCTTCGAGCCGGCGGCGCGCATCCGTCACCTCAACGTCTCGCTGCCCGGCGCGCTGCTGCGCGAGCGCCTGCTCTGCGGCCTGCGGCTCGGACGCTTCCGCGCCCGCCGCTGGGGATGGCCGCGGCGGCTCGCCTACGCCACCGCCGCGCCTCTCGTGCCGCTGGTGCTCGCCGCGCGCGTGCGCCGCGTGGTGAGCCGCGCTGTCGCCCGCGGCGGTCTGCCCTTGTCGACGCTTCCGTGGCTGGCGATCGCGCTCGCCGCGCGCGCCGCCGGCGAAGGGCTCGGCTACCTGGGCGCCGGGCGCTCCGCCGAGGCGGCCGAGACCGAGATCGAGCTCAACCGCACGCGCTACATCGTTGAGTCACCGTGAGCGCCGGCGTCGCGGCCGACCTCGCCCCCGCCGTCTCGGTCGTGCTCGCCACCAGCTCGGCGCCGACGGTGCGGCGGACGCTCGGCGACTACCGCGCGCAGACCATCGCCTGCCGCCTCGAGGTCGTCCTCGTCGCCCCGCCAGCCGAGCTCGCCCGCGTCGCCCCCGAGGGCGCGCCGGAGCTCTCGCGCCTCGTGCGCGTCGCGGCCGCCGAGCCGTTCGACTTGCCGGCGGCCCGCGCGCGCGGCTTCCTCGCCGCCTCGGCGCGGTGGGTGTTCGTCGGCGAGACGCACAGCTTTCCGCAGCCGGCGATGATGGAGAGCCTGCTCTCGGCGGCCGAACGGTCAACGGCCGCGGAGCGTGCGCACTGCCTGATGCCGCTCATCGACAACGCGAATCCGAGCTGCGCGGCGAGCTGGGCGTCCCTGCTCATCGACTACGGCGCTTGGGGACCCGGCCGGGGCGAGAGCGACGCCGTGCGACCGCCGATCTACAACGCCCTCTTCGACCGCGAGACGGTCGCCCGGCGCGGCGCCGATCTCGCGCGCGCGCTGTCGCCGCACGACGACTCGCTCTTCCCGCTGCCCGCCGGGCCCGGCGTCCGCGCCCGTTTCGTGCCCGCGGCCGCGATCCTCCACCTCAACGTCGAGCGCTTCGCCGACTTCGCGGTCTCGAAGTACTTCTCGGGCCTGGCGAACGGCGCCTCGCGCGCCGCCCGCTGGGGCTGGCCGCGGCGCCTCGCCTACGCCGCGGCCGCGCCGCTCATCGCGGCGCTGCTCTTCCGGCGCTACCTCGCCGCGACGCGCGCCGTGCGGAGCGTGCGGCGCCTCCCCGCCGGCGTCGTGCCGTGGCTGGTTCTGGGGGCCGTCGTACGCGCCGCCGGCGAGGCGCAGGGCTACCTCGGCGCCGCGCCCGCGTGGGTGGAGGCGCGGGTCCAGCACTTCGAGATCCACAAGGCCGACTTCGTGAAGGGCTGGGTGCAGTGAACGCGGCGCCCGCCCCGCTCGGCGTGGGCGTCATCGGCTGCGGCACGATCGCGCGCTACCAGCACCTGCCCAACCTGCGCCGACTGCGGCGGGCGCGGCTCGCGGCGGTCGCCGATCCCGACGGCGCCGCCCGCGAGTGGGCCGGACGCCGCTACGGCGTGCCGGCCTTCGCCACTGCCGAGGAGCTCCTCGCGCAGCCCGCTGTCCAGGCGGTCGTCATCGCGACGCCGACGCACCTGCACGCCGAGCTCGCCGTACGCGCCGCCGAGACGGGCAAGCCGTTCTTCCTCGAGAAGCCGATCGCGGCGAGCGGCGAGGAGGCCGCCCGGCTCCTCGCCGCGGCCGGCGAGGCGGGCGTCGTCGCGCACGTCGGCTACAACCTGCGCTTCCAGCCGCTCTATCTGCGCGCCCGGGAGCTGCTGCGCAGCGGACTCCTCGGCGAAGTGCTCGCCGTGCGCGCCCTCTTCGCCGAGCCGCTCGCCGACGTCGTAGCCGCCAGCTGGCGGGCTCGTCGCGAGAGCGGCGGCGGCGTCTTCCTCGATCTCGCGGCGCACCACTTCGACCTCGTGCGCTGGCTGCTCGCCGACGAGCTCGTGCGCGTCGAGAGCGCCGTCACCGACGTCGAGGGTCGCTCCGCCACGGCCCGTCTCTCGACCGCAGGCGGCGTCGAGGTGCACGTCGTCAGCCTCTACGGCGCCGGGCCGATCGATCGCGTCGAGCTCGTCGGCCGGCGCGCGACGCTCACCCTCGACCGCCACGTCGCGCGCCTCGACGCCGTCGGGCCGCGGCGCCGCCGCTACGGGGCGCGCCGGCTGCGCGTCGCGCCGTCGCCCGCGCTCGTCGCGCTCCGCCTCCGCCGCCTGCTGCAGCCCTCTTGGGAGCCGTCGTTCGCGCGCGCGCTCGGCGCTTTCGTCGACGCCGCGCTCGGCCGGCCGAGCGCCGCCGGCGCACCGCTGCCGGCGACGCTCGGCGACGGCGCCGCGAGCCTCGCCGCCGTGCTCGCCGCCGAGCTCGCCGCTCGCCGCGGCGTGCCGACGCCGGTCGAGCCGATCCTCGCCTGACGTGCGGGTCCTCATCGTCACCGACTGGATGCGGCACGCCGGCGGCGCCGAGCGCTACGTCGCCGACCTGCGCCGCGGCCTGGCGGCGGCGGGCAACGAGGTCCGCCTGCTCACCAGCTCGGCGGGCTCCGCGGCCGAGGGCACCGCCGATCACGTCGCCTGGGCGAGCGAGGCGCGCTGGGTCCAGAGCGTCGAGCAGATCGTCAATCTGCCCGCCGCCGCCACCGTCCGCCGTACCGTGCGCGACTTCGCCCCCGAGATCGTGCTGGTCAACATGTTCGCCAACCACCTCTCGCCGGCGATCTTCGCCGCCCTCGGCGGCGCGCCCACCTTCCTCGCCGTCACCGACTTCAAGCTCGTCTGCCCGGTGTTCTCGAAGATCCTGCCCGACGGCACGACCTGCCGCGAGCCGGAGGGCATGGCCTGCCTACGGCGCCGCTGCGTCGGGCTCCCGCACTGGCTGCGCGACCGGCCCCGCTACGCCCTGATGCGCCGCGTCGTGCGGCGCGTCGAGGGCGTCTTCGCCTGCAGCGAGACGGTGCGCATCGAGCTGGCGCGCAACGGTGTCGAGTCCGAGGTGATCGCGCTGCCGGTGGATCCGCCCGGCGAAGGCTTCCGCCGCCGGCCGGCCGCGAAGCCCCTCTTCGTCTTCAGCGGCCGGCTGGCGGCGCAGAAGGGCGTCTTCGAGCTGGCGGCCGCGTTCGCCCGCCTGCGCACGGAGGCTCCGACCGCGCGCCTGCGCTTCGTCGGCGACGGTCCCGACCGCGGCGCGCTCGAGCGGCGCCTCGCCGAGCTCGGCGTGGGCGAGGCGGTCGACTTCACTGGTTGGGTCACGCGCGAGAGCGTCGAGGAGCACCTCGCCGATGCCTGGGCCGCGGTCGCCCCGACGCGCGGGCCCGAGCCGCTCGGGATGGTGGCGCTGGAGGCGATCGTGCGCGGCATTCCCGTCGTGGCGACGCGCGGCGGCGGCTTCCTCGAGACCGTCGCCGAAGGCGTCACGGGCCTGCTCGTCGCCGACGGCGACGTCGACGCGCTCTGCGGCGCTCTCCAGCGCATCGCCCATCGTGCCAGCTTCCCGACGCACGCCCTCGATGCGGCGATCGCCGCGCGCACGCTCGCCGAGCGCGACCTCGGCAAGCACGTCGCGGCTCTCGGCGCGCGCTTCGCGGCGACGGTCGGGCGGCGCCGCCGCTACGGCAGCTCGTAGCGCCGGCGCTTCTCCCAGAGATTCTTGCGGCTGATGCCGAGAATCTCGGCGGCGCGGCCCTGGTGGCCGCGGGCCTCGGCGAGGGCGAGTCGGATCGCAACGATCTCGACCTCGGCGAGCGAGCGCGCGCCGCCGTCGCGCTCCGCCGACGGCCGCGGCGGATCGACGGTCGCGCTTGCGCCGGCGACGAGCGCGCGCTCGAGCACGTTGCGCAGCTGCCGCAGATTGCCCGGCCAGTCGTAGGACGGGAACCACTCGCGCGCCGCCGCCGACAGGCGCGGCGCCCGCCGCCCCAGCCGCAGCGCGAGATCGGCGAGCAGCGCCTCGGCGCTGGGCAGGATGTCGTCGCGCCGCGAGCGCAGCGGCGACAGCCGGAAGGTCAGCACCTCGAGCCGCCAGAAGAGGTCGTCGCGGAAGCGGCCGGCCTCGACGCGTTCGACCAGGTCTTGGGCGCCGACCGCCACCACGCGCGCGTCGGCGCGCTCCTCGTTGCCGCCGAGCGGCGCGTAGACCTTTTCGGAGAGGAAGCGCAGCAGCTTGGCTTGGGAGGCGAGCGGCAGCTCCTCGACGTGGTCGAGCAGCAGCGTGCCGCCCTCCGCGCGCGCGACTCGGCCGAGGTGCACGCGATCGGCGCCGGTGAAGGCACCCGGACGGTGGCCGAAGAGCTCGCTCTCGAAGAGCTGGGCGGGGATCGCCGCCACGTCGACCTCGACGAGCGGAGCCGCGGCACGCCGGCTGGCGGCGTGGAGGGCGCGCGCCAGTGTCGAGCGGCCGGTGCCGGGCTCGCCGAGAACGAGCACCGGTGCCTCGGCGCCGGCGGCGCGCTCGAGCTTGACGACCTGGGAGGCGAGTGAAGGCGCGGCGCGAACGAGCGGCGCCAGCGCCGGGTTCACGGCAGGAACTCGGCCGTCGCGTCGGGAGCGTCGCTCCACAATCGCTCCAGGCCGTAGTAGCGCCGCCGCTCGTCGAGGAAGACGTGGACCAGGAAGTCGCCGTAGTCGAGCAGGATCCACTGGCCGGCACGGTAGCCCTCGACGTGCAGCGGCCGGACGCCCACCGTCTTCAGCCGCTCCTCGACGCGGTCGGCGATCGCCTGCACCTGGCGGTCGTTGAACCCGCTCGCGACGACGAACCAGTCGGCGAAGTCGGCCACTTGCGCGAGGTGGCGCACGCGCACGTCCTCGCCCTTGGTGTCGACGACGGCGCCGACCGCTTCACGCACCGCCGTGCGGGTGTCGAGCGGAAGCGTGGCGAGAGTCGGCGTCATCGATAGATGCGGTACTTCGCGAGGAAGGATAGCACTCGCTCGTCGAGCCAGCCCTCGGGCGCCGCTTCGCCGGCGCGCAGGAGGCGCCGGATCTCGGTCGCCGAAGCGGGATGCGTGGCTCCCCGGACCCAGGTCAGTCGCGCCTCGCGGACGGCGTGGCGCAGCTCCGGAGTCATCCGCGCCAGCACGTCGGCGCGCTCGAATCCGGCGCGCGGCAGGGCGCCGATCTCGAAACCGGTGACGAGATCCCGCCAGCGCCGCCAGCTATCGAAGACCTCGAGCGAGTCGGCGCCGACGAGCAGCACGTAATCGTCGTCCGGCGCCTCGCGGCGCAGCCGATCGAGGGAGTCGACGGCGTAGGCCGTCCGGCGCTCGTCGAGCTCGAGCGGCGAGACCCAGAGGTCGGGCTCGTCGAGCAGCGCCAGCTCGACCATCGCGTAGCGGGCGAGCGCCGGCGCCAGCTCGTGGCCGGCCTTGTGCGGCGGCCGCGCCGTGGGCAGGAAGAGGACGCGAGCGAGGCCGAGCTCGGAACGCGCCGCGCGCGCCAGGGCGACGTGGCCGCGGTGCACCGGATCGAAGGTGCCGCCGAGAACGCCGATCCTCACGCCGCCTCCGCCAGGCGCTCGGCGAGCAGGCGCACCAGGCGCTCGATCCCCGCGCCGGTCGCCGAGCTGATCTCGACGTAGCGCAGCCCGCGCTCGGCGGCGACGGCGCGCAGCTCCGCCCGCCGCGCCTCGCGCGCCGCGTCGAGCTTGCTGCCCACCACCAGACGCTCGCGCGCCAGCAGGCCGGGATCGAATGCCGCGAGCTCGCGCTCCACGGTCTCGAAGTCGGCGCGCGACGACGCCTCGAACGAGGAGAGGTCGACGAGGTGGACGAGGATCCGGCAGCGCTCGACGTGCTTCAGGAACTGGATGCCGAGGCCGGCGCCCGCGGCCGCGCCGGCGATCAGGCCCGGCAGGTCGGCGATGACGAAGGTCGGATCGCGCGGCCCGCGCGCGACGACGCCGAGCTGAGGCACGAGAGTGGTGAACGGATAGTCGGCGATCTTCGGCTTCGCCGCCGAGACCACCGAGATGAGAGTCGACTTGCCGGCGTTGGGCAGGCCGACGACGCCGACGTCGGCGAGCAGCTTGAGCTCGAGCTTCAGTCGCCGCTCCTCGCCGTCGTTGCCGGGGTAGGCGAAGCGCGGCGCCTGGCGCGTCGGGGTGGCGAAGTGCTGATTGCCCCAGCCACCCCGCCCGCCCTTGGCGGCGAGGAAGCGGTCGTCCGGCGCGAGCAGCTCGCCGAGCGTCTCGCCGGTCTCTGCGTCGATCACCACGGTGCCGAGCGGCAACGGCACTTCGAGATCGCCGCCGAAGCGCCCGCTGCGCTTCGCGCCGAGGCCGTGCCGGCCGCGCTCGGCGGCGTAGATCGACTGGAACTGCAGGTGGTAGAGGGTGTTCTTGCGTGCGTCGGCGACCAGCCAGACCGAGCCGCCGTGGCCGCCGTCGCCGCCCGACGGACCGCCCTTGGGAACGAATTTCTCGCGCCGGAAGGCGACGCACCCGTCGCCGCCGCGGCCGCCGCGGACGTGGACGACCGCTTCATCGACGAACTGCAATGGGATTCCGGAAGGAGTCGGGAACGAAGCCGCGCCCGCCGAGCCCGCGGCCCGGAGGGCCGCAGTCTCTTCGAGATCACTCCACGACGTGGATGTACATTCCGCGCCGGCCGCGGTTCTGGAACTCGACCTTGCCCGCGATCTTGGCGAACAGGGTGTCGTCCTTGCCGATGCCGACGTTCTTGCCGGGATTGAACTTCGTCCCGCGCTGACGCACCAGGATGCTGCCGCCGGTGACCTGCTGGCCGCCGAACGCCTTCACGCCCAGCCGCTGCGCGTTCGAATCGCGGCCGTTGCGGCTCGAGCCCTGCCCTTTCTTGTGTGCCATGACGTGCGACTCCTGCCGCTCAGACGACGATCTCGTCGACGCGCACGCGCGCGTAATCCTGACGATGGCCCGCCCGGCGCTTGTAGCCCTTGCGGCGCTTGTGCTTGAAGATGCGGACCTTGGGCCCGCGCGTGGCGGCGACCAGCGTGCCCTCGACGCGGGCGCCCGGGATGACCGGGTTGCCGACGCGGGTTCCGCCTTCGCCGTAGATGAACAGCACGCGCTCGAAGGCGACCTTGTCGCCGGCCTGATTCGCATCCGCGATCAGCTCGACGTCGAGGACGTTGCCCTTCTCGACACGGTACTGCTTGCCTCCGGTTTCGATGACAGCGAACATGACGATCGGACCTTTCGACACCCCGGCGAATGCGGGAACGCGAACGGTATCACCGGCGGGCCGGCGCGGTCAATGCGGGCGGCCTCGAAAGCGGCGGCCGATGCTAGCGTGCACGGCGTGTTCGCCCGCGCCGTCGCCGCCGCCACCGCCGCCGCCATGCGCGCGCGCGGCATGCGGGCGAAGTCGCTCGAGATCGGTCCGTGGACGGTCCGGGTTTGGCGCGGCGGCAAGCCGGGCGGCGAGCCGTGGGTGCTGCTGCACGGCATGGGCGCGACCTCGGCGACCTACCTGCCGCTCGTCGGCGGGCTGCGCGACGAGTGCGACCTCGTCGTCCCCGAGCTCTCGGCCAACGGCGGCACCCGCGGGCCGCGCGCCGCGATCGGCGTCGCCGAGGCGGTCGGGGTCGTCGAAGAGGTCGTCCGGCGCGAGCTCCCCGGGCGACGGCCGACGGTCTGCGGCGTCAGCCTCGGCGGCTGGATCGCCGTGCGCCTCACCGCCGCTCGCCCCGAGCTCGCCGCGCGCCTCGTCCTCGTCGTCCCCGGCGGCTACCGCCACCAGGACTGGCGGCGCATCGAGAGCATGGTGCGCGTGCAGACGCCCGGCGACATCCGCGGCATGTGGCAGGCGCTCTTCGTGCGCCCGCCCTGGTTCCTGCGCCTCGGCCAATTCGGGCTCTTCCTGCTCTATCGCACGCCCACCGTGCAGGACGTCCTCGCCACGGTGCGCGAGGCCGACGCCTTCGACGACGGCGACCTGGCGCGCATCCGCATTCCCGTCGGCCTGATCTGGGGCGAGCGCGACACGCTGTTCCGCGTCGAGGTCGGGCACGCCATGCGCCGGGCGCTGCCCGAGGCCGAGCTCACCGTGGTGCCGGCGGCCGGACACGGCGTGCAGTGGGAGAAGCCGACCGAGTTCCTCGCCGCCGTGCGCGACTTCCGCTCCCGTCACCCCTTGCCCGCTGCCGGCTCGCCGGCGCAAGATCGACGTCGCTCTCCCGGCCGAGAGGAGGTGCCGCCATGCTCTCCCCCGACTACCTGATCTGCCTCAACTGCGAGACGCCGTGCTACGTCTTCGAATGGAAGGACGGCGCCTGTACCGAGGCGATCTGCACCGCCTGCGGCAACGACGAGCCGGACCAGTTCGTCACCGAAGAGGACTTCGACGCCATCGTCGACGCCAGCGACGACAAGAGCTGAGCGCGCGCCGCGCTCAGGCGTCGTCGCCGAAGCCGATGCCGGTGGCGCGCGCGGCGGCGACCAGCTCGCCGGCCGGATCGACGAACTTCTGCCGCGCCACGGCGTCGGCGATCGCCACGTCGGTGATCGCGTCGCCGCGCAGGCAGACCATGCGCCCCCAGCGCGCGGCGAGCGCCAGCTCGGCGGCGCGGGCGCCGAGCCGCGTCGCCAGGATGCGATCGAAGGGCACCGGCGAGCCACCGCGCTGCAGATGGCCGAGCACCGTCGAGCGGATCTCGTGCGCGATGCGCGGCCGGAGCTCGCCCGCCAGCCGCTCGGCCGCGCCGCCGTGGCGAGGATGCCCGTCGCCGGCATCGCGCGTCAGGTACGAAGCCTCCCCTCCTTCCGGCCGCGCGCCCTCGGCGACGACGATCAGGGAGTAGGCCTGGCCGCGCGCGGCGCGGCGCTCGACCGTCGCCTCGATCGTCTCGATGCGGTACGGGATCTCGGGAATGAGGATGACGTCGGCCGCGCCGGCGATGCCGGCATAGAGCGCGATCCAGCCCGCGTCGCGCCCCATCACCTCGAGCATCATCACGCGATGGTGGCTCTCCGCCGTGTCGCGCAGCCGGTCGAGCGCGTCGGTGGCGGTGCCGATGGCGGTCCAGAAGCCGAAAGTGAAATCGGTCGCCGCCAGATCGTTGTCGATCGTCTTCGGCACGCCCACCACTGGCAGACCGAGACGGCCGAGCTCGTCGGCGATGCGCAGGCTGCCGTCGCCGCCGATCACCACGACGCCGTCGAGCCCGGCTTCCCGGGCGTTGGCGAGCACTTCGCGCGAGCGGTCGTGAGGCACGCCGTCGGCACCGGCGAAAGCGAACGGATTGCAACGGTTGGTGGTGCCGAGGACGGTGCCGCCGCGCCGCACGAGGCCGCTCGTCGCGGCGTGATCGAGGGGGACGAAGCGGCGATCGAGCAGGCCCTCGAAGCCGTCGACGATGCCGGTGCTCGCGACGCCGCCGGCGCGCTCGGCGGTGCGCACCAGCGAGCGAATGACGGCGTTCAAGCCGGGCGCGTCGCCGCCGCCGGTGAGAATGCCCAGGCGGCGGATCGCCGCCGCGCCGGTCTGCCTGCTCATCGCCGTGATTCTACGCGTCGCTGCCGGCGTCGCCGGCCTGCAGCGGCAGGCTGACGACGAACCGCGAGCCGAATCCGTAGTCGCTGTCGCAGCGCAGCTCGCCGCCGTGCGCCTGCGCGATGCGCTGCGCGATCGCCAGCCCCAGCCCGGTGCCGCCCTTGCGGGTCGAGTAGAAGGCGTCGAAGATGCGCGCCCGGTCGGCGGGCGGGATACCGCGGCCGTTGTCCTGCACCTCGAGCTCGACGCGCTCGCCTTCGCGACGCGCCAGCAGGAGAATGTCCGGGCGCCGCCCGGTGCCCTCGGTGGCCGCGAGCGCGTTCTGCATCAGATTGAGGAGGAGCTGCTGTATCTGCTCCTCGTCGACGCGCACGCAGGCCTCTTCGCTCTCGTCGACCAGCCGGACCGCGGCGCCGCGCTGCGCCATCTGGCCGGCGAGAACCTCGCGCGCCGCGATCAGCAGGTCCACCGCCGCGACATCGCTCGGCTCGAGGGGACGTGGCCGCGCGTAAGCGAGGAACTCCGAGACCAGCCGCTCGAGACGGGCGATCTCCGAGCGCGTCACCGTGGTCAGGCGGCGGCTCGCCTCGCCGACGTCGCCGGCCGGCAGGTCCTCCTCGAGCAGCTGCATGTTGAGGTTGAGCGAATTGAGGGGGTTGCGGATCTCGTGCGCGAGGCCGGCGGCGAGGGTGCCGATGGCGGCGAGCCGCTCGGCCTCGCCCGCCTGCTGCTCGAGCCGCTCGCCGCGGCGAATCAGGATCGACAGCAGCACGACCGCGACGGTGACGAGCAGCAGCGTCAGGCCGCCGATCCACAGCGTCTGCCGCACCAGCTCTCCCCGCAGCTGTCCCAGGCGGCGGTTCATCTCGGCCGGGCTGAGCCCGATGCGCAGCGCGCCGTAGCTCCCGATCGGAACGCTCACGTCGAGCGAGCCGAGCGCCTCGACGGCATCGTTCGCCGCGGCGTTCGAGTCCTCGGCCGCGGCACGGCGACGATCGGCGGCGCCGGGCCCGGCAGCCGGACCGGCCGCGGAGCCGCCCTCGGCGAGGTGGCGCTCGCGCATGACCAGCACGCCGTTGCGGTCGGTGACTTCGACGGTCTGGACAATCCGACGCTGGCGCAGTACCGAATCGATATAGGCCTGGGTCTGCTGCTCGAGGGCGACGGCGGTGAAGAGGTCTCCGCCGGTGCGCTCGGCGCTGCGCGCGAGGCGCGAGGCCAGCTCCTGCGCCTCCTGGCGCGCTTCGAGCAGCACGCGATCGAGCTCCTGCTGCGAGAGAGCCCGCGAGACCAGCCAATAGAACAGGCCGAGGTCGAGCAGGAAGAAGCTGCCAACGAGCGCCGTGAGGATCCAGAACCAGCGTGCCGGGCGCCGCACGTCTCGCATGGACACGGCAACGATAGCACTCGCGGTCGTCGGGAGTCCGTTCGAACTTCTTCTTTTTCAGTGCTTTTTGCAAATCTGATTAATTTGCGCTAAGATTTTTTTGCTCTCGGGAATAAACCATATTACCTGAGTGTTGTGGACGCATGACTGGCCCAAGTGAGGGTCCCTCTCCGATCCCCAAGGAGGACGAAGATGACCACTGCCATCACCCGCTGGACGCCCGAGACCGACATTTTCCGCAACCGGCTCGACCGCATGTTCAATCAGATGCTCCAGGACGTCTGGGGAGCTCAGTTGCCGACCGAAGACGTCGCCAGCCGCGCCTGGCTGCCGCCCGTCGACATCCGCGAGAAGGAGGACGCGCTGATGTTCGCCGTCGAGTTGCCGGGCATGACGAAGGAAGACATCGACATCACGCTCGAGAACAACGTCCTCACCATCGCCGGCGAGCGCAAGTTCGAGAAGGAGACCAAGGGCGAGGAGTTCCATCGCCTGGAGCGCTCCTACGGGCACTTCACCCGCTCGTTCACGCTGCCCTCGTCGGTCCGCACCGACAAGGTCGACGCCAACTTCGACAACGGCGTGCTGCACATCTCCCTGCCCAAGCAGGAGAACGCCAAGCCGAAGAAGATCAGCATCCGCTGACGCGCCGGCCGCGTCGAGCGCGGGGAGGGCGGGAGCCGCGAGGCTCCCGCCTTCGTGTTTTCAGCCCGCCTCCTCTATCCTCCGGCCACATGTCCCGCTGCACCGGTCGTCCCCGGCGGTGGATCGCCGCCGGCCTCGTCCTCGCCGCCGCGTGCGGCGAGCGCCCCGTCGCCGAGCTCCCCGCGGCACGCCTCCGGCCCTGGGTGGTGGCGACTGCCGTCGATCTCGCGGGCGTCAACGAATTGGTGGCGCCCAACGTGCGCTTCACGGCCGAGGTGCTCGACCTGCTCTTTCTCGGTCTGGTCGAGGAGCAGCCGGACTTCGCCGAGCATCCGCCGAGCTTCGCGCCGGCGCTCGCCGAGCGCTGGGAGGTCTCCGCCGACGGCCGCGCCATGACGTTCCACCTGCGCGCCGACGCGCGCTGGAGCGACGGCCACCCGGTGACCGCGCGCGACGTCGAATTCAGCTTGCGCGCGCAGCGCGCCGCGGAGGTCGCGTGGCCCTACGCCGACTCCAAGCGCGTCGTCGCCGCGCTCGAGGTCCTCGACGAGCGCACCGTGCGCTTCCTTCTCGAAGCGCCCGGGCCGTACCGGCTGGTCGACGTCAACGACGGTCACGTGCTGCCGGCGCACGCCTGGGGCGACATCCCGTTCGCCGAGTGGCGCGGCGCCGCCAACCGCTTCCGCGAGCGACTCGCCACCAGCGGACCGTATCGACTGGCGGCCTGGCAGCCGGGCCTCGAGCTCGAGCTGGAGCCGAATCCAACTTACGCGGGACCGGGACCGGCGCCGGACCGCTCGGTGATCTTTCGCGTCACGCCCGACCCTGCCGCGCTCGTCGAGCGGCTGCTCGCCGGCGAGTTCGATTTCGCCGACGGGCTCTCGCCGCTCGACGCCGAGCGCGTGACCCGCGCCGCCCGCCTCCGGCTGCTCGCGAGCGCGGCGCGGCAATACGACTGCATCGCCTGGAACCTGCGCCGCCCGCCGTTCGACGATCCCGAGATCCGCCGCGCGCTCACGCTCGCCATCGATCGCCAGCAGCTCGTCGACGCGCTCTGGCGCGGACGCGCCCGCGTCGCCGCCGGTCCGGTGCCGAGCGACGTCTGGGCGCGCGATCCCGAGCTCGCGCCCTGGCCCTATGCGCCCGCGGAGGCGCGCGCCATCCTCGCGCGGCGCGGCTTCGCCGACCGCGACGGCGACGGCATCGTCGAGCGCCAGGGCCGGCCTTTCGCGTTCGAGCTGACGACGAACAGCACCAACCGCCTGCGCGCCGACGCGGCGGTGCTGATCCAGGAGCAGCTCCTGCGGGTCGGCGTCCGCGCCACGCCGCGGCTGCTCGAGATCAACACCTTGACCGAGCTCAATCTCGCCGGCGAGTTCGATGCCACGCTGATGGGCTGGGGCATCGACACCACCCTCGACTTTCGCCCCTACTTCCACTCGCACGAAGCGGCGGAGGGCTGGAACTTCATCGGCTACGCGAGCGCCGAGGTCGATCGCGCCCTGGACGACGCACGCGCCGCGCCGACGGCGCTCGCCACGCGCGAGCCGCTCGTGCGCCTGCAGCGGTTGCTGCACGTCGAGCAGCCGTACACGTTCCTCTGGGAGCCGCCGCGGCTGGCGGCGGTGCGCGCCGACATCGCGGGCGCCGAGATCACGCCGCTCTCCGCGTTCGCCAGCCTGCCGCGCTGGCGCGCGCCGGCGCGGCCGTGAGCCGGCGGTGACGGCCTTCGTCGCGCGGCGCGTCGTGGCTGGCCTGCTGCTGCTCTGGCTGGTTCTCACGGCGACCTTCGCGCTCCTCCACCTCCTCCCCGGCGGGCCGGGAGCGCTCAGCGAGGATCCGCGCGTGCCGGCCAGTCAGCGGCTGCGCGTGCGCGCCGCGCTGGGCCTCGATCGGCCGCTCGCCGAGCGCTACGTGCGCTACCTCGCCGCCACCGCGCGCGGCGACTGGGGCATTTCGTTCGCGCGACAACGTCCGGTGGCCGAGCTCGTCGCCGAGGCCGCGCCGCACACCGTGACTCTCGCCGGCGCCGCGCTCGGCCTCGAGTTCCTCCTCGGCGTCCCCTTGGGCGCGCTCGCCGCGCGCCGCGCCGGACGCGCTCTCGACCACGCCGTGCGCGCGCTGGCGCTCGCGCTGTGGTCGATGCCGGCCTTCTGGCTCGGCCTCGCGCTGTTGCTCGCGCTCGCCGTCGAGTGGCCGCTGCTGCCCGCCGGCGGCATCGCCTCCCCCGCCGCCGCGAGCTGGCCCGTGCTCGCCCGTCTCGGCGACGCGCTCGCCCACCTCGCGCTCCCCGCGCTCGCCCTCGGCCTTCCCGCCGCCGCCGCCACGGCGCGCTTCGCGCGCGCCGTCCTGCTCGAGAGCGCATCCGAGCCGTTCGCGCTCGCCGGCCGTGCGCGCGGGCTGCGGCCCACCGCCCTCTTCCTGCGCCACACCCTGCGTCCAGCCGGCGCGCCGCTCGTCGAGCTCGCGGGCCTCTCCACCGCCGGCCTGCTCTCCGGCTCGCTGACGGTCGAGGTCGTCTTCTCGCGCCCCGGGCTCGGACGGCTCGCCTACGACGCGCTCGAGAGCCGCGACTACCCGGTGCTGCTCGCCGTCACCGCGGCAGTGGCCGCCGCGGTCGTGCTCGCCGGCCTCGCCGCCGACCTCGCCCAGGCCGCCCTCGATCCGCGCAGCCGCACGCGCGAGCGCCATGACTGACGCCGGCGGCGCAGGGCGCGAGGTCGCGCTGGGTGCGGGCCTGCTCGCCGCGCTCGCGCTCGCCGCGCTCGTCGGTGGCGCGCTCTGGCCGCACCACCCGGACCGTTCCCTCGATCCTGCCGTCGCCGCGCTGGCCCGGCCCGGCGCGCGTTTCGTCGCCGTCGAGCTCACCGACGGACGGCGGCTCGCCGCCGAGCACGTCGAGGTCGACGGCGACCGGCTGCGCCTCGTCGGTGGCGGCCGCGAGCGGCTCGTGCGCCGGGAAGAGCTCGCCGATCCCGCCGCCGCGGGGAGCGTCGTGCGCTTCTGGCTCGGCAGCGACCGCTACGGGCGCGACGTCGCCGCCCGCCTGCTCGCCGGCGCGCGGCTGTCGCTCGGCGTCGGCTTGTCGGCGGTGGCGGTGGCGCTCGCCCTCGGCGTGCCGATCGGCCTCGCCGCCGGCCTCGCCCGCGGCGGCCGCGCGACGGCGCTGGTGGCGCTCATCGAATCGGCGCAAGCGTTCCCTCGCCTCTTCCTCCTCGTCGCCTTGGCCGCCGTCGTGCGGCCTTCGGCGTGGATCCTCGTGCTCGTGCTCGGCGCAACCGGTTGGATGCCGGTGGCGCGCCTGGTGCGCGCCGAGGCGCGACGCATCGGCGCTGCCGACTACGTCCTCGCAGCGCGCGCCGGAGGCGTCGGCGGCGTCCGTCTGGCGCTGCGGCACGTGCTGCCCAACGCCCTCGCGCCCGTCGTCGTCGAAGCGTCGCTCGGCCTGGCGGGCGCGGTGGCCGCCGAAGCGGCGCTGTCGTTCCTCGGCCACGGCGCGCCGCCTCCCGCCGCCTCCTGGGGCCGGCTGATCGCCGACGGGCGCGACCTGCTGTCGGTGGCGCCGTGGATCTCGATCGCTCCGGGCATCGCGCTCGGCACGACGCTCGTCGGCTGCAACCTCGTCGCCGAAGGCTTGCGCGACCGCTTCGACGGCCGCGGGATCGCGCGCGCGCGACGTGCGGCGCCGCGCGCCGAGTAAGCTCGCAGGCCGTGCGCGTCGCCGATTTCGACTACCACCTTCCCGCCGATCGCATCGCTCAGCACGCGCTGCCGCGCGGCGAGAGCCGCTTGCTCGTCGTCGACGCCGCGGGGGAGGCGCGCCATCGCGGGATCGCCGATCTGCCGGCGCTCCTGCGTCCGGGCGATCTCGTGGTGGTCAACGACGCGCGAGTGATCCCGGCGCGCCTCTTCGCCCGCCGCGCGCCCGGCGGCGCGCGCGTCGAGCTGCTGCTCGTCGAGCGCCACGGCACGGCCGAGTGGGACTGCCTCGCCCGCCCGGGCCGCAAGGCGCGGCCGGGCACCCGCCTCGAGCTCGCACCCGGTCTCACCGCCGAGGTCGTCGCCAAGAGCGACGACGGCCGGCACCGCCTCGCCTTCTCCGAGCCGATCGAGCCCCACCTCGACCGCCTGGGCCACGTGCCGCTGCCGCCGTACATCGCCCGCCCCGACGAGCCGGCCGACCGCGAGCGCTATCAGACCGTCTACGCGCGCCGACCGGGAGCCGTGGCCGCGCCGACCGCCGGCCTGCACTTCTCCGTGGCGATCCTCGCCGCGCTCGCCGCACGCGGCGTCGAGCGTGCCGCGATCACGCTCGACGTCGGCATCGGCACCTTCAAGCCGATCACCGCCGAGCTCGTGCACGAGCACCGCATGGCGAGCGAGCGCTACGAGATCCCGGCCGCCGCGGCGGAGGCGATCGCGCGCGCGCGCCGCGAAGGCCGCCGCATCGTCGCCGTCGGCACCACCGTGGTGCGGGCGCTGGAGAGCGCCGCGCTCGCCGCCGGCGGCGAGGTGCAAGCAGGCGCCGCCGCGAGCGAGCTCTTCGTCACGCCGGGCTTCCGCTGCCGCGTCGTCGACGTGCTCCTCACCAACTTCCACCTGCCGCGCTCGACGCTGCTCCTCCTCGTCGCCGCCTTCGCCGGCCGCGAGCGCGTGCTCGCCGCCTACGACGAGGCGATCCGCGCCGGCTACCGCTTCTACTCTTACGGCGATGCGATGCTGCTCGAGCGGCGCGACCCGGCCGGCTGACTCAGCGCGCTGGCAGCGGCAGCCGGAGCAGGCGGGATTCGCCTTTCTCCGGAACGGCGAGGACCAGGATCTCCGGCGGCGCGCCGGCGCGGGGCGCGGCGCCGAGCAACTCGAAGCGGACCTCCGGCTCGCCGTCCGCGCCGATCGGCTCGCGCAGGAGCGGCTCGCGCTCGAGCGCGCGGCTTCCCTCGCGCGCCGTTCGCCAGACGGCGACCTCGCGCCCGCGAAGCGTCGCCAGACCGGGCCGTCCGCGGCCGTCGACGTCGTCGAGCCAGCGGAAGCTGCGCGGGGCGTCGTCGAGGTCGGTGCGCCGGGAGCGGCGATCGAAGCGACCGCCGCCGAGGCCGGCGTAGCGCTCGACGACGAGATCGCTCCCCGTCAACCCCTCGGGGCGCGCCAGCAGCAAGTCGGCGCGGCCGTCGCCGTCGGCGTCGGCGACGTGCGCCTCGCTGTCGTGCCAGCGCTTCGAGTCGACGGCGAGCGCCAGCGCCGGCGGACGGCCGGCGCGCGTGCGGTCGGGACCCAGCCGGTAGAGGCGCCAGAGCTGGCTCTCGAAGGCGTTGATCTCGAGCGCACCCTGGCTGCGCACGACGAGCAGGGGTCCGTCGTCGCCGTCGACGATCCAGCTCGCCTCGACCGACTCGGGCGCCGGCAGCGCGGTCCAGCACTCGGTCGTCGTCCAGCCGCCGTTCGCGCCCTCCTCGACGAGCAGGACGCGCAGGCGCGCCGCGCCCCGCGCCTCCGGTCCGACGGCGAAGCGCCGCCGCCCCGCCGCGTCGCGCGCCAGCTCGAACACCGGCGGACCGGCCAGTCGCAGTCCCGCCGCGCGGCGCTCCACCGTGAACGGCAGACCGAGATCGGCGGCGAGCTCGAGGCCGCCGGCGGCCGCCGGCCTCCACAGGCGCAGCGCGCCGACCTCCGCGGCGGCAACGCCGCGCTCGACGCCGACGCTGAGCGGCGAAGGGTGGAGCGAGCGCAGGTCGAAGCCGGGGTGCTCGAGGAGCGTACGCTCGTTGCCGCCGGGCCGTGCCAGCGGCCCGAGCGTCGCCAGCCGCCCGAGACCGGCGGCGACGAGCTCCGGTCCACCGCCGAGATCGAGCGCCGCGAGCGCCTTCGTCCAGCCGCCGAGCGACTCGGCGAGGACTTCGACGCGCGGCTCGTCGCCGCGGATTCGCAGCAGCCGCCGCGGCGCGTCGGGCCCCTCTCCGGCTGGCGCCATGGGCTCGACCTCCATGCCTCCCGTCGAGAGAGTCACTTGACGGCGAGCGTCGTCGACCCCCCCGGCGGGACGCACCAGGACGAAGAGCGGCCCGCCCGGCTCCGGCGCCGCGACGGCGACGAGAGCGCCGCCGAGCCCGATTTCGACGCGCTCCGCGCCGCGCGTCTGGGCGTCCGCCGCCACCGCGGCGAGAGCCGCCAGCGCGAGCGCGGCGGCGCGCCTCGGCGACCCGCTCATCGATCCTCCGCGGCGAAGTAGAGATCGAGGGCGCCACGTCCGCCGACCGCGCCCTTGCGCGGCGGCTCGGTCGCGACCAGATCGCTGCGGCCGTCGCCGTCGAGGTCGACGACGCGCACGAGCGCGAGATCCGCCGGCTCGGCCGCGAGCTCGAGGACGTCCTCGTCGGCGGCCGGAAAGCGGCAGCCGGGCCGGCCGTAGCGGATGGAGACTCTCTTGCCGCGCCCGAGCTGCACGAAGTCGGCGCGGCCGTCACCGTCGAAGTCGCCGGCGAACGACGACAGGCGGCCGACGCGCAGCCGGTCGAGGCGGAGCGTGAACTTGCCGCCGAGGTCCTGCCCGGGCGCCGAGCGGAAGCGGCCGTCGGCCTGCTGGCAGTACGGCTCGAAGTCGAGCCCGAGCCGGAGCGAGCGCGCCGTCATCACCCGCAGCGCCTGCACCAGCGAGAAGTCGAGGGTCAGGCCGACGAAGTCGACGCGGCCGTCGCCGTCGAGATCGCCGATGCCGTCCGGAAGGCCGAGCCCCTCGCCGCCGCCGCCGAAGACGTGGCCCTCGAGCTCGAAGCTACGCGCCGGCTCGGGATCCCACACCAGGTCCTCGCCCAGCGGATGCACGCGGTAGCGGTGGCGCGGGCGCTTCGCCTCCTTCATCCCCGCGCGCAGCGAGTCGGCGTCGCCGCCGAGCTCCTCGGAGCTGACCAGCTCCGCATGGCCATCGCCGTCGAGGTCGCCGAGCCAGACGATCTCGGGCTCGGCGTCGCGGGCGCGGCCGGCGAGCGGATCGACGGGCGGGCCGAAGCGGCCGCCGCCCAGGTTGCGCAAGACGCGCAGGCGGTTCCAATCGCGCTCCGCCTCGCGGAAGACGAGCTCGGGCCGGCGGTCGCCGTCGAGATCGACGAGCGCCGGCAACGGCAGGTGGCGGCGCGCACCGCGGCGGTAGTGGCGGGCGTCGCCCGGGAGCCGCTCCTCGAGCGCATAGGCGACTCGCGCCACCGGCTTCGCCGACAGCCCTGCGGCGGTGGCGAGATGCACGGCGAGCGCGGCGTCACCCGGCAGCAGCAGGTCGCGCTCGCCATCGCCGTCGACGTCGGCGGTGAGCTCGAGGTCGGGCAGAAAGGCGCGGCTGCCGGCGAGCGGCGATGGCGCGGCGACGAGCGGTTCGAGCGCGAGCTTCGTGCCGGCGAGGCTCACCCGCGCGATCCCGTCGTCGCTCCACGCCAGCAGCGGCGCCGCCGACGGCCCTTCGAGCAGGGCGTGCACGCGCTCGTCGAGCTCGAGCCGCAGAGGCTCGGCGGCGAACGAGCCGTCCGCCGCGCCGCGGTGGACGACCAGCTCCCGGCGCTCGAAGAGCGCCGGCACGACGGTGAGCACCTCGACGTAGGCGCCGGCCTCGTCGATGCGCTGCGCCTCGTCGATGCCGATCTCGCCCCAATCGGTCGACACCAGCACCGTCACCAGGTCGCGCCGTCCGTCGCCGTCGAGGTCGACGGTGAGCAGCGTCGCGGGAGCGCCGCCGAGCTCCAGCCGCTGGTGGCGAAACGAGCGCGCCAGCGCCGGCGCGGCGACGGCGAGGAGAACGGCGGCGAGGACGCGGGCCCGCACGCAGCTTCTACTCCGCCGGCGGCAATTCACGACGTTGCGCGGTCGGCGCCGCACGCGCTCCGCTCCGCGTCTCAGCCGCGCCGCTCGATCGCATCGCCGTCGGCGCTGACGGTCCACTTCGCGGCCGGCGGCTCGGGCGCCGCGGCGAGGCTCGCCAGCAGCCCGCCGACGTCGGCTGCCACCTGCAGCAGGCCGCGGTGCCGCGCGGCGACGAAGCCCTGCGCCACCGAGCGGTCGAGGAACGCGATCAGCGGATCGAAGTAGCCACCCGAGTTGAGCAGGCCGCACGGCTTGCGGTGCAGGCCGAGCTGCACCCAGGTCCAGGTCTCGAAGAGCTCCTCGAGCGTGCCGATGCCCCCCGGCAGCGCGACGAAGGCGTCGGCGCGCGCGGCGATCTCTGCCTTGCGCTCGTGCATCGATTCGACGACGACGAGCTCGGTCAAGCCGCGATGCCCCACCTCGCGGTCGACGAGGAAACGCGGGATGACGCCGACCACTTCGCCGCCCGCGGCGAGCGCGGCGTCGGCCACGATGCCCATCAGCCCGACGCTGCCGCCCCCGGTGACGAGGCGGATGCCGCGCCGCGCCGCCTCGCGCCCGAGCTCGGCGGCGGCTGCGCCATGCGCAGGATCGCGCCCGGCGTGCGAGCCGCAGTAGACCGCGAGCGCGCGCAGTCCGCTCACGAAAGCGCGCCCTGTGCCGGGTCGGCCGCCGGGCGACGAATCCAAATTCCTTCGTGAACGAGCATCTCCCCTGCCATTCTAGGCGGCGCCGATCAGTCGCGGCGCGGGAAGCCGCGCAGGGTGACCGGCACGAGAAAGAAGACGGCAAAGACGCCGAGGGCCCAGAGCGGTGCGAGCGGGTTCTGCAGGCGGTCCACCCGCGGCACGAGCGACCAGTAGAGCCAGACGAGGCCGGGCGGTCCGCCGAGATAGAGGGCGAGGAGCAGCCGCCCGAGCGCCGCGGCGCGGCGGATGCCACCGACGTAGAGGTTGCCCGCCAGCCAGCCGGCGACGGCGCCGCAAGCGAACAGGCCGTTGGGCGGCAGCGCGCCGCCCGCGCGCAGCGCCGGCACGAAGAGGAACGCCGCCGCGAGCAGCCACGCCCCGAGGCAGACGCCAGCGACGCCGAGGTCGAGCCGCCTCACGGGACGGCCGCGTATTCCTCCACCGGCGGGCAGAGGCAGACTAGGTTGCGATCGCCGTAGACGTTGTCGATGCGCGAGACGAAGGGCCAGAACTTGCCGTCGCGCACCCAGGGCAGCGGGAAGACCGCCTGTTCGCGCGAGTACGGTCGGCCCCACTCGCCGGTGATCGCCGCCGCCGTGTGCGGCGCGCGCTTGAGCGGGTTGTCCTTGCGGTCCATGCGGCCCTGCTCGACGGCGCGGATCTCCTCGCGAATGGCGAGCATCGCGGCGCAGAAGCGGTCGAGCTCGCCCTTCGACTCGCTCTCGGTGGGCTCGATCATCAGCGTCCCCGGCACCGGGAACGACATCGTCGGGGCGTGGAAGCCGAAGTCCATCAGGCGCTTGGCGACGTCCTCCGCCTCGATTCCCGCCGACACCTTGAACACGCGCAGGTCGACGATGAACTCGTGCGCCACGCGGCCGTGGGCGCCGCGATAGAGGATCGGGTACTCGCCGGCGAGGTGCGCTGCCACGTAATTGGCGTTGAGAATCGCCAGCTCGGTGGCGCGGCGCAGGCCGTCGCCGCCCATCAGGCCGATGTACATCCAGGGGATGGCGAGGATGAGCGCGCTCCCCCACGGCGTCGCCGCGACGGGGCCGATCGCCTGCTCGCCGCCGCAGGCGACGAGCGGATGCCCGGGGAGGTACGGCGCGAGATGCGGCGCGACGCCGATCGGCCCCATGCCGGGGCCGCCGCCGCCGTGCGGAATGCAGAAGGTCTTGTGCAGATTGAGGTGGCAGACGTCGGCGCCGTAGTCGCCCGGACGGCAGAGGCCGACCTGGGCGTTCATGTTGGCGCCGTCGAGGTAGACCTGGCCACCGAAACGGTGCACGGCCTCGCAGATCTCGCGAATCTCCGCCTCGAAGACGCCGTGCGTCGACGGGTAGGTGACCATCAGCGCCGCCAGCGAATCGGCGTGCGCCTCCGCCTTGGCGCGCAGGTCGTCGACGTCGATGTTGCCGAAGGTGTCGCACGCCACGGCGACGACGCGCATGCCCGCCATCACCGCCGACGCCGGATTGGTGCCGTGGGCCGAGACCGGGATCAGGCAGACGTTGCGGTGACCCTCGCCGCGCGCCCGGTGATAGGCGCGGAGGACGAGGAGCCCAGTGTACTCGCCCTGCGAGCCGGCGTTCGGCTGCAGCGAGACGGCGGCAAACCCGGTGATCTCGCAGAGCCAGCGCTCGAGATCGCGGAAGAGCTCGAGGTAGCCCGCCACCTGGTCGAGCGGCGCGAACGGATGCAACGCGGCGAGCTCGGGCCAGCCGATCGGCTCCATCTCGGCCGTGGCGTTGAGCTTCATCGTGCACGAGCCGAGCGGGATCATCGACTGCGCCAGCGACAGGTCGCGCTGCTCGAGCCGCCCGAGGTAGCGCAGCATCTCGTGCTCGCTGTGGTAGCGACGAAAGACGGGATGCGTCAGGTACGCGCTCGTGCGCGCGTGCGGCGCGGCGAGCGCTGGCGGCGCGGCGACGAGCTCGTCGACGCGGAGGCTGTCGCCGCCGATGAGGTCCACCAGGTCGGCGAAGTCGCCGCGCTCGACGGTCTCGTCGAGGGCAATCGTCACGCGGCGCTCGTCGAGCCGGCGCAGGTTGATGCCGCGCTCGAGCGCGCGGGCGACGAGCCGGTCGGCGCCGCCGTCGGCCGGCTCGACGATCACGGTGTCGAAGAGCGGGCCGTCGCCGACGCGGTGGCCGGCTCGCCGCGCGGCCTCGGCGAGACCGCAGGCGAGCGCGCGCACGCGCTCGGCGATGGCGCGCAGGCCCTCGGCGCCGTGGTAGACGGCGTACATCGCGGCGAGGATCGCCGGCAGCACCTGCGCGGTGCAGATGTTCGACGTCGCCTTCTCGCGGCGAATGTGCTGCTCGCGCGTCTGCAGCGCCATGCGCAGCGCCGGCTTGCCCTCGGCGTCGCGCGAGACGCCGATGAGGCGTCCCGGCATCTGGCGCTTGAATTCGTCGCGCGTGGCGAGGTACGCGGCGTGCGGTCCGCCGAAGCCCATGGGCAGCCCGAAGCGCTGCGTCGAGCCGACGGCGATGTCGGCGCCGAACTCGCCGGGCGGCCGCAGCAGGGCGAGGGCGAGCGGATCGCAGGCGGCGACGAGCACCGCCTCGGCCGCGTGCGCCGCCGCGGCGAGCGGCGCGTAGTCGCGGATCGCGCCGTCGGTCGCCGGGTACTGCACCAGGACGCCGAAGATCCGGCCCGACGCCAGGTCGGCGGCGAACGGTTCGCCGACCTCGATTTCGATTCCGATCGCCTCCGCCCGCGTGCGCACGACGGCGATCGTCTGCGGATGGCAGTCGGCGGCGACGAAGAAGACGGGGCGGTCGAGCGAGTCGAGGTTCGGATGCACCGCCGCGGCGACGTGCATCGCCTCGGCGGCGGCGGTAGCCTCGTCGAGCAGCGAAGCGTTGGCCACCGGCAGCGCGGTCAAGTCCGCGATCATGGTCTGGAAGTTGAGCAGCGCCTCGAGCCGGCCCTGCGAGATCTCGGCCTGGTAGGGCGTGTACTGCGTGTACCAGCCGGGGCTCTCGAGGACGTTGCGGCGCACGACGCCGGGCATGATCGAGCCGTGGAAGCCGAGGCCGAGGTACGAGCGCAGCACGCGGTTCTTGCCGGCGAGGCGGCGCAGCTCGGCGGTGAGCTCGGCCTCGCCCGGCGCGCGGCCGCGCTCGAGCGCGTCGATGGCGAGCGGCGCCGCGGCGCGGATCGCCGGCGGCACGGTTTCGGCGACGAGCGACTCGAGGTCGGCGGCGCCGACCGCGGCGAGCATCTCCTCGATCTCGGCCGGAGTCGAGCCGAGGTGACGACGGACGAAGGAGTCGAGGGGAGCGAAGACGCTCCCGGCGGCGGCGGTCGGGCTCACGGGGTCACTTGCCTTCGCGCGTGTAGGCCTCGTAGGCCTCGGCGTCCATCAGCTCGTCGAAATCCGACGAGGCCGAGAACTTGATCTTGACCAGCCAGCCGTCGCCGTGCGGATCCTCGTTCAGGGTCTGCGGATCGTCGGCGAGCGTGTCGTTGACCTCGACGATCTCGCCGGCGACCGGCGTGTAGACCTCGGCCACCGCTTTGACCGATTCGATGGTGCCGATCTCGGCGCCGGCGTCGAAGACCTGCCCCACCTCGGGCAGCTCGACGTAGACCACCTCGCCGAGCTCGCTCTGCGCGAAGTCGGTGATGCCGAGGACGCAGGTGTCGGCGTCGACCTGGATCCACTCGTGATCATGGGAATACCGGAACTCGCTCGGGTACATGCAGGGCTCCTCCTCGCAGACGAGGACTGGAAATGACCGCTATCGCTTACGGCGCTTGTAGAACGGGATGGGGGCGACGCGCGCGGCGACGCGCTTGCCGCGCACGTCGATCTCGAGGAGCGTGCCCGGCTCGGCGTGGGCGGACTCGACGTAGCCCATGCCGAGGGCGCGCTCGAAGGTCGGGCTGAAAGTGCCGCTGGTCACCGCGCCCACCTGGCGTCCGCCGGCGTGGATCGTGTGGCCTTCGCGCGCGATGCCGCGGCCTTCCACCTCGAAGCCGACGAGGCGTCGCCGCGGCCCCTCGGCGCGCGCCGCGACGAGCGCCCGGCGGCCGATGAACTCCCCCTTGTCGAGCTTGACGATCCAGTCGAGACCGGCGTCCCACGGCGTCGTCGTGCGGTCGATCTCGTGGCCGTAGAGCGCCATGCCCGCCTCCAGGCGCAGGGTGTCGCGCGCGCCGAGGCCGGCGGGCACCAACCCCTCCGGCGCACCGGCCGCGAGCAGGGCGTCCCATAGAGCCGAGGCCGCCTCGGGAGCGACGTAGAGCTCGAAGCCGTCCTCGCCGGTGTAACCCGTGCGCGAGACGATCGCCGCATGGCCGGCGACCTCGCCCCGCGTGAAGTGGTAGTACTGGACTTCGGCGAGCGGCGCCGCGGTCAGGGGCTGCAGGATGGAGGCTGCTTTCGGGCCCTGCAGCGCGAGGAGCGCCCAGTGGGCGGAGACGTTCGCGAGCTCCACGCCCTCGCGCGGCTGGGCGCTCGCCCAGGCGAAATCCCCGTCGATGTTGCCGGCGTTGACGACGATCAGGAGCTCGTCGGCGGCCAGCCGGTAGACGAGCAGGTCGTCGACGAAGGTCCCTTCGGGGGTCAGGAAAGCGCTGTAGTGGGCGCGGCCGGGCTCGAGCCCGGCGACGTCGTTGGGGGTCAGCCCCTGGACGAACGCCTCGGCGCGCGGGCCGGCGACGCGGAATTCGCCCATGTGCGAGACGTCGAAGAGCCCCGCCGCCGAGCGCACGGCCCGGTGCTCGTCCATCACCCCCGAGTACTGCACCGGCATCTCCCAGCCGGCGAACGGAACGAGCTTCGCCCCGGCGGCGACGTGGCGATCGTAGAGAGGGGTGCGGCGCAAGTCAGACATGCGCAGCCGATGATATCCCGGAGGCGCGCGATCGAGACTCGCTGGCGCCGGACGAGGTCGTGCTCAAGGCGGCGAGGCGGGCGCCTCGAGCACCAAGATCGGGGGCGGCAGCGGCTTCTCCTCGGCGTCGAGCAGATCGACGACGTCGGCCTCGCGCCTGAGCTCGGCGGTCCAGCGCGCGATCTCGCGGTCGAGCTTCTGCTCGCGCAGCAGGGCGCGGATCCCTTCGCGCACCTCGTCGATCGGCGGCACGGGGTCGCCGTCGGTGGTGAGCCGCGGGGTCAGCTCTTCGTCGTAGTAACGCTGGATCTCGTCGATGGAGACGAAGGCGCGCGGCCCCAAGCGTTGTTCGAGGTAGGAGAGCACGGCGAGCTGGCGGGCGAGGAGCTGCCTCACCTCCGCCTCGTCGAGGCCGAGATCGGCGAGCTCGGCCTGCCACGCGGCCTCGTCGGGGAAGCGCGCGCGCAGCCGCTCGATCTGGCGCTCGACGTCCTCGAGCGGCGCCCCCTCGAAGCCGAAGCGCGAGATCTCGTTCGACCGCAGCCGGCGCTCGATCCACTCGTCGAGCGTCCGCCGCAGGAGCGCGGCCTCGCTCTCGCCCTCGCGGCGCGTCACCATGCCGAGCCCGATCGCCCGCCGCAGGTCGGAGAGCAGGATCGGCGACTCGTCGACGATGGCGACCACGCGGTCGACGAGCTCGCCGGGGTGGGGAGTCGGTGCGTCCTGGCCGGCGAGCGCCGCGGCGACGGCGAGAACGCAGGACACGAGGTGCAGGAGGATCCGTTCGCGGCGCAAGCTGGCTCTCCCGGCGGTCAGCGTAACACCGGCCGCCCGCTGCGCTCGGCGGGGTACTGGCTCAGTTAGTTCCTAGCTCTTCAGGCGCGGTCGTCCGAGAGAAAGGTCCATGATGGTGCCGCCGTCACCAATAAACGCGAAATCCTCCCAGCGGTGCCGCGCTTCCCCCGAGCACTCGTACTTCGAGATGACGAAAGGCTCGCCCTTACACCTGAAAACAGCATCAGGATTCGTCGATGTCACGCGGAGTAGTTGCCCGCAATCGGGACAGTAACAGTCCACAAACGCGCTCTTGGGTTCTGGCATGTTCCTTCCTCCTCCAAACACGCTAGCCTCAGTTCATGCCGAAGCGCTCACGCAAGCTCCCGGCGGATGCGAACAGGAAGGCTTTCGCGGTGGTGCAGCTGGCGACAGGTGAGGCTCCGCCCGATCTCAAACCCGATGGGACGCTGAAGAACCCGGCCGCCGTGGCGCTTGGGAAGCTGGGCGGTCAGAAGGGCGGGAAGGCTAGAGCCGCGAGCCTCACGAAGAAG
>DASWJT010000084.1:0-70817 GCA_036397015.1 Thermoanaerobaculia bacterium
CGGCAAGGGCGCGATCACGCTCTTCCCGGGCACCACGTCCGGCACGGCGCGCGTCACCGTCGAGATCCTGGGCGTCCTCGCCACGGTCAACGTCGCCATCGACCCCGACCCCACCGGCGGCGAGCCGCCGGTGCCGGCGCCGAGCGCCTCGACGCTGTCGTTGACGGCGAGCCCCAGTGTTATCTCGGAGGAGGATGCCGTCGACGAGGGCGCGGGCCCGACGTCGGTGATGATTACGGCGACGGTCCTGGGCACCGGCGGCGACCCGTTCAAGGGCGGCGGTATCTTCTTCACCACCCCGCTCGGCACCTTCTCGAACGGCGACGCGACCTCGGATATTTTCAAAACCAACAGCTCGGGACAGGTCATCGAGTTCCTATCCATCGAAGACGAAGATTTGCTCGGTTTCCCCGGCAGCTCGTTCGCCGTCACGGCTCACCTTGGCATCGAAGGCGGCGAAAAGACGGCCACGGTGACGATCTCCATCGTCGCCGGACCCGCGCCGTCCGTGGCGACGACAGTGGATCTGTTCGTCCTGCCGGACGCGACGGTCGACGACGACGGCGGAGGCGACGGGGCGACGCTCCGCGCCATCGTGCGCGATCAGTTCGATGTCGTGATGAGCGGCGTGACCGTCTTCTTCACGACTCAGCTCGGTACGCTGTCGGACGGCGGCGACGACGTGACGGACGGCTCGGGCGTCGCGGAGGTGACATTGACTCTCACCGCCGGTGAGCTCGCGACCTTTGGCCCGAACACGTTCACGACTTCGGCCAACATTCTCGTCGATTCGGACACCGAGGTGATCACGATCGCTCGCACGCCAGCGCCGGGGCTCTCAGCTTCATTCACCGTCGACGACTCGACACCTTGCAGCGACGACGCGACGGATTCGACGGTGCAGTTCACCGACACGTCGACTGGCGCGATCCTCACCTGGGAGTGGGACCTCGACGGCGATGGATTCACCGACGACTCGAACGTCGCGGATCCCGTCTTCGACTACTTCGGCTTCACGATCGGCACGCCGATCAACGTGACGCTGATCGTGAGCGACGGCGGGGCGAGCGATTCGTTCTCGATGTCGATTACGCCGGCGGACTGCATCTAGCGGGCACCGCGGCGACAGGCTCGAACTCGGCTTGCGGCCGGAGCACTCCAGGGTGCTCCGGCCGTTTTCTTGCGAGGGCGATTGACACAGCCGCGATGGCCGCGCGCCCCCCTGGACGCCGCCTCGAGCGCTCCTTTAGACTGCCCGCGATGTCCTACAAGGCTGCCAGACTGGTACCTCTCGCGCTCGCCGTCGCCGGCCTGATCGCGATCGCCTGCGACGAAGGGACGCCGGTTTCGCCGGTGGGGTCGATCCTGCGCATCTCGGCGCAGCCGACGCGGATCGGGGCTTCCGGCGCTTCGACGGTGACCGTGCAGGCCCTGCGCGGCAACGGCAATCCGGTCAACGAAGGCACCGAGATCCGGCTCGCGACCTCGATCGGGACGATCGACGAGGTCGTGCACACCGACCGCGACGGCGTCGCCAAGGCGACGCTGCGCGGCGACGGCCGGGTCGGCACGGCCACGATCTCCGCCTATTCCGGCGCCGTCGAGCCGGTGACCACCGAGGTCGGAATCGGCTCGCTCGCCGCCTCGGTTCGGCTGCAGGTCACGCCCAGCAGCGTCCCCGAGGGCGGCGGCATCCTCGCGCTGCTGGCGCTCGTGCGCGACGACCAGGGCCAGCCGCTGCCCGAGGCGAGCGTCAACTTCGCCTCCGACGCCGGCACGCTCGCTTCGGGCGGCAGCTTCCTACTCTCCGATGCGAACGGCGAGGCGAGGGACACCCTCACCCTCACCGCCGAGCAGCTGCTCGTCGTCGGCTCCGACTCGTTCGAAGTCTCCGCCGAGGTCGGCGGCGTCGGCGGGGTGGTGGCCGACACCTTCGCGGTCGCCATCCAGCGCCCGCCGACCGCCTCCTTCACCTTCTCGCGCGTCGACAATACCGTCGCCTTCACCGATACTTCGACCGGCGGCCCGACCAGCTGGTTCTGGGACTTCGGCGACGGCAACACCTCGAGCCAGCAGAACCCGGTCAATACCTACTCCGTCGGCGGCACGTCGTACATCGTCACGCTCACGGTGCAGAACGCCGTGGGCTCCGACACCGCCAACGCCACCGTCGCCATTCCTTAGGGTGCTAGGATCGGCCGGTTCCTGACGTCTCGGGAGGGTCATCGGTGCGAGCCGTCGGGCTGGGAGCGTCGACGAGTTGTCGGAACCTGATTCCCTTCATCGCTTGAGCGTCCTCGAGGAGCGCTGGCGCTCCGACCGGTCGCCGCGCGTCTTCCTGCAGCTCGCCGACGAGCTGCGCCGGCTCGGCCGCGTGGCGCGCGCTGTCGAAGTACTGCGCGACGGCCTGTCCTGGCATCCGGAATCGGTCTCGGGCTGGGTCGTGCTCGGCCGCCTCCTGCTCGACGAGAGCGATGCCGACGGCGCGATCGAGGCGCTGGAGCGCGCGCTCGAGCGCGATCCCGCGCAGCTCGTCGCCTCCCGGCTGCTGACCGAGGCCTGGATCCGCATCGGCGACGCCGGCAAGGCGGAGGCGAGCCTCGAGCGCGCGCGGCTGCTGTCGCTGCCCGACGGTGACCACGAGGCGCTCGCCGCCCAGGTGCGGGCGCTGGCTCTGACGGACGCCACTCCCGCGCTCGGCGAGCGGCCGGCTCCTGCCGCCGCCTCCGGCCCGTTCGAGCTCGCCACGCCGAGCTCCCTGCCCGCGATCGACCTCGCCCGTATCGGGCCCGGGCGCCGCCGCTGGGCGCGCGTCGCGATCGACGCCGCGCCGTTCGCCGCGCTGCTCGCGCCGTCGCCGCGACGCCGCGCCGGCGGGATCTTCGAGCTGCTGCCGCGGGCGGCTGCCGCCGGGGCCCCGGCCGGGCGGGCGCCGAGTGGCGAGGCGGTGGCCGGCGCCGTCGTCGAGTCGGCGCGGGAGTGGGAGCCGCCGGCGCTGCCGCCGCCACTCGAGCCGGTTTTCGAGCCGTTGTCGATCGGCGAGGAGGTCGAGCGGGAGACGTCCGCGGAAGCGCTCGCGTCGGCAGCGCTCGGCGAAGCGCCGGAGACCGTCGGGCCGCCCGCCGCCCCGGCGGTCGTGCCGCCGGCAGCGACCGCCACCCTCGCGGCGCTCTACCTCGCGCAGGGCCATCTCGACGAGGCCGAGGCGGAGTACCGTCAGGTACTTGGTGCTCGGCGCGACGACGAGGAAGCCCTCGCTGGCCTGCGCGAGGTGCGAGCGCGGCGGGGCGCGCCGCCGCCGCTCGCGGCGCCGCTGCCGGCCGGGCTGACGGCACGCAAACTGCGGCGGTTGCAAGGGCTGTACGAGGGGCTGAGGGCGCGGCGGCTGGAGAGGAGGGCGCGTGTTTCTTGAGCGCCTGAGCGCGGTCGCGGATCGCGTCGAAGGGGCCCTCGCGGTCTCGCTCGTCGCCGCCGACGGCATCCCGATCGAATCGGTGAGCTCGTCGCCGAACCTCGATCTCGAGTCGGCGGCCGGCGAGCTGGTGGCGCTGGCACGCGCGATCGCCCAGGAGCAGCGCGAGCTCGACGCCGGAGAGTTGCGTCAGCTCACCGTCGAGGGCAGCCGGTCGACGCTTCTGCTCAGCCGGCTCGCCGGCTGCTACTGGCTGTTGGCGGTGTTGGCGCCGGAGGCGGCGGTAGGTCGCGCCCGCTTCGAGCTCCGGCGCGCCGAGCTGCAGTTCGAAGGCGATCTCGACTGACGGAACGATCCATGCTCACGTTCGAACAGATCAAGGAACTCGTCGCACTGGTGGGCAGCCACCGGCTGCAGGGCCTCGAGATCGAGCGCGCCGGGATGCGCGTGAAGATCACGGGCGAAGCACCGCCGGTGGTCCGCGAGCTGGTCGCGCCGGCGGCGGCCCCGCTCGTCGCCGCGGCTCCCGCCGCATCGGCCGCTCGCGCCGCGGCGCCGTCCGCGGACGAGACCGCGTCCTCGGTACTCCTCTCGCCCCCGTTGCACGTCGTCGCCTCGCCGATCGTCGGCACCTTCTATGCCGCGCCCAGCCCCGACTCTCCACCCTATGCGCGCGTCGGTGATCGCGTCAGCAAGGGGCAGGTGCTGTGCATCATCGAGGCGATGAAGCTGATGAACGAGATCGAGTCCGATGCCGACGGCGTGGTGTCGGAGATCTATCCGAAGAACGCGCAACCGGTGGAGTACGGCGAGCCGCTGTTCGGCATTCGCGCCGACTGACGACGCGCCCGATGTTCCGCAAGCTCCTCATCGCCAACCGGGGCGAGATCGCGCTGCGCGTGATCCAGGCCTGCCGCGAGCTCGGCATCCCGACGGTCGCCGTCTTCTCGACCGCCGACCGTGAGAGCCTGCACGTCACCTACGCCGACGAAGAGGTCTGCATCGGGCCGCCGCCGTCGGCGCAGAGCTACCTCAACGTCTCGAGCATCCTGTCGGCGGCGGAGATCACCGGCGCCGACGCCGTGCATCCGGGCTACGGCTTCCTGGCCGAAAACGCCCAGTTCGCCGAGGTCCTGGGCGAGTGCAATCTGACCTGGATCGGTCCGCCGCCCAACGTCATCCGGCTGATGGGCGACAAGGCCAAGGCGCGCCAGACGGCGGTCGAGGCGGGCGTGCCCGTGCTGCCGGGATCGGGGGAGCCGCTCACCTCGCGCGAGGAGGCGGTGCGGCTGGCGGCCGACGTCGGCTATCCGGTGATCCTCAAGGCGTCGGCCGGCGGCGGTGGCCGCGGCATGCGCATCGCGCGCACTCCGGCCGAGCTCGAGCGCGCCTTCGAGACCGCCTCGTCGGAGGCCGAGAAGGCCTTCGGCGACGGCGCGATCTACCTCGAGAAGTACCTCGAGGAACCGCGGCACATCGAATTCCAGGTTCTCGGCGATCGCCATGGCAACATCGTCCACCTCGGCGAGCGCGAGTGCTCGATCCAGCGCCGCCACCAGAAACTGATCGAGGAGGCGCCGTCGCCGGCGATGACGCCGGAGCTGCGCGAGCGCATGGGCGAGGCGTCGGAGCGGCTCTGCCGCCACGTCGGCTACATCAATGCCGGCACCATCGAGTACCTGCTCGACCGCGACGGCAGCTTTTTCTTCATGGAGATGAACACCCGCATCCAGGTCGAGCACCCGGTGACCGAGATGGTCACCGGCGTCGATCTCGTCAAGGAGCAGATCGCGATCGCGGCGGGCGAGCCGTTGCGGGTGCGCGCGGGTCTGCAGCCGCGTGGGCACGCCATCGAGTGCCGGATCAATGCCGAGGACCCGCGCACCTTCGCGCCCTCCCCGGGCCGGCTCACCACCTTCCACGTACCCGGCGGCCCCGGCGTGCGCGTGGACACCCACGGCTACGAGGACTACGTGGTGCCGCCGCACTACGACTCGCTGGTCGCCAAGCTGATCGCCCATGGCGCGAATCGCGACGAGGCGATCGCGCGCATGCAGCGCGCTCTCGACTTCTTCGTCGTCGAAGGCATCCGCACGTCGATCCCGCTGCACAAGGAGATCCTGCGCGATCCGGTGTTTCGCTCGGGCCGGCTCTCGACGCGTTTCCTCGAAGGCATGACGGCGCGACGAGAAAGGGCGGAAATCCGCGGGTGAAGTCGTCGCGGACGGTGGCGCGCCCCGCGGTCGTCTACGCGATCGCCGACGTGGAGACGCTCGGTCTCGAGCGCGCCGAGGCCGCCGTCGAGGCGATCGCCGACGCCGGCATTGGCACGATCCAGTTGCGCGCGAAACGCACGAGCGACGCCGAGCTGGCACGGCTCTGCGAAGCGCTCTACGCGCGCCTCGCCGGCTGGCGGGGCACGCTGTGGATCGACGATCGCACCGACGTGGCGCTGCTCTTTGCGTTCGCCGGCGTGCATCTCGGCCAGCGCGACCTGCCGCCGGCGCGCGCCCGAGCGCTGCTGCCGAGCGACCGGGCGATCGGCTGGTCGACGCACGACCGCGAGCAGCTCGCTGCGGGCGAGCTCGACGCCGCCGTCGACTGGCTCGCCTTCGGCCCGGTCTTCGCGACCGCGAGCAAGGGGAGCCCCGATCCGGTGGTCGGCCTCGCCGGCCTCGCCGCCGCGCGTCGTGCGACTTCGAAACCGCTCGTCGCCATCGGCGGCATCGACGCGTCGAACGTCGCCCGCGTCCTCGAATGCGGCGCCGACTCGGCGGCGGTGCTCTCGGCGGTCTGCAGCGGCGACGTGGCGGCGAACTGCCGAGGGCTGCTGCGCGCCGCCGGAGCGGCCGCGTGAAGGTCTTCCTCACCGGCTTCATGGGGGCCGGCAAGAGCTCGGTGGGCCGACTGCTCGCCGCGCGGCTCGGCGTGCCCTTCGTCGACCTCGACTCACGCATCGAGGAGGTCGCCGGACGATCGATCGTCGACGTCTTCGCGGCGGGCGGCGAGGCGGCACTGCGGCGGGTGGAGGCCGAGGCGCTCGGCGCCGTGCTCGCGACGCGCGGCGGCGACGTGGTGGCGGTCGGCGGCGGCACCTTCACCGTTCCCGGCAATCTGGAAGACGCCAAGCGGGCCGGGCTGGTGGTGTGGCTCCATCCGCCGTTCGCCGAGATCGCGCGCCGGATCGCCGCGCACGGCAAGGCCGACCGGCCGCTGTTTCGCGACGAGGGCGCGGCGCTCGAGCTCTACCGGTCCCGGTTGCCTTCCTACCGCGAATCCGACCTCGTGCTCGACGTCGAGTCCGGCGAGACGGCCGCCGAGACGGCGGCCCGGCTCGCCCTGCGCCTGGCGGAGATGCGATGCAGTACCTGATCCTCTCCGACATGCACGGCAACTACGAGGCGCTCTCGGCAGTGCTGCGGCGCGTCCGGCGGAAGCGCTTCGACGCCACGCTCGTGCTCGGCGACCTGGTCGGCTACGGGGCGGCGCCCAACCAGGTCGTGCAGGCGATCCGCGACCTTCCCGGACAGGTCTTCCGGGTGCGCGGCAATCACGACAAGGTGGTGACCGGGATCGAGGACGGCGCGAGCTTCAACCACGCCGCCCTCGCCGCGGCGCGTTGGACCAGCGAGCACCTGACGGCGGCCAACCTGCGCTTCGTCAAGGAGCTGCCGCAGGGTCCGCTGGTCGTTCCCGAGGGTTTCACGATCTGCCACGGCTCGCCGATCGACGAGGACCAGTACCTGCTCTCGATCTTCGACGCCTGGGAGGTCTTCTCGCGCTACCCGGCCGAGGTCGCCTTCTTCGGCCACACCCACGTGCCGTCGGTGTTCGTGGCGCGCGGCAGCGAGACCCGGGTGGCGCTACTGCGCGGCACGTCGGGGAGCCTCGAGCTCGAGCCCGAGGTGCGCTACCTGATCAACCCGGGTTCGATCGGTCAACCTCGCGACCGCGATCCGCGGGCCGCGTACATGACTTACGACTCCAAGCGGCGGGTCGTGCGCTGGCATCGGGTCGAGTACGCCATCGAGCGCGCCCAGCAGCGCATCCTCAAGGCGGAGCTGCCGCGGCTGCTGGCCGAGCGCATCGCGCTCGGCGTCTGAGGACCCGCCCCCCCCGCGCGGGTGGAGCGCGGCGCGCTCCGACTGGTAGAATCAGTTGTGCGAGTCGCCGCCGGTCGCGGGATCGGAGGGCGCTCCCGATTCCCAGATTCCGAGAGCCAGAAGGAGAAAGGCACGATGTCGACGAATCCAGTCTTCCGCAAGCTCGCGCTGCCGGTGGCCGTTCTCGCCGGGCTGGCGCTGACGGCGCCGTCCGCGGCCGCGCCCCGCGCCGTCAAGCTCAAGGGCACGGACAACATGCGCTACGACGTGACCAAGATCGACGCCAAGCCGGGCGAGGAGCTCGAGATCCAGCTGACGGCGGTGAGCAGCATGAGCAAGGCGGAGATGGCGCACAACTTCGTGCTCTTGGCCAAGAACGCGCCCGTCGACGCCCTGGTCATGGAAGCCGCGATGGCGCGCGCCAGCGACTACATTCCGGCGAGCAAGAAGAGCTTCATCCTCGCCAGCACGACGATGGCGGGCGGCGGCGAGACCGTCAAGGTCACCTTCAAGGCCCCGACCGAGCCGGGCGAGTACATGTACATCTGCACGTTTCCGGGTCACTACATGGCCGGCATGAAGGGGACGCTGGTCGTCAAGTAAGCGCTCGGCGTCGCGTCCCGGCCCGGCCCCCGGCGATGGGAGCCGGGCCGTGCCGTCTTCAGGTCGCGGCGCCGTCTCTCCGGGCGCGCCACTCGGGGGTCGGGCAGTGCGCGTCCCGTCGGCGCTCGAGGTCGACGACCACCGCGCGCTTGAAACCCGCGTCGGACGACGCCTCCCGCCGCCGCGCCGCGCAGTAGTCGGCGATCTCGACCACCTCGAGGTTGAGCCACAGGCGCCGAAAGAGATGCGGCAGCAGGTCGCCCGGCGCCTGCACGTGATGCAGCCCGCCGCTGTAGGCGAGGAGCATGCGGCCGGATGGCATGGCGTCGAGGATGTCGGCGATGCCGCCACGCACCGTCATCGGTTGGCCGTTCGAGTCGAGGCCGTTGCGCCGCATCATGCGGCCCTCGGGGAGGATGAGGACCATCGAGTCCGGGTCGATGCGCGCCAGCACGGAGCGCCAAGTGTGGTCGCGCTCGCGTGAGATCGAGACGACGTGCGCCGCGATGGAGCGGAAGAAAAAGCCGACGATCGGCCGCTCGACGGTCTTGGCGGCGGCCGGTACGACGCCGTGCACGGCGACGCGCCGGACGAAGCTCGCCGGCGCGGCGAGGATGTAGAGCCATTCGAACAGGCTGGTGTGGTGCAGCAGGCAGACGACGCGGAGCCCCTCCCACGGCCGCGGCGGAACGTCACCGATCCAGCTCACGGAGATGCGGTAGAAGGGCCTCGCCACGAGCCGCAGCAGGTAGAGGAAGCCGAAAACGAAGTACTTGCGCACGGCCGCGGCGGGCGGAGCCGAGGCGTCAGAGTACAGTTTCGCGCACGACCTCTTCGATGGTCGTGACGCCGTCGCGGATCTTCTGCAGGCCCGAGCCGCGCAACGAGAGCATGCCGTTCTCGATCGCCTTGCTGCGCAGCTCGACGGCGGAGGCGCCGGAGAGGATGAGCTCGCGGACCTCGTCGTCGATCTCCATCACCTCGTAGAGGCCGACGCGCCCCTTGTAGCCGGTGTTGTTGCAGCGCTCGCAGCCGCGGCCGCGGAAGAGTTTGAGCGTCCGCACCTCGCGCTCGGAGAAGCCGAGGCTGACCAGCGCCGGCGCCGGCACCTCGACCGGTTCGCGGCAACCGCCGCAGATCCGGCGCACGAGACGCTGAGCGGCCACCATGTGTACCGAGGTGGCGACGAGGAACGGCTCGATGCCCATGTTCATCAACCGATTGATCGACGACGGCGCATCGTTGGTGTGCAGCGTCGAGAGCACGAGGTGGCCGGTCATCGCGGCCTTGATCGCCACCTCGGCGGTCTCGAAGTCGCGCACCTCGCCGACCAGGATGATGTTCGGGTCCTGGCGCAGGAACGAGCGCAGGGCGGCCGCGAAGTTGAGGCCGATCTGCTCCTTCATTTGCACCTGGTTGATGCCCTGCAGGTTGAACTCGACCGGATCCTCGGCGGTGATGATGTTGACCTCGGGCGTGTTGATGCGCGAGAGCGCCGAGTAGAGCGTGTTGGTCTTGCCCGAGCCCGTCGGTCCGGTGACGAGGACCATGCCGAACGGCTTGAGGATCGCCTGCTCGAAACGGCGCAGCGACTCGACCTCGAAGCCGAGGCGCGTCATGTCGAGCATCAGGTTGTCCTTGTCGAGCAGCCGCAGAACGACCTTCTCGCCGTGGATGGTGGGCAGGACCGAGACGCGGTAGTCGAGGTCCTTCATCTTGTCCTGCACTTTGGTCTTGATCTTGATGCGGCCGTCTTGCGGCAGTCGCTTCTCGGCGATGTCGAGCTTGGCGAGAATCTTGACGCGGCTGGTGATCGCTTCGCGCAGCCTGAGCGGCGGCCGCATCATCTCGTAGAGCACGCCGTCGATGCGGTAGCGGACCCGGTACTCCTTCTCGTAAGGCTCGATGTGGATGTCGGAGGCGCCCTTCTTGATCGCGTCGGTCAAGACGATGTTGACGAGGCGCACCACCGGCGCTTCCTCCGACTCGCGCTCGAGCGCCTCGAGGTCGAGCTCCTGCTCGTCGTCGAGCACGGTGAGCGAGTCGCCCGCCGGCTCGGAAAGGTCCTCCATCACCTTCTTGAGCTCGAGGGCGTGCGTCGAACCGTAGTACTTGTCGATGGCGATGCGGATCGCGGTCTCCGACGCCACCACCGGATCGACGTTGTAGCCGCTCATGAACTTGACGTCGTCCATGGCGAAGACGTTGGTTGGGTCGATCATCGCCAGGGTGATCTTGGCGCCGACTTTGGCGACCGGCAGGATGAGGTACTTGCGCGCGACGTCGGCGGGGATGAGCTTGATCACCGTCTCGTCGACTTCGACGCGCTGCAGATCGATCGAGGGCACGCTGAAGTGCTTGGAGAGGAACTCGACGAGCTCCTTCTCGCCCAGGATGCCGAGCTTGACCAGCGCCGAGCCGAGCCGGCCGCCCTTCTCCTTCTGGTAGGCGAGCCCCTGCTGGAGCTGATCGGAAGTGATCCTCCCCGTCTTGACGAGGCCGTCGCCGAGCCGATTGCTACTCATCGTTTGGGTGTCCGGTCACTGCCCGCGGAAGGGCGCCGAATTGCGGCGGCACCGACTCTCCGGAGGTCAGGCACGAGGTGCCAGCGAGTCTAACAGCGGCCTCGAAAGGCGGTCAAACCGGGGCGGCGGCGAGACGGTGACGCGCGCGCGCGACGATCTCGTCGGGCGCCACGAGCCGCAGGCAGCTCTTCGCATCCTCCATCCGCTGGTGGCAGAAGCTGCAGGGCAGCCGGCGCACGACGACCGCGTCGGGATCGGACCACGGACCGTGTTGCGCCGGATCGGTCGGTCCGTGAACGACGACGAGGGGACGGTCGAAGGCGCGCGCGAGGTGGGCGGCGCCGGTGTCGCCCGCGAGCACCAGGCGCGCGCCGCGCACCGCGCCCACGAGCTCGTCGAGAGTCGGCGCCGGGAGGACCCGCGCCGCGCCGCGGCTGGCGGCGACCACCGCCGCGGCGAGCTGCTCCTCGCCAGGCGCGGCGCCGACGAGTACCGGACCCGGGCAGTCGCGGCCGAGCGCGGCGGCGACCTCGCCCCACAGCGAGGGCGGATAGCGCTTGTTGCCCCACGCCGCCCCGGGGTGCAGATAGACGTACTCGCCCGGCGGCACCGAGTCGCGTCCGCACGCGATGGACGCGGGCGAAAAGTCCACTATCGCCGGTCCGGCGCCGAGCGCGTCGAGCAGCGAGAGGGCGCTCTCGACCGCGTGCGCGCCGCGAGCGGGAATCCTTTCGTTGAGCCAGAGGGCGCTCGCCGGCTCGCGCCGGTCGCCCCGCGCGTGTCCGACGCGGCGCGGCGCGCCCGAGAGCAGCGCGAGCAGCGCGCCCTTGTGGTTGCCCATCAGGTCGAGCGCGACGTCGGCGCGGAAGGCGCGCAGGTCTGTCGCCAGAGTGACCAGCTCGCGTCTCCGGCCGCCGCGCGCGCGGCGCCACCGCCGCAGCGGAACAGCGAACAGGCGGTCGATCTGGGCGTGTCCGGCGAGCAATTGCGCGAAAGCCTCGTCGACCACCCAGCCGAGGCGCGCCGCCGGAAAGCGGCGGCGCAGCTCGGCGAGCACGGGCAGGCCGTGCACGATGTCGCCGAGCGCGCTCGTGCGCACGACGAGAAGGCGCTCGGGATCTCGGCTCACTCGGGCAGGGCGCGAACGCGGGCGATGAGATCGCTCGTCGCGTGATCCTTGGGATCGCCGACCAGCGCGGTGCGCCCGCCGTAGGCGCGCACGGTGGCGAACTCCGGCACCCGCTCCGGCGATCCGTAGTCGGGACCCTTGCAGTGGACGTCGGGCCGCAGGCGGGCGAGCAGCGGCGCCGGGCTGTCGCCGGCGAAGACGACGACGTAGTCGACGGGCGCGAGCGCGGCGAGGAGCTCGGCGCGCTCGGCGGCGGGCACGAGCGGTCGTCCCGGCCCCTTCAGTCTCGCGACCGAGGCGTCGTCGTTGACCGCCACCACCAGCGCGTCGCCCTCGGCGCGCGCCGCCTCGAGGTAGCGCAGGTGGCCGACGTGCAGGAGGTCGAAGTGTCCGTTGGCGAGAGCGATCGTGCGGCCCGCCCGGCGCAGCCGCGCGAGCTCGCCCTCGAGCTCCTCGATGGTCAGAACGCGACCCATCGCGACCGTTCGAGAGGCAGTGGATCGCTCGTGATCGCCGCGCGCAGCTCTTCGGCGTCGAGCGTTGCGGTGCCCATTTTGAGCACGACCAGGCCGCCGGCGTAGTTGGCGAGCAGCGCCGCCTCGAGCGGCGTGGCGCCGGCGGCGAGAGCGAGGGCGAGCGTGCCGATCACCGTGTCCCCGGCGCCCGTGACGTCGGCCACCTGGTCGGTGCCGTGGACCGGCACGTGCGCGGCGCCGGCGGCGGTGAACAGCGCCATGCCGCGGCTGCCGCGGGTGACGAGCAGGAACGAGGCCCGCAGCCGGTCGCGCAGCTCGGCGCCGATCGAGTCGATGCCGGGCGCGGCGTCGAGTGCACCGCCCCACAGCGCCTCCGCCTCCTCTTCGTTCGGCGTCGCGCCGTCGGCGCCACGGAATTCGGCGAGCCGGAAGCGCGAGTCGACGAGGACGGTCGCCGGGGCGGCGAGCGCGCCACGCACTTCGGGCAGCAGGGCGGGCGGCACGCTGCCGTACCCGTAGTCCGACAGCACCGCCACCGGTGCGCGGCCGGCGAACGACTCGATGCGGCGCCGGATCTCGGCGAGCTCGCCGTCGCCGAGCGCGGCGAATGTCTCGCGATCGAAGCGCACGATCTGCTGCTTGATGCCGGTCGGGAAGCCGGCGAGGATGCGCGTCTTGGTCGGTGTCGTCCAGGCGGCGCGGCGCACGATTCCGGAGGTTGTGATGTCGCGCTCGCCGAGCGATCGCACCAGCGCGTCGCCGGCCTCGTCGTCGCCGACGCACCCCACCGGCAGGGGCACGCCGCCGAGTGCCCGGATGTTGGCGGCGGAGTTGGCGCCGCCGCCGGGGGCCACCAGATCGCGCTCCCAGCGCAGGATGAGCACCGGCGCCTCGCGGCTGATCCGCTTCGGAGAGCCGTAGACGAAGCGGTCGGCCACCGCGTCGACGAGGAGCAGGACCTCACGGCCCGCGAAGCGGTCGACGAGAGCGAGCAGCCGATCGGGCGTGGGGATCATCGGACGGGTCCGCAGGGGCGCGAGAGAGCCGCGGGGGATTCTGCCAGATTCGGCGCCTCGGCCGTCGGCACGAGTCGTGCGTAGCGAGGGGAGACGAGGTAGTGTGGGAGGGCGCCGATGAGCGGAACCCCGTCCAGGATGGATCCCCAGGAGTTCGAGCGACTCGCCTTGCCGTACCTCGAATCGCTCTACAACACCGCCGTGCGCATGACCCGCAACGCCCAGGACGCCGAGGACCTGGTGCAGGAGACCTTCCTGCGCGCCTACCGCAGCCACCATCAGTTCACGCCCGGCACCAACTTCAAGGCGTGGCTCTTCCGCATCCTGAAGAACGCCTTCATCAACGAGTACCGCAAGCGCCGGGCGGCGCCGGTCGAGGAGGACTTCGCCGGCATCGAGGAGTCGTTCGAGTCGCGGCTCGACCGCGACCGCGCGCCGACGATCCGAAACCCGGAGGAGGAGGCGCTCGCCCGTTCGCTCGACGAAGGGGTGCAGCGCGCACTCGCCGGGCTGCCCGAGGACTACCGCATGGCGATCGTCCTCGCCGACCTCGAGGGCTTCTCCTACAAGGAGATCGCGGAGATCCTGGAAGTGCCGATCGGCACCGTCATGAGCCGGCTCTACCGGGGCCGCAAGCAGCTCGAGGAGGAGCTCCTGCGCTATGCCCGCGAGCGCAACTACCTAGCCGCCGACCAAGAGCCGAGCCGGCGCCGAAACCGGGAGGGCGCTGCGTGAGCGGGAATCGGGGCGGGCGGGATCGGGTTTTGAACCGGCGGGCGACGGCACCGGCGTCGGTGTCGGGCCTGCCGGTGTCAGCGGGGTCGCGACGTGTCTTGTAAGAGGATTCACCAGCTGGTCTTCCTGTGGATCGATCGCGATCGCGAGGCCCTGCCGCGCGAACGCGTCGAGCGCCACTTCGACTCCTGCCCGAGCTGTCGCGACCGCGCGCACGAGGTCGAGCGCTTCGTGCTGCTCCTGCGCTCGCGCTGCCGGCGCGAGTCGGTTCCCGATCACCTGGTGGAGCGCATCCGCGTCCGCATCCACGGCGAGTGAGGCTGCGATGAAGCGACCGCGAGTCAGACTTTCGAGCCGCAACCAGCTGGCCGCCGTCCTGGCCTGCCTCGCGCTCCTCTCCTCGGCCCGGCCGGCCGCGGCAGCGAGCGAGCTGCCGCCCAACCTCCGACTTCCCGGGCTGCGCGGCGGCGATCTCACCGCCCGCGACCTGGCGGACGGGGCCCACGTGCTCGTCGTCTGGGCCTCGTGGTCGCCGCGTTGCCGGGACATCGTCGAGCGCCTGCAGGGGCTCGACGAACGCTGGGGGCGAAGGGCGCACGTCGCGAGCATCGACTTTCAGGAGGAGCGCGGCGCGGTCGAGGAGTTCCTGAGCGGCAAGTCGCTCGCGGTTCCCGTCTATCTCGACCGCGACGGCGCGTTCTCGAAGTCGCTCGAGGTGACGACGCTGCCCGGCCTGGTGGTGGTGCGTGACGGCAAGGTGCGTTTCCAGGGGCGCCTGCCGGCGGACGTCGATTCGCTGCTCGAAGAGCACCTGCGCTGAGCCGGAGCGGAGCGGCTGGCGCGCCCGCCGGCCGGTGCTATATTCAGGCCCTCGAAATCCATTCTGCCGATCGCTGAGTCGGCCGAGGGGGAAGCTCGCGGCGTCATGGCCTGGTCAGGGAACAACAGAACCTGGGGCGTACCGTGGCTGGGCCTGCCGCTGAGTGGCGTTCTGGCCCTCACCGGCGCCGCGCAATCGGTCTGGACCCTCGACTTCGGCCGGCCGGAGTCGGCCGGTGCCGCGCGAGCGACGGCGATCGCTGACGCAGCGGCTGTCGATCTCTCGCCGCGCCTGCCGGACCGTACCGCGGAGCTGCGCAGCGGCGAAACGCTGAGCTCGGTGCTGCTCCGGCTCGGTCTCGGAGCGGAGGAGGCGCACGCGGCGTCGCTCGCCGCCGCGCGTCACGTCGATCTGCGCCAGCTGCGCGCCGGAACGCCCTGGCGTGCCTATCTCGCCGCCGACGGCAGCCTCGAGAGCTTCGCGATGGTGCTCGCCGGCCGCGGCGAGCTCGCTGTCGAGCGCGCGGCGCAGGGGTGGATTCCGCGCTGGAGCGCTTTCGCCCGCGACAGCCGCACGCGAGCCGTGCAGGGCCGCCTCGAAGGGGCGCTGGAGGCCTCCGTCGCTCGCGCCGGCGCGACGCCCGAGCTCGCCTATCTCCTGGCTGAAGTGCTGCAGTGGGACCTCGACTTCACTCGCGACCTGCGCCGGGGCGACGAGTTCCGCGTGCTCTTCGAGGAGCTCCTCGTCGAGGGCTACGAGCCGCGGCCCGAGCGCGTGCTGGCCGTCTCCTACGGCCAGCCTGGCGGCCGCAAGATCGAGGCCTACCTCTTCGGCAAAGGCGAGGTCGCCGGCTACTACGACGGCGAAGGCCGGCCGCTGCAGAAGCTCTTCCTGCGCTCGCCGCTGCCTTACTCGCGCGTCACCTCCGGGTTCACGCACCGCCGCTTCCATCCCGTTCTCGGCGGCTACCGCCCCCACTACGGCGTCGATTACGGCGCGCCCGTCGGCACGCCCGTGCGCGTCACCGCCGCGGGCACGGTCGTCTCCGCGGGCTGGTCCGGCGGCGGCGGCAAGACCGTCAAGGTGCGCCACGCGAACGGCTACCTGAGCGCGTACCTCCACCTGTCGCGCTTCGCCTCCGGCATCCGCGCCGGCGGCCGCGTGCGCCAAGGCGACGTCATCGGCTACGTCGGCGCCACGGGCCTCGCCACCGGACCGCACCTCGACTATCGGGTGCAGCTCGACGGCCGCTGGATCAACCCTCTGACCATCGCGTCGGTGCCCGCCGTGCCGATTCCGACTCAGCGGCGCGCGGAGTTCGCAGCGCTCCGCGATTCGATGCGCGCCAGCCTCGAGACGGGACGGTTCGACGCGTCACCAGCCGCGGTGCTGGCACAGAGCGAAGCCCGGCCGTCGCACCCGCCGGGGGCGGCGATCGCCGCCTCCGGCCGCAAGCGCTAGACGTGATCCGCTCCATCGCCCGCTGCCGCGTCGACCTCGCGGGCGGCACGCTCGACATCTGGCCACTCGGCGCGATGCACCCGGGCAGCGTCACCGTCAACCTGGCGGTCGACTTGCAGGTCGAGGTGCGGCTCTCTCCTCGCGACCGGGAGTACGTCGTTCGCCAGGACGGCGCGACGCGGCGCTCGCCCGATGCGCGCGGGTTGCTGGCGGATCCCTCCACGGCGCTGGCCGGGCTGGTGGCGCTCGAGCTCGACCTGCCGCCGATCGCGCTCGAGCTCCTGAGCGCCTCGCCGCGGGGCGCCGGCCTGGGGGCGAGCTCGGCCCTCACGGTCGCTCTGCTGGCGGCCGGGGAGATGCTGCGCGACCGCCGCCTGCGGCTGACGCCGGAGCACCGCGCGGCGGTGGCGCGGGATCTCGAGGCCCGCATGATGGGGCTGCCGACGGGAATGCAGGATCACCTGCCGGGCCAGCTCGGCGGCGCGCTGTCGATCGAGCACCGCGCCGGCGGCGTGAGGATCGTCCGCCTGGACGCGGATCTCGAGGCGCTCGGGGCGCGCCTGGTGGTTGCCTACACTGGCCAGAGCCACTTCTCTGCCGCCAACAACTGGTCGATCCTGCGGCGGCGCTTCGAGGGAGATCCGCCGACGATCGAGCGGCTCGACCGCATCCGCGACGTGGCGCGCGAGCTCCCGGCCGCGATCGAGGCAGGCGACTGGCCGGCGATTGGCGGCTTGATGGCCGAGGAGTGGCGCGCCCGGCGCGGTCTCGCGCCCGAGGTCACGACGCCCGCGCTCGATGCCCTGCTCGAGCGCTGCCGGGAGCTCGGTGCGTGGGGAGGCAAGTCGTGCGGTGCGGGCGGCGGCGGCTCGATCGCCGTGCTCGCCCCGCCGGAGAGGCGGCCGGCGATCGAAGCCGTTCTCGTCTCCGCAGGCGCCCGTCCGCTCGCGGCGCCGCCGACCGAGCGCGGCCTCGAAGTGACGAACGAGAATCGCTGAGCTCGCCTCCTTCCGGGCGGGAAGCTCGGCCCCTGGTCTGCGCTTTGCACTTGCCTGGGGAGGCGCGGCGCAGGCCGGTCAAGGGGCGCCGAACAGCCGTGGGGATGCGCGCGCGCTCGTCGAGGCGTGGCGCGCGTGAGGAGGCGAACCGACATGAGAATCTCGAATCAGCGAAACGCCCGCCGTGCTTTGGCGGCGACGCTCGCCGCGGCGCTGCTGGGCGCGGGCGTGGCGCCCGCGTCGGCCGCGGCCACCGAAGCAACTGTCGCGGCGAGCTCGGCCGAGCAGGGGACGACCGCCGTAACCGCCCGCCACCGGACGCGCAGCCACACGCGAATCTATGTGCGCCCACGGCTGACGACGAGCTGGCACGTCGGTTGGGGCCCCTACTGGGGCCCCTACTGGGGCGGCTACTGGGGCGGCTACTGGGACGGCTACGGGTACGGGCCGCGATTGGGCTACCCGAGGGTCTATCCGCAGCCCGGCGCGGTCTACGGCGCGCTCGACACCGACCTCAGCCCGGAGCGCGCCGAGGTCTGGGTGGACGGCGAGAGGGTCGGCGTGGCCGACGACTTCGATGGCTTCCCCGACTACCTGTGGCTCGAGAAGGGCACCTACGACGTCGTCTTCTACCTGCCGGGCTTCAAGACCATCGCCCGCCAGTACTCGATCTACCCGGGTCTCGTCCTCGACGCCGAGGACCGAATGGAGCGCGGCGAGTCGGTTCTTCCCAGCGATCTCGGGCCCGCGAGCCACGAGCGCCGCGACGCCCGCCTCGAGCGCGACCGCGAGCTGCGCGAGCGCGTCGCGGCGGAGGAGCGGGACCTCGAGGCCGACGAGACGGAGGGCGAGACGGACGGCGGCGACTACCTCGACGCCCGCGCCGAGCCGGGCCGGCTGCGCCTGCGCGTCGAGCCGGCGGACGCCTCCGTCTACCTCGACGGGCGCTTCCTGGGCACCGGCGACGATCTGGCGGGTCTGCGCGCGGGCCTGCTCGTCGACAGCGGCTCTCACCGGCTCGAGATCGTCCGTCCGGGCTACCGGAGCGTCGAGCGAACGGTGGAGGTGGACGTCGGCGAGGAGACGGTGATCGCTGTCGAGCTCGACGCCGCCGAAGCCGACGGCTAGGCAGGCAGCGCCGCGCTCTCCTGCTCCATCTTGAGCAGCCAGCGCTTCTTGGCCGCGCCGCCGACCCAGTTGCCGGCCCCGGCCCGCGAGGGCACGATGCGGTGGCAGGGGATGAGCAGCGGCAGGGGGTTGCGCTCCAGGATCGACATCACCTGCCGGTAGGAGTCGGGGCGGCCGGCCGCGTCGGCGATCTCTTTGTAAGTGCGGGTCCTGCCGTAGGGCACGCGCGCCGTCTCCCGCAGCACGCGCCGGGCGAAGCCGTCGAGCTCGGCCGCAGCCAGGTCGTACTCGAGATCGAGCATGCGCCGCGCCCCCGCCAGGTACTCGGAGAGGCGACCGAACACCTCGTCGAGGAAATCGGAGTCCTCGAAGTCGGCGAACGGAAAGAACTGCCGCTTCTCGGCCCCCCTCGGAGCGATGACCAGGCGGGTGATCGCGGTGTGACGGAATTCGACACCGAGCGGGCCGATCCGCGACGGGACCAGGACCCGAACGATCTCGGGAACGGACGGGGCCGCGCCGGCTTCGGCGGCGGCAGGATCGCCGGACATCGGCCCCGGAGGTTACTCCAAGGCCCCCCGGGCGGCAAGGCGGCGGGACCGGCTCCGGGGGCGTCCGGCGCGCCACCGGCGCTCAGGGGGCGGCGGCAAGCAGCCGGTACGCGTTCCGGGCCTCCAGCACGCGCGTGACGTAGGAGCGCGTCTCGCCGAACCCGATCTTGGCGAGCAGCTCTTCGGGATCGCTGGAGAGGCAGGTCCGCATCCAGAGAGCGGTCTGGTCCTCGCCTGCGTTGTAAGCGGCGGCGATGGCGGTCGGCTCGCCCTGGAAACGCTGGCCGAGCTCGGCGAGGTAGGCCGCGCCGAGCGTCACCGAGAGCGCCGGCAGCCGGAGCTCGGCGAGGCCGACTTCCGGCAGGCCGGCGCTGCGGGCCAGTCGCCGGGCGGTCGGCAGCACCAGTTGCGTCAGGCCCTGCGCCGCGGCCGGCGAGCTGGCATCGGGATCGAATCGGCTCTCCTCCCGGACGATCGCCGTAAAGAGGAGGGGATCGACGCGCTGCGCGGCCGCCTGGCTCACGATGAGATCGTCCCACGGTCGGGGATAGAGGGTGGCGAGGAAGTCGCGAGCCACCCACTCGAGCGGCAGCCCGTGCGGCCGACGCGCAAAGAGCGACTCGGCGATGGCCAGGCCGGCGCGCGCGCGGGGACCGCTGACGAGGAGCGCGGCACCGGTCAGGCCGACGTCGGCCTGCTGGAGGGGGAACGAGCGCGTCACCGCCTCGGGCGCGAGCGCGGCGAGCCCGAGGGCAACCAGCAGATCCTCGGGCCGGCTCGAAGGGCTTCTCCACAGGGGCCACTCCCGAACCGGCAGGATCCGCGCCGCTACCCACGAGGCGGTCGCCGTTTGCGCGGCGAGCTTCTCGACGCCGCGGCGAGTGAGAGCGCGCCGCTCGTCGGGCTCGGCCGCGAGGAAGCTGGCGCTCCACAGCGCGTCGGTGACGCCCGACTCGCGCAGCGCGCGGGCGCGGGCGCGGGTCGCGGCGGCCAGAGGCGGTGCGGCGAGCCGACGCCGTGCCGCCTCGGCGAGGGGATGAAACGGGCGCTCGCGCGCCGTCCGCAGGTATTCGTCGAGCGCTCTCTCCGGCTCCCTCTGGAGCTCGTAGAGGCGGCCCCGCCAGTAAGCCACCTCGACCGGCGAGTGCTCGCGCGTCCGCACCGCCAAGGCGAGCAGCGCGGCGACGCCCGCCGAGCGGCCGCGAGTCAGCTCGCTCGCGGCCAAGAACATCGCGCCGCGGGCGGTGAGCGGCGCGAACTGGGAGTTCGATGCCAGCACCGTCAGGCGGCGCCGCGCCGCCAGCACGTCGCCGCGCAAGTACTCGAGCCGCAGCGCCGAGAGCAGGGAGGGGGCGGCCCATTCGCCGCTCGCCAGCTCGTGGTAGGCGCGATCGAAGCTCGAGAACGCCGTGTCGAGGTCGCCGGCGAGCTCCTGCGTGCGGCCGAGCTGATGGTAAGCGTCGGCGCGCTCGGCCGCCGACCGGGCATCGTCGACGATGCGCTCGAAGCGCTTGGCGGCCGCGGCGTAGTCGCCGCGCCAGAAGTCGCTGCGCGCCGCGGCGTAGGCCGCGTCGCGGCCGAGCGAGTCGAACGGTCCTTCGAGACCGCGTTCGACCCACGGGTCGAGCAACGCGAGCGCGCGCTCGAACTCGCGATGCTGATAGGCGGTCAGCCCGAAGAGGAGCACCGTCGGACGGGGCCCGTCGATCGGCGCCGCGCCGCCGAGCAGCATGAGCGCCTCCCAGGCGAAGGCGTCGCCCCGGTCCATGGCGAGGTAGTCGCGGACGGCGTCGACGAGGCCCGTCCTCGACGGCGACCGCGCCAGGCAGCGCAGATCCATGAGCTCGCGCTGCCGGCGCCGGGAACCGGTGAAGCGTTCGCGGGGAATGCCGCGCAGCAGCCGGCAGTCGCCGCCGGCGGCGAGCGTCCGATCCAGCAGGTCGAGAGCGGGCCCGACGAGCGTCTCGGAAGACCCGCGCGAGAGCAGGGTCGCCACCAAGCCGGCGGCGACCTCGGGGTGCCCGAGCCGCTCCTGCACCAGGGCCATCCGGTAGCGGGCCCAGGGGGCGAGCCCGGCGTCGCCGGCGAGCAGCCGAGCGTAGGTTTCGACCGCGTCGCGCGGCCGATCCGCGCGTTCGAGCAGATCGCCGCGCAACATCTCGAGGCCGAGCTCGCGGCTGAGCTCGGCCCCGTCGCTGAGCGCGCGGTCGACGAGCGCCAGCGCGCGCTCGGTCTCGCCGGCAAGCGAGAGCGCGACGATCTCCGGTCGCGGGTCCCGCGCCGGCGCCGCGGCGACCACCGCGGCCAGTGCCACCGCTGCGATCATCCCGGAGGCCAGTCGAAGTCGCGTCCGCCGAGCAGGTGCGCGTGAAGGTGGAAGACCGACTGTCCGGCGCGCGCACCGCTGTTGGTGACGACGCGGAAGTTCCCGTCGAGGCCGAGCCGGCGGGCGAGTCGGGCGGTGGCGGCGTAGAGCTTCCCGAGGACTTCTTCGTCGCTCGCCTCGACCTCGGCCAGCGAGGCGATGTGCCGGCGAGGAATCACCAGCACGTGCACCGGGGCCTGCGGATGGAGGTCGCGAAAGGCCACCAGATCGTCGTCGGACTCCACGAGGTCGGCCGCAATCTCACCGGCCGCGATGCGGCAGAAAATGCAATCGGACATGGTCACGTCTCCTTCACGAGCCATCCGCGAGGCGCTCGACTCGCGCGCCGAGCGCAGCGAGCTTGATCTCCATCGCCTCGTAGCCGCGATCGAGATGGTAGATGCGGTCGACGATCGACTCGCCTTCGGCGGCGATGGCGGCGAGGACGAGGCTGGCCGAGGCGCGCAAGTCGGTCGCCATGACGCGCGCGCCGGCGAGCGCGCTCGGGCCGCGGACGAGCGCGGTGTGCCCGCTCAGCCGGATGTCGGCGCCCAGCCGGGCGAGCTCCGCGACGTGCTGCATGCGGTTCTCGAAGATCGTCTCGACGATCGTGGAGACGCCAGCGGCGGCGGTCATCGTCGCCATGTACTGCGCCTGCAGATCGGTCGGAAAGCCGGGAAACGGCGCCGTCAGCACGTCGCACGGCCGCAGCTCGGCGGGCCGCGCGACGCGGATCGCCCCCGGCTCGACGGCGACGTCGGCGCCACAGGCAGCGAGCAGCTCGGGCAAGGGTCGCAGGGAGTCGACGTCGACGCCGGTCACCCGCACGTCGCCACCGGTGAGCGCCGCGCCGAGCAGGTAGGTCCCCGTCTCGATGCGATCGGCGAGCACGCGGTGGCGCGCGCCGTGAAGCTCGTCGACGCCCTCGATGCGGATCGTCTCGGTGCCGGCGCCGTCGATGCGCGCACCCATGGCGGTCAGTAGCCGCGCCAGGTCGCTCACCTCCGGCTCGCGGGCGCAGTTCTCGAGCACTGTCGTCCCGCGCGCCAGGGCGGCCGCCAGCATCAGGTTCTCCGTGCCGGTAACCGTCTGCAGGGCGAAGCGGAAGCGGGCGCCGACGAGCCGGCGGGCCTCGACCTCGACGTAGCCGTGCGCGAGCCGGACCTCGGCGCCGAGGGCCGCGAGTCCGGCGAGGTGCTGATCGATCGGCCGCACGCCGATGGCGCACCCGCCGGGAAGTGAAACGCGAGCGTGGCCGCGCCGGGCGGCGAGCGGCCCCAGCACGAGGACGCTCGCCCGCATCGTCTTGACCACCTCGTAGGGAGCGTCGTCGGAGCGGCCGGCACCATCGGCGCAGAGCTCGAGCTCGTCGCCTTCGCGCCGGCTCGACACGCCGAGGTGCCCGAGCAGCTTGCGCATCGTCTCCAGGTCGCGGACGCGGGGCACGCCGGCGAGCGCCAGCGGTTGGTCGGTGAGCAGGGCCGCCGCGAGCTCGGGCAGCGCCGCGTTCTTGGCGCCGGCGGCGCGCACCTCACCGCGCAGGGCGGTCGGGCCGAGGATGCGAAACCGGTCCAAGCCTCTCCTCAGGCGGTCCGCTGCCAGGCCAGGTCGCGCTCGATGCCGCCGAAGTCGCGGCGCCGGGCGACGAGTCGCCAGCGGCCGCGACGCTCCGCCAGGCGCACGATGTCGTCGGCCTGGCCGGCGCCGACCTCGCAGGCGAGGAAGCGCGGCGCCGCCGCGGCGAGCTCGCCGAAAAGTCGCTCGAAGATCGCGAGGCCACCGCGCTCGGCGAAGAGCGCCGGAGCGGGCTCGTGGTCGCGCACCTCGGCGGCGAGCGCCGTGCGCGAGCGGGCGTCGACGTAAGGCGGATTGACGGCGACCGCGTCGAACGACGAGGCGAGCAGGCCGCGCGTCAGGTCGCCGGCGACGAGCGACACGCGCGGGGCGACGCCGTGCCGCGCGGCGTTGCGGCGAGCGACGGCCAGCGCCGCCGGCGAGAGGTCGCTCGCCGTGAGGCGCCACTGCGGTCGCTCGGCCGCCAGCGTCACGGCGACGCAGCCCGAGCCGGTCCCGAGATCGAGCACGCGGGCGCGGTCGGGCAACGGCAGAGCGAGGACGAGCTCGACGAGGTGCTCGGTTTCCGGTCGGGGAATGAGGACGCGCGCATCGACGGCGAAGGCGCGACCGAAGAACTCCCGCTCCCCGACGACGTAAGCCGCCGGCATGTGCCGGGCGCGCGCCGCGACGCGCTCGGCGAAGCGGGCGGCGACCTGCGGCGGCACGGGATCCCGGTCGTGTGCCAGAAGGGCAGCTTCGCTCATGCCGAGAAGGGAGCGGAGCAAGAGTGCTGCCTCGCGGCCGGGCCGCTCGACGCCGGCCGCGAGCAGCTGGCGCCGCGCCTTCTCGAGGAGCTCGCGGACGGTGGCCACCGGAGGATCCTAGACGGCGGACCGAGGGGCGACAAAAGGAGGGGCGGAGGGGGCACTCCTGTTGAAACGAATGTCTGTGGATTGTTATAGTTTAAGAATGATCGACGGAATTGATGAGATAATTCTGACGAATCTTCAGAAGAATGCGAGAATCTCCAATGCCGAGATCGCCCGCCGTGTCGGGTTGGCGCCCTCGGCCGTGCTCGAGCGCATTCGCCGGCTCGAGCGCGACGGCGTGGTGCGCGGCTACACGGCACGCATCGATCCCGCGGCGCTCGGGCGCGGCACGCTCGCGTTCGTCTTCGTGCAGGCCGAGAACCGGCCGTTCGATCGTTCGCTCGGCGAGCAGCTCGCCGCGATCCCCGAGGTGCTCGAGGTGCACGAGGTCGCCGGCGAGGACTGTCTGCTCGTCAAGCTGCGCTGCGACTCGAACGAAGCCCTCGGCCGGCTGCTGCAGCAGCGCATCGGCTCGCTGCCGGCGGTCCGGCGCACGCGCACGACGATTGTGCTCGCCACGGTGCGCGAGTCGAGCGAGCTCAGACCGCTCGCCGGCGAGGGCGGGAAGGACGGTGTCGCGTGACCGCGCGCGCGGGATCGACGCTGGCGCCCGGCGTCGTGCCGGCGCTGCTCGTCGTCTACCTCGTCTGGGGCTCGACCTATCTGGCGATCCGGCTGGCGATCGAGACGCTGCCGGGATTCACCATGGCCGGCACCAGGTTCCTCCTCGCCGGCGCGCTCCTGCTCGCGTGGGGTCTGTGGCGCGGCGGCGAGCTCGGCACTTGGCGCCAGCTCGCGACGACGGTCGGCATCGGCGCGCTGCTGCTGCTCGGCGGCAACGGCGGCGTGGTGTGGGCGCAGCACCGGATCAACTCGGGCGCGGCGGCGCTGCTGGTGGCGATCGAGCCGGTCTGGGTGGCGCTCCTGGCGCCGCTCGTGACCGGCGCCGTGCGGCCCGGCTGGCGGACGTTCTCGGGTCTCGGGCTGGGCATCGCCGGCGTCGCCGCGCTGGTGATCGATCCCGCCGGGATCGATCCGTCGCGGGTCGATGCGCTCGGCGCGCTCGCCGTGGTGCTGGCGGCGCTGTCGTGGGCGCTCGGTTCGCTGTGGACGGTGCGCGCCGACCTGCCGGCGTCGCGTGCCGTGGCCACCGGGCAGCAGATGCTCGCCGGCGGCGTGCTGCTCGCTCTCGCCGGCGCGTCGACGGGCGAGTGGACGCGCGTCGATCCGGCTGGTTTTTCGGCGGCGAGCCTGGCAGCCTTCGGCTACCTCGTGGTTTTCGGCTCGATCGTCGCCTTCACCGCTTACGGCTTCCTCCTGCGCGCAACGCCTCCCAACGTCGTCGCCACCTACGCGTTCGTCAATCCGATGGTCGCCGTCGTGCTCGGCTGGCTGGTGGCCGGTGAGCCGCTCGGCTGGCGCGTCGCCGGCGCTTCGGCGCTCATTCTCGCGGCGCTCGCGCTCATCTTCGGCGAGAACGGCCGCAGCGCGCGCCGGCGCGAAGCGACGATCGAGGAGATCTGCGAGACGCCGCTCGCCTGAGGCTCAGCCGGCGGTGCGTCGGGCCTGGTCGGCCAGCCGCGCTGCGCGCTCGTGCTCGAGCAGCGGCACGATGAGGCCGTCGAGGTCGCCGTCGAGCACCTCTTCGAGCCGGTGCAGGCTGACGCCGATGCGGTGGTCGGTGACCCGGTTCTGCGGGAAGTTGTAGGTACGGATCTTCTCCGAGCGATCGCCGCTGCCGACCATGCGGCGGCGTTCGGCGGCCTGCTCGGCCTCGGCGCGCTCGCGCTCGCGCTCGAGCAGCCGGCTGCGCAACACGCGCATCGCCTTCTCGCGGTTCTTGATCTGCGAGCGCTCGTCCTGGCAGCTGACGACGATGCCGCTCGGCAGGTGGGTGATGCGGACCGCCGAGTAGGTCGTGTTGACGCCCTGTCCGCCGGGACCGGAGGCGCAGAAGCGATCGATGCGCAGATCCTTCTCGTGCACCTCGATCTCGACCTCGGCGGCCTCCGGCAGGACGGCGACGGTGGCGGCCGAGGTGTGGATGCGCCCAGCGGCCTCGGTCACCGGCACGCGCTGGACGCGATGCGTGCCGCCCTCGTGCTTCAACCGGCTCCAGGCACCGCGGCCCTCGACGATCGCCGAGACCTCCTTGACGCCGCCGGCCTCGCTCTCCGAGAGCTCGAGCACCTCGACCCTCCAGCCGTGCCGCTCGGCATAGCGCACGTACATGCGGAACAGCTCGGCGGCGAACAGCGACGCCTCGTCGCCGCCGGTGCCGGCGCGCACCTCGAGCACGACGTTGCGCTCGTCGTCGGGGTCTTTGGGCGCGAGCGCGGCGCGCAGCCGCTCGTCGAGCGCGGCTCGCCGCGCGGTGAGCGCGGAGAGCTCTTCTTCGGCGAGCGAGCGCATCTCCCCCTCGGCGTCGGCGAGGAGCTCGCGCGTCTCCGCGAGCAGCCGCTCGACGCGTTGGAAGTCGCGGTAAAGGTCGACGACGGGTCCGATCTCGGCGAGCGTCTGCGTCGTCTCGCGCAGCAGGCCGGGATCGCGCAGCGCCTCGCCCGAGGCGAGGCGGGCGGTGAGCTCGGCGTGGGTCGCTGTCAGGCGCCGCAGCTGGTCGATCACGGCTCACCACCCCGCGCGCGGCGGGTGGAACCGGCTCTCGTGGCGGGGGTCCTCCGACCCGGCGAGTCGATCTCGCTCGGGATCTAAGCGCTCTTGCCGTAGCGGCGATTGAAGCGTTCGACGCGACCCGCCGAATCGACGAGCTTCTGCTTACCGGTGAAGAAAGGGTGGCAGGCGCCGCAGATCTCGAGGCGCAGCTCGCTCTTCGTCGAACGTGTCTCGAAGGTGTTGCCGCAGGCGCAGACGGCGGTGACGACGTGCAGCTCGGGGTGCAGCTCCGGCTTCATGATGTGGATTCCTCGCTCGACCGAGCCCTCCGGACCGAGGGTCGGAACGAGTGAGGATAACCGATCTCCGGGAGTCTCGGCAACTCGCGCCTTCCCAACCGGGCTTCAGGCGCGAACCGAGTCGACAGTGATCGCCAGCCGCTTCATCATCTCGTGCAGCGTCGTCGGCTTGACCTGGAGGAGCTCGGCGGCGTGCTTCTGGACGCCGTTGGCCGAGCGCAGCGCGCGGACGATGAGCTGGCGCTCGAAGGCGTTGACCGCGTCCCAGAAGGAGACGTCGGGGTCGGGAAGAACGACCGGGGTCGACGGATCGGCCGTCGCCGACGGAATGCGCAAGGCGGGTGGCAGCAGGTCGACGTCGATCTCGTCCCTGGTCGACAGCACCACCGCGCGCTCGACGGCGTTCTCGAGCTCGCGCACGTTGCCCGGCCAGCGGTAGTCGAGCAGGCGCTCCATCGCCGCCGGCGAGACCTCGGCGACCGACTTGCCGTTCTCGCGTGCGTAGAGCTTGAGAAAGTGCTGGGCGAGCAACGGGATGTCCTCGCTGCGCTGCCGGAGCGGCGGCAAGTGGATGGTGATGACGTTCAACCGGTAGTAGAGGTCTTCGCGGAAGGCGCCGTGCGCGACTAACTGCTCGAGGTCGGCGTTGGTCGCTGCGATGATGCGCACGTCGACCTGCACGACGTCGACCCCGCCCAGGCGCATGAACTCCTTCTCCTGCATGACGCGCAGCAGCTTGGCCTGGGTCTCCGGCGGGATGTTGCCGATCTCGTCGAAGAAGATCGAGCCGCCGTCGGCGACCTCGAACAGCCCCTTCTTGGCGGCAATGGCGCCGGTGAAGGCGCCCTTGACGTGGCCGAAGAGCGTGCTCTCGAGCAGGTCCGCCGGCATCGAGCCCGAGTTGACGGTGACGAAGGGACCACTCGCGCGCCGGCTGTGGTGATGGATCGCCTTGGCGACGAGCTCCTTGCCAGTGCCGCTCTCGCCGAGGATCAGGATGTTGCTCTTCGAGGGCGCCGCTAGGCGGATGAGCTCGAAGACCTGCTGCATCGAGGGTCCCTTGCCGATGATGTTGTCGAGGCCGTAGCGCTTCTCGAGCTGCTGGCGGAGATGGCGGTTCTCGGAGGTCAAGCGCCGCTGGTCGATGCCCTTGCGAACGGTGAGCAGGACCTCCTCGTTCTTGAACGGCTTGGGGATGTAGTGATACGCCCCCTCGCGCATGGCGTCGATGGCGCCCTCGATCGAGGAGTAGGCGGTGATGATGACGATGACCTGATCGGGGTCGCGCTGACGAATCTGGTGCAGCACCTCCATGCCGGACATCCCCGGCAGCATGAGGTCGAGCAGCACGAGATCGACGGAATGCTTGTCGAGCAGGAGGAGCGCCTCTTCGCCGGTGCGCGCCGAGAGCGTGGTGTAGCCCTCCTTGCGCAGGAGCTGGCCGAGGACGTCCTGGAGGACCTCTTCGTCGTCGACGACGAGGACTTTCATGCGCCGGCTTCGACTGGTTCGTCGGCGAGCGGCAGCTCGACCCGGAAACGGCAGCCGCGGGGAGAGAGATTCTCGAAGCTGATCGCGCCGCCGTGCTGCTCGACGATGGCGTAGCAGATCGAGAGCCCGAGGCCGGTGCCGCCCGTGCCGCGCTTGGTGGTGACGAACGGCTGGAAGATCGCCTCGCGCAGCTCGGCGGGAACGCCGTCGCCCTCGTCTTCGACGTCGACGACCGCGCGGGCGTCGCGCCGCTCGAGAGAGAGGCGCAGCTCGCCGCCGCCGTTCTCCGCCATCGCATCGATCGCGTTCAGCATCAGGTTGGTGAACACCTGCTGCAGCTCGCCCTCGCTGCCGACCACGGAGACGGCTTCGTTCGGCGCCTGCCAGACCAGGCGGGCGCGTTTGGCGCTCAGCCGTTCGCGCAGCAACTCGGTGGTCTCGGAGAGCAGCGGCCGGAGGTCGATCGCGCGCCGCTCACGGCCCGGCTTGCGAGCGAACTCGAGCAGGTTCGAGACGATGCGCGAGGCGCGGAAGGTCTGCTTCTCGACCTTCTCGAGCAGGGCGCGTCGCGGGTCGTCGGCCGCCGTCTCCGCGAGCAGCATCTGCGCGTACGACGAGATGCCGGTGAGCGGGGTGTTGACCTCGTGCGCGACGCCGGCGGCGAGAACGCCCAGCGAGGCGAGCCGGTCCTTCTGGCGCAGGGCATGCTCCATCGCGACACGATCGGTGACGTCCTGCACGGCGAGAACGCGACGGTCCGCGGCTTGTCCGCGCAGCCAGCCGACGCTGGCCTCGACGTGCCGCAGCCGCCCCAGGCCGTCCCTGCATTCGACCGTCACCGGCGGCTCTCCGGGAGTCGGCAGGCGACCGAGCTCGAGCGACGCGTCGAGCGGTCGGCCGAGGATCTCGGGGCGCGCGCGGCCGGCGAGGGCGGCGAAGGCGAGGTTGGAGGAAACGATGCGATCGTCGGCGTCGAGCACGGCGATGCCCGCCGGCGAGGATTCGAGGATGCCCTCGTTGTGTTGCTGCAGGGCGACGACTTGCTCGAGCTGGCTCTGCACCTGGTCGATCAGGCGAGCGTTCTCGATCGCCAGCGCGGCCTGGTCGAGCACCATACGGACGAGCTCGATGTCCTCGCTGTCGAGCGGCTTGCCGTCGCTGCTCAGGCCGGTAACGAGCACGCCGACGCGCGTGTCGCGGACGACGAGCGGGAAGAGGTAGCGGTAGCCCGCTGTGTAGAGCCGCAAGGCGAGCCGGTTCGTCTCGCCCGGCAAGGCGATTCCGGACAGCGATTCGAAGCGCCCGCTCCACGCCGATTCGTCGAGCTCGGAGAGCGGATGGCTGCCCGGGATGTCGATCTCCGGCCGCACGGCGACGAGTCGATCGCCTTGCGCCAGCATCAGGTTCTCGCGGTCGAGGTCGAGCGCGCGGCCGATCTCGCCGAGGAGCAGCTCGCACAGCCGGTCGAGATCGCGCTCGCGCAGCAGCTCGTGCCCGAGCCATGCCAGGCGGCGGCGGTGGCCGAACTGCGCTCCGTGCTGGAAGCGCTCGAGTGCGCTCTGTAGCCGGCGATGGGTCGGAACGATGAGACCGACGATGGCGACGCCGCCGAGGAAGGTGAGGAGATCGCGAGCGAACGAGAAGTCGCCCGGCAGCGCGCGGCGCAAGGCGAGATCGAGCAGAGTGAAGGCGCCGATGCCGACGAGGAGAGTCAGGCCGTAGGCGACGCCATTGCGGACGATGAGGCCGAGGTCCCACAGCCGGTAGCGGAGCACGGCCCAGCCGAAGGCGAGCGGCACGGCCGCGAGCGGCGCTACGGCGACGACCGTCAGCAGCTCGCCGGGCCGCCTGCCGGCGAGGAAGGGCGCGCCGTAGAGGAGGAGAAATGGCAGATACCCGCAGGCGGAACCGACGACCAGCCAGAGCAGGCGGCGGTGGTGCTCCCAATCGATCGCCGTGCGCAGTCGCCGCGCGAGCACGAAGACAGCGGTGCCGGCGAATGCCGAGAGGTGACCGATCTCGACGCGATCGAGGAGGTTGAGCAGGCTGGCCGTCGGTCGGCCGACGAGCCACTCGCCTCCGGCGAGCGCGAGGTCGACCTGGACCGACGCGAGTGCCAGGGCAGGCAGGTAGATCAAGCCGCGACGCGGGGCGATCGAGTCCGTCGGCCGCGCGATGTCGAGGAAGAGGTGCAATGTGAGCGGCGGCAAGAGCAGCCGCGCCAGCTGATCGACGAGGTAGATCGCGACGCCGGTCGAGTCGACGGGAAAGACCGGCGTGAAGAAGTAGAGGGCTGCCGAAGCGAGACACCAGGCGAAGAACAGCGTGCCGCTTGCCGCCCGCCAGAGCGTGTAGAGCCCGATCGCCAGGTAGCCGACGCCGAGCGCTGCCAGAGCGAGCCACGGCCAATCGATGTCGAGCGGCGGCCGGCGATAGGTGACCGAAACGAGTCGCTCGCCGCGCAGCACTTCGAGCCGGCTCTGCTCGGCGGCGCGCAGCTCGCGCCGGAGCTCGCCGATGCGCCCCGTCTCGCTGCCGTTGACGAGCACGATGCGGTCGCCGACCTGCAGATCGGCCGGCGGCGGCGCAGCGAGCACTCGCACGGACCACGTCGGCCCGTTGCCTGCGGGCTCGAAGCCGAGGGGTTGGAACGACTCGACCTTCTGGCGGAAGCCGCGCGCGCCGAGCACCGCCAGCGCGGCGGTCAGTACGAGCAGGGCATAGAGCCCGGAGCGCCGCGCGAGCGACAGATGGATCGAGGTCAAGAACTCAGCTCCCCGCATCTCGCGAAGCACGATCTGTGCCTCGACGCGGACGTGGCCGGGAGGGCTAAATGACTCTTCTGGAGGGATTTGGCCCAATCTAAATCAAACTTTTGAATTTGATTCAGAAAAATAGATCGAGGATTTTGACTTCCGCGCCGATGGAGCTCGGCGACGCCGTCGACGAGCGGCCGGGAGGCGCTCAGAAGCGGATGGCGACGCTGGTCGAGAGACCGCGTCGCAGCGCGTCCTCGTCGTCCGCCGGAACCAGCACGGTGCCGCCGCGCACGATCTCCATGGCGACGCGCACCGCCCAGCGAGAAGCGAAGTCGAAGATCGCGGAGAGATCCTGCGAGACGGCGAGCTCGAGCCGGTCGAAGCGCGCCGCGGCCGCGGGCAGGTTTCGGCGACTCGGATTCCGCGCCGGATCGAGAGCCTGTGCGACACTCTGGAAGGCGATGTAGATGCCGGTCGAGCTGGGCAGGATCTGGGCCGTCAGCGACGTCGTGTAGTACTCGACTTCGTTGACGTAGACGCGCCGGTCGACGGCGCGGTAGGCGCCGCCGCCGCCGGCGGCGTAGCTCGTCGTCCAGGTCGCTGCCACGTTCGGGCCCAGCTGCCGGTGCACCGTCGTCTGCGCCTCCGGCAGGGCGTCGCCGGGCACGAAGAAGATGCCTTCGGGATGGATGGCGAAATCCTCGCGCAGGAAGAGTCTCACGGTACTGTCGAACTGCCGCCACGAGCCGCGCAGCGCGACACCGTTCTGCTCTCCTTCACCGTGCATGAGCTCGACCTGGTAGCACGTCGCGTCGGTGCTCTCGCAGCCGACGGCGCCGACGAAGAGCACGGGCGTGAAATCTCGGGCCAGGGGATCCTCGTCGGAGGCGACGATGCGCTGACTGGCCTGCACGGACGCCTGCCACGACGGACCGAGGTGCAGCAGGATGCCGCCGCGCGGCGTCAGCGACAGGCTGCCGTCGCTCAGCGTACTGAAGAGGCCGTACTGCACGACCATCGTGGAATTGACGTCGATGTCGCCGTTCGACCACAGGTCGAGGTAGCGATCGCGAGCCTCGGGGAAGAGCAGCGACGGGCCGTACTGCTCGGCCTCCCGGTAGCGCAGTCCGGCGTGAATCCGGTTGCTCGAGCCGAGCGGCTGCGAGTAAGCGCCCTGCACCGACCAGATGCGGGAAGCGGCCGGCAGCGACCGCGGCGAGAGGCGACTGGCGGAGAGCAGGCCCGCCTCGTCGAGGAACTCGGCCGACAGATCGGTGGACCGCTCGGCGTCGAAATCGCGCGCATAGTCGATCCGGTACTGGCTGAAATCGAGGTCGTCCTCGCCCGCGAGCTGGGCGCCGAGGAGCTCGTGCGTCCGCCCGCTGATTCCGATCCGTCCCGCGCCGTCGCCGCTCAGGCCGAAGCGGAAGACGGCGGAGCGTCCGCTCACCGCGTCGACACTGGAGGCGCCCCGCGCACCCAGCTCGCCACGCAGGCGGGAAGCGAGGTTGCGGAACTCTCCCTCGAGCCGCAGATCGAGCTCGCCGAGCGATCCTTGCATGTCGACCTCGGCGCCGGCGACTTCGGCGATCCGCGACGACGCGAGCTCTTGGCGCGAGGCCGTGGCGGCGACCTCGGTGACGAAGCGCGGAAAGGCCGTCGCCGAAGGGTCGTAGCTCGCCAGCGAGATGGCCGTCGGCACCAGCTCGCGCAGCACGTCGGGGGGCACTTCCGATCTCAGTGCCCAGAAATCGGCAGCCTCGTCGTCGGCCGTCGCCGGCAATTCGACCTGAACGTATTGGGAATCTTCGGCGGCACGCCGCGCCAACACCACCACCGCCGGCGGCGAGCCGAGCTTGTGGGCGACGATCTTGTAGAGGCCCGCCGGGAGCGTCTCGAAGAGGAATTCCCCAGCGCCGTCGGTGGCGACGTGGCGGAAGCTCTTCTCGACCACGTGGTAGGCGTAGACCACCGCCTGGGAGACCGGGCGGTCCTCGCGCAGGACGCGGCCGGCGACGCCGGCCGCAGCCTCCGCCCGCCCGGCTCCGAGCAGCGCGAGCGCGAGCGTCGCGACGAACCCGAGAGTCGGCCCGGCGACGGCACGGACGGGGATGGAGACACCACGCATTGGGCACGAGTCTAGGGTCGGCCGCAAGGGCTGTCAAGCAAGCCCGGAGGCTGCTCCACCACCCTTCGCGGGAGTGGCCGCGACGGCGAACGCCAGCACCTCGCGGGCGCCGGCGCGGCGCAGGACGGCCGCCGCGGCGGCGAGCGTGGCGCCGGTCGTAACGATGTCGTCGACGAGCAGGATCGAGTTGCCGGCGACGCGTTCCCGGGCGCGCTCGCGGAGACGGAAGCCGGCATCGAGAATGCGCAGCCGCCGAGCGCGACCGAGGCGCGCCTGCCGCGGGGAGACGGGCAGCCGGCGCACGAGGCCGTCGAGCAGGGGCCGACCGAGCCGCGCCGCCAGCGGGCGCGCCAGGCTCTCCGCCTGATTGAAGCCGCGGCTCCACCGTCGCCAGAGCGCGAGCGGCACCGGCGCCACGAGGTCGACCGATTCGAGCGGTGTCGAGATCTCGCGGCCGATGGCGGCGTCGACGAGCGGCCGCGCGAGGAACTCGAGGCGCCCGAACTTGAGCCGGCGCAGAACGTCGCGGAGCGGCCCTTCGTACCACCACGCCGCGATCAGACGATCGAGCGCCGGCGGCGCAGCGCGGCAGCCCAGGCAGCGCCGGGGCTCGCGGCCCGCCGACGCGAGCGGCCGCAGACAGCAGCAGCAGTGACGGCGCGCGTCGAGCGGCCGCAGCTTGCCGCCGCACGGCGAACAGAGCAAGAGCGCCGACGGCTCGCTGCCGAGCGGCGAGTGGCAGGAGAGACACCACGGAGGCGACAGCCAGTCGGCGAGCCGCGCTGTTCGAGGTCGGTCGCAGGCGCTCATCGCCAGCCATCGGACGCGAATGCGGGTGCTAGACTTTCGCGCCGCCGACGATCGATCGTCGCGGGGAGGCCCCGGTGAAGCGGATCTGCGGATGGCTGTTGTGCGCGTGGGGCCTCGGAGCGGTCGCGGCGGGCGCGCAGGAGAGCTCGGCCTTCGTCGCCTCCCTCGCCGGCGGCGCGGCCGGTGCCTTCGACGAGAGCTCGACTGGCTTCGGGCACGGCATCGTGCAGGCCGGGCTTGGGATGTACACCGACGAGCGCACGCTGACGGTCGTTCGCGTCGGACGGCTGGGGCTCGGCGACGGGCTGGAAAGCACCGGGCTGCTCGATGCCACGCTCGAGTACGCCAATGTCGCGGGCGAAGTACGCTGGCGGCAGCCGGCCTACGATTTCGGTCTCTATCTCGGAGTCGGCGCCTACCGGCTGGAGGGCGATCGCGCCGGCCTCGATGAGGAGCAGACCGAGCTCGGCGCCGTCCTCGGCTTCACCGGCGATTTCGATCTCACCCGTCGCCTCTCGATCCTCGCCGAGGCGGACCTCCACTACGCCTTCTTCGACGACGTGCGGCTCTACGGTGCGACGCTCGTCGGCGTCGCGGTCCATTTTTGAACCTCGCGCGCGACCTGCGCGTCGCCCCACGGCGTGGCGCCGACGAAGCTGCGTACGATCTGGCCCGCGACCACGAGATGCGTCTCCGGGAGCTTGTCGGTGCGGAAGCGGTGCGCCACTTCCCAGGCGGGATCGAAGAGCAGGCGCTGATCCTCGGCGGCGAGGAAGCGCCGCGCCGCCCCGGGCTCGTCGCCGACGGCGACGAAGAGCACGCCGGGGCCCGCCGCGGAGCGATCGCGCGCGAAGCGCACGAGCGCGGGGAGCTCGGTGCGGCAGGGCGGGCACCAGGTGGCCCAGAAATGCACCAGGGTCGGTTGCGTGAGCTCGGCGAGGACCGATACCGCCCGGCCCTCGCCATCGACCAGGAAGCCGCCGGGCCTGGCGGGCGGCTCCGCGCCTCGCGGATAGAAGAGCGCCACGAGCGCCGCCGCGGCGACGGCGGCGAGCGCCCAGCGCGCGGCGCGACCCTCTCTGGCGGGCAGAGCAAGGACCTGAGGGTCGGCGTCCATCGTTCGCTATTCTTGCTCAGGATGACACCCGGCCGCACACGATGAGCGCTCGCTCCCCTTCGCCTCCGCGCCGCCGCGCCTTTCTCGTCGGCCTCGCCTCCGGCGGGCGCTCGCTCACGACGGCCGAGGAGCACCTCGACGAGCTCGCCGCGCTCGCCGACACCGCCGGCGCCGACACCGTGGGGCGCGCCTGCCAGTCGCGCGCGGCGCCGGATGCGAAGACCTTCATCGGCCGCGGCAAGGCGGAGGCGATCGCCGCGGCGCTGTCCGAGCTCGGCGCCGATCTCGTCGTCGTCGACGACGAGCTGAGCGGCGGGCAGGCCAAGAATCTCGCGACGATCTTCGAGCGCGAGGTGCTCGACAGGAGCGGCCTGATCCTCGAGATCTTCGAACGGCGCGCGCGCAGCGGCGAGGCGCGCACCCAGGTGGCGCTGGCGCGCGCCCGCTACGAGCTGCCGCGCCTCGCGCGCCGCTGGGGCCACTTGTCGCGGCAGGCGGGCGGCATCGGCGTGCGCGGCGGCGAGGGCGAGACGCAGCTCGAGGCCGACCGCCGCATGCTGCGGCGGCGGATCGCGCGGCTCGAGCGCGACCTCGAGAGGATCGAGAAGATGCGGCGCGTGCAGCGCGCGAGCCGTGGCGCCGTGCCGGTGGTGGCGCTCGCGGGCTACACCAACGCCGGCAAGTCGACGCTGTTCAACCGGCTGACGGCCGACGCGACGTTCGCCGAGGACCGGCTCTTCGCGACGCTCGACTCCCGGCTGCGCCGCGGCCGCCTGCCGGGCGTCGAGGCGCCGGTCGTTTTCGCCGACACGGTGGGCTTCATCCGCAAGCTGCCGCACCATCTGGTGGCCTCCTTCCGCTCGACGCTCGAGGAGGCGGTGGCGGCCGATCTCGTCGTGCACGTCGTGGACCGCTCGCATCCGCAGTGGCGGGAGCAGCGGGAGGTAGCGGAGGAGGTCCTCGGCGAGCTCGGCGTCGAGAGCGATCGCATCGTCACCGTTCTGAACAAGGCGGATCTGCTCGCCGGACCGATCCCGCTCGCGGGCGACGATCTCGTGATCTCGGCGGCGACCGGCCTCGGCGTCGATCGGCTCGGCCGGCGACTGGCCGTCCTGCTGCGCCGCCACCGCCGCGAGCTCGCGGCCACGGCGGCAGAGGCGGCGAGCCGGTCGCCGCACGAAGACTCCGCGGCGAGCGCCGAGGAGCCGGCGAGCTTGTCGCTGCCGCGAGCCATCGAATAGACTGCCGCCTCCGCCGGTGGGGCTGTAGCTCAGCTGGGAGAGCGCTTGAATGGCATTCAAGAGGTCGTCGGTTCGATCCCGATCAGCTCCACCAACTTCTCTTTGATGATCCGCCGGCACGGCCGGCTCGCTGCACGATGACGGCCACCGGCAATCCGGTGGCCTCTTCGCTTTCTGGAGGATTCTCGATGCGACGGATTGCGGGCTTTGCCCTGGTTCTGCTCGCCGCCTGCCGATCGGCACCGGTGTCCGCACCGCCGCCCGCGGCGGCGGACCGGCAGCCGATCCCGCATGCCGTCGACGCCCTACTCTGGTCGGAGACCGCCGAAGAGGCCCGGCAGCTCCGGCGGGCCGTCTTCGCCTCGGCGACGCGGGCGCTCGAGGCGGCGGTGGAGGAGCGCTCGTGGAGCGCGCTCGGCCAGGGACCCGAGGCGGCTGGGCTGCGGCCGGCGGTGATCGTCGACATCGACGAGACCGTGCTCGACAATGGCCCGTTCGAGGTGCGGATGGCGCGCGAGGGGCGGCGATTCGATCCGGCCGTCTGGGACGCCTGGGTGGCGGCAGCCGTGGCGATGCCGGTGCCCGGCGCGCTCGAGTTCGCCCGTCGCGCCGACGAGCTCGGCGTGCGCGTCTTCTACGTCACGAACCGCGACGCTCCCGAAGAGGAGGCCGGGACGCTGCGCAACCTCGAGAAGGTCGGCTTTCCGCTCGCTCCCGAGGTCGACACGCTGTTCCTGCGCGGCGAACGGCCGGAGTGGACGAGCGACAAGACGGTTCGCTTCGCCGAGATCGCACGCGACCACCGCGTACTGCTGCTGGTCGGTGACGACCTCAACGACTTTCTGTCGGGCATGCGCGAGGCCTCGCTCGCTGAGCGGCGTGCGAAGGCGGACGCGGCTGCCAGTCGCTTCGGCATCTCGTGGTTCCTCCTGCCGAACCCGCTCTACGGCTCGTGGCTGCGGGCGCTCGGCGATCTCGAGTCGACCGGCTCCGAAGTCGAGATCCGCCGGCGCAAGCTGGAGTTGCTCCATGCCTTCGAAGGCACCGCGCCGGCGTCCACGCCCTGAGCCCGACGACGCCCCGGGCCGCTCGCGCTGGCAGCGGATCTGGGGGGTCGTCGCCCGCATCCCGCGCGGACGCGTGGCGACCTACGGCCAGATCGCGGCGCTCGCCGGGTTGGGCGGTGCGGCGCGCCAGGTCGGCTACGCGCTCGCCGCGCTCCCCGCCGATTCGACCGTGCCGTGGCAGCGCGTCGTCAACGCGCGCGGCGAGGTGAGCGCGCGGCGCGACTTCGACGGCGCGCCGCGACAGCGCGCGCTGCTCGCGCAAGAGGGCGTCGTCTTCGGCGCCGGCGGCCGCATCGACCTCGAGCGGTTTCGCTGGCGCGGCCCGGCGCTCCGCCGGCCGCCGCGAGGCGCGCGCGAGGCGACGTGAGACGGCGCAACTCGACGTTCCTCTCCGAGCTCGGTCCCGGCGGGCTCTCGTCGCTCGCGCTCGCGTTTCTCACCGCCGTCCTCGGGCTCGCCGTCCCGGTTTTGCTGCGACTGCGGCGCGTGCTGGCGCGAGCGGCGGGCGATCCGCCCGCACCCGCCGACGTGGTGCTCGTCCTCGGGCGCGAGCTGGTGGACGACCGGCCGACGCCCGTCTACGCGGCGCGGCTCGATCGCGCGCGAGAGCTCCTCGCTTGCGGCTGGGCGCCGCGCGTCCTGGTCTCGGGCGGCATGACCGGCATCGCGTCGCGCAGCGAGGCGGCCGCCGGGCGCGAGCACCTGCTCGCCCGCGGCGTGCCGGCGGAAGCAGTGTGGACCGAAGAGCGCAGCCGGCACACGCTCGAGAATCTCTTCAATGTGCGCGAGCGGCTGCGCCGCGAGGGGCTCGGTCGCATCCTGCTGGTGTCCGACCCGCTGCACCTCGAGCGCGCGGCGACGCTGGCGAGAGGGCTGGGCCTCGACGTGCGCTGTGCGCCGGCGGCGGCGGCGCCGCCGCGGCGCGGCAGCCCCGGCTGGTGGCGCCGCGCCGTGCACGAGGCCTTCCTGCTGCACTGGTACCACGTCGGGCTGGCCTTCAGCCGCGCGGTCGGGCGGCACGAGGCGCTCGCCCGCGTGAGGTGAGACGCGCGGTCGATCCGGGCTAAGATCGCGGCGGAAGCGCGCGGGGGCTGGTGCCTCCCCCGGTCTTCAAAACCGGTGACCGGCGCCCTCGACGGCGGCGGAGGTGGGTTCGATTCCCATGCGCTTCCGCCACCGTTCTCCCGCTCACTCCCAATCGATCGCCTCGGCGAGCTCGCCGGCTTCGCGCGCCGGCGCGCCCGGCGGCACGCGCAGCAGGCGGTCGGCGAGACCGAAGGTGGCGAGATCGTGCGAGCCGCGCACGCCGAGCGGCTCGACGAGCTCGCGGCCGCCCCCGACGAGCCCGCGCCGGCGCGCCGGCACGAAGCGGTCGCGCCCCTTGCCGCCGGCGAGGGGCGCCGCGAGCTCGACGGCGCGGGCGTCTCCCCAGAAGCGGGCGTCGGCGCCGGCCAGCCGTTCGAGCGCCGGACGCACGAAGAGCCGGAACGACACCATCACCGACGCCGGATTGCCCGGCAGACCGAAGAGCAGCCGCTCGCCGCGGGTGGCGAAGACGAGCGGCTTGCCCGGCTGCACCGCGACGCCGTCGAACACGATCTCGGCGCCGAGCCGGGCGAGCGCGGTCTCGGTGTGGTCGCGGCCGCCCATCGACACGCCGCCGCAGACGAGCACGACGTCGTGTGCGTCGAGGGCGGCGGCGATCGTCGCGACGAGCTCGCCGGGGTCGTCCCGCGCGATGCCGAGCGCGGTCGCGGCGAGATCGAGACGGCGCGCGGCAGCGAGGAGGTAGTCGGTGTGCGAGTCGCGCAGCTGGCCCGGCGCCGGCTCGCGCTCCGGTGGCACCACCTCGTCGCCGGTGGCGAGCAGCGCGAGCCGCGGCCGGCGCCCGATGGCGACCGCAGCCAGGCCCTGGCTCGCGAGCAGCGCGAGCGCCGCGGGGCCGAGCCGCGTGCCGCGCGACAGCAGCGGTTCTCCGCGTCGCAGGATCTCGCCGCGGCGGCGGATGTGCGCCCCGGCGGCGACCGGCGCGCGAATCTCGACCGCGGGCGGCGGCCCGGCGATCTCGCCCGTCGACTCGACGGGCACGACGCGATCGGCGCCGGCCGGCATGGGCGCGCCGGTCCAGATGCGCAGCGCTGTGCCGGCGGCGAGCACGGCGCCCGGCCGATCGCCGGCCGCGACGGTGCCGAAGACCGGCAGCCGGGAGCCGGCGGCGAGCTCGCCGGCGAGCGCGTAGCCGTCCATCGCCGAGACGTCGGCGGGTGGCACCTCGGTGGTGGCGAGGAGATCCTCCGCCAGGATCCGGCCGAGCGCCTCGCGGCGCGGGCAGATCTCGGCACCGAGCGCTGCGACGCGCCCGGCGATGAGCTCCCAGGCGGCTTCCGGCCCGAGCATGGCTCTGCCGTCTATCACCTGTCCGGCCGGCCTCGCAAGGCCGCGCAGGCTCGGGGTAGGATCGGACGTTCGCCATGGGCGTCAGCGAGAAGATTCACCACTACCGCGGGGATCTGCGCTCGACCGCGCTGCCCGAGATGTTGGCGGTGGTCCACCAGATCCGCGTCTCCGGGGTAGTGGAGGCCACCTACGGCGAGTTCTCGAAGAAGATCCTCCTCGAGAGCGGCTACGTCGTCCATGCCTCGTCGAGCGATCTCGCCGATTCGCTCGGCAGCTTTCTGCGCTCGAGCGGCCGGCTCTCGGACGGCCAGTTCCACTCCGCGATGCAGAAACGCGCCGAGGGCAAGCGCCGATTGGGCGAAGTGCTGGTCGAGCAGGGCGTGCTCTCTCCCGGCCAGGTCTACGACGCGATCAAGGAGCACGTCGAAAACATCATCTGGAGCCTCTTCTCGTGGGAAGAGGGGACGGTGACGTTCCAGCTCGGCGAGCCCGACTTGGCGAACGTCGTCCGCATCCAGATCCCGCTGCGTCAGGTCATCTTGCAGGGCATCAAGCGGGCGGCCAACGCGCGCTCCCTGGTGCAGCGGATGGGCGGCCGGGAGGCGCTGTTCGAGCCGCATTACCGCTTCGAGGATCTGATCGAAGTGGCGCTCGAGGATCACGAGTATCGTCTCCTCTCGCAGGTCGACGGCAAGCGCTCGCTCTACGAGCTGTGCACTCACGGAGCGCACGCCGCCGCCGACAATGCCCGACTGCTCTACGCCTTCTTCGTGCTCGGGCTCATCCGGCGCGGCGAGTCCCACAGCGAGAAACCGGTCTCGGGCGGCATCAAGATCCGCCTGCGCTCCGAGACTTGAGCTCGATGCCGAGGAGGAGCGCGCGACGATGCCGTTGTATGAGTATCTCTGCGAATCCTGCGGCCGGCGCACGGAGGCGCTGCAGCGCCTCGTCGAGCCGCCGCTCGCCGTCTGCCCGCACTGCCAGGGCAAGCTGCGCAAGCTGCTCTCGGCGCCGGCTTTTCAATTCAAGGGCAGCGGCTGGTATCTCACCGACTATGCCCGCAAGTCGGGCGGCGGCGAGGGGGATGGAGAGGCCGCGAAGACGGGCGGAGAGAGAGAGTCCTCCGCCGGCGAGAGCAAGAGCACCCCGGCGAGCGAGTCAGCCAGCGCGCCCGCGGCGAAGCCGTCCGACAAGGGCGGCGACTGAAGCGGATGGCCGCGAGTCGCGATGCGGCTCGCCTCCTGGCGCGGGCTAGGATCGACGACATGACGAGGAAAGGGCGGCTGTTGCGGCTGGCGCTCGCGAGCGCCGTTGCGCTCGCCGCGGCGCAGGCTCCGGCGCGGGGAGCCGAGGCCCTGCCGCTCTACGGCGGCGACGTGCGCGCCCTGGTCTTCGCCCCCTCCGATCCCGACCGCGCCTTCGCCGGCACCGCCGCGGGCCAGCTCTACCGCAGCGACGACGGCGGCGCGAGCTGGCGCGAAGCGGGCGCCGTGGTGCCGTTCCCCGACTGGGTGGTGAGCGCGCTCGCGTTCGATCCCGAGCGCGAGGGGAGGCTGTGGGCCGGACTGCGCGGCGTGTGGAGCGGTGGCGGCGTGGCGTTCTCCGACGACGCCGGCGCGAGCTGGCGCTGGCGAACGAGCGACGAGTTGGCGGCGGAAGCGGTGCACGCGTTGGTGCCGGTGCGCGGCGCGCCGGATCGCCTGCTCGCAGGCACGCGCGGCGGCGTTTGGCGGAGCGACGACGCGGGCCGGACGTGGCGCAAGCTGACGGCCCACGTCGCGGAGCTCGAGCAGGTGGCGAGCTTGGCGATCGACGAAGCGAACCCGGACCAGATCCTCGCCGGCACGTGGCGGCGTGCCTACCGCTCACGCGACGGCGGCGCGACCTGGGCCGGCGTTTTCGACGGCATGATGCTCGACACCGAGGTCTTTCGTCTCAGCGCGACGAGCTGGGCGCCGGGCAGCGTCTGGGCGGCCACCTGCGGCTGGATCTACCGCGGCGAGCGCTTCGGTGAGTCGTGGACCCGCCTCGCCCGGGGGCTCGCGGAGCGTCGCACCCGCGCCCTCGCCCTGCTCGCTCCCGAGCGCGTGCTCGTCGGCACGATCGACGGCGCCTACCTCTCGGTCGACGGCGGCGCGAGCTTTCGGCGCGCCGCCGATCCCGGCCTCTCGATCGTCGCCCTGGCGCACCACCCGGCGCGACCCGACCGCGTGCTGGCGGCGACCGACGGCGCCGGCATCTGGCGCTCGCTCGACGGCGGCGCATCGTTTGCCGCTGCCTCGCACGGTCTCGCGGCGCTGCGGGTGCCGGCGGCGGTGGAGAGCGGCGGCCGCCTCTACGCTGCGGTGCCGTGGGCCGGCCCGCTGAGCGGCGTCTATCGCTCCGACGCGGGCGGCGTCGCCTTCGAGCGACTCGGGGCGCGGCTCGCGACGCCGCTCGGGCTGGCGGTCGCCGAAGGTCGGCTCTTCGTCTCGACGGGGGAACGCCTTCTCGTCTGGGAGGCGGGAGAGTGGCGGCGGCTGGCCGGTGGCGAGGGCGGGCGCGTCGGGGCGCCGCGGGCGACGCCGGCGGGCTTCGTAGTGGCAATTGACGGGCGCACGCACGAATGGCGCGCCGGGCGGCTCGAGCTCGCGCCGGCGCCTCGCGAGGTCGCGGTCGCGTCGCGGCCCGAACCGGCCAGCGCGCCGGAGCTGCCACCCGGCTCGATCCTGGCCACGCTCAGCTGGAACGGACGCCGCGTGCTGGCGACGGCGGGCTTCGGCCTGCGCATGGCGCCGCCCGTCGCGGGCGAGCCCGCCTCAGTCGCGCTCGAAGCTCTCGAGGATCCGCAGGTAGGTCGCGAAGCGCTCGGGCGCGATCGCTGAGCGGCCGGCGGCGGCGCGTACTCCGCAGTCCGGCTCGTGGACGTGCGAGCAGTCGCTGAAACGGCACTCCGCGGCGAAGGGCTCGAACTCGTCGAAATAGACCGCGAGCTCGCGCGGCGCGAGACGCCAGAGACCGAACTCGCGGACGCCGGGCGTGTCGACGAGGCGCCCACCGCCGGGCAACCGGTAGACGCGCGCCTGGGACGTCGTGTGCCGGCCCTTGCCGCGGCCGGCGGCGACCTCGCCGGTGACGGCGCCGGCACCGGGGACGAGCGCGTTGACGAGCGAGCTCTTGCCGACGCCGCTGTGGCCGACGAAAGCGGCGGTGCGGCCGGCGAGCCAGCCGCGTACAGTTTCGAGCCCCTCGCCGGTACGCGCCGAGCACAGCGCCACCGGCAAGCCGAGCTCGCGATACGGCGCGAGCAGGTCCAGGGCCCGGCATGCACTGGGGTCGTCGGCGCCGAGGTCGATCTTGTTGACCGCGATCGCCGGGGCGATGCCGCCGTGCTCGAGGGCGACGAGAAAGCGATCGACGAGGCCGGTCGTGAGCGGCGGATGGCGCAGCGAGGCGACCACGATGCCGAGGTCGAGGTTGGCGACGAGCACTCTCTCGCGGTGCGGCTGGAACGGATCGGGGCGCGCCAGCCGGCTGCGCCGCGGCAGGCGCTTCGCCACGACGAGGTCGCCGTTCGGCCGCAGCGCGAGCTCGACTTCGTCGCCGACGGCGAGGAGGCTGCGGTCGTCGCGGGCGAGTGCTTTCGGCAGTTGGGCGAGCGTGCGCGTGCCGTCCGGGAGCTCGACCTCGCACGGACCGCGCGAAGTGGCGACGACGAAGCCGACGCGGCCCGGCGGCGCGTCGTCGACGCTCGCTTCGACGGGCGCGCCCGCCACGGCGCGGGCGGCACGGCGATGCGCCGCGTCGCTGCGCCGGCGGCCGTGCTTTTCGCGCGGCGGCAGGCGCTCGAGCTCCTCTTCGCTCCACTCCAGGAGGCCGGCGGGTGCCTCCGGCGGCGCTTCGTCGCCGCCGTGCGGCGCCCTGCCGCGCTCTCCCGCCGGCTCGCGTCGGCGCGCCTTCTCGACGAGATCGCGACCGTAGCGGCGCAGCGCTCGCGAGTCGGGATCGCGCGGCGGGCTCACTCGCCGTCGCCGGCCGGGCTGACCGTCAGTCCCGCCTTCTTGGCGTAGTAGCGGAACGAGCGGAAGGTCATGCCGAGCAGCTCCGCCGCCTGCGTCTGCACGCCGCCCGCGCGCTCGAGCGCCTGCCGCATGAGCTCGGCGCGGATGCGATCGAGGTGGATCTCGAGGTCGAGACCGCTCTCCGGCAGGGTGATCTCGGCGGGCGCCGGCGGGTGCTGGCGGGCGAGATCGTCCGGGAAGTCGGCCGGACCGATGGGATCGGAGGCCGACAGCGCCACGGCGCGCTCGATCAGGTTCTCGAGCTCGCGCACGTTGCCCGGCCAGAGGTGCGACTCGAGCAGGCGCAGGGCCTCCTTGGACAGCCGCCGAGGCGGCTGTCCGAGACCGCTGGCGAGCTTGCGCAGGAAATGGTCGGCCAGCAACGCGATGTCCTCGCGCCGGTCGCGCAGCGGCGGCAGCTGGATCGGGATGACGTTGATGCGGTAGTAGAGGTCCTCGCGGAAATCGCCGTGCGCGATGCGCTCCTGCAGGTCGCGGTTGGTGGCGGCGATGATGCGCACGTCGACCGCCTCCTCCGCGGTGCCGCCGACGCGGCGGACGGTGCGATCCTGCAGCGCGCGCAGGAGCTTGACCTGCATCGGTTGGCTCGTCTCGCCGATTTCGTCGAGAAAGAGCGTGCCGCGGTGCGCCTCCTGGAAGAGGCCGCGCTTGTCGCGCACGGCGCCCGTGAAGGCGCCGCGCTCGTGGCCGAAGAGCTCGCTCTCGAGCAGCGACTCCGGCATCGCGCCGCAGTTGATCGACAGGAAGCGATGCTCGGAACGCGGGCTGGAAAAGTGGATGGCGCGCGCGATCAGCTCCTTGCCGGTGCCCGACTCGCCCTGTAGCAGGACGGTGGAGTTGGTCTTGGCGACGCGCTCGACGAGCGCGAAAACGGCGCGCATGCGCGTGCTGCGGCCGATGATGTTCTCGAAGGTATAGCGGCCGACCAGCTCCTCGCGCAGGTAGGCTACCTCGGCGGCGAGGCGCCGCGTCTCGAGCGCATTGCGGAGGACGACCTTGAGCTCGTCGACGTCGAACGGCTTGGCGACGTAGTCAGCGGCACCGAGCTTCATGGCTTCGATGGCGGTCTTGGTCGACGTGTAGGCGGTCATCATCACCACCGCCGGCGGATCGGGCAGGGCGCGAATCTCGCGCAGCAGGTCGAGGCCGTTGCCGTCGGGCATCATGACGTCGCAGAGCACGAGGTCGGGCGTGCGCCGCGCCAGCTGCTCGCGGGCCTCGGCGGCGGAGAAGGCTTGCTCCACCGCGTAGCCCTCGCCGCTGCAGAGCACGGCGAGGAACTCCACCAGGCTCGCTTCGTCGTCGACGACGAGGACCTGCGGCTGCGGCACGCCTCAGGCCCTCGCCAGCGCCGCCGCCGCGGCGCGCGTCGGCAGCTCGACGCGGATGCGCGTGCCGCGTCCAGGACGCGACTCCACCTCGACGCGGCCGTCGTGCTCCTGCACGATGCGGTAGACGATCGCCATGCCGATGCCCGTGCCGGCGTCGAAGAACGAGCGGAAAGGCTCGAACAGGCGCGCCCGCTGCTCCTCGCTCATGCCGTGGCCGGTGTCCTCGAACTCGATGCGGTAGCGGTCGCCGTCGAGCTTGCCGCGCACGGTCAGCCGCCCGCCCTCGGGCATGGCGCGCAGCGCGTTGCGGGCGAGATTCCAGAAGATCTGGCTGACCTGGTCGCGGTCGCCGACCACCTGCGCCGCGGGCGGATCGAGCTCGAGCTCGAAGGAGTGGCGGCCGGTCGCCTCCTCCGAGTTGCGGAGCAGCTCGGTCGACTCGGCGAGCAGCGCCGCGACGTCGAAGCTGCCGGTCGCCCGCTCGCGCGGGCGGGCGAAGCGCAGAAACCCCTTGATGGTGCGGTCGAGCCGCTGGCTCTCGCGGCGGATGATGTCGAGCAGCTTGCGCTGCCCGTGGTCCTCCGCCAGACCGGCGGAGAGCAGCTGCACCGAGCCGGAGATCGCCGCCAGCGGATTGCCGACTTCGTGGGCGATGCCGGCGGCGAGCTCGCCGACCGCGGCCATGCGGTCCTTGAGCCGCAGCTCGTCCTGCAGCCGCCGCCAATCGGTGAGGTCCTGGAAGACGACCACCGTGCCGGTCGTCGCGCCGCCGGCGTCGTTCAGGCACGACAGGCTGTAACCGACCGGCACCATCTCGTCGCGCCGGCGGATCTCGGCCTCGGCGCGCAGCCGGCGGCCGAGCGAGTCGGCCGCGGCAGCGAGCCGCCGCCACTCGTCGAGGTCGAACATGCCGAGCTCGTCGATGGCCAGGCCGACGAGCTCGGCCTCGCCGCGGCCGAGGATTTCCTGCGCGGCGCGGTTGACGGTGGTGATCGAGCCCGCGGTGTCGGTGGTGACGATGCCGGTCGACAGCGACTGCAGCACGTCGTGGTGGAAGGCCTCGAGGTTGGCCAGGCTGTCGCGCTTCTCCTCGAGCTCGGCCTCGGCCCGGCGAACGTTCTCGGCGAGGTACGAGGTGAGCAGCGCCACGGCGTAGAAGCCGAACAGGTGCACCGCCAGGTTGTAGGGCAGCCGCCAGGCGATTTCGTCCGGCGAGAGCGTCGGCACCGGCGTCGCCAGCCAGCCGCGCGCCAGTCCGGTGAGCAGTACGCCGTAGAGGACGTAGGCCGCTGTCGCCACCAGCAGGCCGACCTTGCGTCGCTCGATGACCGACGCCACCATGATGACGACGAGGTAGAAGAGCGAGAACGGGCTGCCGATGCCGCCGAAGTAGTAGACGAGACCGGTGACGAGCAGCAGGTCCCCGGCGAATTGCACGCCCGCCTGCACCAGCGGCCGCTCGCGCAACCGCGAGAGGAGCACGATGTAGCCGAGGCTGGCGACGTAGGTGGCGCCGCCGAGGAGGAAGAGGAAATCGAAAGTCGGCAAGCCGCTCGGGCTCGCCAGCTGCACGAGCAGATACGGCATCACCACGCTGGTGATGACCACCAGGCGGATGGCGATCAACCAGCGCAGCGATCGGTTCAGGCGCGCCGCGGCGTCGCCCCGGCGCGGTGCCGCCGCGCCGTGGCGTGGCGGCACCGGCCCCGGCGTCGGAGGCGGCGATGGCGTGACGTCCGCGGCTCGAGCCGGCGCCGGCACCCTCAGCCGATCTTCTGCAAGATGGCGTACATCGGCAGATACATCGCCGTCACGATGGTGCCGATGATGCCGCCGAGGATGACGATCATGAGCGGCTCGATGAGCTTCATCAGCCCGGCGACCGCGGTGTCGACCTCTTCCTCGTAGAACTCCGCGATCTTGTTGAGCATCTGGTCGAGAGCGCCGGTCTGCTCGCCGACATTGATCATCTGCACCACCATCGGCGGGAACACCTTGGTCTCGGCGAGCGGCGCCGAGATCGTCTTGCCCTCCTCGACCGCCTTGCGCACCGCCATGATGGCGTCCTCGACGATGGCGTTGCCCGAGGTGCGAGCGGTGATCTCGAGGCCCTCGAGGATGGGCACGCCGGAAGCGGTGAGCGTGGCCAGCGTGCGGCAGAAGCGGGCGACGGCGATCTTGCGCACCAGCATGCCGATGATCGGCAGCTTGAGGACGAAGCCGTCGATCAGGCGCCGTCCGCGATAGGTCTTGTGGTAGCGGCGGATGGCCACGAAGACCAGCCAGAGGCCGATGATGAGCAGCCAGCCGTAGCGGCCGACGAAATTCGACGCTGCGACGACGATGGCGGTCAGCCACGGCAGGTCGGCGCCGAGGCCGGCGAACAACTGCGAGAACACGGGGATGACGCGCCAGAGGATGATGTAGACGACGCCGGCCGCGATGAGCAGCACGGTGACCGGGTAGACCATCGCCGAGCGCACCTGCGACTGCAGGCGCACCGCCTTCTCGATGTAGGTCGCCAGGCGCTGCAGGATGATGTCGAGGATGCCGCCCGCCTCGCCGGCCGCGATCATGCTGGTGTAGAGATTGTTGAAGGCCAGGGGGTGCCGACGCATGGCATCGGCGAGCGAGGAGCCGCTCTCGACGTCGGTCCGCACCGCCTCGATGATCTCGGCGAACTTCTTGTCCTCTTCCTGCTCGCCGAGGATCTCGAGGCACTGCACGAGCGGCAGGCCGGCGTCGAGCATGACCGAGAACTGGCGCGTGAAGATGGCGATTCTCTTCTGGCCGATCCTGCGCGGGATGCGCGGCAGCAGCCGGACCTCGCGTCCCTTCTCGCGGATCGCGGTGACCTGGATGCTCTGCCGCCGCAGCGTCGCCACCGCCGCGTCGCGGGAGTCGGCGAGCAGCACGCCCTCCTGGAACGCGCCGAATCGGTTCTTTCCCTTCCAGACGAAACTCGGCATCCGATCAGCTCCTCTGCGTGGCGGTCTGCCCCTGGCCCTCGACCAGGTTGGGATTGAGCGCAGATGGGCCGCGGGCGATGATCTCCTGCAGCTCGTCCTGGTACGACGAGCGCGCGAGCGCCGTCTGCAGCGTGATCATGCGCTTGAAGTAGAGCGACGCCAACGACTGGTTGAACGTTTGCATGCCGTACTTGGCCTGGCCGGCCTGCATCATGCCGTAGATCTGGTGCACCTTGTCGTCGCGGATCAGGTTGCGGATGGCCGAGCTCGGCATCAGGATCTCGAGCGCCAGCGCGCGGCCCTTGCCGGTGGCCTTGGGCAGCAGCGACTGGCAGAGGATGCCCTCGAGCACCATCGACAGCTGGACACGAATCTGCGACTGCTGGTGCGCCGGGAAGATGTCGATGATGCGATTGATCGAGGAGGCCGCCGAGTTGGTGTGCAGGGTGGCGAAGGTCAGGTGGCCGGTCTCGGCGACGCGCAGCGCCGACTCGACGGTCTCGAAATCGCGCATCTCGCCGATGAGCACGACGTCGGGATCCTGACGCAGCACCGAGCGCAGCGCATTCTCGAAGCTGTGCGTGTCGGCGTGCAGCTCGCGCTGGTTGACGATGCAGTTCTTGTGGCTGTGCAGGTACTCGACCGGGTCCTCGATGGTGACGATGTGCTCGTGGCGCTCGCGATTGACCTTGTCGAGCATGGCGGCGAGCGTCGTCGACTTGCCCGAGCCGGTCGGTCCGGTGACCAGCACCAGACCGCGCGGCTTGTCGCAGATCTTCTCGACCACCTGGGGGAGCCCCAGCTCGCGGAAGCTGCGGATCTCGTAGGGGATCTGGCGGAAGGCACCCGAGACGGCGCCGCGCTGGTGGAAGACGTTGGCCCGGAAGCGCGCTAGGCCCTTGATGCCGAACGAGAGGTCGAGCTCGAGCGTCTCCTCCAGTCGGTGCTTCTGATTGTCGGTGAGGATCGAGTAGCAGAGCTGCTTGGTCTCGGTCGGCGTCATCGGCGGCATGTTGAGCGGCCGCAGGATGCCGTCGACGCGGATCTGGGGCGGCGAGTTGGTGGTGATGTGGAGGTCGGAGCCCCCTTGCTCGACCATCGCCTTGAGCAGCGCGTTCAGGGTCGGCGGCATCGTTCGCTACCTCACTCGACGACAGAAATTGTCAGGCGGCAGTGTACACCACCCGCCGAGCGGGCGACCAATGGAATGCTCCACCCTGACGGGAGCGGCGGGCCGCGGCCGCGGCTCAGCGCCAGCGGCGCGAAACGGCGAGGCGGAAGTTGGCGACTGCGTCGGTCTCGCTGTCGCGCCCCGGCCGGCGGATGTCGAGCGGCGAGTAGGCGAGCTCGCCGGCGAGGCTCCACGCCGGTGCGAGGTCGCCGCGGGCGCCGAGCGCCACGAGCCACGTCCAGCCGTCGGCCTCGAGACGGGTCCGGTCGCGTAGGCCGGCGTAGCGCGCGTCGACTCGAAACGTGCCCGAGAGGTGCTGCGCGCCGAGGGCGAGATACGGCGCTAGGCCGCCGCTGCGCGCCGGGACGAGCGCCAGCACGAGCTCGCCGCCGGCGAGCACCAGCTCGAGCTCGTCGTCGGAAGGCGCCGTGCAGCCGAGCGGGTTGCGGGCCGGATCGTCTCCGGCGGCGACGTCGGAGCGACTGCAGGTGATGTCCCCGTTGAGCGTGCCGTACTGCGCCTGGCCGCGCGCGCCGAGCGCGAAGCGGCGGCCGGCGGCGAGCGAGCGCGAGAGCGCGAGGGCGACGAACTGCGGCTCGAGCCCGTCGAGCTCGACCGGCGGCACGACGCCGAGCTCGGCGACGAAGCCGCGCGGCAGGGCGAGGCTGGCGCGCAGGCGAGCGAACGCCGGCGCGCGATCGATGTCCTCGACCTTGGTGCCGTTGAAGCCCAGGCGGCGCTCCGCGCTCGACAGCGAGGGCACCGAGGCGATCTCGAGCGCGAGCTCGAAGCGGCCCGCCGGCGCATCGTGCTGCGGCGCGAGCGGCGTGAAGGCGACGACGGTGGCGGTGTACTTCATCCCCCACGCTTCGGGGCGATCGAAGTCGAGCTCCTCGCGCGGCGCGATCGTCGACTGCGCCGGGAGCGCGGCGGCCTGGGCGGCGAGCAAGAGGCCGGCGAGCCGCAGCGACCGGCCGGCGAGCCGCAGCGACCGGCCGGCGCGCCCGGGCACCGGTCAGTATCCCGGGTTGGGCGGCGGCGCGGTGTTGCCGACACGCACCGAGCCCTGCATCATGTTCGAGGCCTGATGCGTTTCGCACCAGTACTCGAACGTCTGGCCGCGGTCGGCTTCGGTGAAGGTGCGCGTGAAGGTGGCGCCGGGCGCGGTGAAGGTGAAGCCGCTGTCGAAGACGCCGCCCTTGGCCGTCACCGTGTGCGTCTTGTCGTCTCCGACCAGCCGCCAGACGACCGTGTCGCCGGGCTGGACGGTGAGCGACTTCGGCTCGAAGGCGTAGTCGCGGACCTCGACCGTGATCGAGGAAGGGGACGGCGGCGCCGTCGGCGAGCCGCCCCCGCCCCCGCCTCCGCCGCAGGCGAGGGCGAGGGCGAGCGTGAAGCCGGAAGCGGCGATCGAAACGGCGACGAGTCGGCGGTTTCGAGACATGAGATCCTCCGCTCGGAAGCGGAATCGCGGGCGAGTCGCGCCCGCGACGGCTCCCGCGGATGAGTTCCCCGCCGCGCCCCGGCGGTTCAATCGCGAGCGCGGGTGAACCGTGCGCCGTGCGGCGGGTACATACCGGCGAGTCGCGCTGTCCGGGCTCGCCAACCACCGCCATGTCCGACGACGATCGACAGCTTCTCGCCCGCGTCGCCGAGCGCGACCTCGACGCCTATCGGGCGCTCTACGAGCGCTACTTCCGCCGCCTCTTCGGGTTCGTCTTCAAGCTGACGCGGCGCGCCGACGTGGTCGAGGAGGCCGTGCAGGAGACTCTCCTCGTCGTCTGGCGCGACGCGCACCGCTTCGACGGCCGCGGCCGGGTGTCGAGCTGGATCTTCGGCATCGCCTACCGCCGCGCGCTCAAGCGGCTCGCGAGCGAGACGAGCCGCGTCGAGCGCGAGCGCTCGGCGGCGCGGGAGGAGATCCGCCGCGAACCGCAGCCCGGCCCGGAGGGCCGGCTGCACGCGCGTGAGCGCGCCGCGGCGGTGTGGCAGGCGCTCGCCGAGCTGTCGCCGGAGCAGCGCGCGGTGGTCGAGCTCACCTTCTACGAGGGACTCTCGTACCGGGCGATCGCCGAAATCGTCGGCTGCCCGGTGAACACGGTCAAGTCGCGCATGTTCTACGCCCGGCAGCGCCTGCGCGACCTGCTGCCGGCGCTCGGCGTCGGCGACGCCAGCTCGGCGTGAGGGGAAGGAGCGGGTGATGAGCGATCGGTCCGAGGACGACGGGCGGCACGCGGCGAGCGCGCCGCTCGTGGCGTGGTACGTCAACGACACGCTCGCGCCCGGCGAGCGCGCCGAGGTCGAGTCGCATCTCGCTACCTGCGCCGAGTGCCGAACCCAGGCCGAATTCTGGCGCCAGCTCGCCCCGTTCGTGGCGGCGACCGGCGCCGCGCCGGCGCCGCATCCGTCGCAGTTCGGCCGACTCGTCGCGCGGCTCGACGAGGAGATCGACGCGCCACCCGCTGCGCCTGGTGACGCCCGCTTCCGGCGTCTGCCGCGGCGCTGGCGGTGGGTCGTCGCGGCGCAGGCGGCGGCGATCGCGCTGCTCGTCGGCGGGCTGTTCCTGGCGGCCGGCCAGGAGCCGCGCGTCGCGCCCTTCCGGACGCTCGCCGCGCCGGCAGCGCCGCCGGCCGCGCTCCACCTCCGCGTCGTCTTCGACGAAGGGGCGAGCGAGCGCGAGCTGCGCGCGCTGCTCGTGCCGCTCGGCGCGACGATCGTCGGCGGGCCGTCGCCGCTCGGCGTCTACACCGTGGCGCTGCCGGCGGGCGCGGCGCCCGCCGAGGCGGCCGCCGCGCTGCGCGCGCGGCCGATCGTGCGCTTCGCGGAGCCGGTCGCTCCGTGACCGCAGGCCCAGCGCGCGCGCTCGCCGCCGCGCTCTGGCTCGTCGGCTGCGCCGTGGCGCCGGCGCCGGAGGGACCCGCGCCGCCCGCCGTGGGCGGCGAACGCCGACTGCTCGCCACTCTGCGGCCGGGCGCCGAGGCGCTGTGGCGCAACGTGGCGCGCGAGCTCGGCAACCTGCACGGCGTCGCGCTCCAAGCGTCGTGGTTCATGGCCTCGCTCGGCGAGCAGTGCCTGGTGCTCGAGGCGCCTCCCGGCAAGTCGCCGGCGGAGGTGGCGAGCCGCATCGCCCACCACCCGCGCCTGTCGGGCGCCGCCGCGGTCGGCCGCTTCCGCGTCCTCGCGTCCGGAGCGGGCGATCCCTACTCGCACTTGCAGCGCTTCGCCGAGCGCATCCGGCTCGCCCCGGCGCACCGGCTGGCGACCGGCCGCGGGGTGACCGTCGCCGTCGTCGACACCGGGCTCGAGCTCGAGCACCCCGAGCTCGCCGGGCGCGTCGTGCGCGCGAGCGACTTCGTCGGCCACGGCGGCGGCTTCACTTCCGACGTGCACGGCACGGCGGTGGCGGGCGTGCTCGCGGCGCGCGCCGACAACGGCGTCGGCATCGCCGGCGTGGCGCCAGAGGCGGAGCTGTGGGCGCTCAAGGCGTGCTGGCAGGAGCCGCCCACGGCGCGTACCGCCGTCTGCGACGGCTACACGCTGGCGCAGGCGCTCGACGCCGCCATCGTCGCTGGCGCGCGAGTGATCAACTTGAGTCTCGCCGGCGAGCCCGACGCGCTCGTCGAGCGGCTCGTGCGCCAGGCCCTCGCGCGCGGCGCCGTCGTCGTCGCCGCGGCGGAGGGCGATCCGCCGGAGTTCCCGGCCTCGATCGACGGCGTCCTCGCCGTGCACGCGTGGAGCGAGGAAGGTCCGATCCGCACGGACGCCCCGCCGCTGCCGGGCTCGGCGCTGGTGGCGCCCGGCAGCGACATCCTCACCACCGTGCCGCGCGGCGGCTTCGACTTCCTCTCCGGCAGCTCCTTCGCCGCCGCCCAGGCGAGCGGCGTCGCGGCGCTCGTGCTCGAGGTGCGGCCCGAGATGAAACCCGCCGAGATCGGCGCGCTGCTGCGCGACACCGCCGCCGCGGCGCCGGGCGGCGCGCGCCTGCTCGACGCCTGCGCGGCGGTGGTGCGGGCGCGCGGCGCGGGCAGCTGCGAAGAGAATCCCTGAGAGCGGAGCGCGAGCCTACGGCGTGGCGGCGAGCGGCTCGAGCGCGCCGACGAGCTCGAGTGCCTGCAGCAGGCGGGCGCGGGCGGTCTCGCCGTCGCCCGGCGGATAGCGCAGGCCGACTTTGAGCAGGCGGCCGGAGCCGTCGGGGTGGAGCAGGAGGACGGCGCGCTCCTCGACGAGTCCGCGATTGACGAGCACGCGCACGGTGTAAGCCGAGCCGTAAGGCGTCACCAGCTCGTTGCCGCCGAAGAACTTTCCTCCGGGCGCGGCGGCCGCCGCCTCGCCGTACGCCTTCGCCTCCTCGACCAGGTTGACCGCCGCCGAGGCCGGCTCCTGCAGCTCGATCGTCGCCGAACCCTGCACTTCGCCGGCGCGCGCTGCGAACGCCCAGCGTGGTCCCTCGCCGACCGCGACGGACCAGCCCTCGGGCAGCGACGTGAGCCGCAGCCCGAGCGCCATGCTCTCGACCGCCGCCGGCGGCGCGGGCGGTTCTTCGGCGGACGGTCGTGAGCAGACGGCGAGGGACGCGGCGGAGAGCAGGACGAGCGCGCCGCGGAGGATGTTCATCGTGTTGCCGAGTCTACGGCGCCGAGGCCGAAGTAAACGGCCCGCGGCTCGAATCGATCGGAGATCCCGCGCGCCGCGCGTGGGATGCGCTTCGCGCGCTGCGATTCGGCGGCGCCGATCACGCTGCCGTCGCAGGCCCTCGCCCGCGACGCCTTCCGCGCCGCGCTCCGCCTCGCGCCGGACGCCGCCGCCCGCGCCGAGATCAAGATTGTCCTAGCCGCGATCGCGTGAGCGCGCGCGGCGCATGCTCGCGCTGCTGCTAGGCTTCGCGGACGGATCACGACGGGCATCCGGGCACGCCGGCGCGCAGGTGCCGTTTGGCAAGGAGAGAGCGCGATGAATCTGCGGCGGACCTCGGCGAGATCGCGGAAGAGCGGTTGCCGAAGCCTGAGACGCTGCGCCGGGCGGGCATCGGTGGCCTGGTTCCTGGTCGCCGCCCCGTGCGTCACGGCGGATCCGACGACGCCGTCGACGACGGACGACGAGAAGGCGGCAGCGACCGAGCCGCAGGTCGACCGACGGGAGAGCGGCGACGCCGGCGAGCCGGAGACGTTCTCCGAGCGAATCGTCGTCACGGCGACCCGTACCGAGCGCCCCGTCGAGCGGCTGCCGCTGAGCGCGAGCGTGGTGTCGCAAGAGGCGCTCGACGTCGCCGCTCACACCTCGGTGGACGGCGTGCTGCGCGCGGTGGCGGGGGTCAACCTGCCGAACGGCGTCAGCGAGACGCAGTACCCGGCCCTCAACACGGTCTCCATGCGCGGGCTCGGCGAGGGGCGGGCGCTGGTGCTCGTCGACGGCGTACCGCTCAACGACGCCATGTTCGGGCACGTCGACTGGACCCGGTTGCCGCTGCGCTCGCTCGAGCGGATCGAGGTTGTGCGCGGCGGATCGGCGGCGCTGTTCGGCAGCTCCGCGATGGGAGGCACGATCAGCCTCTTCTCCCGGCCGCCCGTCGACGGCGAGCTGGCGGCGGATCTGTCGGTCGGCGAGCAGCAGACGCGGCGGGGATCGCTCTCCTACGCGCGCGGTCTCGGGGCGGGGGCGATCTTCGGCGTCGAGCTCGGAGCGGCGGATTCGGACGGCTACCAGCGGGTCCCCGCGGAGCTCCGTCGGCCGATCGACGAACGGTCGCCCTGGAAGAGCCGGCACGCCAGCGCCCGGACCGAGCTCGCGCTCCGACCCGGCGTCTCGGGCTTCGTTCGCGCCGGATTCGACGCCTACGATCTCGGGCTCGGCAACGCCATCTCGAGGATCGAGAACGATGCGACCGACGTCGCCGCGGGCCTGCGGATGGACGCGGTCGGAGGCGGACGGCTCTCGGCGACCGCGTTCTACCGCGACCAGCGGTTCGACGTCGCTAACGCGCGCGTCGCCGCCGACGGCGGCTCGGTGAGCCCCGGCAACTTCGTCGCCACGCCGAGCCATCTCGCCGGGGGCTCGCTGCAGTGGGAGCGGTCGATCGGCGGGGCGGGGCGCCAGCTCCTGCTCGGCGCCGATCTGCGCCGCATGAGCGCCGACAGCCACCGCCTGAACTTCGACGCCGCGGGGGCCGTCGGCTCGACCCAGGACTCGGGCGGACGCCAGGAGTCGGCGGGCCTGTTCGCCCAGATCAGCTGGCAGCCGACCGGGCGGTTCGAGTTGCTCGCCTCTCTGCGCGTCGACGAATGGCGGAATCACGACGGCTACAACGTCCTCTCGAACGGCGCCGACGAGCGTTATCCGGCGAAGCGGGTCGCCGAGGTGAGCCCGCGTTTGGCGGCGCGATGGGATCTGGGCGGAGATCTCGCACTGCGGGGGGCCGCCTACCGCGCCTTCGGCGCTCCCCGGCTCGACCAGCTCTACCGCTCCTCGTCGTTCCGTGGGCAGGACAACCTCCCGAACCCCGCCCTCGAGCCGGAGACGCTGGTGGGCGGCGAGGTCGGCCTCGACCTCGCGGTCGAGCGCCTGCGCGGGCAGCTCAACGTCTTCGTCAACCGCGTCGAGAACGTGGTTGCCGATGTCGTGATCTACACGACGCCCGCGACCGGCCAGCAACCGCGGAACATCGGTCGGGCGCGCTCGCGCGGTGTCGAGTTGATGGCGGAGGCGTACCTCGCCGAGCGCTGGCGCGCCGAGTTGAGCTACGCCTACACGGACGCGACGACGCGGGAAAGCCCGCAGGACCGGGCGCTCGAGGGGAATCAGACGCCGCTCGTTCCGCGCCACGCCGCCGCGGTCGGCTTGCTGTTCCGCGCGCGCCGCGGGGCAGAGGCCACCGCGCGCGTGACCTACGTCGGCGAATTGTTCCAGGACGCCGAAAACCGTCTGCGCTACGACCGCCACGCGCTGGTGGACCTCTTCGCCTCGCTGCCCCTCGGCGCGATGCTCAAGGCGTACGTCGCCGTCACCAACCTGTTCGACGAGACGTACCTCGACGGTGTCGGAATCGTCACCCGCGTCGGCGCTCCGCGACAGGCGCGCATGGGGCTGCGCGTCGCGACCGGCGGGCGCGGCGCGACGGCCTCCGGCGCGGACGGCTGAGCGGCCGCATGCCGTCGCTCGCCGCGCTGAACGCGTACGCGCGGTTTGCCGCCGGGCTGCCGCGAACCCTGCGGACCCGGATCGACGCCGTCGAGGCGGACGGGATCGTGCGCGACCGGCTCGCGCGGCGCGCGGAGATGCTGGTCGAGCTCGTCGAGCGGCGGATCTACGCCGTGCCCGGAAGCCCGTATCGCGAGCTCCTGCACCTCGTCGGCTGCGAGCTCGGCGACCTGCGTCGTCTGGTCGCGGCCGAGGGGGTCGAAGGCGCGCTGGGAGCACTGCGCGACGAGGGCGTCTACGTCACCTTCGAGGAGTTCAAGGGGCGCGTTCCCATCGTCCGCGGCGGCCTCGAGATCTCGACCGGCCCGCGGGCTTTCGACAACCCGGTATCGCGACGCTACTGGCACGGCGCGACCAGCGGGTCGACGGGGCGCAGCACGCGGATCGCGCTCGATCTCGAGCACCTGGCGGCGTCCGTGCCGAGCTCGGTGCTCGCCCTGGCGACGCACGGAGCGCTCGACCTGCCCGCCGCCGTCTGGCGGACCATCCTCCCGGGCCTCGCCGGGATCTCCAACGTGCTCCACGGAGCTCTCCGCCGTCAGCCGATCGAGCGCTGGTTCTCGCCGCTGGCGCGAGCCGACCTCCGACCGTCGCTCAAGAACCGGCTGGCGACGGAGTGGATCCTGGCGGTAGGCAGGCTCTCCGGCGCGCGTCTGCCCCGGCCCGAGCTCGTGCCGCTCGATCGCGCCGGCGCGGTGGCGCGGTGGATCGGCGACGCGCTCGGGCGCCGCGGCGGTTGCACGTTGCACGCGCACGTCAGCTGCCTGCTGCGGTCGGCGCAGGCGGCCAGCGAGCTCGGGATCGATCTGTCGGGCGCGATCTTCTGGGGCGGCGGCGAGCCGCCGACGCCGGCCAAGATCGAGCCCATCCGCGCGGCCGGCGCGCGCTACGTTCCGACCTATTTCCTCTCCGAGGCCGGCGCGATCGGATACGGCTGTCGCGCCCCGGCCGACGCGACGGACGTGCACGTCGTGGAGGATTCGATCGCCGTGATCCAACAGGACGTCGCCGTGCCCGCGAGCGAGCGGGTCGTGCCGGCCTTCTGCCTGACGACCCTGTTGCCCACCTCGCCCAAGCTGTTGTTCAACGTCGAGAGCGACGACTACGGCATCCTCGAGGAGCGCGACTGCGGCTGCCCGCTGGCGAAGCTCGGCTACCGCCGCCACATCCGCCAGGTGCGGAGCTACCGGAAGCTGACGGGCGAGGGGATGAGCCTGGTCGGCAGCGACATGGTGCGGGTGCTCGAGCAGGTGCTCCCCGCGGCCTTCGGCGGCACGCCGCTCGATTACCAGCTCGTCGAGGCGGAGGACGGAGCGGGCTTCACCCGTCTCGCGTTGCGGGTCCATCCCCGGATCGAGCTTCCCGACGATCGGGCCGTCGTCGAGACCTTGCTGGCAGAGCTCGGCCGCGGCGACGACGCGGCCGAGCTCGCGCGCGCCGTCTGGCGGCAGGCCAAGACCCTCGGCGTGTGGCGCGAGCCCCCGTGCTTCACGGCGCTCGGCAAGTTCATGCCGCTCGTACGCGCCGACGCCGGAGCGAGGGCGGAGCGATGAGGGCGATCGCGCGCCTTCCGGCTCGCGCCATCGGAGCGGGGGCGGCGGCCGCGCTGCTCGTCGCGCTCGCCTGCGCTCGGCCGGAACGGGATCCGGATCGCGTCCGCATCGCGATCCTCCCCTTCCTCTCCTACGCTCCGCTCTTCATCGCTGCCGACGAGGGGCTGTTCGCCGACGAGGGGCTCGACGTCGAGCTCGTCCAGCTCGCGACGACCGACGTTCCGCTGGCGCTCGCTCGCGGCGAGGTGGACGTGGCGAGCAACTACCTCACGGTCGGTCTGTTCACCTCGATACGGCGCGGCGCGCGCCTGCGGTTGGTCGCCGACAAGGGACACGAGGATCCCGGATCCTGCGCGGCCAACGCTCTCGTCGCCGGCCGCGACCTGGTGGCGGGAGACGGGGCCGTCGACCTCCGTTCGTTGCGCGGACGGAGGATGGACATGCGGACCGCGCAGCTGCAGGAGTACTGGCTGGAGGCGTTGCTCGGCCGTTGGGGGCTCTCCCTCGGCGACTTCGAGATTCTGCAGGTGCCGCAGCCGGCGAAGCTCGAGGCGTTGCGCAGCGGCGGTCTCGATCTGCTCGCCTGGTCCGAGCCCTATCTCACGCAGGCCATCGAGGCCGGCGTCGCCGTTCTGGTGGCGCGCCCGGCGGACGTGCTGCCCGGACAGCAGTGGGCCTTCGTCGCCTTCGGGCGCAGCCTTCTCGACGAGCGACCGGACGTCGGCGAGCGGGTCATGGTCGCGTATCTCCGCGGCGTCGAGCGATACGTGACCGGCGACCGGCGCCGCAACGCCACGATCGTCGCCGCGCACACGGGACTGCCGGCGGACGTCGTCGAGCGCTCTTGCTGGCTCGCGATCCGCACCGACGGCGCCATCGACACCGCGAGCGTGGTGGCGTTCCAGAGGTGGGCGGTGGCCAAGGGCTACCTCGAGGGGGAGGTGCCGGTCGAGGCGTTCTGGGAGCCGCGGTTCGTCGCCCGGGCCCGCGCGCGGCTCGCCGGGCCCGCGGGGGGGGGGCTCTGAGCTTCTCGGCGCGCGCCCTGGGCATGCGCTTCGACTCCGCCGACCGCGGAGTGAGGGCGCTCGACTCGGTCTCCTTCGCTGCGACGGAGAACGAGTTCCTCTCCGTCGTGGGCCCCTCCGGATGCGGCAAGTCGACCCTGCTCAGGATCCTCGCGGGGATCCTCGAGCCGACCTCCGGAGCGGTCGAGTTCGCGGCCCGCGGGAGCGCCGAACGCCTGCGCACGGCCCTCGTCTTCCAGGAGCACGGCCTGCTCCCCTGGTGCACCGTGCTCGAGAACGTCGCCCTCGGACTCGAGCTCCGGGGCGTGCCGCGCGCCGACCGCGAGCGCGCGGCGCACGCATTCGTCGCCGCGGTGGGGCTCGAGCGCTTCACGGGCGCGTACCCACACGAGCTCTCGGTCGGCATGCGGCAGCGCGTCGCGCTGGCGCGAGCGTTCGTCAGCGATGCCGAGATCCTACTGCTCGACGAGCCGTTCGGCGCCCTGGACGCGCAGACGCGAGCCGTTCTCCAGCAGGAGCTAATGCGGATCTGGCGCGACCATCGACACACCGTGGTGCACGTCACCCACGATATCGAGGAGGCGATCCTGCTCGGCGACCGCGTGCTGGTGATGAGCGGCCGGCCGGGGCGGATCCTGGAGATTCTCGCCGTACCGCTGCCGCGCCCGCGCGAGCCGCGGGCGATGGACCGGCCGGAGATCCGCGATCTCAAGTGGCACGTCTGGCAGCTGCTCGAGCGCGAGGTGCGCGGGTCGCTCGGGCTCGCGGGATCGCCGTGAACCGGCGCGAGCGAGCGCGGCGGGAGCGGCGCGGACGGCGGATCTCGGTGGCCAGCGTCGCCGCGCTGCTGCTCCTCTGGGAGCTTGGCGCTCGCGCCGGCGTGGTCTACGAGCTCGCTTTTCCCGCGCCGACCGCGATCGCCGCCGAGGTTGCGGCGCTGGTGGGTGGCATCGATTTCTGGCGGCACCTCGGGGCGACGCTCGCCCGCACGTCGCTCGGCGCCGTGCTGGGCGGTGCGCCGGCCCTGCTCGCGGGACTCGCCATGGGCTGGTCGTCGCGCGTGCGCGCCGCACTCGACCCCATCGTGGCGGCGATCCACCCGCTGCCCAAGATCGCGGTGCTCCCGCTGCTCATGGTGATCTTCGGCATCGGCGAGACCTCGAAGGTCATCGCCATCGCGCTCGGCGCCTCGTTTCCGATACTGCTCAATGCCGCGGCGGGGGTGCGGCAGATCAGCCCGCTGCACTTCGACGTGGTGCGCTCCTATGGCGGATCGCGACGCAAGCTCTTCACCCGGGTCGTCCTCCCCGGAGCGCTGCCCTTCGTTCTCACGGGGCTGCGTCTGTCGCTCAACGTCGCGTTGCTGATCAGCATCGCCGTCGAGCTCGTCGCCTCACCCACTGGGCTCGGGCGCCTGATCTGGCTCTCGTGGGAGACGTTGCGCGTCGAGCGCCTCTACGCCGTGCTCGTCGTGCTCTCGGCGCTCGGCGTGGCGATCAACCTCGCGCTCGGCCGGCTCGCCCGACGGCTCGCTCCATGGCAGCCCTCGATCGCGGCCTGACGTCGGGTCGTCCGGGATCGGCACCGGCTGCTCCCAGAGCACGGTGATCGCGCCGTGCGGCCCGCGCGTCACGGCGCAGCCGGGCAGGTGGCGGCGTGCCACGGCCGCGACCTCGTCCGGCGTCCGCTTGGGCAGCACGGGCCGGCGCAGCCAGCGCGGGTGGAGCAGCAGGGCAGCGACCCGCACCGCGGTGGCGACGCCGTGCCGCAGCGCGTAGCCGGGTAAGGTGCGCAGCGAGGCGGCGAGTCGCAAGGGGAGGGACCGGGAGAGCCACGCACGGCGGACGGTGAGGAACCGCACCGCCAGGCGCCCGCCGGGGGCGAGCGCGCGCCGCAGCGCCGGCAGGCTCGCGTCGAGGTCGGTGCTGTGCAAGACGTGGACGCTGAAGACGAAGTCGACGCGCGCGTCGGCGATCGGTGGGCGGTGGGCGTCGGCGAGGACGAGTCGTACGTTGCGCGCCCCGTGCCGGGTGAGGCGACGGAGAGAGAGCATCAACATCGTCCTCGAGATGTCGCACGCCACGACCTGATCGCAGCGCGCGGCGAGCTCGAGAGTGAGACGCCCGCCGCCGCAGCCGACGTCGAGCGCGACGCGGCAGGGCTCGGGCACGCGCGCGAACATGTCCTCGTAGTCGGCGAGCCGGTACTCGAGGTTCCGCCAGTCGTCGTAGCGCTCCCCGAGCAGATCCCACTTAGCCGCTGCGCGACGGCTCGCAGCGGCCCAGTCTGTCGAGACCGACGGCGACGATTCTCTTCGTGCGGTCACGCTGCTCAGCTCGAATGCGGGCGCTTGAGCTCGTCTTCGAGGAGCTGGCTGGCGATCGAGAGGAAGTCGGATTCGGTGACGATGCCGACCAGGCGGCCGGCGTTGAGCACCGGCAGCGAACCGACCTTGTGGCGCTTCATGAGCGCGATCGCCTCGAGCGTCGAGGTCTCGGGAGTGACGGTGACGAGATCGGTGCGCATTACCTCGCGCACCGGGATCGGCCCCTTGCCGAAATCCGCGGCGCGCTCGGCGATGGCGGTGACCAGCGTGCGCTGCGAGACGACGCCGACCAGGCGGTGCTCGCCGTCCTCCACCGGTACGTGGCGGATGCGCTTCCACTTCATCAGGTTGGCGACGAGCTCGACGCCGTCGTCGGGTCCGACGGTGAAGAGGTCCGAGGTCATGAACTGCTCGACCCGCGCGTAGTGGCGCTCCCAGCCGCCGGCGTGCTCGAGGCTGGCCAGCTCCCAGCGGTGGACGGGCAGGTCGCCCTGCTGGTTCTCGATCGTCGCCGCGGTGATCGCGGCCAGCCGCTCGGCGCGGTTGCCGCTGTCGCGCAGGCTGGCGTACGACTCGAGCTGCCAGTGTGCTCCGGTGTGCTTCGAGCGCACGCGCTCCTCGAGCACGTCGAGGTAGCGGGCCGAATCGGCGGCGTCGATGCCGCGGTCGAGGAGGCCCTCGCGCGCCACCGGCAGGAGCTCGCCGAGGATGAGCTCGTCGGCCGGCACCTGCTTGTGCCCGGGCCAGCGGAACTGCGCGCCGAGGCCGAGCCGCGCGGCGGCGACGAAGTTCTCGTGCGCGGCCTCGAACTCCATGACACGGCGGACGTCGGGATAGAGGCGCGACATGCCGGCCAGGAGGCCGAACCAGAAGGCGGCGTTCGCCATCTCGTCGAGCAGCGTCGGGCCCGAGGGCAGGATGCGGTTCTCGATCCTGAGGTGCGGCTTGCCGCCGGTGATGCCGTAGCAGGGCCGCGTCCAGCGGTAGATCGTACCGTTGTGCAGGCGCAGCGCCTTGAGCGACGGCACCTCGTTCCTCGCCAGCATGGCGAGCGAGTCCTCGTCGATGTCGGCCGCGAGCAGCACCTTGAAGCGCGCGATGTCCTCCTGGAAGATCTCGAGCACCGACTCGTCGACCCAGCGGCGCCCGAACGAGACGCGCGGCACCTGCTCGCGCAGGTGGAGACCGGCGGCGCGGTGATCCACCGACTGCTGGAAGAGCGCGATGCGCGTCTCGCGCCACAGCCTGCGGCCGAAGAGCAGCGGGGAATTGGCGCCCGCGGCGAGGACCGGCCCCGCCACCGCCTGCGTCAGGTTGTAGAGCGGCGCGAACTCCTCGGCCCCGACCTGGTAGTGCACCTGGAAGCTCGTGTTGCATGCCTCGACCATGACGCTGTCGTGCCGGATGATGAGCTCGTCGGCGCCCTTGATGAAGAACTCCCAGTCCTTGCCGCGCAGCCGCCGCATCGCCTCGTTCAAGGCGAAGTAACGCGGCACCGGCGTCATGTTGACGAGGGTGAGGTCCGAAATGTCGATCGTCGGCAGGATGCCGATCAGCACCACCTCGCTGTCGAGCTGGTGGGCGGCGCGCCGGGCCTTGGCGAGGAGCTCGTCGAGCTGAGTCTCCAGCTGGCGGAGACAGGCGCCACCGAACTCGACCGGATCGGTGTTGAACTCGAGGTTGAAGCGCGCCACCTCCGTGGTGAAGTGAGGGTCGGCGAGCTTGTCGATCATCTCGATGGCGAGCGGCGCCGGCCGGAAGTGGCGGTCGACGAGGAAGAGCTCCTGCTCGGCGCCGATCCGGCGCACGCCGGACTCGATGGCGCCGCCCGCGAGCATGAGCTCGAGGGCGCGCAAGTCGGCGAGGAGCTTGCGCGTGAACTCGCGCAGGCTCTCGACGTCGGTGTCGCCTGCGTCCTGTCGACCCACGCGGAGGCCTCCCGAAAGCGGGCGCAGTGTAGCAGGCTGAGTGACTTAGGGCGGTCGCTGCAGCGCCCTCGCGAACGACGCCGCAGGGTGAGCGAGCAGGGATTCGAGTCGCCGCTCAGGCGCGGACGGCGGTGTCGGCGAAGAGCGCGGCGATCGGCGGCGGCTTGATCTCGCCGGCGTGGGTCAAGAGCGTGCCGGCGACGACCTCGTCGCTCTCGGGCACGGTGAGCTCCCGGGTCTTCTTGTTCCACAGCAGCATGAGCAGGTTGTAGACGTTGCGCGAGTAGAGGAGGCTGGCGTCTGCCGAGACGGTGGCGGCCAGGTTCGCCGGGCCGAGGACGAGCACGCCGTGGTGGACGACCTCTTCGCCGGCGCGCGTCAGTTCGCAGTTGCCGCCGGTCGCGGCGGCGAGGTCGACGATCACGGCGCCCGGCTTCATCGCCTCGACCATGTCGCGCGTCACCAGCACCGGCGCGCGCTTGCCCGGCACCTGCGCGGTGGTGATCACCGCGTCGGCGTGCGACAGTCGCTCCTCGAGGACGGCGCGCTGCTTGTCGAGGAACTCCGGCGTGACCTCCTTGGCATAGCCGCCGGCGTCCTCCGCCGAGTCGAGCTCGGGCAGGTCGATGAATCTCCCGCCCAGCGACTCGACCTGCTCCTTGACCGCGGCGCGGACGTCGGAGACTTCGACGACGGCGCCGAGCCGCTTGGCGGTGGCGAGCGCCTGCAGGCCGGCGACTCCCGCGCCCAGCACCACGATGCGCGCCGGCTGCACGGTGCCCGCCGCCGTCATCATCATCGGCAGGTACTTGCCGAGTCTCTCGGCGGCGACGATCACCGCCTTGTAGCCGGCGAGCGAGGCCTGCGAAGAGAGCACGTCCATCGCCTGGGCGCGCGTCGTGCGCGGCACGAGCTCCATGGCGAAGGCGGTGATGCCGCGCTCGGCGAGCCGGCGCGTCATCGGCAGGTTCGAGTACGGATCGAGCAGCGCCACGAGCACCGAGCCGGGGCGCAGCGCGTCGACCTCGGTGACCAGCGGATCGCTCACCTTGAGCACGACGTCCGCCGTCTTCCAGGCGGCGTGGGCGGACGGCACGAGGCGGGCGCCGGCCGCTTCGTAGGCGGCGTCGGAGTAGCCCGACGCCGCGCCGGCGCCGATCTGGATCTCGACCCCGAGGCCGGCCGCGGTCATCTTCTTCACCGTCTCGGGGACGGCGGCGACGCGGCGCTCGCTCGAACGGGCCTCTAACGGAACGAAGACGCGGGTCATGGCGTGGGGGGCTCCTCGGCGGGTGGAACGCGCGGCATCGTACCGGGCGGCGTCGCGCCGGCGCAACCGGCCGCGCGCGCCGCTCGGCCCACCCGGCGGGGCGGGCGGCGGCCTCCGGCGCGGCCGCGACCTACCTTTCGCCCCGGCCGGCGAGGTGCTCGGCGCGCGAGAGGTCGAGCACGCTCTTCACCGGCGCGAAGGTCCATGCGGGGACCTCGACGAAGAGCGTTTTCCAGCCTGCCATGCCGCCGTTCCAGAGGCCGGGCCGTTCGAGCACGGTGAGCTCGCGGCCGCTCTCGCTCCGCTGTGTGACGAGCGACGCCGCCGGATCGACGAAGGCGTCGAGCCGGTACGGCGCGCCGCTCGCGTCGCGCAACGCCAGCGCGAGGTCGACGGGATTGAAATGCGTGGACGAGCGCCAGATCGCCGCCTGCTCCGGTTCGGCGAGCTCGACCTCGGAGTCCTCGACGATCTGCAGCGACAGCGTCCCGTCGCGTCCCGCCAACCAGAACGGCCCGCCGCCCGGCTCGCCAGTGTTGGCCACCACGCCGGCGACGCGCGCCGGCGCCGCGCCACGCCGGCGCGTGGCGGCGAGCTCGAGCAGGCGCCCGACCAGAATCGTCTTCCAGCGTCCGATCTCGGCGTGGCGAGCCGCGGGCAGGACGTTGTCGATGTTCTTGACGAACACCAGGTCGCCACCGCTCGCCTCGAGGTTGCCGACGAGCGCACCGTGGCCGGCGGGGCGCAGCAGCAGCCGGCCGTCGGCGCCGCGCGCCGGCTCGCCGCGAGCGTCGAGCGCCAGCGTGTGGGTGGCTCGCGACTGCTCCGAGAAGCCGACCTCGAGCTGCGCGCTGCCGCCGAGCCGCACCCGCTCCGCCGCGAGCGCACGCGCGAAGGCGGGGCGCTCGCCCGGCGCGACGGTGAAGTGGTAGCGCGCGACGAGCGCGTCGTCGACGAGGTAGGCGAGCCCTTCGCGGAGCTGCTCGGCGAAGGCCGTGCGCGGACCGTCCGGGGCGCGATGGAACGCCAGCAGGGCTTTGGGCGCCGCGGCGGCGGCGAAGCCGTCCTCGTCGAGCAGCGTCGCGAGGAGCGCGCCGACGGGCTCGCGCGCCAGGCGGCGGACGAGCTCGGCGGGGGCGACGCCGAGATGCGCCGCCCAGGCCTCGCCGAGCGCCAGGCGCGGCACGGCGGCGACGAAGCGGACGGCGGCGAGCGCCTCGGCCGAGCCCGCCGCGGCGAGCTCGGCGAGCTCGCCGGCGGTCGCCCGAGGGTGGCGGCGGCGCACCGCCTCGAGCTCGCCGAACATGCGCGTCGCGGCGCCGGAAGCGGGGACGAACTTGCTCAGGCGGCCGGCGCGCCGCGCCGCGTCGCCGCGCCGGAAGAGCTCCTCCTGCCGCGCCGCCGGGAGCCGCTCGATGCCGTCGCCGGGCGTGCACGCCCGCACCAGGCGCGCCTTCGTCGGCGGCTGGCGCAGCAGCGCGAGCTGTCGCTCGGCCTCGGCCGGAGCGATGCCCTCGGCGGCGAGCTCGGCGAGGTCGGCGGGCGAGAGCCCCGCGCCGCTCATGCCGCGAAGCGCGGCAGGCGGTCGCGCACCTCGGCGAGGCGCGGCGCCGCGGCGTCTCTCGGCGAGAGCAGCGGTGCGGCGAGCGGCCACTCGATGCCGATCTCGGGATCGTCCCAGCGGATCGTGAGCTCGGCGTCGGGGTCGTAGAGCGCCGTGCACTTGTACTCGACTTGGGCGCGCCCGGAAGTGACGCAGAAGCCGTGCGCGAAGCCGGGCGGGATCCACAGCGAGCGCAGGTTCGCGGCCGAGAGCGTGACGCCCTCCCAGCGGCCGAACTCGGGCGAACCGACGCGCACGTCGACGGCGACGTCGAAGATCTCGCCTTCGATCGAACGCACCAGCTTGCCCTGCGGCTCGGCGGTCTGCAGGTGCAGGCCGCGCAACGTGCCGCGGCGCGAGGCGGAGTGGTTGTCCTGCACGAAGGCGACCGCGAGCCCCTGTGCCGCGAACTTGCCCGAGTGGAAGACCTCGAGGAAGAAACCGCGCTCGTCGCGGTGGACGAGCGGCTCGACGACGAGGATCCCCGGCAGGCCGGTGGCGACGAGCTTCAAGCGGCCGGCCCTTCGGCGACCACCCGGCGCAGGTAGTCGGCGTACTCGGTCGCGCCGAGCGCCGCCGCCTGGGCGAGCACCGCGCCGGCGGTGAGCCAGCCCTGGCGCAGCGCGATCTCCTCGAGGCAGGCGACCTTGAGCCCCTGCCGCCGCTCGACGGCGGCGATGAACTCCGCTGCCTGCAGCAGCGTCTCGTGGGTGCCGGTGTCGAGCCAGGCGATGCCGCGGCCGAGCGGGACGACGGCGAGCTCGCCCGCCGCGAGGTAGGCGCGGTTGACGTCGGTGATCTCGAGCTCGCCGCGCGCCGAGGGCGTGAGGCCGGCGGCGATCTCGAGCACGCGGTTGTCGTAGAAGTAGAGGCCGGTGACGGCGAGCGCCGAGCGCGGGCGCGCGGGCTTCTCCTCGATCGACAGCGCCCGGCCGTCGGCGGCGAGCTCGACGACGCCGTAACGCTCGGCATCGCGCACGCGGTAGGCGAAGATGGTCGCTCCCGTCGGCTGCTCGGCCGCGCGCCGGAGCAGCTCCGGGAAGCCGTGCCCGTAGAAGACGTTGTCGCCGAGCGCGAGCGCCACGCGGTCGCGGCCAACGAAATCGCGGCCGAGGAGGAAGGCCTGCGCCAGCCCCTCGGGCCGCGGCTGCTCGGCGAAGTCGAGGCGCAAGCCGAAGTCGCTGCCGTCGCCGAGCAGGCGCCGGTAGGCCGGCAGGTCTTGCGGCGTCGAGACGACGAGGATGTCGCGGATGCCGGCGAGCATCAGGCTCGACAGCGGGTAGTAAACCATCGGCTTGTCGTAGATCGGCAGCAGCTGCTTCGACACGCCGCGGGTGACCGGGTAGAGGCGGGTGCCGGCGCCGCCGGCGAGGACGATCCCCTTCATCGCGCGCGGCGCGATCCTATCAACCGCGCCTGTAGGATCGCGCCGCCGTGACCACCGCGCAAGCCGTCGCCCTCGCCCTGGTGCAGGCGCTCACCGAGTTCCTGCCCGTCTCCTCGTCGGGGCATCTCGTCCTCATGCCCCGGCTGCTCGGCTGGAGCGACCAGGGGCTCGAGTTCGACATCGCGACGAACACCGGCACGCTGCTCGCCGTGGTCGCCTACTTCCGCGCCGACCTCGCGCGACTCGCGCGCGGCGTCGCGGCGTCGGTGCGCGACCGCGACGCCGGCGCGGCGGAGGCGCGGCTCGCCTGGGCGCTCGCGCTCGGCACCGTCCCGGCCGCGCTCGCCGGCCTGCTGGTCAAGGATTGGGTGGCGACGGCGGCGCGCGGCTGGCGGCTGATCGCCGTCAACGCCGTCGTCTACGGTCTGCTGCTGCTCGCCGCCGATCTTCTGGGGCGCAAGCGCCGCGGGCTCGACGAGCTCGGCCGCCGCGAGGGCGTGCTCGTCGGCCTGGCGCAGACGCTGGCTCTCGTTCCGGGCACCTCGCGCTCCGGCGTGACGATGACCGCGGCGCTCGCGCTCGGCTACACGCGGGAGGCGGCGGCGCGCTTCTCGTTCCTGCTCGCGGTGCCGATCGGCGTCCTCGTCGGCGGCAAGCAGCTCGTCGATCTCGCCCGCGGCGTGCCGCTCGGCGTCGAGCCCGCGGCGCTCGCCGTCGGCATCGCCGTCTCGGCGCTGGCCGGCTACGGCGTCATCGCGCTGCTCCTCGGCTGGGTACGGCGGCATTCGCTCGCCGTCTTCGCCGTCTACCGCCTGGCGCTCGCCGCGGCGCTCTTCGCCTACTTCTCGCCGTCCGGCGGCTGAGCCTCGGCGCGCTCCGGGAAGAGGAGCGAGGCGGCGACGCTGCCGACGAGAAGCAGCGCGATCACTCCCAGCGAGAGGCCGATCGGCACGTGGTAGATGCCGCTCGCGAGCATCTTGACGCCGATGAAGGCGAGCACCAGGCCGAGCCCGAATCCGAGGTAGTGAAAGCGGCCCATGAAGTCGGCGAGCAGGAAAAAGAGCGCCCGCAGGCCGAGGATGGCGAAGATGTTCGAGGTGAAGACGATGAACGGGTCGCGCGTGATGCCGAAGATCGCCGGGATCGAGTCGACGGCGAAGACCACGTCGGTGGCCTCGATGACGACGAGGACGAGGAACATCGGCGTCGCGTAGGTCCTGCCGTCGAGGCGCACCAGGAAGCGCTGGCCGTGGTAGATCGAGCTCACCGGCAGGAAGCGGCGCACCAGACCGAGCATCGGATTCTTTTCCGGGTCGACCTGCGTCTCGCCGGCGACGAGGAGCCGGACGCCGGTGAAGAGCAGGAAGGCGCCGAACAGGTAGATCGTCCAATGGAAGCGCGTGATGAGCGCGGTGCCGGCGAGGATGAATGCGGCGCGCATGACGAGGGCGCCGAGAATGCCCCAGAAGAGCACGCGGTGGCGCAGCGCGCCGGGCACGCCGAAGTAGCTGAAGACGACGAGGAAGACGAACAGGTTGTCGACCGAGAGCGCATACTCGATCAGGTAGCCGGTGACGAACTCGAGGCCGATTCGCGTGCCGAAACGCCAGAACAACCAGCCGGCGAACAGTCCCGAGAGCGAGACGAAGAAGAGCGTCCACAGCGCCGCCTCGCGTGCCCGGATGACGTGCGCCTTGCGGTTGACGATCCCCAAATCGATCGCCAGCACGGCGGCGACGCCGGCCAGAAAGACCGTCCACATCATCGGCGTGCCGATCGTCGGCATGGGTGGAGAGTCTAGTCCGCATCGCTCGCCGGTCCGCTCCGCAACGGCGTCCGATCCGTCGTGCTAGCTTCGCCGGCCGTGGCCCTCTTCGTCAGCTTCGAAGGCCTCGACGGCAGCGGCAAGTCGACGCACCTCGAGCGTGCCTCGCGCTGGCTCGCCGGCCGCGGTAGCGAGCACCTGGTGACCCACGAGCCGGGCGGAACGGTCATCGGCGCCGCCATCCGCAAGGTCTTCCTCGACCGTCGTCACGGCGCGATGGACCCGCGTGTCGAGCTGCTGCTCGTCTTCGCGGCGCGGCGCCAGAACTTGGTCGAGCGCATCGAACCGGCGCTCGCGCGCGGCCACCACGTGCTCTGCGACCGGTGGACCGATTCGACGATCGCTTACCAGGGATACGGCCGTGGTGTGCCGCTCGCCGACATCGCCGAGGTCGAGCGCCTTGCGACCGGCGGCCGGCGGCCGGACCTCACGCTCTATTTCGACCTGCCGGCCGAGCAGGCCCGCGCACGCGGTCACTCGCACCACCGCCGAGCGAGCGGCCGCGTCGACCGGCTCGACGCCGAGGACCTCGCCTTTTACGAGCGCGTGCGCGCGGGATACCTCGAGCTGGCGCGCAGCGAGCCGGAGCGCATCCGGGTGATCGACTCGTCGGGCTCGCTCGAGACGACCGAGGGAGCGGTGCGCGCCGCGCTCGCCCCGCTCGCGCCGGCCGGGGCGGCGAGGTGAGCGGCGACACCGTCGCCGGGCTCGCCGCGCTCGCGCGCGCGGGCCGGCTGTATCCGTCGCTCGTCCTGCACGGGACGAGCGAGGCGCGCCGGCGGGCCGCCGCGGCCGAGCTCGGCCGGACGCTGCTCTGCGAGCATGCGCCGGAAACGCGGCCATGCGGCGAGTGCCGCCACTGCCGGCGCATCGTCGCGCCGCCGATTCCGGCGCGGGACGAGAAGGAGCGGGCGAAGCAGGAGAGGGAGAAGCGGGAGAACCCGCCGCCGTTCCATCCGGACTTCGGCTGGCTCGAGCGCGACGCCAAGACGGTGACCTCCGCCGAGGCGACGCGCGAGGCGCTGCGCGCCGCGCACGCGAGCCCGTTCGAGGCGCGCGGCCAGGTGTTCGTCGTCGCCGAGGCCGACACGCTCTCGGGCGAGGCGGGAGACGCCCTCCTCAAGCTCCTCGAGGAGCCGGGCCTCGGCGCGCCGCGCCACTTCCTGCTCCTCGCCCCGTCGCGGCTCGACCTCGCGGCGACGCTGCGCAGCCGCTCGCTGGCGGTCTACCTCGGCGCCGCCGAGCCGGAGGACGAGGCGCAGCTCGCCGCCGTCGCCGCCGGGGTCGCCGCGAGCGTCGCCAGCTACGCGCGGCGCAGGAGCGGGCTCGATCTGCTCGCCGCGGCGATGCACCTCGCCAAGGCCGGCGACTTCAAGGACCCGCGCGCCCAGGCGCCGTGGAGCCACGCCGCCGCCGCCCTGCGCACCGCCGCCTACGCCGAGGCGACTCCGCCCGCCTTCCGCCGAGCGCTCCTCGACCTCGCTCACGACCTCCTCGCCGAGGC
>DASWJT010000085.1:0-47318 GCA_036397015.1 Thermoanaerobaculia bacterium
GCGCTCGGCGCCAGGTTCGGAAACCAGACGTCGTACCAGTCCGCGGACGCGAACTCTTCCTTCGCTACCCCCCGCGGCGGCCGGCGGACGGTGCCGATGCGCAGGCCTTCGCGCGGAAGGCGGGGATCGCCGAGGCGCACGATGCGGATCGCCATGCACGGACTCTCTCACGGCACGGCTCCGCGGATGAGCTCTGCGGGGAACAGGAAGAGCTGCCAACCGCCGCACTTCAGAGATAGCCGAGCGCGCGCAGCTCCTCGATCTGCTCGGCGGTCAGCTCGGTGGTGTCGCGCTGCGCCACCGGCGAGCCGTAAGCGGCGCGCAGCTCACGCAGACGGCGGGCGAGTCGGGCGCACGGCTCGCCGCAGCCGGCGGGGTCGAGCAGACGCCGTTCCTCGGGGTCCTGCCAGCGGTCGTAGAACTCGAGCCGCGAGCCCGGCAGGGCCACCAGGCTGAAGCGAGCGTCGCGCAAAGCCCACGCCTGGATGGACTGGGTGAGTACCGGGCGGTCCGCCGGCTCGTCTCCGGCGAGGAGGCGGCGCAGCGAGCGACCGCGGGCGTCCGGGAGCGCCATCGCCCCCGCCAGGTCGAGCAGCGTCGGCGCCACGTCGATCAAACCGACCGGCGCGAGCCGCTCGCCCGGAGCGACGGCGAAGCGCGCCGGAAGGTGGACGAGGAGCGGCACCCGCGCCACCTCGACGTAGGGCTCGAAGCCGTGCATCAGCTCGTCGTGCTCGCCGAAGCCTTCGCCGTGGTCGGCGGTGACGACGAGGATCGTGTTCTCCCAGCGGCCGGCGTCGCGGAGCTGGTCGACCAGCCGGCCCGCCGCGCCGTCGGTGTAGCGCACGCCCGCGTCGTAGCGGTTGGAGAGCGCCTGCACGATCTCGGGCGTCAGGTTGCGCTCTCGCCAGCGTTCGAACGCTGCGAGGTCCTTGGGAACCCGGATCGAGCGGGCAAGGCGACCGAAGGCTGCCAGGTCCTCGTTCGGCAGCTCGCTGTATGGCCAATGCGGGTCGAGGAAATGCACGTAGGCGAAGAAGCGGCGCTCACCGAGCTGCGAGAGAAACTCGCCGAAACTTCGCGCCAGGTCGAAGCCGTCGCGCCCTCGGAAGTGTCGGAAGTCGTCGAAGCCGCGGGCGAAGCCGGTGCGTCGCGAGAGATGGACCTGGTTGATCACGGCGCCCGTCCGCCAGCCCGACGACGAGAAGCGCTCCGTCAGCAGCGGCACTCCCGCGGTGAGGACGTTCGTCTTTCTCGCATCGCGCTGGAAGTCGAGATCGAGCAGGCCGAGCTCGCTCGGATAGCGCGAGGTGAGCAGCGAGCCGATCGAGGGCTTGGTCCAGGTCGCCTGGGCGAACGCCTGGCGGAACCAGACGCTGCTGCGGGCGAGCTCGTCGAGCCGGGGCGACGTCGGCTTGCCGTAGCCGTAGAAGGCGAGCCGGTCGGCACGCAGGGCATCGATCACCAGCACTACGACATCGGGCTTGGGCGGCTCCGCCGCGTGCTGGCAGCCAGCGCTCGCGGCGAGGGCCGAGGCGAGCGCCACTCGCGCCGCGCTGGCGCCGAGGCAGTGGCGCCGAATTCCGTCGCGGGTCATCGCAGGAGAGCTCGGCCGGTCAATCCGAACGGCAGGCTAGCAGAGAGCTCGTCCCCTCTCGACCGGCCGGCTGCCCGCGCTGCGAGGGAATCGCTCCACGGCGCTCCCGTCGTGGTCCGCCGAGTCGATCGCGCGTGCGATTGCCCGGCGAGCCGCGCTTCACTCGGTGGCCGCGGGCGACTGCGCCTGGATCGGCGCCACGAATTGCTGCATCACCGCCTTGCGCAGCAGATCCGGCGGCAGCAGGCCCTGGGCGAGGAGGAAGTCGTGGTACGCCTGCCGGTCGAAGGTCTCGCCCAGCATCCGCTCGACGTCGGTGCGCAGCTCGAGCAGGTGCTGGTAGCCGCAGAAGTACGACGGCGCCTGGCCGGGGGCCCAGAAAGTGTAGCGCTCGACCTCTTGCAGGGCCATGGCGTGCGAAAGCACGACGTCGTGCTCGAGGACGCGGAACGCCTCGTCGCGCGAAATCTCGCCGAGCTGCAGGCCGGGATCGAGCACGGCACGCGCCGCGCGGAGCAGGCGGTGCTGGAGCGCGACGAGCTGCCCCTCGAGCGGCTCGTACGGCTTGGTCTCCGCCTCGGCGTAGAGCGCCCAGCCCTCGACGTTGACCGAGTTGAAGGCGTAGAGCACGCGCGCCTGCGACACACCCTTCTCGATGATGGCGGCGAACTGCAGCTCGTGCCCGGGGCGCCCCTCGTGCGCGGTCAAGGTCCAGCCCGCGGCGTCGAAGGTGAAGTCGTCGAAGCCGATCTCCTTCGCGCCCGCCTCGGCCGGCACGCGTAGCGGCAGCACGAACTCGCCGAGCTCGCCGGTGTTGCCGATCAGGCGCGGCGGGCTCATGTTGGGAGCCGGGATCTGCGCGCTCTCGGCCTCGCTGGCGAGACGGATCCGCATCTTTCGATCCGGCAGGGTGACGATTCCGTTGGCGGCGATGATCGCTTCGAGCTCCTCGATCCGCTTCTCGTAGAAGGGCAGGATGGCATCGCCGACGAGCTGCTCCTTCTTGAGCTCGCGGATGACGTCGCGGTAATCCGTGGAGGACAGGCCGCGCTCCTTCGCGATCAGCGCCGCCAGCACCTGCATTTCGTTCTGGATCTCGCGGAACGACGCCTTGGCGCGGCCGGTGAGCTCGGCGACGCTCCAGTCGATGCCGCGCTGCTCGAGCGCGAACTGGTAGGCCTCCGCGGGCCGTCGGAAGTCTTTCGTCGCCCGCGGCTCGACCTCGGCGCGCAGGAAGGCCTGGTAGTCGGCGAGCTGCTTCTCGAGCGTCTCGTAGGGCTGTTGCCAGCCCTCGAGCTGGTACTTCTCGAACAGCTTGGCGATGCCCTCGAGGTAGCGCGGGGCATTGCCGAAGTCCTTGGCCAGATTGTCGACGAACGGTCCGATGAGCGCCGGATTCCCGAGCGCCTTGCGGGTGTAGGCCATCGCCTGCTCGGTGAGCGGCGTGTAGCCGGGCTCGATCCCCGTGTACTTGCGCAGGCGAACCACCGCGGCCTGTCGCCGTTCGGCCGGGATCCGGTCGTCGAGCAGCGCGCGCAGGCCGCCGAAAACCGCACCGTGCATGTCGAAGTACGGCAGGTCGTACTTCTCGCCGATCGCGATGCCCTTGTTGTTGTCCTCGCCGGCCTGGATCAGGATCTCCAGATCCTGGCGGACGTTGGGGTCCGTCTCGGCGGCGAGCCGCGAGCGCAGCGTGGCGAGCGCCGCGTTGGTGTCGGCGACGATCGTCTCGTTGAGATCGAGCGGAAACTGGCTGACCGCCTCGTCGTAGCCGTCGATGCCGATCCTGGCGGCCCCCTCGGGCCCGTACTTCGCCTGGATGTCGAGCAGAACCTTGGTGTTGGCGTTGCTGCGCTCGATCCAGCCGCCGTCCGAAGCCGCGCCGAGCGGCAGCGCCACGGCGAGAGCGAGCGAAAAGAGCCGAAGGGTGCCAGCGCGTCTCATGAAGCCTCCTGGAGGGTCGAATGCGCCCGGATGCGGACCTGGAAGATTACGGCCGCGGGGGCGAAATGTTCCAGCCCGCACGCTGCGGCAGCCGGAGGCCAGCCGTTTCGCGGCCCTCTCTCGAGGTGAGGTGCCAGCCGTTTCGAAAGTCTGCGGGCATCGATTCCGTCTTAGGGAACATGCCCCGACGATTGCGCTTCATCCCACCCGGCTCGCTGGTCGAGGTCACGTGCCGTACCGTCCAGGGCCGCCTCCTCCTGAGCCCCACGCCCATCCTGCGGGATCTCACCCTGGGAGTCCTCGCCCGCGCCGCTCGCCTCTACCCGGTCGAGCTGCACGCCTTCGCCTTCCTCTCCAACCACTTCCATCTCCTGCTCACGGTCGCAGACGCGCAGCGCTTGGCCTCGTTCATGAACTACATGAACTCCAACCTCGCCCGCGAAGCCGGACGTCTCGTCCGCTGGAAGGAGAAGTTCTGGGGCCGCAGATACCAGGCCATCCTCGTCTCGAACGAGGAGGAAGCCCAGGTCGCTCGCCTGCGCTACGTCCTCGCGCACGGCGTCAAGGAGGGTCTCGTCGCCTCGCCCCGCGACTGGCCCGGAGCCCACTGCGTCCAGGCGCTCCTCGACGGCACCCCGATCACCGGCCGCTGGATCGACCGCACGCTCGAGTACAAAGCGCTCTGCAAACGCCTGCCGGTCGATCCCGGGGCGCTCGCATCGCTCGAAGAGCTGTACCTCTCCCCTCCTCCCTGCTGGCAAGGCCTGTCGAAAGAGACTCTCCGGGATCGGATTCGCCACCTCGTCGAGTCGATCGAGCAGGAAGCTGCCCGCAGGGAGCGCGACACGGGCAAGCCGCCGCTCGGCAGGGACTTCCTCTGGCGCCAGGATCCGCGGCACGAGCCAAAGCGCATCAAGAAGGGACCTGCGCCGCTGGCCCACTCCGCCTCGCGTGCCGCGAGAGAGGTCGTCCGGGAGGCATACCGGCTCTTCTGTGCCGGCTACCGGCACGCCGCCGACCGCCTCCGCGCCGGAGCTCGAGACGTTCTCTTCCCCGAGGGCTCGTTCCCGCCGCCGATGCCGTACCAGCCGCTGTTGCGAAGCGGCTAGAGCTCCTGGCTCCCGATCGCGCGCCGTCGAGCACGTGCCTGCCGTGCAGACCGGCGCAAGCTCGCCTTCACCGATCGTGACGAGCGATTTCGATCGCGATCGATCCTGCTTCGGCGATCGAAACGCTCTTCGCAGAGACGATCGCATCGATCTTCATGGGAGGCAGGATCGTATTGCCCCGTCGAAGCCATGCCGATCCCCGCTCCGCATAGTGCTGCGCCCTGAATTGGCTTGTACCTCGTACGTACCCACCTCGATTCTGCTGTAAAACGGGTGGCACCTCTTCGCCTCTTCGCCTGCGCGCCGCCGGCATCTCGGCCGGCGACGAGGACGGGTCGGTGGCGCTCGCCGCGATCCGGTCGGCTCTGCGGCGGCTCCGGGAGAGCTGATGCCCGCTCGACTTCGTCACCGCGAGGCGGCCGCTCAGATTAACCGACAGAGTTACCGATCAATCGACTCGGCGGCTTCGATTCAGTCGTAATCTATTGATGCTATTGGTACCCCCGACGGGATTCGAACCCGTGTTACCGCCTTGAAAGGGCGATGTCCTGGACCTGGCTAGACGACGGGGGCGTCCGGACTCGTGTGCTCGGTTGGTGGGCCCTGAGGGGATCGAACCCCCGACCGTCGGGTTAAAAGCCCGCTGCTCTACCGACTGAGCTAAGGGCCCGCGCGAGCGGGGGGATTCTATCCGAGCGCGGGCGGCGCTCAGGCGCCGCGCGCGGCGAGGACGCCTTCGAGACGTCCGCCGAGCCAGCTCGCGAGGTGGACGTCGTCGCGCACGATCGTCTCCTCGCGGCGTGAGCCGGTGGAGATGAGCGCGACGTCCGCGCCGATGATGCGCTCGAGGAACTCGACGTAGCGGCGCGCGGCTTCCGGCAGCTTCTCGTAGTCGAGGATGCCACCCGTCTCGCTCTGCCAGCCGGGGAGCGTCTCGTAGACCGGCTCGACGGCCTCCAGCGTTTCGAGGCAGGAGGGGAACTCGTCGAGGAGCGCGCCGCGGTGCCGGTAGCCAACGCAGACCGGGATCTCGTCGAGCGAGTCGAGGACGTCGAGCTTGGTGAGCGCCACCGCCCGCGCCCCGTTCAGGCGCACCGCGTAGCGCGTCGCCACGGCGTCGAACCAGCCGCAGCGGCGCGGCCGACCGGTCACCGTGCCGAACTCGTTGCCGCGCTGGCGCAGCCGCTCGCCGTGCTCGTCGAGGAGCTCGCCCGGAAACGGCCCGCCGCCCACCCGCGTCGTGTACGCCTTGACGATGCCGAGCACGCCCGAGAGCGCCGTCGGCGGCACGCCGGTGCCGGTCGCGGCGCCGCCGGCCGTCGGATTCGAGCTCGTCACGAACGGATAGGTGCCGTGGTCGACGTCGAGCAGCGATCCCTGCGCGCCCTCGAAGAGCAGCGACCTCCCCTCCTCCAGCCAGCGGTGCAGCAGGTGCTCGGTGTCGGCGAGGTACGGCGCCAGGAGCCGGCTCCACTCGCGGCAGAGGTCGGCGAGCGGGCCCGGCTGGCCGATCGGCTCGGCGCCGAGCGCGGCGAGCTCCGCCTCGACGCGCACGAGCTGCGCGCGCAAGCGCTCCTCGAGCTGCGGCGAGCCGAGCTCGGCGAGCCGCACGCCGAGCCGCGCCGCCTTCATCTCGTAGGTCGGACCGATGCCGCGGCCAGTCGTGCCGACTCTCTGCTCGCCGGCCGCCGCCTCGCGCGCGCGATCGAGTGCGACGAGCGGCGGCAGCACGGCCTGCGCGCGATTCGACAGGAAGAGCCGGCCGACCGTCTCGACCCCCGCCGCGTGCAGCTCGCCGAGCTCCTCGAGCAGCGCCGGCGGCGAGACGACGAGGCCGTTGCCCATCACGCACGGCAGCCCGGCGTGCAGGATGCCCGACGGCACCAGGCGCAGAGCGAAGTGGCGGTCGGCGAACTTGACCGTGTGGCCGGCGTTGTTGCCGCCCTGGTAGCGCACCACGGCGTCGAAGGCCGGGCAGAGGAGATCGACGATCTTCCCCTTGCCCTCGTCTCCCCACTGCAGCCCGACGACGACGATGCTCGGCACGCGCTCGACGGTCCCCCGGAAATTGGCCCGCGGGATGCTAGCATTTCCGAAGTTCAACGGCTTGAAAGACTTCCAGTCCACGAAGAGCCGTAGGAGAGGTCGATGCTCTTCCGCGTACCGCAGCTCCTGCTCAAGCAGCTTTACACCTTCGGCAGCCTCGCCAACACCGCCGCCGGCGGCTTTCGCTTCGCGCTCAAGAATCGGCTGAGCGACGCGACGTTGCTCGGCCTCGCCGAGATCTCCGTCGACGGCGTCGAGGTCGACTTGGCCGCCGTCCGGTTCGAGCTCCCCGACGGCCGAACGCTGCCGGCGCGCGACGTCACCGCCGCCGCGCCGCTCGAGTTCCCGCTCAAGCGCATCGTCTCCGTCGCCGTCGACGGCTTCGGCGCCCTGGCCGAGGGGCATCACGAGCTCAGCCTCCGCTTCGAGGCCAAGCCGTTCGGCGAGCTGACGCTCGCCGTGAAGGACGCGATCGCCGCCGAGGCGCCGAAGCAGGCGCAGATCCCCTACGACAAGGAGGTCGACCACTCCTCGCCGTGGATCGCGAAGCGCCGCCAGTTCGCCGAGCACTACTCGGGCGTGCGCCTCGACCACCTCTCGCACTTCTCGTTCGATCCCGAGACGACGCGCGGCAACATCGAGAATCTGGTCGGCGCCGCGCAGGTCCCCATCGGTCTCGCCGGCCCGCTCAAGGTCAAGGGCGAGCACGCCAAAGGCGAGTTTCTCGTCCCGCTGGCGACGACCGAGGGGACGCTCGTCGCCTCCTACAGCCGCGGCATGAAAGTGCTCAACCTCGCCGGCGGCGTCACCTGCACCGTGCTCGCCGACGCCATGCAGCGGGCGCCGGTGTTCGTCTTCGAATCGGCGCGCGAGGCGCGCGACTTCGCCCTGTGGGTCGACCGCCACCTGCCGCAGATCCGCGAGCACGCCGAGTCGACGAGCTCGGTCGCCAAGCTGCTCTACATCGACACCTACCTCGCCGCCAAGTTCGCCTACCTGCGCTTCAACTTCGCCACCGGCGACGCCGCCGGCCAGAACATGGTCGGCCGCGCCACCTTCGCCGCCTGCTCGTGGGTGCTCGAGCAGGAGTGGCCGAAGGAGCACGTGCGCAGGTTCTACCTCGAGTCGAACCTCGCCACCGACAAGAAGGCGTCGCAGGTCAACATCATGAAGACGCGCGGCAAGCGCGTCGTCGCCGAGTGCACGATCCCGCGCGCGGTGCTGATCCAGCACCTGCGCGTCGAGCCCGAGCAGGTCCACTACCACGGCCAGGTGGCCAACGTCGGCACCATGATCTCGGGCGCCAACAACAACGGCGCGCACTCGCCGAACGGCATCACCGCCATGTTCATCGCCACCGGCCAGGACGTCGCAAACGTCTCCGAGTCCTCCGCCGGCATCGTCTACTCCGAGGTCACCGAGGCGCGCGACCTCTACATCTCGATGACGATCCCGTCGCTCATCGTCGCCACCTACGGCGGCGGCACCGGCCTCGCCACCCAGCGCGAGTGCCTCGAGCTCCTCGGCTGCTGGGGGCGGGGCAACGTCAAGAAGCTGGCCGAGATCGTCGCCGGCGTCGTCCTCGCCGGCGAGATCTCGCTCGCCGCCGCCATCTCGTCGCTCGACTGGGTATCGAGCCACGAGAAGTACGGCCGCAACCGTTGAGCGCGGGCAGCGGAGCGCGGCGATGAGCGACTCGACGAGCGCAGCGAGCGCCGCCGCGCAGCGCGTCGGCGACTTCCCGCTCCTCGTCGAGAGCAAGCCGCCCGGCCTCGTCGGCCGCTACTTCACGACCCAGCAGCACGTCCTCGGCCTCATCTTCGGCGGCGTCCGCGCCTGGGCGGCGACGCGCCAGGCGCCCCATCCGCGCTTCTACGGCCTGGCGCGCTTCGTCGGTGCCGCCGCCTCGCCGCTGCTCGCTCGCGAGCTGCGCGACCTGCCCTTCCCCGCGCAGCTCCGCCGCCGGCTCGAGATCCTCGGGCCGACCTACATCAAGCTCGGCCAGGTTCTTTCGCTGCGCGAGGACCTCTTCCCCACCGTCATCACCGACGAGCTCAAGAACCTCCTCGACCGCCTGCCCGCCGTGCCGATCGACCGCCTGCGCGAGATCGTCGAGCACGACCTCGAGCGGCCCGTCCCGGTGATGTTCGAGTGGATCGACCCCCATCCGCTGGGCTCGGCCTCCATCGCCCAGGTCCACCGCGGACGCACCGTCGACGGCGAGGACGTCGTGCTCAAGGTCGTCAAGCCGGGCAACCGCGAGATCCTGAAACGCGACACCATCCTGCTCAACCTGCTCGGCCGCTTCCTGCAAACCTTCCTCGAGCGCTTCCAGCCGCGCCGTGTGCTCAAGGAGTTCACCGACTACACGCAGCGCGAGCTCGATTTGCGGCGCGAGGCCGACAACGCCGAAACTTTCGCCGCCAACTTCCGCGACACGCCCGAGATCGTCTTCCCCCGCATCTTCCGTCAGTACTCGGGACGCGACGTGCTGACGATGGAGTTCCTCGCCGGCGTCAAGCCGACCTCGGCCGAGGCGCGCGAGCTGCCCGACGCCGAGCGCGACCGCCTCGTCGACCTCGGCGCCCGCGCCATCATCCGCATGCTCTACCAGGACGGCTTCTTCCACGCCGACTTGCATCCGGGCAATCTCCTCATCCTGCCGGGGACGCGGGTCGGCTTCATCGACCTCGGCATGGTCGGCCGCTTCAACGAGGAGCTCAAGCGCACGCTGATGTGGTACTACTTCTGCCTCGTCACCGGCGACAGCGAAAACGCGGCGCGCTATCTCTCGATGGTGGCGCAGCCCGGTCGCCGAGGCGACGTCGCCGGCTTCCGCCGTGAAGTCGAGGAGACGAGCCGCCGCTGGGCCAAGACCTCGAACTTCAAGGAGTACCCGCTCGCCCGCCTCATCCTGCAGTCGGTAGCGCAGGGGGGGCGCTTCGACATGTACTTCCCGGTCGAGACCGTGCTGATGGTCAAGGCGCTGGTCACTTTCGAGGGCGTCGGCCAGGTGCTGCGCCCGGGCTTCGACGTCAAGGCGGTCTCGCAGCGCCACGTCAACGAGATCTTCCTCGGCCAGTTCTCGCCCCTGCGCCTGGCGAAAGAGAGCTTCCGCAGCTCGCCCGAGCTCATGGAGGCGCTGACCAAGGCGCCGATGCTGATTACCGAGGGGCTGCGCCTGATCGAGTCGGCCGCGCACCGCCCGGCCGAGAACCCGCTCGCCAACCTCCACTCGACGCTCCTCGCCGGCTCGTGCATGATCGCCGCCGCCATCCTCGTCGCCTTCGGCAAGCCGTGGTTCACCTGGACCCCGCTCTTCCTCGCCTCGCTCGTCCTCACCCTCTGGCGCCGCCGCTAGCCGGTGCTCAGCCGCGCGCGGCGGCGGCCTGCAGGGCATCGAGCTCGGCCTGGAAGCCCTCGAGGATGCGCTCGGGGTCGGGAACGAGACCGGCGTCGGTGCCGACGCCCATGCGCACGCCGCCGGCGTAGCTCAGGATCGAGACGCCGAGGCCGAGGCGGCCCGCTTGCGGCACCCAGAAGAAGAGGTCCGAGAGCGCTCGGCCGGCGAAGGCGAGCGTCACCCGCGGCCCGGGGACGTTCGTGAACACCGCCGTCGCCTTGGCGCCGAAGATCTTCACCAGCAGCTCCTGCACTACGCTCGGCAGGCGGCCGGCGAGGTCGAGCAGCGAGAGCACGACCAGAGGTTCCACCGACCGCTTGAGCGCGGCCGACGATCGGCGCAGCACCTCCAGCCGCCGCAGCGGATCCGCGATCCCCACCGGCAGGTCGAGGAAGACCAGCCCGAAGCGGTTGCCGAGCGCCGCCATCTCGTCGAGCTGGCGCAAGTTGACCGGCATCGCGCAGCGAAAGCTCAGCCGTTCGCACGGCTCGCCGTCGGACGCCAGGTAGCGGCGCAGCCCGCCCGCCATGGCGTTGTTGAGCACGTCGTTGACGGTGGCGCCGAGGGCGCTGCCGAGCGCCTTGATCTCGTCGAGGGCGTAGCGCTCGCTCCACGCCACGCGCTTCGGCACGCCGAGCTCGCCCTTGAACGGCGTCGACGGCTCGTTGAAGGTGGCGAGGATGCGCGTCACGGCGAGCGCGCTGCCCAGCGCCCGTTCGGCGAAGCCGAGCTTGGCGTACGCCTCGGCGGGAGCGAGCATCAGGCGCAGCGTCTCCGGCGCCCATTGCTCGGCGGCGTGGCGCGCCGCGACGAGCGTCCTCCGGCCGCCGCCAGTCAGGATGTCGAGGAACGGATTGCGCGCCTCGCGCGGCGCGTGGCCGTGGCCGCCGCCGTGCGGCTGCGGATCGGTCATTGCCAGCAGCACCATCATCAGCGCCACGCCGTCGCCGATGGCGTGGTGGATGCGCGCGAAGACGACCGTCTTCGAGTGCAGGTAGCCGCGCATGACGTGAAAGGCCCACAGCGGGTGGGCGCGATCCATGCCCTCGTGCAGGAGCCGTTCGATCGCGGTCGCCAGGATGCGGTCGGAGCCCGGGGCGTGGAGGTGCTGCTCGTGGACGTGGCGCCGGATGTCGAACTCCGCGTCGTCGACCCAGGCGGCGCCGCCCCAGTCCTCGGCGACGCGCTGCTTGAAGCGCGGGATGCGCTCGAGCCGCTCGCCGAGGACCGCGGCGGCCTCCTCGCCCGAGATGTCGCCGTCGAGGACCAGCACGCCGTGCACGTGCATGCGGTTCGCTGGCTCGTCCATGCGCAGCCAGGCGAAATCGACCGGGCTCAGGGGCGTGCCCCGCTCGCCGCGGCCGAGCGGCAGCGGCTCGCTGGCGATGACGGCCGGCTTCGACATGGCGCCGGCGCAGTCTAGCGCCGCCGCGCGCAGCGGTCGCCGCGAGCTAGGATCCCGGCTCCATCCGATGAGCCCGGCGCGCGACCTCTCTGCCCGCTTCACCGGCCGCGCCCGCGACTACGAGCGCGGCCGGCCCGGCTATCCGGAGGCGATGTTCGACCGCCTCGTCGATCTCTTCTTCGGGCGCCTCGCCGGCTGAGTGCCGCCGGCGGGCGGCGCGCCGGCGCGCGTCAGCGCCTCGACCCGGTCGAGGGCGCGGTCGAGCCGGCGCAGCGTGCCGTGCGCGAGGTGGCGCCCGTGATCCTCCGGCAGGCCGACTCCCGCCCACAGGTCGCGCGTTTCGTCGGCGAGGAGGTCGCGCCGCAGGCGCGCGCCGTGGCGGGCGAGCATCGGCGCGAGCTCGTCGGCGCGGGCGAGGAGGTCGCGGCGGGTCGCCTCGTAGGCGCGCGCCGCCACGGCGCGGCGCGCCGAGAAGCTGAAGATGTTGGTGAAGAAGTTCTCGTAGTCGTCGCGGTCGGGCTCGACGAGGATCACGTCGGCGCCGGGATAGCGCTTCTCGTAGGCTTTCATGCCGACGGCGAGCCGCGAGTGGATGAGCGTGCGGAAGGTCTGCGACAGGATCGTCGGCAGGCCGCGACGCTCGAGGTCGAACTCCTCGCCGTCGAGCGCCAGGTGACGCGCGGAGACATCCACCGGAACGATGGGATTGACGCAGAGAACGAGCTCCGCTCCGGCATCGAGCGCCACCGAGGCGTGCATGGTCTTGAGCAGCACGCCATCGACGAAGCGGCGTTCGTCGATCTCCACCGGCGGATAGAGCACGGGCAGCGCCGAGGAAGCCTGGATCGCCCGCGAGATCGGCACGTGATCCCAGCCCCGGGTACCGAACACCACCGGCTCGCCGCGATCGAGGTCGGCGGCGACGACGAACAACTTGCGGCCGAGGCGGCGGAAGTCGTCCGTGCGCCCGCGCATGGTGTAGATCGAGCGCAGGTACCTGCGAATCGGCTCGTTGTCGAAGAGGCCGGCGGGAAGAGCCCGCGACAGGCGGGTCAGCGAGTCGAGAAGGCTGCGGTCGCGCGGATTGACGGCGAAGCCGGCGATCGCCTCGACGAGCAGCCGCGGCACCGAGAGGCCGCGGCGCACGATCTCGCCCACCGCGGGCGTGAAGAAGGTCTCGGGGACGAAGGGGTGCTCGCCAGGCTCGTGCTTGACGATGGCGCGGCACATCTGCGCCGTCGTCAGCCCGTTGGCGAGGTTGGCGGCGAGGAAGGCGCCGGCCGAGACACCGACGTAGACGTCGAGCTGGTCGAGCGCGATGCCCTCGATGGCCTCGTCGAGGGCCCGCAGGGCGCCGATCTCCCAGACTGCACCCTCGGGCCCTCCGCCGGCCAGCGCGAGGCCGACGCGCGCGCGACGAGCTCGCGCCACTCGTGCCTCAGGAGGCCTTGGCGCGCGGTGTCGTGCGGCGCGTGCCGCTCTTGCGCGTCGCCTGGCGACGCAGCGTCGACTTCGACTCGACGAGCTGGGTGAGCTCCTCGATTCGACGGGTCAGGCGCGAGATCTCGTCGCGCGACGGCACGCCGAATTTCCTGAGCGTGACCGCCATGCGCTCCTCCCACTCGTCCTCGACCTTGCCGAACAGCTCGGCGGCGCGGCCGCGCACGTCGTTGGTCGCCGATTCGACCTTCTCCTTCGCCGTCCCGGCGAGCTCCTCGACGCGCTCTCTCGCCTGTTCGAGCCGCTCGCGGCCGGTCTCCTCGAGCTCCTTGCCCCTGGCGACGAGGCCCTTGAACAGCTTGCCGCCCTCTTCCTCCGCCATCGCCACGGCACCGAGGCCGGCGAGCCAGACCTTGTTGGCGGACGCCTTCATCTGCTTGCCGGCCGACTTCATGGCGGGCACGCGGGTCGTCTTGCGGGTGCTCTTGCGGGTTGCCATATCGACCTCCTCGGGTCGTCGTGTCGTCACAACAGCGCCTCGGCGACGTCTCCGAGACGGTGCAAGATGTTGCGCGAGCGCGGCTGCGGCTGGACGCCCAGCCGTTCGATCGCGTCGTCGAACAGGCGCAGCGAGCGCCGCCCAGCCTCCGCCGCCAGGTCCTCGACCGCGCGACGCGTGTCGCGCGCGGCTTTCTGCGCCATGGCGATCGCCGCCGGCTCGCGCTTCCTGCCGCGAGCGACGAGGAAGTCGAGCCATGCGCTCGCGGTCTCGCTCGTCGTCGCCATCGCGCCGAGTCCAGCGAGCCAGACCTGACGCGCCTGCGATTCGATCGCCGGCCGAGGGGACATTCTCCGCGCGGCGCGCGGCGCGCGGCGAGCGCGCCGGCCTGCGGTCGTTTTCGTCGTTGTCATCATGATTCTCCCTTGTTCCTGCGCGTACGCTTCTTGCCGCCGCCGCGGGCTTCGCGCCCGCTGCCGGCGGATTCGAGCCGCGCCAGCGAGCCTTCGAGCTCTTCCAGTCGCGAGCGCAGCCGGTCCATCTCCTCGCGCGCCCGTCGCACCGGCCCCAGCCGGTCGATCGAGGCCTGCACGAAGCGGTCGACCTTCTGGTGCATCTGCTCGACGCCGCTCTCCACCGCCTGCTGGCCGGCGCGCACGAGGTCGTGCAGGAGCTCGCTCGGCAGCAGCGACGTGCCGCGCCGACCCTCGTCGAGAATGATCTGGGTCAGCGTCTGGGCGGTGACGTCGCCCCCCGTCGCGTTGTCGAGCACCCGCACGTCCTGCCCCTCGCGGATCCAGTCCGCCACCTCGTCGAGCGAAACGTAGCGGCTCTCCTCGGTGTCGTAGAGCTTGCGGCTCTCGTAGCGCTTGATCAGTCGTGTCATCTCTTCGACGCCTCCGGCGGCTTCATGCCGCGTCGCGGCAAGACATTTATACCGCACTGCGGCAAAAGCGTCAAGAGCCGCCACATTGCACCGTTGAGCCCCCCGGGCGCGAGTCGCTACAATGCCCAGCGCCGGCCGGAACGGTCGCGGAAAGGACTCTCCCGGATGCCGCACATCATCACCGAGCCCTGCATCGGCACCAAGGACAGCGCTTGCGTCGACGTCTGCCCGGTCGACTGCATCTACGGCAAGAGCGAGGATTGGGAGATGCTCTACATCCACCCCGAGGAGTGCATCGATTGCGGGCTCTGCATCGACGCCTGTCCGGTGCAGGCGATCTTTCCGCTCGAGGAGGTGCCGGACAAGTGGAAAGAGTTCATCGCCAAGAACTACGAGCACTTCAGCCTCACGCCGCCCTGACACGTCGCACGACGAGCTGACATCCCCGCCTCGCCTCGGACCATTCAGAGGCACGCAGACCGCGGACTCGGTAACGATCGCATTTCTCCCCGGGTTGGACCTTCGAAGGCCCTCCTCCCGGAGAAATACGACTCGTCCCCGAGCTCCTCGGACAGAGAGGCTCCGCCGCCGGGCACCAACGGCTACGGAATGATTCCCTCCCCGCCGCCGTTTAGAAATATGATTCGCTCGCGCTCAACTTCGAGCGCGATCGGCTGCCGTGCGGCGAGGAGGCCGAGGCTTGGACTTCAAGGACTACTACCGGGTCCTCGGCGTCGACCGCCGGGCCGGCGCCGACGAGATCCAGAAGGCGTACCGCAAGCTCGCCCGGAAGTACCACCCGGACGTCAGCAAGGAGCTCGACGCCGAGACGCGCTTCAAGGAGATCGCGGAGGCCTACGAAGTCCTCAAGGACGACGAGAAGCGGAGCAAGTACGACCGCTTCGGTCAGGCCTGGAAGGCGCGCGAGAGCGGCGCCCAGCCGCCGCCGGGCTTCGAGGAGTTCCGCTTCGACTTGGGCGGCGCGCCGTTCGGCGGCGGCGCCTCGGGCTTCTCCAACTTCTTCGAGATGCTCTTCGGGCAGGCTGCCGCAGGTGCCGCCAACGGCGGCTGGGCGAGCTGGGGCGCGAGCGAAGGCCGCGGCGGCTGGGCCCGGCCCGGCGCCAATCACGAGTACGGGCTGCGGTTGTCGCTCGAGGAGGCGGCGCGCGGCGGGGTGCGCGAGCTGGCGATCTCGGATCCGCACAGCGGCGAGCCGCGGCGGATCCGCATCAATCTCCCGCGCGGCGTCCGCTCGGGTCAGACGGTGCGGGTTCCCGGCCGGGGCGGCACGGGCCGCGGCGCCGGCCCGGCGGGCGACCTGCTGCTGCGCATCGAGCACGAGCCGCATCCCCGCTTCCGGCTCGACGGGCGCGACCTCTCGCTGACGCTCGAGGTGACGCCCTGGGAGGCGGCGCTCGGCGCCGAGGCCGACGTGCCCACCCTCGACCAACCGGTGCGCATCCGCATCCCGGCCGGCACCTCGTCGGGGCGCCGGATCCGGGTGCGCGGCCGCGGCTTCCCCGCCGGCAAGGGCGAAGCGGCGGGCGACCTGCTCGCCGAAGTGCGCGTCGTCGTGCCGGAGACGCTCACCGACCGCGAGCGACAGCTCTTCGAGAGCCTGCGCGACGCCTCGGCGTTCCAGCCGCGCACCCGTGGCTCGCGAGCATGAGACTCGAAACACGGCGCCCGGGCGCCGCGAAAGGTGACGAACGATGGACCTCTCCAAGCTGACGCAGAGATCGCAGGAGGCACTCGCCGCCGCGCACTCCGACGCCGTCGGCCGCGGCCAGGTCGAGGTCGACGTCGAGCATCTGCTCGCGGCGCTCGTCGCCGCCGAGGACGGTCTGGTGCCGCGCCTGCTCCGCCGCATGGAGCTCGACCCGGCAGCGCTCGCCGCCGAGGTCGATCGCGAGCTGGCGCGCCGCCCCAAGGTCTCCGGCCCGGGCGCCGAGCCCGGCAAGGTGCTCGTCTCGCAGCGCCTGTCGCGCGCCCTGGTCGCCGCAACGGCCGAGGCCAAGCGGCTGAAGGACGAGTACGTCTCGGTCGAGCACCTGCTGCTCGCCGTGCTCGACGAGTCCCCCGCCGGCGCCGGCGCCCAGGCGCTCGCGGCATTCGGCGTCAACCGCGACCGCTTCCTCGCCGCGCTCACCGCCGTGCGCGGCAGCCAGCGCGTGACCTCCGCCGAGCCCGAGGCCACCTACGAGGCGCTCGAGAAGTACGGCGTCGACCTCGTCGCCATGGCGCGGTCCGGCAAGCTCGACCCGGTCATCGGCCGCGACCAGGAGATCCGCCGCGTCGTACGCATCTTGTCGCGCAAGACGAAGAACAACCCGGTGCTCATCGGCGAGCCCGGAGTCGGCAAGACGGCGATCGTCGAGGGCCTGGCGCAGCGCATCGTCAAGGGCGACGTGCCGGAGTGGCTCAAGGACCGCGCGCTCTTCTCGCTCGACATGGGCGCGCTCCTCGCCGGCGCCAAGTACCGCGGCGAGTTCGAGGAGCGCCTCAGGGCGGTGCTCAACGAGATCAAGAAGAGCGAGGGCCGCATCCTGCTCTTCATCGACGAGCTGCACACCGTCGTCGGCGCCGGCAAGACCGAGGGCTCGACCGACGCCGGCAACCTCCTGAAGCCGATGCTGGCGCGCGGCGAGCTGCACTGCATCGGCGCCACCACCCTCGACGAGTACCGCAAGCACGTCGAGAAGGACGCCGCCCTCGAGCGGCGGTTCCAGCCGGTGCTGGTCGACGCCCCGTCGGTCGAGGACACGATCTCGATCCTGCGCGGCCTGAAAGAGCGCTTCGAGGTCCACCACGGCGTGCGCATCCAGGACAACGCCCTGGTCGCCGCCGCGACGCTCTCCAGCCGCTACATCTCCGACCGCTTCCTGCCCGACAAGGCGATCGACCTCGTCGACGAGGCGTCGGCGATGATCCGCACCGAGATCGATTCCATGCCGCAGGAGCTCGACGAGGTCACGAGAAGAGTTCTCCGGCTCGAAATCGAGGAAGCCGCTCTCAAGAAGGAGAAGGACAAGCCCTCGAGGGAGAGACTCGAGGAGCTTCGCAAGGAGCTGGCCAACTCCAAAGACGAGATGCTTTCATTGAAGGAAAAATGGGAATCCGAGCGCCGCGCCATCGCCGAGGTGCGGCGCTTCCGCGAGGAGCTCGAGAGGGCGAGGGTGCAAGTCGAGGAGGCGGAGCGCGCCTACGACCTGAACCGTGCCGCGGAGCTCCGACACGGCCTCATCCCCTCACTGGAAGGCAAGGTCCGCGAAGCCGAGATGGAGATCGCCGGCGAAGCCAGTGGCACCGGCGAGTCGCGGCTCCTGCGTGAGGAGGTCACCGAGGCCGAGATCGCGGAGATCGTTTCGAAGTGGACCGGCATCCCGGTCGCCAAGCTGGTCGAGGGCGAGCGCGAGAAGCTGCTCCACCTCGACGAGATCCTCCACCGCCGCGTCGTCGGCCAGGACGAGGCGGTGCAGGCGGTCGCCGACGCCGTCATCCGCGCCCGCTCGGGGATCAAGGATCCCCGCCGCCCCATCGGCTCGTTCCTCTTCCTCGGCCCCACCGGCGTCGGCAAGACCGAGCTCGCCAAGACGCTGGCGCAGGCGCTGTTCGACTCCGCGGACAACCTGGTGCGCATCGACATGTCGGAGTACCAGGAGCGGCATTCGGTCTCGCGGCTGGTCGGCGCCCCGCCCGGCTACGTCGGCTACGAGGAGGGCGGCCAGCTCACCGAGGCGATCCGCCGGAAGCCCTACTCGGTCATCCTCTTCGACGAGATCGAGAAGGCGCACCCGGACGTCTTCAACGTCCTGCTGCAGCTGCTCGACGACGGCCGCCTGACCGACGCGCAGGGGCGCACGGTGGATTTCAAGAACACCGTCGTCATCCTGACCTCCAACATCGGCTCGCCGCGCCTTCTCGACGGCATCGACGAGCGCGGCGAGATCCGCGAGTCGGCGCGCGAGGCGGTGCTCGGCGAGCTGCGCGCCCACTTCCGGCCCGAGTTCCTGAACCGGCTCGACGACATCGTCCTCTTCCGGCCGCTCAAGCTCGAGGAGATCGAGCGTATCGTCGACCTGCTCACCGCCGACCTCCGGGCGCGTCTCGCCGACCGCAGGGTGACGCTCGAGCTGACGCCCGAGGCGCGCACGCTCGTGGCGCGCGAGGGATTCGACCCGGTCTACGGCGCGCGGCCGCTCAAGCGCTTCCTGCAGCGCCAGCTCGAGAGCCGCATCGGCCGCGCGCTGCTCGCCGGCGAGGCGGCGGAGGGCGCCGTGGTCGCGGTCGGCGTGCGCGGCGGCGAGCTCGCGGTGGTGATCCGCCCGCGCCTCGCCGAGACCGTTCCGGCCTGATCCTGGGCGCCGGTCGCGGCGTGCTCAGTACGGGTCGCCCTGGCCGAAGAGCAGGTCGATGCCGAAGCCGATCGAGTACGAGCCCTGACGCGGATCCACGATTCGCTCGCGAATCCAGCTGTAGCCGCCGATCAGCTCGCCGAACAGCCACGGCTTCCCCAGCACCGGGCGGCGCAGGATCAGCCGCAGCCCGTACTCGCCGAGCCGCACCTCGTCGTCGGTCTCGCCGCGGGCGAAGAGCTCGTAGGCGATCGCCCGCCCGCTCAGCGAGAGGTTCTGGTAGGCGACGCCCACCAGCCGGTAGCTGACGCCATCGGTCTCCTCGGAGAAGGTGCCGATGCCCCCCAGCCGCACGAGGACGCGCGGCTTCATGATGCGGTCGAAGTCGAGCGCGGTGGTGATGCCGAAGCCGTCGCGATTGGTCCAGAACGCCGTCTCGCGGAAGTGCCAGAGCGCGCGATCGCCGACGAACCAGTTTCGCCGGTGCCGCCCCTGGGCGAAGATTTCGGGCTCGCGGCCGCCCTTGGCGCCGAGGCGGAAGTCGGTGCGCTTGGCGTAGCTGCCGGGCAGACCGTAGCCGAGGCCGGCGACCCATCGATCGTCGTCCTCGAAGGAGTGGAACTGCGAGCGGATGCCGAACCCTTCGGGCCGGTCCTCGACGAACTGGTCCTCGTCGTCGCGGCCGACGAACGCCTCGAGGCGCTCCTCCAGGTTCGGGAAGCGCACGCGGGCGTTGAACCGCGCCCGCACCTTGAAGCCGTGGTACTCGGATTCGATGAACGAGAGCTCGACGCGCCCGCTGGTGCGCTCGGCGATCTCGACGTCGCGGCGCTCGCCGAACAGGCCGTCGAACCATGTGACCGCGCCGCACACGGTCTCGTAGATGCGCCGACGGGTGGCCTCGAGCGCCGCCTCGCCCTCCGGCGGCAGCGGCTGGCAGGGGCCTCGCTCGCGCAGGCGCTGCCTTTCTTCTTCGGACAGCTGGAGCGGGGAGCCGTCTGGCGCCTCGCCCTCGATCTCGGTCTCTCCGGTGGCGGCCGCGCTCGCCGCGGCGGCCGCCGCCTCGGGCGCGGCCGAGGGCGGCGTCGCCGGGGAGCGGCGGGCGCCGGCGCAGCCGAGCGCCAGGAGGAGCGGGCCGAAGAGCACCAGGGAGGATCTCGCCGCTCGCCGCGCCATGCACGTCGCACGCTATCAACGCGGTAGGCTGCCGAGCGAGACGTGGTCCACAACGCCCGCCTGCCGCCCCATCAGGTCCTGACGCGCAAGTTCCCGGTCGTCGGCGAGAGCCGGCCGTCGCCGGCGGCGCTCGACCTCGGCCACTGGCGCCTCGAGATCGCGGGCCTCGTCGAGCGGCCGTCGACGCTCGCCTGGGGCGACTACCTCGCCCTCTCGCGCCAGGAGCGCGAGGTCGACCTGCACTGCGTTACCGGCTGGTCCCGGCTCGACAACCTCCTGACCGGAGTGCCGCTCGCCCGCCTGCTCGAGCGCGCGGCGCCGCTGCCGGCGGCCCGCTTCGTTCGCTTCGCAGCGTTCTCCGAGCGCGGCCACGACACCTCGCTGCCGCTCGCCGTCGCGCGCGCCGACACTTGGCTCGTCGACGCGATCGGCGGCGAGCCGCTCGCCGTCGAGCACGGCGGACCACTGCGCACCGTCACGCCGACGCGCTACTTCTACAAGTCGCTCAAGTGGGTCCGCCGCATCGAGCTCCTCGCCGAGGACCGTCTCGGCTATTGGGAGCGCGAGTCCGCGTACCACAACGTCGGCGACCCGTGGCCCGGCGACCAGCGCTTCGCCACCGGCTCGATCGACCCCGGCGAGCTCGCCCGCCTGCGCGCGGGCGAGAGCCTGGCCCTCTGGCGGACGCCCCGCAAAGTCGTGCTCTCGGCCGACCTGCGCGGCTGGCGGCCGCGCGACCGCGATCTGCGCCGGCTCCAGCTCAAGAGCTGCGATCTGCGCGCGGCCGACCTCGCCGGCGCCGACCTGCGCGAGGCGAACCTGTCACTCTCCGATCTACGCGGCGCCGTACTCGCCGGCGCCGATCTGCGCGGCGCCGATCTCGAAGGTGCCGATCTCTCGGGCGCCGATCTGCGCGGCGCCGACCTCTCGGCGACCGCGCTCTCGGCGACGCGCTTCGTCGGCGAGTCCGACGCCGGCGAGCGGCTCGCCGCCGAGGTCGCCGGCGTCCGCCTCGCCGGCGCTCGCGGCTTGCTCGAGGACGAGGAGCGATTCCTGCGCGAACGCGGCGTCGCGCTCGACTGAGCGCGCGCCGCGCCCGTCACAGCTCGAGCTGCGCGCCGAGCTCGATGACGCGGTTCGGGGGCAGCTGAAAGAACGAGCCAGCCGGCCGCGCGTTGCGGCTGAGGAAGGCGAAGAGCCCCTTGCGCCAGCGCGCCATCGCGGCGCGGCCGGTGGGCAGCACGGTGTTGCGCCCGAGCACGTAGCTGACGGTCGCCGGCAGCGGGTCGATGCCGAAGCGGCGGCAGGCCTTGAGGACGTCCGGGATGTCGGGAGTCTCCATGAACCCGTAGTGGGCGGTGACGCCGACGAAGCCCTGGCTCAACTCGACGACCTCGACGCGCTTGCTGGCCGGCACCTCCGGCACACCTTCGGTGATCACGGTCAGCAGCAGCACGCGCTCGTGCAGGACCTTGTAGTGCTTGAAGTGGTGCAGCAGGATGCCGGGCGCCACGTCGGCGCTCGCGGTCAGGAAGACCGCGGTGCCCGGGATGCGATACGGTTTCTTGCGCGCGATATCGGCGAGGAATTGCGAGATCGGCAGGTAGGCTTCGGCGATGTGCTCCTGGAGCAGGGCGCGGCCGCGCTTCCAGGTGGTGAGAACGAGGAAGAAGAGCGAGCCCGCGGCGAGCGGGAACCAGCCGCCGTGCATGAACTTCGGCAGGTTGGCGGCGAAGAAGGGCAGCTCGATGGCGAGCAGCGCGACGACGAGCGCGGCGCTCGCCGCTGGCGACCATCCCCAGCGCCGGCGCGCCACGCGGCCGAGCAGGACCGAGGTGCACATGAAAGTGCCGATCACCGAGATGCCGTAGGCCGCGGCCAGCCGACCCGACGACTGGAAGGCGAGCACCAGGCCGAGGCAGGCGACCATGAGCAGGGAGTTGATCTCCGGCACGAAGATCTGCCCCCGCACGGCGCCCGAGGTGTGCACGATCGTCAGGCGCGGCAGGTAGCCGAGCTGGACCGCCTGGTTGGCCAGCGAGAAGGCGCCCGAGATCATCGCCTGCGAGGCGATGATGGCCGCGAAGGTGGCGAGCGCCACCGCCGGATAGAGCAGCATGCTCGGCACCAGCTCGAAGAACGGATTCTCGACCCGCTCACCCTGCCGCGCCAGGAGCAGCGCTCCCTGGCCGAAGTAGTTGAGAGCGAGCGCCGGGAACGCCAGCCCGAGCCAGGAGAGTCGGATGGGCAGCCTGCCGAAGTGCCCGAGGTCGGCGTAGAGCGCCTCGGCGCCGGTCACCGCGAGCACCACCGAGCCGAGGACGAGCACGCCCCCCGCGCCGTGCTCGCGGAAGAAGAGGAAGCCGTGCCGGGGGTCGACTGCCGCCAGCACCTCGGGTCGGCGCATGATCGCCGGGATGCCGAACGCCGCGATGGCCGCGAACCAGACCAGCATCGTCGGTCCGAAGACAGCGCCGATGCCGCCGGTGCCGCGCTTCTGCACCATGAACAGGCCGAGGAGGATCCCGAGCGCCAGCGGCACCACCCACGGACGGAAGAGGGGCGTCGCGACGTCGAGACCTTCGAGCGCGCCGAGCACCGAGATCGCCGGCGTGATCATGCCTTCACCGAGCAGCAGCGAGAAGCCGAAGAGGGCGAGCGCCACGAGCGCGAGGAAGCGCTTGTGCCCGCTCTCGCCCTGGCGCGGATGGCTGCGTTGCGCGGTGACCAGCGCCAGCAGCGCCAGGATCCCCCCCTCGCCGTTGTGGTCGGCGCGCAGCACGAGCACGATGTACTTGAGGACGACGATGAGCGTCAGCGCCCAGAAGACCAGCGACAGGATGCCGAGGACGTTGGCCTCGGTTGGGGCGAGCCCGTAGTGCCCGCCGAAGCATTCGCGGATGGTGTAGAGCGGAGAGGTGCCGATGTCGCCGTAGACGACGCCGAGGGCGCCGAGCGAGAGCTTGGTGAGATCCCGCGGGCCGCGCACGATCGGCGCGTGCCCGTGCGTCTCGACCGCGCCCGAGCTGGGGGAACGAACCTCGGTCATGGATTGTCCAGCAGCCTACCATCGGCGCCGGCGGCGAGCTCGCGGTTCCAGTCGCGCAGGCCGAGCCCGCAGAGAGCGAGGAAGAGCGCGTAGAGGCCGGCGGTGACGAGCAACCCCTTGTAGAGGTAGAGCGGCACGTAGACGAGGTCGACCGCGATCCACAGCCACCAGTTCTCGAGGACGCGGCGGCTCATCAGCCACTGCGCGCCGAGGCTCATGGCGGTGGTCAGGCCATCCCACGCCGGCACGTCGCTGTCGGTGACGGCGGCGAGCAGCCGCCAGAGGGCGACGGCGGCAACGGCGACGGCGCACGCCACGATCGTGAGCTCGCCGCGCGAGCCGCGCCCCACCGGCCGCACGCGCCCCCCTCCCCCGCCGCGCCAGCGCCAGATGCCGTAGATCGAGATGCCGACGTAGACGAGCTGAAGGAGCGCGTCGGCGTAGAGCCGCGAGCGCCAGAAGACGACGAGGTAGAGCAGATTGTTGGCGATGCCGATCGGCCACGTCCACGGATCGGAGACCGCCGCCAGCCAGACGCAGACGGCACCGGTCGAGGCGCCGAGCGCCTCGGTCCACGGCGAGACGAGGGCGAGCGCCGCCGTGCCCGCGGCGATCGTCGCCAGCGCCAGCCTCCGGCGCGCCGCGCGCGTCAAGGCGGCCCCGCTTCGGCGCCGAGACCGAGGCGATCGATCAGGTTCTCCAGGATGCGCGCCGTGACGCCCCAGACACGATGGCGGCCGGCGCGGTAGACGCGCAGCGCGCGCGGCCGGCCGTCGAGGACGATCTCGCGCTCCTCGATCGCCTCCGGCCGCGCCAGCGCCACGATCGGCGCCGCGAAGATCTCCGCGATCTCGCCCGGATTCGGCCGCGGCGCGAACGGATGCGGAATGGCGCCGACGCACGGGACGATACGGAATCCGGTCGGCGTGCCGACCTCGTCGAGCTCCCCCAGCCGCAGCACCAGCCGCTCCGGCAGCCCGATCTCCTCCTCGCTCTCGCGCAGCGCCGCGCGCCAGAAGTCTTCGCCGGTCTCCCGCCCGCCGCCGGGGAAGGCGATCTGACCACGGTGGTGCGGCAGCTCCTGGGAGCGGCGGGTGAGCAGGGTCCACAGCTGCCCCTCGTCGACGTAGAGCGGCACGAGCACGGCCGCGTGACGCGCCTCGTCGGTGGGCAGCCGGCGCGGCGGCGGCGAGGCGAAGCGGTCGCGCAGCTCCTCGACCCAGCTCGCCGGCGGGCTCACCGCGTCCCGCCCGTCGTCAGCAGGGGCCGACCGAAGGCGAGCTCGATCGCCACCGGCCGCGCCGGCGGCGGCTCGCAGCGCAGGCCGAAGGCGTAGGTCCACGCCCCTCCCGGGCTCCACCAGACCGGATGCCGTCGCGCGCGCCGCTCGGTGAGCTCGATGTCGATCGCCACCTCGCCGTTCGGGCGGTAGATGACGTTGCCGAGCGTCGCGCCGCGCACCACCACCTTCGCCGGCGCGTCGCGGCCCAGCTCCAGCCGCACCGACGCGAGCGGCCGGTCGCTCGTCACCATCAGCTCGCCGCGCGCACCGCGCAGCACGAGCCCGCCGTCGTCGCCGACCAGGCCGGGCGCGACGCCGCGCGCCACGACGGCGCCCCGTCGAAGCTCGGCGACGCCGGGCTGCCAGCGCAACGTCGACGCCAGCGGCAGCACACGTTCGACCGCGCCGAGGCGCGCGCCGACCGCCTCGGCAGCGCGGTCCGCGCCGACCGCCGCGAGCCACGCCGCGAGGAGGAGCGGCAGACCGACGACGCCCACCGCCAGCGTCGCCCGCGGGCTCTCGCTCGACTCGACGGCAAGCAGGAGCAGCGCGAGCGGAGGCAGGAACCAGGCGTTGCCGCGGGCGAGGCCGCCGTCGACGAAGTCGAACGGCGCCAGCGCCAGCTGCAGCGCGAGCGCGCCCGCCACCGCCGGCACGACCCACTGCTTGCCTTCGCGGCGGCCGCCGAGGCCGACGAGCAGCAGTGCGGGAACGAAGTACGGCACCAGCCCGATCCCGCGTCCGAGCAACAGACCGAGCGCCGCCCAGCCGTAGAGCGGCGCCGAGACCGCGGCCGCGATCGGCTCCCACGGCGCACCGCCGAGCGCGACGAGGCCGGCGACGACAACGGCAACGCCGGCGGCGAAGAGCGCGCCGGCGCGCCCCCGGCGCCCGGCCGGCGCGGCGACGACGAGCGGCGCGAGGAGCGGCAGGTAGCTCGGGCTCGCCGCCGCGACGACGCCGCCGCAGCCGCCGGCGACCAGCCAGCGCAGCGCCGTCGGGCGCGCGTCGAGCGCGCCGCGGTAGACGTCGTCCGCCGGCCGCGCCGGCCCCAGGCGCCGGTACCAGATCGCCGCCGCGGCCGACGCCATCGCCGCCATCTCGAGAGCGCGCGGCTCCATCCGGAACCCCGCGGCGAAGGCCGCCGAGGCGAAGAGCGCGACGCCGACGAGCCACCCGGCGCTGCCGCCGCCGACGCGCGAGGCGAGCGTCGCCGCCGCCACGAACGCCGTCCAGGCGACGAGCGACGACTGCAGGAGCCGCACGGCGACGTGCCCGGCACGCGCGCGCACGAGCGCCGCGATCCGCGTCCACAGCCAGGGCGAGGCGAGCTGCGCCCCGTCCTCGTCGGCGACCACCTGCGCCAGCTCCGGGCGGCGCCCGAAACGCTCCGCGAAGCGCGCGCGGTCGACCTCCTCGAGCCGCGCGTCGCCGTCGATCGCCAGGCTCTCGACCGCCAGCCAATAGGCCGTCTCGCGGCCGGCGTCGGGCGCGCGGACGCCCCCCAGGATCGCCGACGCCGCGCCCGCCGCGACGAGCGCGACCGCGAGGGCCACCGCGCCGCCCCTCACAGCCACCGGTCGAAGCTCCACTCCCCGAACGGCGCGAAGACGCCGCCGACGGCGACCTTGGGAATCAGCATCAGGCGCGCCGCGCCGAGGGGGCGGCGCGCTTCGAGGGCCACCGTGACGCGCTCGCCGGGCGCCAGCGGTGCCTGCAGCCGCAGCCACGGCGGCGTGTGCACAGTGCCGGACGTCGCGCAGTGGATCTGCACCTCGATCTGCACGCCGCCCGGATCGTCGGCGCTCGGCAGCCAGACACCGGGTCCGCGGTTGACGAGCTCGACCGCGAGCGCGCCGCGCTCCCCGGGCCGCCAGCCCGCGAGGCCGTGGACGGAGATCGCGCCCTGCGGCCGGCTGCTGGCGACCGAGGTGCGCGGCGGCACCGCCGGTGGCGCTTCGCCGGGCGGCTCGCGCTCAGCGAGCTCGGCGACGGCCGCGAGGATCGCCGCCGCGGCGCGCTCCGGAGCGTGGCGGGCGGCGACGTGGGCCCGCGCGCGCGCTCCCATCGCGGCGAGCGCCGCCCTGCCGCCGCCCAGCGCCTCGCCCACGGTGGCGGCGAAGCGCGCCTCCTCGTCCTCGCCGAGCGGCACGACGAGCGCGATCTCCGGCGGCAGCTCGCCGAGCTCGGCGTAATCGGAGACGATCACCGGCCGCCCCTCGGCCAGGATGCGCAGGAGCGACGCGGAGGTCTCGCCGGCGCTCGGGTAGCGCAGGTTGAGGCAGAGATCGGTGGCCGCGATCGCCGCCTCCATCGCCGCGAACGGCAGGAAGCCGGCGAGGTGCACGCGCGCGCCGACGCCGTGCTCGGCGATCGTCTTCTCGAAGCGGATGTAGGGGGAGAGCTCGCCCGCGACGAGCAAGTGCGCGTCGCCCAGACTCTCGCGGGCGAGCGCCCGGATGGCGACGTCGGTGCGCTTCATCGGCGTCTGGAAGCCGAACGAGCCGAGGAGCGGTGCCTCCTGCGGAATGCCGTGGCGCCGGCGGAACTCGCTGCCCTTCTCGCGCGAGGCCGGCGCCGGCAGCGGGATCGCCATCGGCACCTCGCGCACCGCGAGCCGTGGGTCGTCCTCGGCCAATCTCTCCGCCGCCCAACGTCCGTGGACGAGCACGCCGCGCTGGCGCGCGAGCACGGTGCGGTTGGCCGGCAGGTCGAACTGGCCGGCGAGGCCGAACGCGCCCCAGCGCACCGGGCGCGCCACGGCGTCGCCGATCCAGCCGTGACAGCGCTCGAGCTCGTCGCGGTAGGCGTTCCAGTTCCCCTGCCCGACCGTGCGGTCGAGCAGGTAGTGATGAAGCACCAGGTCGTGCAGCGCCATGACCCCCGGGCGCTCCATCGCCAGGCGCAGGACCTCGGCGTGGTAGCGGTTATTGCCCATCTGGTAAAGGGGGATCCGCCCCCCCTCGCCGGCGCGCGCCGCGCTGTCGACGACGCCGAAGCGCCGCGCGACCGCCTCGTCGAGCGGCAGGCCGTCGAGCCGCAGCACGCGCACGTCGGCGCGCGCTACGAGGTGCGGCAGCAGATCGAGCGAGTAGTCGGCGATCCCCGAGCGCACCGGCGGCAGCGGCGAGAGATAGTCGAGGGCGAGCGTCACGAAGCGCTCATTCTACGGGCGCGCGGGATCGCCGTGGGGCATCCTCGGTCCGGCGCGAGCGCGACCGCTCGCGCCCCGGCTCGGCTACGCTTCGGCGACCAGGCTCACCGCCGCCGTCACGCGATTACCGGGGTCGTGGTATTCGAGGCGGTGGAAGCTCATCAGCTTCGCCATCGCGATGCCGCGGCCGTGGCTGTCGAAGACCCGCTCAGGCGCCACCGTCAGGTAGCGCTGCCAGTCGAAGCCGGGGCCCTGGTCGGTGATCGTGAACTCGATCTCCGCGCCGTCGCGACGGAACACGACCTCGACGCACTTGTCGCGATTCGCGGCGAGCGCCAGCCGCCGTTCGACCTCGGCCTCCCAGCCGCCGCTCTCGAGCAGCGCGCTCTTCTCCTCGTAGGTGATGCCGAGGTTGCCGTGCTCGACGGCGTTGACCATCAGCTCGCCGAGGCCGACGACGGTGCGCTCCGGGTCGGGGCAGGTCTGCGAGAGCAGCGTGGCGAGGGCGGTAGCGCGCGAGACGGTGCGCACGCGGAAGCGGCCTTCGCGCAGCGTACCGATGGCGTCGATGCCGCGGCGCAGCATCTCCTGCAGGCCGCGATAGCGCTCGTGGTCGGCGGCGGCGGTGCGCACGATCGAGCACAGCACCTCGCGGTCGAGCGGCTTGGTGACGAAGTAGTACGCGCCCGCCTCGATGCAGCGCACCATCGTGTCGCGCTCGGTGATCGCCGTCGCCACCACGACGGGAATCGTCTCGAGCCGGGCGTCCCCCTTGATCAGGCGGAGCAGCTCGAGCCCGCTCATCCCCGGCATCACCCAGTCGAGCAGGATGACGTCGATCGCCGGGCCTTCCTCCTCGAGCCGCCGCCACGCCTCCTCGCCGCTCTCGGCGAGCTCGACCACGTTCTCTTCGCGTTCGAGGATCAGCCGCAGGAGGTCGCGCCCCTGGGGATCGTCGTCGACGACGAGGATGCGACTCCGTTGCGTCGGCACTCGGGCCAGCCCTCTCGGTTGGATGAGGCGGGCGGCATTGTAACCCCGGTGTCGGGTCGCCCGCCGCGCCGCGGCGCTACTCGTGCTCGCGTGCGTTAGCGGCGGCGCTCGCGCCCTCCGCGGCTTTCGCCTCGGCCACGAGGCGGCGCACGTCGGCGAGCAGCTCGCCGGCGTCGTAGACGATGCCGTCCTTGATCGTGTAGCGGATGCCGCGCGTGCGGGTCGGCTTGCCCGTCTCCTCGTCGAGCCGGAAGTGGCCGGTGCCGTAGAGCACCTTGAGGTTGGCGAGCGGATTCTCGCCGACGAGGACGAGGTCGGCGCGCTTGCCGACCTCGAGCGTGCCGATCTCGTCCGCCATGCCGAGGAGCTCGGCGCCGGCGAGCGTCGCCGCGCGCACGACTTCGAGCGGATGGAGGCCCGCCTCCTGGAGCAGCTCGAGCTCGCGCACGAAGGCGAAGCCGAAGAGCTTGAAGATGAAGCCGGCGTCCTCGCCCGCCGCCAAGCGTCCGCCGCGGTTCTTGTAGTCGACGAGGAACTTCATCCAGATCTCGTAGTTGCGCTTCCAGGCGATCTCGTCGGCGGTGGTCCAGTCGAACCAGTAGGAGCCGTGTGCCTCGCGGCTGGGCTGGAACCAGCGCCACAGCGCCGGCAGCGTGTACTCGGCGTGCCAGTCGGCGTTGCGCTCGCGCATCAGGTCGCGGCTCGCCTCGTAAATGGTGAGCGTCGGCACCAGGGTGAAGTCGCGCGCCACGAGCGTCGACAGCACGTCGTTCCAGCGTGCGCTGCCCGGCGGCGCCGCCTGCGCCCACAGTCGTCCCGCCTCGCCGAAGCGGTGCGACTCGTCGTTGTAGTTGTAGTCGGTCGGATAGTCCTGCACCGTGCGATCTGCGAAGAGGGCCTCCGGCAGGCCGTACCAGTGCTCCATGCTGGTCAGACCCCAGCCCGAGGTGTCGAGCACGTCCATGCGGGCGACGGCGAGCTGGGCGTGGTGGCAGGCGGTCTCGAGGCCGAGCTCCTGCGCGCGCGCCAGCGCTGCCCGCATCACCTCGGGCGGCGCGCCGAGGAACTTGATGCCGTCGGCGCCCGCCGCCGCCACCGCCTCGACCCAGCGCCGCGCGCCCTCGGCCGTGCTCACGCCGCCGGGAATCTCGAGATCGACCGGAAAATACGCGTAGGCGGCGATGCGCGGCGCCACGATCTCGTTCGCCGCGCTGCGCCGCTTCTCGGCGAGCGTCCAGCGCAGGCCGTTGAAGCTCCCGACGTCGCGCACCGTGGTGATGCCGTGCGCCATCCACAGCTTGAAGACGTACTCCGCCGGCGGCACGCCCCCTGCCAGCCCCTGCGATGGCGTGGCGATATGGGCGTGGGAGTTGACGAATCCGGGCAGCGCGTACATGCCCTGCGCCTCGATCTCGCGTTCGCCGGCGGCCGGCCGCCGGCCGCTCCGGATCGGCACGCCGGGATAGCCGACGCTGCGGATCTCGGCGATCCGCCCCTTTTCGATCACCACGTCGACCGGGCCGACCGGCGGCGCTCCGGTGCCGTCGATCAGGGTGACGCCGCGCACCACCAGGCGCGCGAACGGGCCGGCGCCCTCTCCCGCCCGGCGCTGGGGCGCCGGCTGCGCGGGCTGCACGGCGCCGCCGGCCACCGCGGCGATGAACTCCTCTCCCGGCGCCACGTCGGACGTCTGCGCCTGCGCCGCGCTCGTCGCCAGGGCCGCGACGGCGAGCAGGGCTGCGATCTGCCGGAGGTTCGTCACGGGGCTCTCCTCGGAGCGGAGCGCGCAACGGCGCCCGACCGGCTCGCGGCAGCGCGACGCGGCGGCCGCCGCGCCGTCATCTCAGGAAAGGCGCTTCAGCAGGTCGAGGATCTGCCGCACGCCGGCGACGCCCTTCGCGGTGGTGACCGCGAGCTCGTGCGTCGTAGCGTCGGGAACCGGCCCGCGCAGGCTGGCGACGCCGTCGACGACCTCGACGTTGATCGCCTTGGCGAGCTTGCCGAGCGCAGCCGACATCGCGCGGTTGACGCGGAACTCGACCTCGACGTCCTGGCCCTCGAGAAACGCCTGGCCCTCGGCGATCGTCGGCGTCTTGCGCGCCTCGATGCGATTGGTCGCCGAGTCGACCTCGTCGAAGCTGAGCACGACTTCCTTCGCCAGCTCCTGGGTGACGCGCTCGTCGACCGTGCCGCTGAGGAAGGCCTTGCGCCCGTTGAGCGCGACCTGGATCGGGCGCGCGTCTTCACCGAGCCGCGCCACCAGCGCCTCCTGGATCTTGAGCTCGAGCCGACGGACCTCGAGGGTCTTCTGTGCGGTCGCGCCCGCGGGCATGCTGAGGAGCGCGACCCATGCCAGCACGATCCCGCGCACGGTCTTCAACCTCATCTTCATCCTCTCCCCGGGCAGCGCTCCGCGTGCGACGACCTCGTTTCCCGGCGATTCGCGGCCCGCGGAGTTTATCTCGACTCCGCTCCCGCAGTGTCAAATCCCGACACGCCGGCCGCGGGGGCCAGCGTCGCCGACGCCCTGCGCTCGGCGAATGCGGTAGCGTCTGCCGGGGCCGCGCGTCCGCGCCCCGACCCGGGCCCAGGAGACGCCTCGATGAGACTCGCCGTGCTCGCCGCCGCTCTGCTCGCCGCCCCGCCCGCCGCCGCCGAGAGCCGCAGCGAGCCCGCCGACCTGGTGCTGCGCAACGGCAGGATCGTGACGCTCGACCCCGCTCGTCCGGAGGTCCCCGCTCTCGCGGTGCGCGGCGGCCGACTGGTCGCCGTCGGCGGCGAAGCCGAGATCCGAGCCCATGTCGGCGAGGGGACGCGGGTCCTCGACCTCGGCGGGCGGCTGGCGATCCCCGGCTTCATCGAGAGCCACGCCCACTTCGCGAACCTCGGCCGGGCGGCAATGATCCTCAAGCTCGGCGGGACGCGGAGCTGGGAGGAGGTGGTCGCCACCGTGGCGGCGGCCGTCGAGCGCGCCCAGCCGGGCGAGTGGATGCTCGGCCGCGGCTGGCACCAGGAGAAATGGTCGGCGCCGCCGTCCCCGCAAGTCGCCGGCTTTCCGCTGCACGCCGCGCTCTCGCGCGTCTCGCCGGACAACCCGGTCGTCCTCACCCACGCCAGCGGCCACGCCAGCTTCGTCAACGCCAGGGCAATGGAGCTCGCCGGCATCGACGCCGCCACGCCCGACCCGGCCGGCGGCGAGATCCTGCGCGACGCCTGCGGAGAGCCGACCGGCCTCCTCAACGAGACCGCCCAGGGCCTGGTGGCGGCGGGGCTCGACCGTTTCCGCCGCAACCAGGATCCGGCCGCCAGCGAGCGCGAGGCCCGCCGCGCCCTCGAGCTCGCCAACGCCGAGGCGTTGTCGAAGGGAATCACCACCTTCCACGACGCCGGAGCCAGCTTCGCCGACATCGACCGCGTCGCCGAGCTCGCCGCCGCGGGCAAGCTCGGCGTGCGGCTCTGGGTGATGGTCCGAGACACGCCGGCCGAGATGGTCGCGAAGCTGGCCGCCTACCGCCGCGTCGGGGCCGCGGGCGGCAAGCTCACTGTGCGCGCCATCAAGAGCTACGTCGACGGCGCGCTCGGGTCGCGCGGCGCCTGGCTGCTCGCGCCCTACTCCGATCTGCCGTCGACGAGCGGCCTCGCGGTCAGCGAGCTCTCCGAGCTGCGCGCGATCGCCGCCCTGGCGCTCGAGCACGATTACCAGTTCTGCGTCCACGCCATCGGCGACCGCGGCAACCGCGAGGTGCTCGACCTCTTTCGCGACGCTCTTGCGACGGTCCCCGACGGCAAGGCGCGACGCTGGCGGATCGAGCACGCTCAGCACCTGCACCCGACCGACGTCCCGCGCTTCGCCGAGCTCGGCGTCATCGCCGCCATGCAGGGAATCCACTGCACCTCGGACGCCCCGTTCGTGTCGCCACGGCTGGGCGAGAAGCGGGCGCGAGAAGGGGCCTACGTCTGGCGCGAGCTCGTCGACTCGGGCGCGCTCGTCGTCAACGGCACCGACGCGCCGGTCGAGGACGTCGATCCGATTCCGAGCTTTTACGCCACGGTGACGCGCCGGCTGCCCGACGGGACGCGCTTCTACGCCGAGCACGCGCTGTCGCGGCTCGAGGCGCTGCGCAGCTACACGCTCGGCGCGGCGTACGCCGCGTTCGAGGAGGGCGAGAAGGGGTCTCTCGTCGCGGGCAAGCTCGCGGACGTCACCGTGCTGTCGCAGGACATCCTGACTGTGCCCGAGGACGAGATCCTCGCCGCGCGGGTCGACTACACCATCGTCGGCGGCGAAGTGCTCTACGCGAGAGACTCGGAGAGCGACGCTTCGCAGCGTTAGAATCCGTTCTACAGTCCATCGGTCGGTCTCGTCTCGTCTCGCACCTGTGCCGCGAGGAGGACTCACTCCGATGATCGGCAGCACCGTCTCGCGCTACCGCATCCTCGCGAAGCTCGGCGGAGGCGGGATGGGCGTGGTTTACGAGGCCGAGGACACGGAGCTCGGCCGCCACGTCGCGATCAAGTTCCTGCCCGGAGACACGGCGCCGAGCCCCGACGCTCTGGAGCGCTTCAAGCGCGAGGCGCGGGCGGCCTCGACGCTCGACCACCCGCACATCTGCGTCGTCCACGACGTGGGCTCGCACGAGGGTCGACCGTACTTGGTCATGGAGCGGCTGAAGGGGCACACCCTGAAGCACGCGATCGGCGAAAGGCCCATGCCGACCGATCGGGTGGTCTCGCTCGGGGAGCAGTTCGCCGATGCGCTCGAAGCGGCGCACCGGGCCGGGATCGTTCATCGTGATCTGAAGCCGGCCAATCTCTTCGTTACCGAACGGGGCGACGCGAAGATTCTCGACTTCGGGCTGGCGAAGGTCGCCACTGCGACGAGCGGCCGGGCGGTCGATGCCGCGGCCCCCACCGTGGCCGGAGAGTTTCTGACCGAGGCGGGGACGACACTCGGAACGGTGGCCTACATGTCGCCCGAGCAGGCGCGAGGCCTTCCGGTGGACGCGCGAAGCGACCTCTTCTCGCTCGGCGTGGTGCTCTACGAGATGGCCACCGGGCGGCTGCCGTTCGCGGGGGAGAACGCGGCGGAGCTCTTCGCGGCGATCCTGAAAAGCGAGCCGGCGCAGCCGAGCGAGTCGAATCCCGAGGTGCCGGCGGGTCTCGAGATGGTGATCCTCAAGGCGCTCGAGAAGGATCCTGCGCTCCGGTACCAGACGGCAGCGGGACTCCGGGGCGATCTCCTGCGGCTGAAGCGCGATGCGAGCGTCGAGGCGTTGGCGAGCGCCCAGCCTCCTTCGGCCAGAAGCAAAAAGCATTCATCGAAGGGGAAAGACTCTCCGGGCGCGCGTCGCGGGCTTTGGGTGGGCCTGGGTGCAGCGGCGGTCGTCGCGGCGCTCGGGCTCGCCTACTTCTCGACGCGCGGATGTGCACCCGGTGGCGCGAAGGGCGCGACCGGAGCGGTCGCGGAGGCCGGTGCACCAGGCTCGCCGGTTGTCGCGGCCGCCGCCGAGCGCTCGATCGCGGTGCTGCCGTTCGTCAACATGAGCTCCGACAAGGAGCAGGAGTACTTCTCCGACGGCATCTCGGAGGAGCTCCTGAACCTGCTCGCCAAGATCCCGGAGCTCAAGGTGGCGGCGCGGACGTCGTCGTTCTCCTTCAAGGGCAAAGAGGTCGAGATCCCGGAGATCGCGCGGCAGCTGCACGTGGCCCACGTGCTCGAGGGCTCGGTGCGGAAGAGCGGCGACCGCGTGCGGATCACGGCTCAGCTCATCTCTGCCGCCGACGGCTTTCATCTCTGGTCCGACACCTACGACCGCACGCTGGACGACATCTTCGCGATCCAGGACGAGATCGCGGCCGAGGTGGTGAGGGAGCTGAAGGTCACGCTGCTCGGTGCGCCGCCGAAGGTGCGCGCAACGGACCCGCGCGCCTACGCGCTCCATCTGCAGGCGGTTCAGCTCGCGAGACTCTTTACCCTCGATTCGTTCGCGGAGTCCGACGCGCTCTTCCGCCAGGTTCTGGAAATCGACCCGCGCTACGCCCCGGCCTGGCACGGACTGTCCACGAACTACTACAACGAGACGGTCTGGTTTGCCCTCCTGCCCATCGCCGAAGGGGGCGCGCGCGCCCGCGATGCGGAGGAGATGGCCCTCGCGATCGACCCCGACTACGCGCTCGCCCATGCGGGGCTCGGCATGATCGCAATGAATTTCGAGAACGACCCCGCCTCTGCGGTGAAGCACTACGAGCGCGCCTTGGAGCTCGACCCGGCCGATCCCGGGATCCTCGGCAACGCCGCCTGGATGATGACGACCCTCAGACGCCCGGATGAGGCGTTCGCGCTCTACGACGCGGTACTTCGTCGCGACCGGCTGGACCCCGTGACGCTCTTCAACCTCGGTTCTCAGCAGGTTTATGCGGGCCGGTTCGACGAGGCGATCGCCACGACCCGCAAAGTGTTGAGCCTGAGCCCCGGTTCAGGGGGCGCGAACGCCCAGATCGGAATCGCTCTGCTGCTGAAGGGCGATGCGGTCGCCGCTCTCGCGGAGATCGAACGGGAGACGAGCGAGGCCTGGCGCATGAGCGGCCTGCCGATGGCGTATCACGCTCTCGGGCGCAAGCCCGACTCCGACGCCACGCTCGCCGCGCTGATCGCGAAGCACGGGAAGGACGCGGCCTACGGCGTCGCCACCGTCCACGCCTTCCGCGGAGAGACGGACAGAGCTTTCGAATGGCTCGACAACGCGGTCGAGTACGGCGACCCCAACCTCGCTCTCATCGTGGTGGACAATCTTCTCGACAACATCCGCTCCGACCCGCGCTGGCTGCCGTTCCTGCGCAAGATCGGCAAGGCGCCCGAGCAGCTCGCGAAGATCGAGTTCGAGGTCACGCTGCCGAAGTAGCGCGCGGGTTCGCGGCGACGATCGCCGGAGCGTGGCGGCAGCGCACAGCGCGGCCGCCCGCGCGGATTCGTCTTTCCCTTCAATGAGGGTCTCTGCTTTGCGCCGGCCCCGACGAGAGCGGAGGCGAGAGCGGGGCGTCAGAGCTCTCCGAGACGGCGGAGCTTCTCCGCCACTTCTTGCAGGATCTCGGGCGGCAGCGGCTCGAGCGCGCGCACGAGCCGGCGGTTGTCGATCGCCCGGCTCTGGTCGATCATCACCTCGCACTCCTGCCGATTGCCCGCGATGCCGCGCGGCAGCACGACACGGAGGAGGTTCTCGCCGGTGAGCCGGGTCGTGCACGGCAGGACCCACGTCGAAGGATGGCCGGCCTCGTTCAGGAGATCGGTCTGGATCACCAGCACCGGGCGGGTCTTGCCCGGCTCGGTGCCCCTTCGCGGTTCGAGATCGGCTAGATAAAGGACTCCGCGGCGGACCTTCACGGATCCGGCAGACCTTCGCCGGCGAGGTGGTCGAGCTCCGCGACCTCGTCGGCCAGCGAGGCTCGCGTCGCCTGCGACGCGCTGCGATAGGCGGAGCGGAGGGCCTCGCGGTCGGTCGCGTCGCGCAGCATACGAAGGCCGCGCCGCACGACTTCCACCTTGCTCTTCGCCTTGAGCTTCGCCTGCAGGTCGACGACCAGCTTCAGCTCCTCGGGCGGTAGGGTGATGCTCGATTTGGTATTCGATTTCATATCTGGATCATACTTCCGTCGGAGTTCCTGTCAACGACCGGACCGAGGGCTCGGTCAGCGCACGAGAGCGTCAGGTGGACGGCGAGTCTGCCGGCCGCGCGTGCCTCGCGATGACGACGCCGGCGAGGGTGCAGCCGACGAGCTGATCGACGAGCTGGCCGGCGAGGTACTCGCCGGGGAAGCTGTACCAGGTCCAGTACGAGACCTGGATCGAGACCACCGCAAAGAGGCCGAAGAGGACGACGACGCCGACGCGGTGGAGGTACGGCGTTCCGGGCGCGAGGCGGGTCAGCGTCCAGGCGCCGATCAGGCAGGCGGCGAGGTTGGAGAGCAGCTCGATCGCCAGCGGCCGCGGGCCGATGGCGGTGCCGGGGCCCGGGTTCCAGGCGACGAGCGCGGTCGGGCCGGCGGCGAGCTTGGCGAGCCACGCCTCCTGCGCCTCCGGGGTCATCGCCTGCGCCGGGTCCGAGCCCGGGATCAGGTAGAGCGCCGGCTCGGGCATCGCCTCCTGCAGCGCGGCGACCAACGCCGTCTCCGCCTCCGGCCGGGCGGTGCGCAGTCCGAGCTCGCCGATCGGCAGCAGCATGTGGGAGAGCGCGCCCCAGAAGTACATCGCGGCGCCGCCCAGGATCCCGCCGAGCACCCAGTTGTCGCGCATGGCGTCCGCCGGCGGCCTCAAACCGTCACGTCGCGCTCGTCGGGGGCGGCGATCTTGCCCTTGAGCCACGCCTCGAGAAAGGGGTCGATTTTGCCGTCGAGCACGGAGTCGGCGTCGCCAACCTGCTCCCCGGTGCGGTGGTCCTTGACCATGCGGTAAGGCTGCAGCACGTAGCTGCGGATCTGGCTGCCCCAGGCGATGTCCAGCTTGGCGCCCTCGCGCTTGTCCTGCTCCTCCTTGCGCTTTCGCAGCTCGAGATCGTAGAGGCGCGACTTGAGGATCTTCATCGCCGAGGCGCGATTCTTGTGCTGGCTGCGCTCGTTCTGGCACTGCACGACGATGCCGCTCGGCAGGTGCGTCATGCGCACCGCCGACTCGGTGCGGTTGACGTGCTGGCCGCCGGCGCCGGAGGCGCGGAAGACGTCGATCCTCAAGTCCTTTTCGGCGATGTCGATGTGGATCGTGTCGTCGACCTCGGGCAGCACGTCGACGGAGGCGAACGAGGTGTGGCGACGCGCCGCGGCGTCGAACGGGCTGATGCGCACCAAGCGGTGGACGCCCGCCTCGCCGTGCAGCAGGCCGTAGGCATAAGCGCCGCGCACGGCGAGCGTGGCGCTCTTGATCCCCGCCTCCTCGCCGTCCTGGCGGTCGAGCAGGTCGGCCTCGAAGCCCTTCTGCTCCGCCCAGCGCACGTACATGCGCAACAGCATCTCGGCCCAGTCCTGCGACTCGGTGCCGCCGGCTCCGGAGTTGATCGCGAGGATGGCGTTCTTGTCGTCGTCGGGTCCGGAGAGCTTGAGCTGCAGCTCGAGCTTGGAGACCTCCGCCTCCAGCCGCTCGACGAAGGCCGCGGCGTCCGGGTCGGCCGTCCCCTGGGCGTCGCCGAGCAGCTCCCGCCACGCCGCGAGGTCGCCCTCGTCCGCGCGCAGGCGCTTCAGGCTCTCGACGCGCTTCTCGATCTGGCGCCGCTGGCGCAGGATCTCGCCGCTCCGGGCGGGCGCGTCCCAGAAGCCCGGCATTTCCATCTGGCGGTCGATGTCGGCGAGCTGCTCCTCGACCTCGGCGTCCTCAAAGATACCTCCGGAGGAGGTCGAGACGCTCGGCGAGACCGGCGAGGCGCTGCTGGGCATCGGCGATGTGCATTGCGGGCGATCCTTCCTCGCCGTCGGCGACCGGCGCGGGCGCGGCGAGGATAGCAGCGCGCCGCCGCCGTTCCCAATCGCGCGCAGCGCGGCCGACGCCGCCGCCGGCCGCCGTCAGTCGCGGTGGGCGCGCACGAGCGCGGCGACGGCGAGCGCGATCGCCAGCGCCGGCACCGCCCAGGGCGCGCGCGCGTATGGCGAGCGGTCCGTCCGTCCGACGACGGTGGCGGAAAGCGTCTTGGTCTCCCCCACCTCGGCGCGGGCGGCGAGCGAGCCGTCGGGGCGCACCACTGCCGAGATGCCGGTCACCGCCGCGCGCACCAGCCAGCGGCGATTCTCGGCGGCGCGGAAGCGGGCGGCGCGGAAATGCTGTCGCGGCGCCGCGGTATCGCCGTACCAGGCATCGTTGGTCACCGTCACCAGCAGCGAGGCGCCGGCGCGCACGAGCGCCGCCGTCTCGCCCGCGAAGACGACCTCGTAGCAGACGGCCGCACCGAGGCGCTCGCCGCGCCAGCCGAGCAACCGAATGCCCGCGGCGGGCGAGAAATCGCCCACCATGCGGGCGATCTTGGGGAGGAACGGCAAGGCCTCGCGGAACGGCACGTACTCCCCGAACGGCACCAGGTGCCGCTTGTCGGCGCGCTCGACGCGCAGCCCCTCGGCGCCGGCCACGGCGCCGGCCGCCGCTTGCGCTCCGTCGGCCTCGACGAGCAGCAGCGAGTTGAACGTCTTGCCGCCCTCGTCGTAGGCCGAGTTGAGCAGCACGGCGCAGCCGCCGTCCGCGATCAGTCCTTGCACGTCGAGGCGCAGCCGCACGTCGTCCTGCCAGCTGCGCGGCCACGCCGCGCTCTCCGGCCAGACGAGGAGGACGCCGGGAGCGCACGCCCGCCGCGACAGGGCGAGCAGCCGCTCGTAGTCGGCCTCGTTCGCCGAGGCGTCGAAGAAAGGCCGGTTCGGAATGTCGGGCTGGACGACGCGCACCCGCTTCGGCGCGGTGGGCGGATCGGGGACGCGCGCGAAGCGGGCGGCGATCGGCAGCAACGTCGCCGCGACGAGCAGCGCGGCGAGCGCCGGCGTCCAGCGGCGCCGCGCCGCGCCGCGCGCCACGCCGACATTGGCGGCGAGCACCAGGTACGAGACGCCCCACGCCCCGATCCACGACGAGAGCTCGAGCGCTCCCGGGACACCGGTCCAGGCGTAGGCGGCGAGGTTCCACGGAAAGCCGGAGAGCGCCCAGCCGCGCGCCACCTCGAGCGCCACCCACAGCGCCGGCAGCGCGGCGAGGGAGAGCGCGTCGCCGCGCCGCCAGAGGCGGGCGCCGAGCCCGGCGAAGAGCGCGTCGTAGAGGCCGAGGAAAGCGGCGAGCAGGAGCAGCGCGACGCCCGCGAGCCAGCCCGCGACCAGCCCGTAGGTCGTCAGCGTCGGCACGATCCACGGGATCGCGACGCCCCAGGCGAGCGAACCGTGCAGCCAGCCGAGCCGTGCCGGCCGGCGCGCGCCGAGCAGCACGACGAGCGGCGCCAGGGCGACGAGCGCGAGCGCCGGCCGCGGCGTGATGCCGTGGCAGGCGCCCCAGGCCACGCCGCCGACGGTGGCGAGGACGATCCCCCGGCCGCTCGCCAGGCCGGCCGCGCGCTCTCGGCTCATCGGCGAGCGAGACTCTCACATCCCGGCGCGTGCCGCCGGTGCCGCGGAAGCAGGCCTCGCGACCGCAGCTCCCGCCTCAGGGCTGATCGGTGACCCAGGTGTCGAGCCGGAAGTCGCGGCGCAGGCGCGCGGCGGCGGCGTCGGCAGCGGCACGTGCCGGATAGGGGCCGACGCGCACCCGGTAAGTGACCGCGCCACCGCTCCGCGCCTCGAGGACCACGACCTGGAATCCGCCGCGGCGCAGGCGAGCGGCGAGACCTTGCGCGTTCCCGCCGTTGGTCGACGAGTAGACCTGGATCCAGGTCGGCGCCGGCGCCGCGGTTGCGGCGGACGCACGGGCCGCGGCCGGCACCGGAGGCGAGGCCGACGCCGAGCCGGTGGCCGGCGCCGCGTCGATCGGATCCGGCAGGGAGGCTGCCGCGGGCGACGGCGACGGCTCGGCCTCGGCGCGCCGGCGGACGCGGGTGCCGGGAGCCGCGCTCGACGGCGGCACCTCGCTCGCCGGCGCCTCGGCGGGCGCCGTCCGGTTGAGCGCCATCTCGGCTTCGAGCGTCTTGCGCAGCCTCTCGGCCTCGAGCTCGGCGGCGGTCGGCGCCGCGCGCTCCGGCCGCGCCGCCGCCGGAGGCGCCGCGGCGGGGGGCGCCGGCCGGATGTGCGCCGCGCCGCCGTCGCGCGCGTCGGCGCCGCGCTCGCCGAAAAAGGTGAGCTGTTCGAGCTTCGCCTCGCCGGCCTCCGCCGGCTTCGACATGGCAGCGAGCGCCGGTCCCGGAGAGGTGGAGCCGCCGCTCTTGCCGAGCCAGACGCCCGAGAGAAAGGAGGCGAACAGGCAGATGAGCAGGATGACGAAGCCGGTCACCACCTGCCGGTTGGTGAGGGCGACTTCGTAGTAGCTCGGTTCGTGGTCGTGCGCGTCCAAATCCTCTCCGTCCGCCGCCCCGGCGTCAGTCCTTGCGGTCCATGAACGCCTTCAGCAGGTCGACCGGCACCGGGAAAATGATCGTCGAGTTCTTCTCGGTGGCGATCTCGGTCAGCGTCTGCAGGAAGCGCAGCTGCAGCGTCACCGGATTGGCCGAGATGACGTCGGCCGCCATGCCGAGGCTCTTCGATGCCTGCAGCTCGCCGTCGGCGTGGATGACCTTGGCGCGTTTCTCGCGCTCGGCCTCGGCCTGTCGCGCCATCGCGCGCTGCATCTCCTGCGGCAGGTCGACGTGCTTGACCTCGACCATCGACACCTTGATGCCCCACGGGTCGGTGTGCTGGTCGATGATCTCCTGCAGCTTCATGTTGAGCTTGTCGCGCTCGGCGAGCAGCTCGTCGAGCTCGGCCTGGCCGAGCACCGAACGCAACGTAGTCTGCGCCAGCTGGCTGGTGGCGAACATGAAGTTCTCCACCGAGACCACCGACCGGTTCGGGTCGACGACGCGGAAGTAGAGCACCGCGTTGACCTTCACCGAGACGTTGTCCTTGGTGATGACGTCCTGCGGCGGCACGTCGAGCACGATCGTGCGCATCGACACCTTCACCATCGTGTCGAGCGGCCAGAAGATGAAAACCCAGCCCGGTCCTTTCGGCTCCGACAGGAGCCGCCCGAGACGAAAGATGACGGCCCGTTCGTACTCCTTGAGGATGTGAATCCATTGCTTGAGGAAGAACAGGGCGACGGCGACGACGATGATTGCCGGCAGTCCAATCAATTCGAACGGCATCTCTAGCTCCTCGCTTGCGCGCGGCGCACGCGCAGAGTCATTCCCTCGACGGCGACGACCTCGACCTCTTCGCCCGCCGCCACCTCGCCGTCGGCCACCGCATTCCACCATTCGCCCTGGAGGAAGACCTTGCCGGCGGGAGCGAGCGCGGTGCGCGCCTGCGCCCGGGCGCCGACCAGGCCCTCTTCGCCCGTCGTCACCCGGCCGCGGTAGGCGCGCGTCACCAGCACGGCCCCGCCGGCGACGAGCAGCGCCGCCGTCACCGCCAGCGCCGCGATCAGCGACCACGAGACCCGGATCGCCGGCTCCGCCGAGCGGAAGAGCATCGCCAGCCCGAGCACCAAGGCGATGATACCGCCGAGCGCCAGCGCTCCGTAGCTGGTGACCTTGACCTCGGCGACGAAGAGCACGACGGCGAGCACCAGCAGCGCCACACCGACGTAGTTCACCGGCAGCACCGAGAGGGCGAAGAAGGCGAGCAGCAGGCAGATGCCGCCGACGACGCCGGGCAGCACGCTGCCCGGGTGCGAGAGCTCGAAGTAGATGCCGAGCATGCCGATGGTGAGCAGGATGCCGGCGAGGTCGGGATGCGCGATGCGCGAGAGGAAGCGTCGGTAGAACGGCATCTCGATCGTCTCGACGACGCGGCCGGCGAGCGCCAGCGTGCGCGGCGTCCCCTCGGGCTTCTCGAACTCGCGTCCGTCGAGCCCGGCGACGAGCTCGGGCAGGCTGGCGGCGACGAGGTCGATCAGGTTCGACTCGAGCGCCTCGCTGGCGGTGAACGACTTGCTCTCGACCACCGCCTTCTCGGCCAGCTCGACGTTGCGCCCGCGCCGCTCGGCGAGCGCCCGGATGCTGGCGGCAGCGTCCTGCTCGGCCTTGGCGCCGAGGTGGCCCTCGAGATTGGCGCCGCCGGCCCCGACCGGGTGCGCCGCACCGGTGTTGGTCGACGGCGCCATCACCGCGAAATCGGCGGCCTGCAGGAGGAAGAAGCCGGCCGAGGCGGCCTGCGCCCCGTCGGGCGCCACCCAGACCGCGACCGGCGTGCGGGCGCCGAGCATCGCCGTGGTCATCTTGCGCGTCGAGCCGAGCAGCCCGCCGGGTGTGTCGAGCTCGACGACGACGAGCGCCGCCTCGCGCCGGTCGGCCTCGGCCAGGCCCTCGACGAGGAAGTCCTCGGCCACGGCGTGGATGATCGACTCGACGCGCAGGCGCAGGATCGGCCCGTCCGGCGAGGGATCCGCCGCTCGCGCCGCGCCGTAAAGACACCCGAGCGCGAGCGCCGCCATCCAAAGGGCCGGCCGCCGCCCGCGCCGCGTCTCGTCGCCTCCGCGCATCCCCAACAGGATATCGGAGCCGGCCGGGCAGCGGAACGCCGCAGCTTGACCGCGGGCCGCCCCCGAGAACATCATCCCCGAGTCCGACCGCTGGAAAGGACCGCCATGCCGCCGGAAGTCAGCATCCTGACCGCCAACCTGGCGCTGCTCGAGCAGGGCAGCGAGCTCATCGAGCGCCTGCCGGAGCCTCTCTACGGCGGCGGCGGCGGCGAAGTCGCCAAGCCGGTCGGGCCGCACTTCCGCCATGTGCTCGAGCACTACTCCTGCTTCCTCGACGGGCTCGGCGCCCGTCGCATCGACTACGACGCCCGGGCGCGCGAGGCCGCGCTGGAGAGCCGCCGCGACGCCGCCGTGGCGCGGATCCGCGAGCTCATCGGCGGCCTCACGGCGCTTGCCGGCGCCGAGCTCGAGACGCCGGCCGAGGTCCGCCTCGAGTGCGGGGTGGGCGGCGAAAGCGACCAGTGGAGCCGCTCGACCCTCCGCCGCGAGCTGCACTTCCTGCTCTCGCACACGGTGCACCACTACGCGCTCATCGGGCTCCTGCTCGAACGCCACGGGCACGCCCCCGGGCCCGAGTTCGGTGTCGCGCCGTCGACCCTCGCGCACTGGCGCCGCCAGAGCACGTGTGCACCGCAAGCTGGCTGAGCGACGCCGGCACGCTGCGGCTGCTGTTCAATCGCGACGAGCTGCGCAGCCGTGAGCCCGCCCTGCCGCCGGCGCGCTTCGACGGCCCGGCGGGCGGCTGGCTCGCGCCCCGCGACGGCCGCGCCGGCGGCACCTGGATCGCGGCCGGGGAGAACGGCGCGGTGCTGGCGCTGCTCAACCGCAGTGAAGGAGCGCGCCCGGCCGAAGCGACGAGCCGCGGCCTGCTGATCCCGGAGCTGCTGCCGGCCGGCGGGCCCGACGAGCTCGTGGCGCTCCTCTCGCGCCGCGACCTTTCCCCCTTCGCCCCCTTTCGCCTCCTCGCGCTCTGGCGCGAGTCGCCTCGCGGAGTCGTCGCCGGCTGGGACGGTACCGGGCTCGCGGCCGCGGCGCTCGACGCGGCCCAGGGTCTGCTCTGCTCGTCCTCGCTCGGCGACGAACGGGTGACCGCGACGCGGGGCGCGGTTTGGGCAGCCCGCCGCGCCGAGCGCCGGGAGTGGACGAGCGAGCGCCACCGCGACTTCCATCGCGATCACACCCCGGAGCCCTCGGCCTGGTCGGTCTGCATGCACCGCGACGACGCGCGGTCGGTGAGCCTGACCGCCGTCGAGCTCGGGCGCGACGAGATCCGGCTCGGCTACCACGACGCGCCCCCCTGTCAGCCCGGCGCTTGGCACGAGCTGCGGCTGCCGGCGGCGCCGGGCGGCTGATCGCGTGCGCTCGCCGCTCTCGCCGTCGGCGCTCGTCGCCTCGGTCGCCGGCGGCGCCGGCGGCGGCGCGCCGCTCCATTTGGCGGTCGGGCTCGCCCTCGCGACGCTCGTCAGCGAGGACCTCACTTGCATCGCCGCCGGCCTCCTCGTCGCCCACGGCCGGCTCGGCTTCCCGCTCGCCGCCGGCGCCTGCTTCGTCGGCATCCTGGTCGGCGACCTGCTGCTGGTCGCCGCCGGACGCTGGCTGGGACGGCCGGCCATCGACCGCCGGCCGCTGCGCTGGCTGGTGACGCCGGCCGCGGTCGAGCGCGCCGAGGGCTGGTTCCGACGCCGCGGCATCGCGGCCGTCTTCCTCTCCCGCTTCGTACCCGGCACGCGCTTCGCCCTCTACCTGGCCGCCGGCGTGCTGCGCGCACCCTTCGGCCGGCTGGCGGCGGCGATGGCGGCCGCCGGCCTCGTCTGGACGCCGGCGCTCGTCGCCCTCTCCGCCGCCACCGGCGGCGCCATCCGCAGTCGGCTGGCGGTGTGGAGCGAGCGGGCGCTGCCGCTCGCCCTCGCCGCTGCGCTCGTCGTCCTCGTCGTCGTCAAGGTGCTGCTGCCAGCGCTCACCTGGCGCGGTCGCCGCCTGCTGCTCTCGCGCTGGCGGCGGCTGACGACGTGGGAGTTCTGGCCGCTGTGGCTCTTCCAGATCCCGGTCGTGCTGCACTGGCTCTGGCTCGGCCTGCGGCACCGCAACTGGACGCTCTTCACCGCCGCGAATCCGGGCATCCCGGCGGGCGGCTTCGTGCTCGAGTCGAAGAGCGCGATCCTCGGCGCCGTCGGCGAACGCGACGCGGTGCCCGCGCTGCGCAAGCTGGTGCTGCCCGACGCCGCGCACGAGCGAGTTTCGCTCGTGCGCGCGGCGCACGCCGAAGCCAGCTTCGGCTTCCCGGTGGTCGGCAAGCCCGACGTTGGCGAGCGCGGCGAGGGCGTCACGATCCTGCGCGACGCGGCCGCCCTCGACGCCTGGGCGGAGCGCGCGCCGCGCGAGGCGATCCTGCAGCGCTACGTCGCCGGCGTCGAGTACGGAGTCTTCTACGCGCGCCGGCCGGACGAGCCGGAGGGATGGATCTTCTCGATCACCGCGAAGGAGCTGCCGACGGTCAGCGGCGACGGCGGGCGCACGCTCGAGGAGCTGATCCTCGCCGACGACCGCGCCGTCTCGATGGCGCCTACCTACTTCGAGCGCAACGCCGAGCGCCTCGATTCGGTACCCGCCGCCGGTGCGCGCGTGCGCCTCGTCGAGATCGGCAACCACTGCCGCGGCGCGATCTTCCGGGACGGCCGCCCGCTCGCCACGCCCGCGCTCGCGCGGCGCATCGACGAGATCGCGCAGAGCTTCCCCGGATTCCACTTCGGGCGCTTCGACGTGCGCGCGCCCTCGCCGGCGGCCTTCCGCGACGGCCGCGGCCTCCAAGTGCTGGAGATCAACGGCGTCACCTCCGAGGCGACCCACATCTACGCTCCGGGCGCGAGCCTCCTCGCCGCCTACCGCACTCTCTTCGCGCAGTGGCGCCTCTGCTTCGAGATCGGCGCCGCTAACGCGGCCCGCGGCGCGCGAATCGCCGGCTTCGGCGAGCTCGTGCGCCTCCTCGTCGCGCGCCGCCGCCACGCCGCGGCGGCGAGCGCACCACCGAGCGGCGCCCGCTGACCCACGAAAAGATCTCCGCGATCAGCCGAAGAAGATGCGCTTGGCGCGCTCGGAGAGCTCGTCGACGTCGAAGAGGACGAAGAAGTCGATCGTCTTGAACTCGCGGTCGAGGACCGGTGGGCCGACGACGCGGCCGGCGTAGCGCAGGTACATCTCGAAGAGCGGCGGCAGCTCGAGCGCCGCCGCTCTCTCCGGCTCCGGATCCTCGCCCCCCCAGACGCACTCGAAGCCCGGTTGCGCGTTGACCTCGAGATCGGTGCGCAGCTTGCCGCGCGCGACGAGCAGGTCGAGCGCCCGCTTGCCGTCCCACGGGTCCTGGCTGGTGAGCGAGCAGGGCCCGATCAGCCAGCGCCGCCGGTTGTGGCTCATGTAGCGCGCGAGGCCCTTCCACAGCAGGAAGAGCACCGGCTTCAGCCGATGCTCCCTCTCGATGCAGGCGCGGCCGACCTCGACCGCCGCGCGCAGGATCTCCTCGGGCAGCCGCGAGAGATCGAACTCGGTGGCGGTGTAGAAACCGCGCGCCGAACGCGCCATTTCGGTGGTCTGGATGCGGTAGGTGCCGATGATCCTCTCGCTCGGCCGGTGGACGACGATCAGGTGGTGGCACTGGGCATCGAACGGGTCGAGGTCGCGGCCGGTGAGGAACGACTGCGCGAGCCCCTCGTCGAGCTCGAGGTTGAAGACGCGGAAGCGCAGCCGCAGGAGCTCGTCGAGCTCCTCGACGTTGGCGGCGAAGCGCACCGCGTAGCTCCCCTCGACGATCTCGCCCGGCGGGATCTCGGCGCGCGAGCGTGGGTAGCCCACGAGCTCGGGATGCTCGACGACGAGATCCGGGAGCGGAGCTGCCGGCAGGGACATGGCGGAATCCTAACGAGGTTCGGCGCCGACCGGTGACGGTCGGCGGGCAGCGAGGCGACGGAACGACGACACTCCGCCCCGGGGGGGCCGCCGGCCAGGGCGCGCTCGCCGGCGCTCAGGCGAGCCGCGCGTGGCGGGCGTTGGTCAGCAGGTTGACCAGGAACCAGCCGTCGCCGGTCTCGAAGCCCTCCACCTTGCCGCTCCTCCCGGGGCGGCGAAAGACCACCCCCTTCGCCATCGGCGAGAGGTCCTCGAGGTCCTCGAGCCGGATCCGGAAGCGGCTCTGCCGGCCCGCGAAGTGGGCATACCGGTTGGTCACCCCGAGCGAGCCAGCGTCGACTGGCCGCTGCACGCTCGCCTCGCCGCCGGAGCGCCGCGGGTCGCCGATCTTGTAATAGAGGCCGCCCGAGACCCGCACCGAAGCGAAGGCGCCGAGACCGCCGTCGCGCCGCTCGCTCGTGCTCTCGGTCAGCTGCGCGGTGGGAAACAGCCAGAGCAGCGCCTCGCCCGGCTCGAGCTGCATCGGCAACATCGACGGCGGCAGCCGGCCGTGCAGCAGGTCGCGCAACGCCGCGCACTGCAGGTAGCGCGTGTACCAGCCGTCGCCGTCGAGCTCCTCGCGCCCGACCCCGAAGACGTCGACGAATTCGCCGAGCTGCGCCTCCTCCTCGACGCTCAGCACGCTGTCCGCGAGCGCCTCTTTCACTTGCTGCTCGAAGCGCGCGCGCAACGCTTCGCCGCGGTGCTCGCGGCCGACGAAGGCGTCGCGCTCGAGCCGCTCGACGAGCGCGCGCACCTCGTCGGAGCTCGCCCCACCCGCCAGCCAGCGCGCCGCCAGCTCGGCGACCGCGACGCGCCCCTCCTGGTTCGCGCGGCGGCACTTGACGTGCGTGCGACGGGGCGGCAACACGGTCCGGCCGCAGAGACTGCACCTCGGCATGGCGACGAATCCTCGCGC
>DASWJT010000086.1:0-2148 GCA_036397015.1 Thermoanaerobaculia bacterium
GCCGCCTCGGCCTGCGCGGACCAGCCGCGGTTGGCGGCGGGGGAGGCGGGGCTCGGGTGCGGGATGCGGGCGATCGGCACGGCGCCGCGGAGAGAGCGCGCGAGCGCCCGCTCGGCGAAAGCGCCGACACCGACGGCGAGCCGCGGCGCGAGCGCGGCGACGACCTCCGCCAGCGCGCGGTCGCAGACGCGCTCGAGCACGGCGCGCTCGGCGGCGGCGAGCTTGTCGGGAGTGAGGTTGGCGCCGCTCGCGGCGAGGAAGCCGAGCGGGCACCAGTTCCAGACGAAGAAGCGCGCGAAGAAGCGCTCGGGCGTGCCGAAGCGCTCGCGCGCCCAACCCCAGAGCCGCGCACCGGAGACCTCGCTGCGCCGGCAGGCGAATCCCGCGACCGGGCGCTTGGGGTGCTCGCGCGGCGGCTTGCCGACCGCGCCCTCGATCCGCAGCCAGTCGCGCACCAGGCGGACCTCGCCGAACGGCACGCCGGTCTGCATCATGCCGAACGGCCCCGGATTCATGCCGACGAGGACGACCTCCTTCGGCCCGCCGCCGTAGCGCTCGAGGTAGCGCTCGTGCGGCTCGCGCGCGTAGCAGAGCGGGTTGTAGACGTGCGTCACCGGCGGCGCGAGCTCGAGCGCGTCGACGTCTCCGGCGAGTCGGCGGGAGATGGCGACGAGCGGAGTCACCGCGAAAGGCTAGCAGGGCGCCACGGCACTAGAATCGCCGCCATGCCCGGACACCGGCACGTCGCCGTGCGCGAGGAGCTGCGCGGCCGATGAGCTACCGCGTGCTCGCGGACTACCCGCGGCGGCCGCACTTCGAGCTCTATCGCCGCCATCCGAGCCCGTTCTACTCGGTGAGCTTCGAGCTCGACGCGACGCGGGTGCGCGAGCGCGCCCGGGAGCTCGGCGCCTCGACTTTCGCCGCGCTCGTCTGGACGTACCACCGCGCGCTCGAGCCGCTCGCCGCCTTCCGCACCCGCTTCGTCGACGGCGAGCTGCGCCTCTACGACGCGCTCGCGATCGGCATGACGGTGCCGGCGCCCGGGCGCACGTTCAGCTTCGCGACGCTGGCCTTCGACGCGGACGCGCCGGCGTGGCTCGCTCGTGCGCGCGCGGTGATGACCGACGCCTCGACGCGGATCGATCTCTCCGGCGGCGCGGCGCCGGATTTCGCCTACTACACGGCGCTGCCCAAGGTGCCGTTCTCGAGCTTCGCCCACGTCCCTCTCGCCGACCCGATGGCGGGGCAGCCCGAGGCGGCCTTCGGCCAGCTCGCCGAGCGGGGCGGCCGCACGCTCGTGCCGGTGGGCGTGCTGGTCAATCACCGCTACGTGGACGGTGCCGACCTCGGCGATCTCTACGAGGCGCTCGCGGAGTCGTTCCACAGCGCCTTTTGAGCGCCCCACGCGGGCCGATCTCCCCGATTCCCCGTTCGCACGCCGCCTGGCGCTGGCAGAGGCCTTGCACGTGTCTATTTCCTCCCCCGGGCCGGGCGTCGGCACGCTCCATTCGGGAGCGCGCTCGCCGCCCCGGCACCGAACAACAAGGAGGTCGACACCATGAGAGCGAGGAGAACGATGCGTTTCGTCTGCGCCGCGGCACTCGCCGCAGCGCTTCCGCTCGTCGGCTGTGCCTCGACCCGGACCGTCGGCGAGGAGGCCAGCGACGCCGCGATCACCGCCAAGGTGAAGGCCCGCCTGGCGGCCGATCCCGACGTCAAGGCGCGCAGAATCGACGTCGACACGCTCGACGGCCGCGTGCGGCTGGGAGGCGTCGTCGACAGCCGGACCGAGCGCGCCGAGGCCGTGCGCGTCGCGAGCCGCACCGAAGGCGTGCTCACGGTCGACAACGACCTGCGGGTCGGCGATCCGACCGTCGGCGAGAAGCTCGACGACGAGACCCTCGGCGTTCGCGTCAAGGCGGCGTTGATCGTCGAGGGCTCGGTCAAGGCCCGCGACATCGATGTCGACGTCGTGGCCGGCGTCGTGACGCTCTCCGGCGAGGTCGAGAGCCGCGAGCAGAAGCAAAAGGCGGCAGAGATCGCGAGCCGGATCGAGGGCGTCGAGCGGGTCTACAACCGCCTCGTCGTCGCCTCGTAGCGCCGGAGCCGTGCCCCGGGCAGCCGGCGGGAGCGCCGGCGCCGGGGCGC
>DASWJT010000087.1:0-53597 GCA_036397015.1 Thermoanaerobaculia bacterium
TCGTCGGGCGAGCCAGCGGCCAGGGGAACCGGCCCCCCTGAAGCCAGTGCCTGCTCGAGCAGGAGGCCTAGCCGGACCGGATGGGGTGCGCCGCCTGGTTCGCGCGTCCAACGCGCGATCTGTCCCACCTCGCGTGTGAGCGTGGCGGCGCGCTCGACCGCGTTCTGCAGGCTGTTCATCACCCGGACGCGGTCCTCGGCAGGCACCCGCCCGTCGGCGAGCAGGCGGACCAGGCCGGTAATGGCGCCGACGGTGCCTCTCAGCTCGTGCTCGAGCAGCGGCCACGGTGCCGCGCCATCGAGAACGGGCGCGTCTCGGTCTGGCGGGGGCGCACTTCCGGGATGCATCGATTCCCCAGGCCGCAAAGCGGATGCCAGCGCGCTAGTCGCGCGGCCCGATGGCAACTGGGCCGCCGGGGGGGGACAGCCGGGAGATCCTGCACGTCGAGGGCGCCGCCCTGGCGGAATGACAGCATGCCATTTGTGCGGCGGAGTACCATTGACCCATGCATCGCGCCTTGTTCGGCCCTGCCCTTTCCACGGTTCTCGCGCTTCTCATCCCGCTCGGCGTGCCCGGCCGCGCCCACGCCCAGAAGCCAGCGTGCCCCGGTCCGGCCGCGCTGACCGGGGACATGCCGCTACCGCTCTCGGCGGTGCGATACCTCGCCGACGATGCCCTGGAGGGACGGCTGGCGGGGAGCGCCGGGGAGCGTTGCGCCGGCGACTACATTGCGGCCGAGTTCGAGCGTCTAGGCCTCCGGCCGTCGGGCGAGGGGGCCACCTACTTCCAGAGCGTGCCGCTCGCCTCGATACTCAACCCGCACGCACCGGGCGGGACGGGCCGCAACGTGATGGGCGCCATCGAGGGCGCCGATCCCGTGCGTGCCGGAGAGTGGGTGGTGATCGGGGCTCATTACGATCATCTCGGCGACGGCGGCGGGCCGAACTCGCTGGCGCCTGGTACTCGCGCCATCCACAACGGCGCCGACGACAACGCCTCGGGCGTCGCCGCGCTGCTCGAGATCGCCCGCACCCTCGCCGCGCGGCGCGACGAGCTGCGCGGCGCGGTCGTCTTCGCCGCCTTCGCCGGTGAGGAGCTCGGTCTGCTCGGCTCGTCACGCCTGGTCAAGTCGCCGCCGACCGGCCTCGAGCCGGCGCGCCTCGCGGCGATGCTCAACCTCGACATGGTGGGGCGGCTGCGCGACGAGCGGCTGACGGTCTTCGGCGTCGACACCGCGGCGGAGTGGGGGGAGCTCGTGAGCTCGGCCTGCGCACGGGCCCGGCTCGAATGCAAACAGAACGGCGACGGCTACGGGCCTTCGGACCACACCGCCTTCTACGCCGCCGACGTGCCGGTGCTCCACTTCTTCACCGGCGTCCACGATCAGTACCACCGGCCGAGCGACGACGCGCCGCTGCTCAACGCCACGGGTGGAGCGAGGGTCGCGGCGCTCGTCGCCGACCTCGCGCTGCAGGTCAGCCATCGCGACGAGCGCCTGGCAGTCGTCAGAGCCGCGGCGCCGCCGCCGTCGGGCGACGTGCGCAGCTTCGGCGCCTCGCTCGGCACGATCCCGGACTACTCCGGCCCGCCGGAAGGCAAGACCGGCATGCCGCTCGCCGGCGTCCGGCCCGACGGCCCCGCCGCCCGGGCGGGGCTGCGGCGCGGCGACCTGATCGTCGGCCTCGCCGGGCGCGAGATCCGCTCGATCGAGGACCTGATGTTCGTGCTGCGCCAGTCGCACCCGGGCGAGGCGGCGATGGTGGTCGTCGAGCGCGACGGCGAGCGGCTCGAGCTGCCGATCGTCTTCGGCGAGGCGACGCGCCGCAACTGAGCCGTGGCGCCGGCGCCCGGCGCCGGCCCGACGCGCGCTCCGCCTCAGCGGCTGGTGATGCGGACGTCGCCGGAGCCGGTGTCGATCAGGCCGTCGCCGGAGCCGCCGGCGAGCTCGGCGAGGTAGTCGCCGCGGCGGGCGCGGCGGATGCGCACGTCGTCGAGATCGAGGTCGATCTCGCCGCTGCCGGTGGAGATGGCGAGGCGGACCGAGGGCGGCGTGCCGGCGAGACTCAGCACGACGTCGCCGGAGCCGGTGTCGATGTCGAGGTGGCGCACGGCCGAGAGATTGCCGTCGATGCGGACATCGCCGGAGCCGGTGTCGGCGCGCAGGCTGCGGCCGGCGACCAGGCCGCGGGCGACGACGTCGCCCGAGCCGGTGTCGGCGTCGACCGAGCCCGCGCAGTCGACGAGCTCGACGTCGCCGGAGCCGGTGTCGGCGGCCAGCTGGTCGCCCTTCACGCGCTCGAGAGTGACGTCGCCGGAGCCGGTGTCGGCGTTGACGCCGCCCTCGTGGTCCTCGATGCGGACGTCGCCGGAGCCGGTGTCGGCGACGAGCTCGCCTCGGCCCTGTCGCGCCCAGATCGGTCCGGAGGAGGTGTCGAGGAGCTGGTCGCCGACGACGGCGCGGGAGTCGATCGCCCCGACGGCGTTCTTGGCGGTGACGGCCACGCCGGTCGGGATCTCGAGCCGGAAGTCGGCCCACAGTGTGGCGGCGCCGCGCGACGGCTCGCTGGTGATCCGCACGTCGCGGCCCTGATAGCGGGTCGAGGAGCTCCAGTCGCCGAGCCAGTCGAACAGCCACGACGGCTCGCCCTCGACCTTCCTGCCCTGCGGATAGTGATAGCGGCGGTGCTCCGCGGTCGGATAGACGGCGCGCACGGTCACGCGATCGCCGCTCTCGTCGATCTCGACTTGGAGCGACTCGCCGAGATCGCGGGCGCTCTCGCCAGCCGAGGCCTCGGCGAAGACCGTGCCGGTGACGCGCACCGAGCCGCCCTCGACGCCGACGATCTCGACGCGGCCGGCGAGGTTCTCGAGCTCGACGCTGCGCAGGCCGGCGCGGTCGAAGCTGCGGTCGATCGGCCGCTCGTACTCGGCGGCGAAGGCGGCCGGCGCGGTGACGAGGGCGACGGCGGCCGCCGCAGCGGGCAGGCGCCGCCGGAGGGCGCAAACGGTTGGGTCGACTAGGCGCATGAGTCCTCCCAGGAGAGTGTCTCGAGGGCTCTTACCCACAGCGCGGGAAAAGGTTTCATCTCCGGCCCGGTCTTGGAGCCGCGCGACGCTTCCTCGCGACTCCTGCGGCCCGTGCGGTACTGTGGTGGGGGGAACGTCCGGGAAAAGGAGAACGCCATGTCCGTCGCCAAAGTCGTCGAGCTGACGGCCGCTTCGCCGAAGAGCTTCGAGGACGCCGTACGCATCGGCATCGAGCGCGCCGAGAAGACCCTCGACAAGGTCGAGGGCGCCTGGATCGCCGAGCAGAAGGTCAAAGTCGATCAGGGCAAGATCTCGGAGTACCGCGTCACGATGCGGGTGACCTTCGTGCTCAAGGGCTGAGTCGGATGCGGGGTGTGCCGGCGGGCGACGAGCTCCACCGTGTGCCGGCGAAAGCACCCGTAGAGTCGGCCGGATGACAGACCACGGTCCGCTCAACCGCCTCGCCGGCGAGAGCTCGCCGTACCTGCTGCTGCACGCCCGCAATCCGGTCGACTGGTTTCCGTGGGGCGCCGAGGCGATCGCCAAGGCGCGCGCCGAGGACAAGCCGATCTTCCTCTCGGTCGGCTACTCGACCTGCTACTGGTGTCACGTCATGGAGCGCGAGTCGTTCTCCGATCCGGGCGTCGCCGCGGAGATGAATCGCCACTTCGTCAACGTCAAGGTGGACCGCGAGGAGCGGCCCGACCTCGACGAGATCTACATGCTGGCGACCCAGATCCTCGCCGGGCAGGGGGGCTGGCCGAACTCGATCTTCCTCACTCCCAAGCTCGAGCCGTTCTTCGCCGGTACTTACTTTCCGCCGCGCGACGCGCACGGGCGGCCGGGCTTTCCGACCGTGCTGCGCTCGCTCGTCCATGCCTGGGAGGAGCGGCGCGACGAGGTCGAGGCGCAGGCGGCCGAGCTCGCCGCGGCGATCCGGCACCACCTCGACGAGATCGAGCCGGCGACGGGGACATTGCCGGGCGCCGAGCTCGCGCTGCGCTCGCTCGCCGGCCTGCGCCAGCGCTTCGACCCCACCTGGGGCGGCTTCGGCGAGCAGCCGAAGTTCCCGTCGCCGTCCAATCTCTGGCTCCTGCTCGCCGTTCTCGACGGCACGATCGCCGGCGATGCGGCAGCCGGGGAGAGCCCCGCCGCTTCCATGATGCTCGACGCCACACTCGACGCGATGGCGCAGGGCGGCATCTGCGACCAGCTCGCCGGCGGCTTCCACCGCTACTCGACCGACCGCGAGTGGCGGGTCCCGCACTTCGAGAAGATGCTCTACGACAACGGCCTGCTGCTCGAGCTCTACTCCCGCGAGCACGCGCGGTCGGGCCGGAGCGAGCCGGCGCGCGCGGCGCTCGAGACAGCGCGGTGGCTCGGGCGCGAGATGACCTCGCCCGCTGGCGCCCTGTGGAGCGCCGTCGACGCCGAGACCGACGGCCACGAGGGGGCGTATTACGTCTGGTCGCGCGCCGAGATCGACGCCGTGCTCGGCGCCGAGGACGCGGAGTTCCTGGCGCCGCTCTACGGCTTCGCCGACGAGCCGTTCTTCGAGGGCGAGGCGTACGTCCTCCATCTGCCGCGGCCCCTCGCCGTGCAGGCGGTGGCGCGGCGCACGACGCGCGAGGCGCTGCTCGCCGAGATCGCGCCACTGCGCTCCAAGCTGCTCGAGGCGCGCGACCGCCGCAAACGGCCGGCGACCGACGACAAGATCCTCGCCGACTGGAACGGAACCGCCATCGCCGGGCTGGCGGTCGCCGGCGCGGCGCTGGCGCGCCCGGAGCTCGTCGAGCGCGCCGCCCGCGCCGCCGAGTTCGTGCTCGCCGCGCTGCGCGGCGCGGGCGGTACGCTGCTCCACGCTTGGCGCGCCGGCGAAGGGCGGATCGCCGCCTTTCTCTCCGACTACGTCTTCCTCGTCCGCGGCCTCGTCCGCCTGCACCGGGCGAGCGGCGAGGCGCGCTGGCTCGACGAGGCGAGGCGCCTGACGGCGGAGCAGGAGCGACGGCTCGCCTCGCCACAGGGCGGCTACTTCAACGCCGCCGAGTCGGACGACCTGTTGATCCGCGGCAAGGAGCTCTTCGACGGCGCGCTGCCCGCCGCCAACGGCGTCGCCGCGCTCAACCTGCTCGAGCTTCACGCGGCGACCGGCGAGGACGCCTACCTCGAGGCGGCCGAGCGGACGCTGCGCGCCTTCGCCCCGATCGTCGACACCCACCCCGACGGCGCCCGCACCTTTTCGATCGCCCTCGCTGCCTTCGAGTCGGCGACCGCCGGCGCCGGCGAGCCGGAGGCGGAATCGAGATCGGTTTCAGAAACAACTGCAAAGACTTCCATTGAAGGAAACGACCCGCGGCCTCCGAGGTCGGCGGCGAGAAAGACTTCAACCGAGCCCGGCTCTGGGGGTACACTTGCAGGCAAGGCTCGCATCGGCGTAGCGGAGGCCAGTCCGGGCGATACGTCGAGCCCGAGCGCTCCTTCTATGGAAAGTTTTTCCGCCGCCGGACTTGCCGCAATCGAGGCCCCCGTCGTCACGCTCGGTGACGGGGATGCCGAGGGCTGGAAGCCGTTCGTCCTGCGGCTCACGGTGCGCAACGGCTGGCACCTGGCGGTGGACACCGGCCTGCCGTCGCTCGGCGGAGCCGGTGCGACGCTGGCGCGAGTCGAATGGCCGACTGGGCGGCCGCTCGGCTCGCAGGGACCGGGGGATCCGAAGCTGCCGATCTTCGAGGGCGCGCTCGAGGTGCGCGGGCGGCTGCGGCGCGACGCACCGCGCGCGGCGCTCGTGCTGCGTTTCGTCGCCTGCGGCGAGGGGCGGTGCCTGCCGCCCGCCGAGATCGAGGTGCCGATTCCCTGAGCACGGCGCGCCACGCCCGGAAACGGCGCGGCGTGCCGCGGCATCCGAGAGGCGATTCGTGACGTATCGTCAGCCGATCGTTCGATGAGCGCGGAGACTCTCGCCACCTGGCTCGTGCTCGCCGCCGGCGTCTATGCGGCCGCCGGGCTCGTCTTCGCTCTCGCCTTCGTCGCGCGCGGCGTCGAGCGCGTCGATCCGGCGGCGCGCGGCGCGACGCTCGGCTTCCGGCTGATCGTGCTGCCGGGCGTCGTGGCGCTCTGGCCGCTGCTCGCCCGCCGCTGGTGGCGCGGCGCGACCGCTCCCCCCGTCGAGGGCAACGCCCACCGCCGAGCGACGCGGCCCGCGAGCGCGCGATGATCGCCGCGCACCGCCGGCGGCACCGCTGGATCTTCGCAATGCTCGCGCTGCTGCTGCCGCTCCTCGTCGCCCTGGCGATCGCGTCGCGGCCGGCGCCGCCGGTCAACGCGGAGCTGCCCGCGGGAGCGCCCGCCTTCCCGGACGACCGGCGATGAGCGCCGGCTACCGCGCCGTGCAGTGGTCAGCGGGCAAGCGCGCCTACGACGGCGCGCTCGCCGCTCTGCTCGCCCTCTACCTGACCGTCTTTCTCGCCGCGACGTTCGTCGCCCGGCCCGAGATCACCGTCGAGACCGCGCTCATCCGCGCCTTCGGCACCGCGGCGCTCCTTCTCCTGCACGTCGTGCTCGCCACCGGGCCGCTGGCGCGGTTCGACCGCCGCTTCCTGCCGCTGCTCTGGAACCGCCGCCACCTCGGCGTCACCATGTTCCTCTGCGGCCTGGCACACGGCGGCTTCGCGCTCGTGCAGTTTCACGCCCTCGGCGAGAAGAACCCCCTCGTCTCCGTCCTCGTCTCGAACGGCCGGTACGGCGCGCTGGCGCAGTTCCCGTTCGAGCCGCTCGGGCTGGCGGCGCTCGCCATCCTCTTCCTGATGGCGTCGACCTCGCACGACTTCTGGCTCGCCAACCTGACGGCGCCGGTGTGGAAGGCGCTGCACATGGGCGTCTACCTCGCTTACGCGCTGATCGTCGCCCACGTCGCGCTCGGCGCGCTGCAAGACGAGCGCTCGCCGGCGCTCGTCGCCGTGATCGGGCTCGGCCTCGCCGCGATCCTCTCGCTCCACCTGGCGGCGGCCGGGCGCGAGCGGCGCGTCGACGGTCAGGTGGCGAGCGCCGCCGAGGACGGCTTCGTCGAAGTCGGACGCGTCGACGAGATCCGCGAGGGCCGCGCCAAGGTGGTGCCCCTCGCCGGCGAGCGCGTGGCCGTCTTCCGGTACGAGGGCAGGATCTCTGCGGTCTCCAACGTCTGCCAGCACCAGAACGGACCGCTCGGCGAGGGCAAGATCCTCGACGGCTGCATCACCTGCCCCTGGCACGGCTACCAGTACCGGCCCGCCGACGGCCGCGCGCCGGAGCCGTTCACCGAGCGCGTGCCGACCTTCCGGGTGCGCGTCGTCGACCGCCGGATCCTCGTCGACCCGCGCCCGCTCGCACCGGGCACGCTCGTCCAGCCCGCGACGTTCGACGCGGCAGTTCCGGCACCGGCCGATCGAGAGGCCTTTTTCGTCGGCTACCTACCGCTCCCCGACGGTCTGAAAGGCTTCCTGAGATGGAGGATCGCGGCTCTGGCCCTCGTCTTGGTGTCCGTCGCCGGCCTCGTCGCCTCGCAGCAGCGCCCCTTGGGTGCGGGGGAGTTCGAGTACGGCGTCGAATCGAAGCTCGAGGGGCTCCTGAGGCTGGAACCCGTCCCTTCTCTATGGAAGCCTCTGGTGGGCCGGAGCGAGATCGTCGAGCCGGCCTCCGGCGGACTGTCGATCGAAGTGATCCCCCTCGTCGGTTTCGGCAAGCGCGGGCCGTCGCCGGCGATCCTGGCCCTGGCCGGGCGCGAGGTGCGCGCCACCGGGAGCTGGATCCGGCGCGGCCCGGAGCGGCTCTTCGAGATCGGCGCCGCCGAAGTGCTCGCGAGCTCGCCCCTCGTGCCCGAGGCGAGGCGCGCGGAGCTCGGCGCGGTCAGCCTGCGCGGCGAGGTGGTGGACTCGAAATGCTTCCTCGGCGTGATGAAGCCGGGGGAGGGCAAGAGCCACCGCGCCTGCGCAGCGCTCTGCATCGCCGGCGGGTCGCCGGCCGCGTTCGTGGCGCGCGCCGCGGACGGCACGACGACGGTGCTCTGGCTGGTGGCGCGCGACGGCCGGCCGCTGGGTCGCGAGGTGCTCGAGCTCGTCGCCGAGCCGGTCGAAGTGGCCGGCGAGCTGGTGACGGTCGGCGGCCGTGCGCTGCTCGTCACCGAGCGCGCCGCCTTCCGGCGACTCTGAGCGACGCGCGCCGCGGCGCCGTGCGCCGTAAGATTCCGGGGTGGCAATGCGCGCCCGCCTGAGAATCCTCCGCCGTCTCGCCCTGGCGGTGCCGGTCACGGCGCTCGCCTACGGCTGGGCGCTCGCCGCCTCGCTCGTCCTGCGGCCCTGGCCGCGCGCGAAGGTGCGGCAGCAGGGACGCGCCTACCGCTTCTGGTGCCGCGCGCTCTGCCGAGTCTTCGCCCTGCGGGTGACGACGCTCGGGCGGGCGCCGCGACCGCCGTTCTTCCTCGTCGCCAACCACCTCTCCTACGCCGACATCCTGGTGCTCGGCACCGAGCTGCCGTGCGTCTTCGTCGCCAAGGCGGAGATCGACAGCTGGCCGCTCTTCGGCGCCCTGTGCCGGTCGGTCAACACGATCTTCATCGATCGCAAAGCGAAGCGCGCGCTGCCGCGCACCCTGGCCGAGATCGACGTGACGCTGGCCGCGGGGCAGGGCGTGGTGATCTTCCCCGAGGGGACCTCGTCGGCGGGACACGACGTGCTGCCGTTCCGCTCGTCACTGCTCGACCTGCCGGCGCGCCTGGGGCACGCCGTCCACTGGGCGGCGATCAGCTACCGCGTGCCGCCCGGCGAGACGCCGGCGCACCTCTCGGTGGGATGGTGGGGCGACATGCCGCTCGCACCCCACCTCAGGGAGTTCCTGGCGTTGAGCTGGATCGAGGCGAGCATCGTCTTCGGCGAGGAGCCGTGCGCCGACGCCGACCGCAAGCGGCTTGCCGAGCGGCTGCGCGCCGCGGTGCGCGAGCGCTTCGAGCCGATCGTGCCGGCCGAGGAGGTGGAGCGCCTGGCCGAGATGCGAGAAAAGGATCCGGAGCGACTGCCGCCGCTGCTGCGCGCTGGCCGTTCCACCTGAGCGCCTCCGGCCGCTGCGTCAGCCTTCGCCGGCTTCCGCGTCGCCAACTTCGCCGCCGCCGTCGGCATCTTCGTCGGCGAGAGCAGCGTCTTCGGCGGATTCAACGGGATCGAGACCGGCGGCCGCGGCCTCCTTGCGCTCCTTGCGCTTCTGAATCTTCTCTTCGCGCTTCTGCTTCTTGGCCAGCTCGCGAAGTCGCTTGCCATATGAGTAGTTGGTTCGGGCCAACGTCACACCCCTTTCGGAGACGTTCTTCGATGTGGGGTGATGGGTCGCTCGGACGTCGGCACCCCGGGCTTCTCCGCCCGAGGATACCAGCCGCGGCGCCGGGCGGGGCGGAGAAATGAAAACGCCCCGCCGGCGGCGCGGCCGGCGGGGCGATCCGACTCGATCGGATGTAGGTGAGAAACGGTTACTGGCGGACCACGTTCCGGGCCTGCAGGCCCTTCTGGCCCTGCACCACCTCGAAGGAGACGCGGTCTCCCTCGTTGAGGCTGCGGTAGCCCTCGGCGAGGATGGCGGTCTGGTGGACGAAGACGTCCGGACCGTTCTCACGGGTGATGAAGCCGTAGCCCTTCTCGTTGTTGAACCACTTGACGGTGCCCTGCTCGGTCATGCTGTGCTCCTTGCTGCCTGCTGCGTGTTATTGAAAGCGCGACCGGAGGTACACCGGGCGCTGCCGCGAGGTCCGCCATGGACCCCGATCGAAAACGGAAAGAGAGCCGTGAGGAGAGATGGGAGGAGGGGAAGGGGTGGTAAGGGTCCTTCGAATCGCGCGAATTGTGCCACAAGGCCCCGGCACGGGCAACTCACCCCTCGACGGTCGGGATGGGGCCGAGCTGCGGCACCCGCTCCCCGCCCGGCGAGGCGAAGGAGATCGGTCTCACGCCGACTTCTGCTTGCGGCGCTCGAGCGCGACCTCGATGGCGCGCCACTTCCCCTGATTGAAGCGCGCCACGCTCAGCACGCAACGCGTGGCGTGTCCGAGCAGGATCGCCACCCAGACGTCGAGAGGGTCGAGGGTGCTCACGCCGCGCACGAGCAGACAGACGCCGATCGGCACCACCACCTGAGAGACGATCGAGATGTAGAGCGGGCTCTTGGTGTCGCCGGTGCCCTGCAGCCCGCCGGTGTAGGTGAGGGCGACGGAGACGAAGATCCCCGAGACGCTCAGCACGCGCAACAGCTCGACGCCGATGCCGGCGACCTCGGGCTCGGTCATGCCGAAGACGGCGAGCAGCTGCGCCGGCAGGAAGAAGAAGAAGACGCCGCAGGCCGCCGCCGCTGCGCCGCCGAAGCGGGCGGCGACGTGCACCGCGGCCTCGGCGCGGTCGGGCTGGCCGGCGCCCAGGTTCTGACCGGCGACCGCCGCCGCGGCACCCATCAGACCGGCGGAGGTCCAGGTGACGAGCGAGAACAGCTGCGCGTAGGCCACCGAGAACGCCGCCTGTGCCGCGGCGCTCGCCGCCAGCGAGCCGATGATGGCGAGCATGATGACGCCGCCGACGTTCATCGCGATGCCCTGGATGCCGGTCGGCAGGCCGAAGCGGAAGAGGGCGCGGACGATCTCCCAGTCTGGCCCCCATCCCCGGCCGCGCGGAAACGACACGACCCAGCCGCCGTGCCAGAGGCGCCAGAGCGAATAGGCCATGACCAGGCCGGAGGCGAGGGCGGTGCCGAGCGCGGCGCCGGCGGTGCCGTAGGCGGGGATCGGGCCGAGGCCGCGGATGAGGACGACGTTGAAACCGATGTTGAGGACGGTGACGGCGACGCCGAGCACCAGCGGCGTGCGCGCGTCCCCCGCCGAGCGCAGGGCGCCTCCGAGCATGTGCAAAGCGAGCATGCCGATCGAGGTGAGGAAAGTGATGCGCAGGTAGGGAAGCGCTTCGGCCTGCACCGCCGGCTCGGCGTTGACGAGGTCGAGCAGGGTCGGCGAGAGCAGGTAGCCGACCGGCGCCATGACGCCGACGGCGAGGAAGACGGCGGTGAGGAACGCCTGGTAGACGGTGCGGTCCACCTTCTCGTGGTCCTCGGCGCCCGCGAAGCGCGCCACCAGCACGTTCATGCCGGTGAACAGCGAGGCGATGAAGACGATGACGACGAGCAGGATCTGCCAGGCGACGCCGATCGCGGCATTGGCGTGGTAGCCGACGTAGCGGCCGACCATGACGTGGTCGACGATCCCCTGCAGGCCGCCGAAGACGTTGGTCAGCATCGTCGGCCACGCGATCCTCCACACCGCCGGCGTCAGCGGTCCCGCGACGATGGCGCGGTCGTAGCGGCGCCTGCCCGTCGGCGCCGCGGCAGCGCCCGCCGGCTCGGCGGCGGGCGGAGGAATCGGCTCGCTCACGCCTCGACGATGACCTCGAAGCCGCCGTAGCACATGCGCCGCGAGAGGTTCTTCTTCGGCATCGGCAGAACGAAGCCGTCGACGTAGAGTGGCATGGCAGTGCTCCTCGGCGTGGTCGGTGGCGGACGCGATTGTCAGCGTGGCCGCTGTCGAATCGCGGGCAAGCATCTCACGATGGACTGGACGGCCGCCGGCCGCGCAGTGAGGAGCGTTGACATGAAGCATTCTCACCAACGCTCGCCGCGAGGTGCGAGAAGACCGGTGCGCGCGAGCTTCGAACGGCGCGGTCACCGTCGGAATCTGACAGCGGGCTTGCGCTCAGGGGCGAGTTGGCGCAACCTAGGGCCGTGGATCGCCCGTGAGGCCGTCGATGAGGTCGGAAGCGGTAGCGCGAAGAAGTTCGCACCTACCCGTGGGGGACGAGACCTGGAGACGCCGAAGGGAAGTCGAGTGAAGGAATCGACTGTGCGCTCGACGGCAGAGCACGGGAGCGCGGTGCTTTCGAATCGCGCCGGACAGACGCGGATCGCGGCCGGCGTGGGATGGGGCGTGGCTGTGCTCGGCGGCGCCGTGCTGGCCGTCTGGCTCGTCGCAGGTGGGCCATTGCATCCGCCGGGTGGCCGGACGGCGGCGATGAATCCGTCAACCGGACTGGGCTTTCTCATGGCTGGCCTCTCATTGGCATTGGCGCGGCCGGGGAGCCCGAGCTGGCGATGGGCGCGCGCCTCCTCCGCACTTGCACTCGCGGTCGTGCTCCTTGGTCTGCTGCGCATCGCGGAATATCTTTCGCTCTTCGCGGCGGGGGTCGACACCTGGTTTGCCTCGCTCGCCGCCGTCGATGCCGCTCGCGCACGCATGGGCGCGACCACGGCGGTGGCCTTCCTGCTCGCTGGCAGCGGGCTCGTGATTTTCGACCGCGCGTCGACCCGCGCTCAATTCGTCGCCAACGTGTCGCTCCTCGGCACCGGCGGCCTCGGCCTCGTGGGGCTGATCGCCCACGCTTACGGCGCCCCGGCTCTTCACGGCAGGATGGCTGTCGGCACCGCGGCGACCTTCGTGGTCTTGAGCGCTGCGGCGCTGGCCGCGGATCCGAGCCGCGGGTTGGTCGCGCTGCTGCGCAGCGACGGTCCGGGAGGAGTCGCGGCGCGACGCCTCCTGCCGGCGGTCGCGGCGGCACTCGTCGCATTCGGAGGATTGTTCGTCGGTCTCGCCCGCAGCGGCCGCATCGACGGTGAAGTGGCTGTCGCCCTAGTCGTCATCGCCGGCCTGGCGACTCTCGTCGCGGCGGTCGGAGCGGTCTCTTTCACGCTCGATCGCGCCGAGATCGCGCGGCGCCGTGTCGAGCAGGAGCTGCGCGACTCCGAGGCGCGCTATCGGCTCTTCTTCGACCTCGTCCCCCTGCCGACCTGGGTCTTCGATCGCGAGACCCTCTCCTTTCTCGCCGTCAACGAGGCGGCGATGAGCAGCTACGGTTACACCCGCGACGAGTTCCTGGCGATGAACCTCGGCGACATTCGGCCTGCGGAGGACCTGCAAAAGCTGCACCGGCACGTCGCCGCAGTCGATGGCGAGTCCGATTCGCGCGGATTCTGGCGACACCGGAAGCGCGACGAAACCGTCATCGACGTCGAAATCATCGCCGCCCCCGTCACTTTCGACGAGCGGCCGGCGCGCATCGTCGTGGCGCGCGACGTCACCGAGGAGCGGCGGATGACGGCCGCGCTCGCGGCGAGCGAGGAGCGTTTCCGCGCGCTGGCCGAGACCGCCACCGACGCCATCGTCTCGGCCGACGCGCACGGCGACATCACCTATCTCAATCCGGCGGCAGAGCGGCTCTTCGGCCTCGAAGCGAAGGGCGTCGCCGGCCGGCCGATCACCGTGCTGATGCCGGAGCGATTCCACGAGGCGCACCGGCGCGGCCTCGAGCGTTTTTTGCGAACCGGCGAAGCGCGCGTCATCGGCCGAACGGTCGAGCTCGAAGGACGAAGTGCCGATGGCCGCGAATTCCCCGTCGAGCTGTCGCTCGCCACCTGGAAGGAGGGCGACCAGCGGGCCTTTACCGCCGTGCTGCGCGACATCACGCGCCGCAAGCAGGCGGAGGAGGATCTGCGCCGCAACGCGGCCGAGCTGGCGGCCGCCAACGCCGAGCTCGATGCCTTCTCGTATTCGGTTTCGCACGACCTCCGTGCGCCACTGCGCAGCATCGACGGATTCAGTCAGGCGCTGCTCGAGGACTGTGCCGATCGGCTCGACGAGACGGGCCGCAGCCACCTCGGTCGCGTGCGCGCCGCGGCGCAACGCATGGCGGCGCTGATCGACGACCTGCTCGAGCTCGCCCGCGTCTCTCGTTCGGAAATGCGGCGGGAGAGCGTCGACCTGGGCGCCGTCGCGCGCACGATCCTCGACGAGTTGCACCGATGCGATCCGGAGCGCAAGGTGGAGGTGGTGATCGGCGAAGATCTCGTCGCGGAGGGGGATCCTCGGCTGCTTCACGTCGCGCTCGAGAACCTGCTCGGCAACGCGTGGAAGTACACGCGGCCGAAGGAGCAGGCGTGCGTCGAGCTGACGCGCGAGGCGCTCGACGGCGCTGCCGTCTTTCGCGTCCGGGACAACGGCGTCGGATTCGAGATGAGATACGCGGAGAATCTCTTCGCGCCCTTCCAGCGACTGCACCGAGTCGACGAATTCGAGGGCACCGGCATCGGGCTCGCCACCGTCCGGCGCATCGTGCGTCGACACGGCGGCCGAATCTGGGCCGAGGCCGAAGTGGGGCGCGGGGCGGCGTTCTACTTCACGCTGTGAGCGATGGAGGTGGTCGATGCGCTCGAAGACGATCCTTCTCGTCGAAGACAACCCCGACGACGAGGCGCTGACGCTGCGCGCGCTCCGCAAGCACAACCTCGGCAACGAGGTCGTCGTCGCGCGCGACGGCGCCGAGGCGCTCGACTACCTCTTCGCCACCGGCCCCCATGCCGGCCGGGACGCCTCCGCGACGCCGCAGCTCGTGCTCCTCGATCTCAAGCTGCCCAAGCTCGACGGGCTCGAGGTGCTTCGCCGGGTGCGCTCCGACGAGCGGACGCGCCTGCTGCCGGTCGTCGTGCTCACCTCGTCGCGCGAGGAGCGTGACCTGATCGACAGCTACCGTCTCGGCGCCAACAGCTACGTCCGCAAGCCCGTCGACTTCAACGAGTTCGTCGAGGCGGCTCGCCAGCTCGGCCTCTACTGGCTGCTGCTCAACGAGCCGCCGCCGAGGAAGGCGTGAGGTGAATACGCCGCTGCGCATTCTGCTCGTCGAGGATTCGGAGGACGACGCACAGCTCGTGCTCGTCGAGCTCCGGCGGGCGGGGTACCAGGTCGTCTTCGAGCGCGTGGCGACCGAGCTCGATCTGGAGGCAGCCCTCGACCGCGGCGCCTGGGACGTGATCGTCGCCGACTTCAGCATGCCCGGGTTCAGCGGCCGTGCGGCGCTCGACATCGTCCTCCGCCGCGGGCTCGACACGCCGTTCGTCTTCGTTTCGGGCACGATCGGCGAGGACACGGCGGTGGAAGCGATGAAGGCAGGCGCCGGCGACTATGTGATGAAGGAGAATCTGCGGCGCCTGGTGCCGGCGATCGAACGCGAGCTTCGTGAGGCCACGGTGCGGCGAGAACGGCATGCGGCCGAAGAAGCGCTGCGCCGCTCGGAGGCGCGCTTTGCGACGGTGGTCGCCGCCAGTCCGGTCGGCATGTCGCTCTCGACGCTCGGCGAGGGGCGCTACGTCGATGTCAATCCGAGCTTCCTGCGCATGCTCGGTTATGTGCGCGACCAGATCGTCGGGCGTACCGCCGCGGAGCTCGGCGTGTGGGCAAATCCTGCCGAGCGCGACGGAGTGATCGCCGAGCTGCAGCGCAGCGGTGCCATCACCAACCGCGACGTCGCGGTACGGACGAAGAACGGCGAAGTGCGCTCGACGCTCTGCAACTTCGAGCTGATCGAAACGGGGGGCGAGAGCTGCCTCGCCGCGTTCGTCGTCGACGTGACCGAACGCCGCCGACTCGAGGAGCAGCTCGAGCAGGCGCAGCGCCTGGAGGCGATCGGTCGTCTCGCGGCGGGCGTCGCCCACGACTTCAACAATCTGTTGACCGTCGTCATCGGCTGCTGCGACCTGGTGTCCGACGGCGAGCGGGGCGGCGAATCGCCGCCGCCCGAGATCGCCGAAATCCGGCGTGCCGCCGAGGCCGCAGCGGCGCTCACTCGCCAGCTCCTCGCGTTCGGCCGCAAACAGGTGCTACAGCCGCGGCAGGTCGACGTGTCGGAGGTCGTGGGACAGGCGGGGAAGCTGCTCGAACGGTTGATCGGTGCGCACGTCGAGCTCGTCACCCGCCTCGCCCCTGCCGGTTCGGCGGTGGTGTTGGCCGACCGCAGCCAGCTCGAACAGGTGATCGTCAACTTGGCGGTCAACGCCCGCGACGCGATGGCCGGCGGCGGGCGTCTGCGCATCGAGACCGCGGTGGTCGAGCTCGACCGGGAGGACGCAGCGCGCATCGCGGCAGGTCGTCAGGGGCGCTTCGTCCGTCTCACCGTCGCGGACTCCGGCGCCGGCATGGATGCCAACACGCTCGACCACCTCTTCGAGCCGTTCTTTACGACCAAGGAGGTGGGCAAGGGGACTGGCTTGGGGCTCGCCACCGTCTACGGTGTCGTCGCGCAGAGTGGGGGCTTCCTGCACGTCGAGAGCGAGCCTGGGCGCGGCTCCGAATTCGAGGTCTACCTGCCTTGGATCGAAGGGAGCGCCCTGCCGGAGAAAAGACCCACGCCGGCGCCGCCCGCCTCGGATGGTAAAGAGACGATCCTCCTGGTCGAGGACGACAACGCCGTGCGCGAGCTGACGCACCGGCTGTTGCAGCAGCTCGGGTACACGGTCCTGGCGGCGCCCGAAGGGAGCTCGGCGATGCGCTTGGTGCGAGAGCACTCGGGTCCGATTCACCTGATGATCACCGATCTCGTGATGCCGGGGATGAGCGGCCGCACCCTCGCCGAGCGGGTGCTCGAGATACGGCCCGACGTCCGCGTGCTCCTCACCTCCGGCTATGCGAGTGAAGACGCCCTGCGCAGCGGACTGCTTGCCGGCGAGCTCGCCTATCTCGAGAAGCCGTTTTCTTCCAGCGCACTGGCCCAGAAGGTTCGCGAGCTGCTCGCGCTGGGCTAGCCGCGGGAGCCCGACGGTGCCTGCAAAACACAGCGGTATCGTCTCTTCGTACGGAGGTCGTACGAGCGAAGGTCGATGAGCCTGCGGCCGGGAGAGCGGCTCGGACGTTTCGAGGTCGTGGCGCTGGTGGGCGCTGGCGGCATGGGCGAGGTCTACCGCGCCCGCGACCCCGACCTCGAGCGCGAGGTCGCGATCAAGGTGCTGCCCGCCGAAGTGGCGTCGGATGCGGCGCGCCTCCAGCGCTTCGAGCGCGAAGCGCGCGCGACGGGGTGGCTCGAGCACCCCAACCTCCTCACCATTCACGACATCGGCCGCCACGACGGAACGACCTACCTCGTCTGCGAGCTGCTCTCGGGAAGGACACTGACCGAGCGCCTCACCGCAGGACCGCTGCCGCCTCGCGAGGCGGTCGGCGAGCACTGCGCGATCACGCTGCCGGCCAAGCCGGACCTCTGGGACATCTCCGCCGACGGCCGCGCGCTCGTCAGCATCGGGCCGCGGCGCTGGGAGATGGCCGGGCGCCCCGCCGGCGGCGAAGAGCGCGACCTCTCGTGGCTGTCGTGGTCGGTTCCGTTCGACTCGTCGTCGACAGACTGGAGCACTGACGCCCGAAAGAGCGCGGCATGGCTCGCGGCGACCGCAGCTGGAGTCCCGAATCGACGACCGCCGCTGGCCAGTCTCGCGATCTTGCACGGAAGTTGCAAGGGAAGAGGGCGGGAAGCGCGAGGTCCGGTCGGCGTGCCGGCAGGGGGCTCGCGCCATGGGCTATGTCGACCGCAACCTGGTGTCCGGCGAGGCGGTGGAGTACCGCGCACGGCTGCACTGGGTCATCTTCGTGGCACCGCTCGCACTGGCGCTCATCGGCAGTGCGGCGATCGTCGCGCGTCTCGCCGGCGCCTTCGGCGGCTGGATCCTGGTCGCCGGTCTGCTCGTCCTCGCCGTCGCCGCCGGTCTCGCGCTCGCGCGCTGGGCCGTTTGGGTCACCTCCGAGTTCGCGATCACCAACCGGAGGGTGCTGATCAAGGTCGGCATCGTGAGCCGCCACTCGGTCGAGCTGCTGCTCACCAAGGTCGAAGGCGTCGGCGTCGACCAGGCGCTCGTCGGGCGGCTGCTCGGCTACGGCACCATCGTCGTCACCGGCACCGGCGGCACCCGCGAAGCGTTCGAGCGCATCGCCCACCCGCTGCGCTTCCGCACCGAAGTGCAGTCCAGAGTTCCGGCCTGAGCGCGGGCGCCGCGGCGGCGACGGCGTTGTCGCGGCCGCGAGCCGGCGCGGTCGGCGGCCTCGGCGGCAGGGCCACCGGCCTCTAGAATGCGCGCGCCGATGCCGCAACTTCGGGACGCGCCGGTTCCGCGTAGGGTCCTCGTCGCCTTCGGGCTGGCGGCGGTCGCGCTCTACGCGCCGCTCGTCGGCTGGGGGCTGCCGCACGCCAACGCCGCCGACCGCACGAAGACCTGGGCCACCGACGAGATCCTGCCGCTCGAAGGCCTCGCCGAGATGCGCAGCACCTTCCTCTCGCCGGCGCCGGACCGCAACTTCGGCTACCCGTTGTGGCATTACTTCGTCGTCTCTGCGGCGCAGGCGCCGTACCTCGGCGGGCTCTACCTGAGCGGCGGGCTCGAGGCGCCCTCGGCCTCTTTTCCCTTCGGCCTGCGCGACCCGGTGCGAGCGCTCGAAGTGCTGACGGTGATCGGCCGACTGGTCAGCGTCGCGATGGCGGCGGGCATCGTCATCGCCTCGTGCCTGTTCGCCGGCACGCTCTTCGGCCACCGGGCAGGAGTCGTCGCCGCGGCGCTGACGCTCACCAGCTTCCCGCTCGTCTATTACGGGCGCACCGGAAACCTCGACGTGCCGGCGCTCTTCTGGAGCGCGCTCGGCTTCGTCGTCCTCGCCCGCATGCTCTTCGACGGCGCGTCGGCGCGCCGCGCGGCGTGGCTCGGGCTGTTCGCCGCCCTCGCGGTCGCCACCAAGGACCAGGCGGTGGCGCTCTTCGTGCCCGTCTGCGTCGCGCCCTTCGTGCCCGGCTTCGCTCCGCCGCGCGACACCGGCGGGCGGGCGCGGGCGTTCGCAGTCTTCGTCGGCTGCGGGCTCGCCGCCTACGTCGCGGCGACGGGCATGCTGATCGACCCGCGGCGTCATCTGGCGCATCTCGAGGCGCTGCTCTTCGCTCCGCAGAGCCTGACCAGCGCCGACGCCTACTTTTCACCGGCGCCGTCGACTCTCGCCGGCACGTGGACGCTCGCGGCGGCCTCGGCGACCGGCCTCGCACAGTGGTACACGTGGCCGGTGCTGCTCGCCGCGGCGGCCGGATTCATTCTCGCCGTGCGCCGCGACCGGCGGCACGCGCTCTGGCTCCTGCCGCTCGTCGTCACCTTCCTGGCGGTCGTCCGCCCGGTCGGCGTCGCGGTGCTGCGCTACTACCTGCCGATGACGCTGTTCGTCGACGCCTTCGCCGCGCTGGCGCTGGTCCGCCTGGCGGCGATCGGCGCGGCGCCGTACCGGCTCGCCGTCGCCGCGCTCGTCGCCCTGCGCCTGGCGATGGGTCTCGACCTCAGCTACGCTCAATGGCACGACACGCGATACGCGGCGGGCGAATGGCTGCGCGCTCGCCTGCGCCCCGGCGAGCGGATCGAGTACTTCGGAGTGACCGACAAGCTGCCAGCGCTCGCCGCCGCGACGAGCTCGCGCCGGGTCCTGGGGCGCGAGCGCTGGCTGGGCGAGCGCGGGCCCGGAGCGGCCATGCGGCGCGACCTGGCGGACGACGGGCCGGAGCTGCTGATCGTGATCCCCGACTGGACGAGCGGCTCCGGCCGCGAGCACAGCGCCGATTGCCCGCCCGAGGTCTACGCCGCGCTGCTCGACGGCTCCGCCGGCTACGAGCTGGTCGCGCACTTTCCGCCGCCGACGCTCGTCGCCCGGCCGTTCGGGCGCGCACGGCTCGACAGCCCTTCGGTGGCGCCGCCGGTGCGGATCTTCGCTCGCGCGACGCGGACGACGGGCGGCGAGCCCTCGCCGCCGGCCGGTGCGGACGGGCGGGCGCGGTAGCGGCATGGCGGCGCGCCGCAGGTGGATCTCGTTCGCGCTGGCGCTCGTGCGCACGGCGGTCGGCGTCGCGCTGCTCGCGTACCTGCTGCGCGCCGCCGAGACGCGGGCGACGCTCGCGACGCTCTTCACTACCCTCTGGCTCCTCGTCCTGCTCAATCTGGCGCCGGTCCTCGGCGCCGGGCTCGAGGCGGGCCGGCTTTCGGTGCTCTTCGCAGCGCGCGGCCTCGGCGTCTCGCTGGGCGACGGATTCCGCGTCGTCGCCGTCGGCGCGCTGTTCAACCTGTGGATCCCGGGCGGCACCGGCGGCGACGTGATGAAGCTCTACTACCTCGTCGGACTGCATCCGCGGCGCAAGGTGGAGGTGGCGGCCCTGCTGCTCGTCGATCGCGCCGTGGCGTTCCTCTCGCTGCTCGTCGTGCTGCTCGCACTCCTCGCCGCCCAGCCGGCGCTGCGCGCGGTGCCGCTCGTCGGCGGCGCGGCGCTCGGCGTCGTCGTCTGTCTGGCGCTCCTCCTTGCCGGCGCGGCGGTCGCCGGATCGCGGCGGTTGCGCGAGAGCGCGGCCGTGCGCTGGCTGCGTGCGCGCATCCCGTTCGGCGAGGCGGTGGCGCGGGCGGCGGCGACGGTGCACGGCTTCCGCGAGAGCGCGCCGTCGCTCCTTGCCGCCGTCCTCCTCTCGCTCGCCGGTCACCTGCTGCTCGCCGCCGTGCTGGCGGTGGCCGGCAGCGTCCTGCTCCCCGGTCTCCCGGCGCTCACCACGGTCACGCTCGCGCTGCTCGGGCTGATCGCCAACGTGCTGCCGATCGCTCCGGGCGGGCTCGGCGTCGGCGAGGCCGCCTCGGAGGCTCTCTTCCGTACCGTCGGCAGGAGCGGCGGCGCGGGGCTCGTCGCGGCGTGGCGGGTGGGCACCATCCTGCTCTGCCTGGTGGGCGCGTTGCTCTACGCCGGTGGCGCGCAGCGGGCGCGGGCGGCGGCGTGAGCCACGGCGTGGAGGGAGGGACCAGCGCCGTCCGTCTGCGCGCCGCCGGCGCCGACGACGCCGGGACGCTGGCCCGCCTGATGAGCGACGCGATCTCGTGGGGCCGCCTCGGCGAGCTCGGCGCGCGCTTCGTGACGCTGCTCCACCGGCACATCGCCGAGTCGCCGTTCGCCGTTTGCCTCGTCGCCGAGGACGACTCCGGGGTCGCCGGCTACATCGCCGTGGTCACCGACACGCGGGCGTTCCACCGCGACTTCCTGCGCCGGCGCGGGCTGGCGGCGGCCTGGGCGATCCTGCCCAGCCTGCGGCGGCCGGAGCGGCTGCGCGTGGTGCTGCGCGGGCTGCGCCACTTTCCCGCGGCGCCGCGCGACGATCCGCGCGCCGAAGCGATCAGCTTCGCGGTGCGGCGCGGCGTCGTGACGCGCGGCATCGGCAGCGCGCTGTTCCGCGCCGCCATGGCCGAGCTCGCGGCGAAGGGCGTCGAGGTGGTCAAGTTCGCCACCGTCGAGCCGACCAACGAGACCGCCAACGCCTTCTACCGGAAGCTCGGCTGCGAGCTGGTGCGCACCGAACCCTTCTACCGCGACAGCTTCGTCAACGTCTACTTCTACCGCGTCGGCGGCTCGTCCTGAACCGCGCTCGCCGGCGTCGCCGCGGCGCCCGGCGGCGCCGGGCGCCGCAGGCTCTCGTGGCGCAGGAACCACAGCTCGCGCAGGATCAGGTTCCCCTGCTTGAGCACGACGCCGAGAACGAAGAGCAGCATGCCGACGATCGCCAGGGAGAGGCCGAAGAGCGCCGTATAGGCGGCGACCCGGTCGCGCAGGTAGAGCACTGCCGCGCCGCCGACGAACAGCGCACCGAGGAGCACGAAGGCGACGCTCAGCAGCCAGACGTAGCGCACCGGGTTGGCGAGGATGCTGAACAGGCTGTGCGAGACGATCAGCCGGTTGATGTTGGAGGAGCTCCGGCGCGCCACCGGCCGGCCGGCTCGCCGGTGCTGCTTCCACTCCAGGACCGCGGGAATCTCGAGGATCCGGTAGCCGAGGGCGGTCGCCTTGAGGACGATCTCGAGGTGGAGCTCCTTGCCGTCCTCGACGAGCGGCAGCGTCTGGATCACTTCGCGACGATAGGCGCGGGTCATGCCGGTGTTCATCGTCGCGGCGTTCGCCATGCACAACCGGACGATGCGGTTGCCGACGCGACTGATCCACACCCGTTTCGCGGGCACGTTGCGGTAGCCCCCGCCGCGCAGGTGCGGGCTGGCGACGACGATGTCGGCGTCCCCCTCGGCGCGCATGGCGGCGACGAGGTCGGCGACGATGGTCTCGCCCCACGAGAGATCGATCTCCGTCGTCACCACGATCTCGCCGCGCGCCGCCGCGATACCGGTGCGCAGGGCGCGGCCGCGGCCGCGGTTGCGCGGGTAGCCGAGGACGCGCAGGCGCGGCTCCTCGCGCGCCGCGGCGAGGGCGAGCTCGCGCGAGCCGTCGGTGGAACCGTCGTCGACGACGATCAGCTCCCAGCTAGCTCCGAGTCCGCGGAGCCGGTCGAGCAAGCTGCGCAGAGCGTCGTCGAGGATGGCCGCCTCGTTGAAGAACGGACAGACGACGCTGACCTCGATCGCCCCTGACGCAGTCCCGCGGATTTCACTCATCGTTTCAGCAGATCCATCGCGTCACCCTCTGCCCGAGCCAGTCGACGACCGGGAGCGGGAGGCGGCGCCAGACCGCCTTGGCGAGGCGATAGCCCTCGAAGTAGCTCCCAGGCACGGGCGGCGAGCCGCGCAGAGCATAGCCGTAGAGATGCACCGGCCGGGTCGTCGCCCGCCAGCCCTCCTTGAAGGCGATCAGCCCGCGATCGGCGCGCGCCGAGGCGCCGAAGTGGAAGACGCGGCAACCGCCCTCGCGGGCACCGAGCATCGCGCGCCAGTAGAGCGCCTTGCTGACGCTCAGCCGCCGCGCGTCGGGGTGTGACGTGGCAGTGCAGCGGACGAAGGCTGTGATGCCGTCCTCGAGCGTCAGGAGTCCGCCGATCGTCTGCCCGTGCAGCGAGGCGAGAAGCAGCCGATAGCGCGATCGAAGGTGGCGGTCGATACTCTCGAACAGGGGCGCACCGGCCTGCGGCGCTCCCAGCGCCCGCTGCTCGATCCGGTAGAGCGTGCGAAATGCGCGCAGCCCATCGATCGTGCTCGACTCGACGATTTCCACACCACGTCGGATGCAGTGGTCGATGTAGGCGCGGTGCCCGTGACGGAGCTCGGCGGCCTCCAGCTCCGCAATCGGGCGTTCCGTCGCCACCAGGCCCGCGTCGAGAGCGGCGAAGCCGGCGTGCTCGAGGTAGGGCACGGCCGCGAAGTGCCGGATCTCGAGATGGCGGGCGCCGCGCTCGCGGGCGAAAGCGACCGCGCTCTCGGCCAGCGCCCGCCCGACCGCGTCGTCGGCGGCCAGCGGTGCTCCGGCGTGGAACTGGTACGGCACGGCGACCAGCTTGAGGCCGAGCAGCGGGTGCCTCACCGCGACGACGGGGAAGACGCCGACGATCGCGGCGCCCTCGTCGCGGGCGACGAACCAGTGGGTGGAGTGGCCGTAGGTGGAGTGGATCACGGCGTGCCACTCGGGGCGATGGAAGAGGCAGGCCCCGGAGGCGCCGTCGAGAAAGGCGACCACGGCGTCACGATCGGCGGGCGCGAGTGCCGCGAGTCGCGTCACCCGGATCATCGGCTCTCGAGGTGGGCGCGAAGCAGCGCGACCACGGCGTCGCGCTGGCGAGGTCCCGTGCGTAGGTCGGTGGGCAGCCCGACGAGGCGGCTCGCGACATCCTCGGCGACCGGGCAGCTCCCGCGCTCGTAGCCGTAGCGCGCCAGGTCGGCGGCGTCGACGAGCGGGAAGAGCGGCGGACCGATCGGCCAGGCGACGATCTCGACCAGACGGCGTCGGGCGCGCCGCAGCAACTCGCGCTTCGCCGGCACCAGCACCGGGAAGAGCGAGAGCGGCCGGTCCTCTCCGGCGCACGGCAGCCCGACTCCGGCGGCGTCGCCCAGGGCGGCGGCGTACTCGGCGCAGAGGCGGCGTCGATGCCGCGCGTCGGCGTCGATGCGCGCGAGCGCCGCGAGACCCCGCCGTGCCTGCGCCGCGCTGATGCGCAGGGCGCGGCGAGTGATCGTCGCGTCGATCTCGCCGTCGAGCCCTTCCCGCTGCGGGCGTCGGCCCAGCCGGCTGAGCGCGAGGAGCGGCCAGTAGGTGCGGGAACGGAGGAGCAGGCGATGGGCGAGAAGCTCGGCGCTCAGGCCGAGCTCGGCGAGCGTCGACCGCCGGGGCAGGCCGTCTCGCCGGGCGGCGAGATGCGCCGCGAGTGCCTCGTCGCCGGTGACCGCCAGGCCGCCGCTCGCCGCCGGCAGCGGCTTGCGCAAGTTGTTGCTGAAGATCGCCGCGCGGCCGGTGGCGCCGGGCGACGGGAACGGACCGGCGAGCGGCAGGCAGTGGGCGCAATCCTCGATCAGGGCGATGCCGCGCACCGCGGCGGCGACGGCGGCGTCGCGCACGCCCTCCGGGCTGCCGTAGGTGTGCTGGAAGACCACGGCGCGCGCGCCGGCGGACGCCGCCGCGACGGCTCCGGCGTCGAGGTTGAGCGTGCGCGCGGAGATCTCCGCGTAAACGGGCACGAGGCGCGAAGCGCGCAGGACGAGCGGCACGACCGTGCAGTTGAGCGGCGAGACGACCACGCGATCGCCGGCGACCGCGCCGACGCCTTCGAGGATGGCGGCGAGCGCGTGCCGCCCGTAGGCGAAGGCGACGGCGTGCCGCGCTCCCAGCCGCCGCGCCGACTCGGCCTCGAGCCTCGCCGTGGCCGCGAGCGGCGTCGCGCTCCCGTCGCTCGCTCGGCGCACCGACGTCACCCTCAGCGGCTCCCGCGCCGGTCGACGGCAGAGCGGAACCAGAGCTCGAGCATCATCAGGCTCACCGCCTGCTTGACGTGGAGGAACTCGCCGCCGCGCGCTCGCTGCCGCAGGTCGGCGACGGCCTCCGGCCGGAAGAGGCCGCGCGATCGCACGGCGCGCTCGCAGAGCGTGTCGTCGAGCATCTCGACGAAGCGGGGCTCGGCGAGAAAGCGCTCGGCCGGCACGTAGAACGGCATCTTCGGGCGGCGTGCCGCCCGCCGCGGGAGCAGCCGCTCCGCGTAACGCCGCAAGACCACCTTCGACGCTCCGCGGCGGAGCTTGAGCGCCGGCGGCAGGCCGAGCACGAATTCGACCAGCTCGTGGTCGAGGTACGGCACGCGCGCCTCGACGCCGTGCGCCATCGAGAGCTTGTCCTGCTTGGTGAGGATGTCTTCCGGCAGCCAGGAGTCGAACTGCAGCGCCAGGATGCGGTCGAGGAGCTCGCCCTCGGCGCCCACCGGCTCGGCGCGCGGCGGAGCGGCGCGCACCGCCGCCGCCAGCTCGGCGCCGTAGAGCGCAGCCGTGTCGCGCGGATCGAAGAGCGAGATCAGGTGCCGGTACGCCGCCGGCAGGCGGTCGCGGCCGACGAGGGGCAGGAAGTCGAGGAGCTTCTGCTTGCCGCGCACGCCGAGCGCGGCGGGGTAGCGGAAGGCGAGGTCGAGCAGGCGCGCCGGCGTGGCGCGGACGAGCGGCGCGAGCAGGCCGTCGCGCAGGGCCCGCGGCAGGCCGGCGAGGCGCCCGCCGGCGAGCAGCACGCGGTGGAAGAGATAGCCGCCGAGCGTTTCGTCGGCGCCCTCGCCGGTGAGGACCACGGTCACGTCGCGCTTCGCGCGGCGGGCGAGCTGGTACATCGGCAGGACGATCGCGTCGCCGATCGGCTCGTCGAGATGCCAGACGATCTCGGGCAGCAGCTCGACGTCGGCGGCGCGGCAGGGGATCTCGGTGTGGATGCAGCCGAGCTCGCGGGCGGTGGCCGCCGCCGCGGCGAGCTCGTCGTGCTCGAAGTCGAAGCCGACCGTGAAGGTGCGCACCGGCTGCGCGGTCGCTCTCGACATCGCCGCGACGACGGCGCCGGAGTCGACGCCGGCGCTCAGGTAGGCGCCGAGCGGCACCTCCGACATCAGCCGGCGGCGGACGCTGCGCTCGAAGCGCTCGGCGAACTCCTCGACCAGCTCGTCCTCGGAGCGCGCGCCCGCCGCCCGGCGCGGCTCGGGGCGCCAGTAGCGGACGAGCGTCGTGCGCCCCGCCTCGACCGTCGCGTAATGCGCCGCCGGCAGCTTGCGCACCTCGCGAAAGAGCCCGCCGGGCCCCGGCACGTAGCGCAGCGCCAGGTAGTCGTCGACGGCGCCGAGGTCGAGCGTCGGCTGCCAGCCGGGCCAGCGCAGCAGCGCCTTGATCTCGGAGGCGAAGAGGAAGCGCGGACCGGACTCGAGATAGTAGAGCGGTTTGATGCCGATGCGGTCGCGGGCGAGCAGGAGGCGGCGGCGAGGGCGGTCGTAGAGGGCGAAGGCCCACATTCCCGAGAGTCTCTCGAGGCAGGCCGGGCCGAGCTCCTCGTAGAGATGGAGGATCACCTCGGAGTCGGAGCGCGACCGGAAGCGGTGGCCCCGTGTCTCGAGCTCGATGCGCAGCTCGCGATGGTTGTAGATCTCGCCGTTGTGGACGAGCACGAGCGTGCCGTCCTCGTTCGTCATCGGCTGGCTGCCGCCCGCGACGTCGATGATGCTCAGCCGCCGGTGGCCGAGTCCGACGCCGGCCTCGGCGAAGGCGCCGGCACCGTCCGGTCCGCGGTGGCGCAGGGCTTCGGTCATGTGCTCGAGCAGCCCCTCCTCGGAGAAACCGATGAAGCCGCAGATGCCGCACATCGCCGGCTCAGCTCCCGACCGAGGCGGTGCGCTCGAGCTCGAGGCCGGCGGCGATCGCTCTCGGATCGACATCGCCGCCGGCGGGGAAGCAATGCAGCTCGTGGGCCACGAAGTAGCGCGCCGATCCCATGTGGATGGTCGAGAAGATCGGGTCCCAGCGCAGCTCGCGCAAGTGATCGCCGTCGCGACCGACGAGGCGGTCGCGCACCAGCACGGTGCCTTCGCCGAACTCGATGCGGCGCAGGAAGCGCACCGCCAGCGGGCGGCGGCGGTGGATCAGGGCGCGCGCCAGCCGGCGCTTGAGCCAGCGCGCGAGCGGCGGCAGACGGCCGGCCGTGAGCGTGAAGAGGCGGAAGGCGAGGAAGAGCGCCGGCGTCATCGCCGGCCGCGCCAGCTCGGCGAGATGGCCCTCGACCTCGATGGCGTCGTCACCCGCCCGCGTCGGCCGCGCCCGATCGAGATACTGCGTCGAGACCGGGCGGCCCGAGCGCAGCCGGCCGAGGTAGCCGCAGTCGCTGTAGACGAGCTCGCGGCGCCGGCGGTCGAAGAGTTTGACGACCCCGCCCTTGGCGGTGCCGACGAAGGCGTCGTAGCTCGCCGTGCGCCGGCGCGCCAGGCCGGCGTCCGGGAACCAGGAGAGGCCGGCGGCCGGCGTCGGGTCGACGGCGGGCGCGGTGGGCGCGCGCCCGGCGCAGGCGTCGTGGGCGGCGGCGAAATTGTTGAGGAACGGGCAGTAATTGAAGAGGTCGACGGAGCCGAGCGTGACGGTGGCGGCGCCGGTGATCGACGGCCGCAGCGCCTCCGCGATCCACGCCGAGGCGGGGTCGAGCGGCGCCAGCATCTCGTAGGCCGCCGGATAGTAGGTCTGCGTGTCGCGGCTCGCGTACTCGCCACCGAGGCTGCCGTCGGGGTGCACGAAGTGGGCGAGGAAGCGCGCCGCCCGCGCGAGCGAGGCGGCGAGCCGTTCGTCGCCGCCGAGCTGCCAGCAGCGCGCGAGGTAGTAGCTGCCGTGCGTCTGGTAGCCGGGATCGGCGCCGCCGTATTCCTCGTACCAGCCCTCCGCCGACTGCCGGGCGAGAAAGCGGTCGAGGAGCTCGGCGGCGCGCGCCGCGAAGCGGCGCTCGCCGCTGCGGCGGTGGGCGTGCAGGAGGGCGGCGGCGGCGGCGGCGAGATGGTTGGAGAGGAAGCCGTGCGTCTCGTCGTGGCGAACCAGCCAGCAGCCGGCGCGCGCCATCGTCTCGGTCGCCGCGGCGGTCGCCGCGGCGGGGAGCGCGCCGCCCAGCCGTTCGAGGGCCTCGCCGACGTAGAAGGTGGTGAACGCGGTGGCGGCCAGCGAGCGCTCGAAGGGATACGCCTCGTCGAAGCTGCCGTCGGCGTGCTGGAGGCGCGACCAGAAGCCGAGGCCGCGCTCGATCCATTCGAGCAGCCGCGGCTGGCGGTAGAAGGCGCTTCCCGCGAGCGGCGTCGCATAGAGGAAGGCGAGTACCGACACCGATTCCTGCAGGCGCGCGGCGGGGAAGTCGACGAACTTCCACGCCCAGTAGGTGCGGTCGCCGCAGCCTGCGGTCGGGCTCTCCACGCCGCGGTCCATGAGGCCGAGGACGCGGGGCGCCTCGGCGAGGACGGCGCCCGCGTAGACGGTCGTGCTCATGCGGTGTGCGGCGGGCGACGGCCCGCGAGGTCACTTCTTCGCGGTGTCCGCTGGCGCCGGACGACGCCGCGCGAGGCTGCGGTAGACATCAGCCGCCGGCCGCGCCTGCGGAAGCCGCGGCGACGTCGAGCGGCTGTCCGCGCTCCAGGCTTTCCTGGATGCGGAGAGTCGCCCGTGTCACCGTCAGAATCGATTCGAGAGCGACCGGCATCGGCTCGCCGCGCGCGACGGCGCCGACGAACGCCGCCATCTCCTGCGCATGGCCCTTGGCCTGGTTGAGCCGCCGCCGCCGCTGCCGGCCGTTGTCGCGATGCAGGGCGAGGGAGCGGAAGTTGTCGAGCCGCGCGACGCGGCCGCCGCCGAAGACCTCGACGAGCTCCTTGGGCAGCGAAGGGTCGCCGCTCGCCAGGTAGTGGATGACGCCGACCGAGCCGTCGGCGAGGCGCAGCGTCACGGTGACGTTCTGCGAGCGGCGCGGGTCGCGGCCGATCGCCTCGGCGGCGACGCGCACCGGGAGCGCGCCGGCGAGGAAGGCGACGGTGTCGACGAAGTGGCAAACCTCGCCCCGGATGCGGCCGCCGCCCACCTCCGGATCGAGCACCCAGCTGTCGGCCGGCAGCTCGCCGGCGTTGACGCGGCACGAGACGAAGAGCGGCGCGGTGACGTCGGCAAAGAAGCGCCGGCACTCGACGGCGAGAGGCGCGAAGCGACGGTTGAAGCCGACCAGCAGCCGCGCGTCGGCGCTTTCCGCGAGCGCCCGCTCGACGTCGCCGAGCTCCTCTTCGGTCAGCGCCAGCGGCTTCTCCACGAACACCGCCTTGCCGGCGCGGAGCGCGGCCGTGGCGAGGCGGGCGTGCGAGTCGTGACGGGTCGCGACGACCACGGCATCGATGTCGGGATCGGCGAGAATCTCGGCGACGTCCCCCGTGCAGTACTCGGCTCCGTAGCGCTCGGCGACGTGCCGGCCGGTATGGCCGGAAGCCGTGCATACGGCGCGGATGCGCGCGTCGCGCTGTGCGGCGAGGGCGGGGAGGAGGACGCCGCGGGCGAACTGGCCGGCGCCGAGGACGCCGCAGCGCACCTGCGGACGTGCCGCGACGGCGCGCCGGGGGGGCAGGCTGACGCGCCGCGCGGGCGGCGCCTCGCCGCCGTATTCGAGCACGATGCCGATCGCCGGCTCCGGCCGCTCGCCGGTGACGATCGCGTAGGCGGACTCCGCCTCGTCGATCGCGAAGCGGTGCGAGATCAGGGGGCCGACGTCGACGGCGCCGCGCGCCAGCAGCTCGAGGAACGCACCCAGGTTGCGCCCCTCGGTCCAGCGCACGTAGGCGGCGGGGTAGTCGCGACCGTGCAGCTCGTAGTCGGGATCGTAGCGGCCGGGACCGTACGAACGGCTGACGACGAGCGCCAGCTCCTTGTCGAAGAACGGCCGGCGCTCGATCTCCATGCCGACGTCGCCGACGACGACGACCCGCCCGCGCAGACGCGAGATCGCCGCCGCCTGCGCCAGGGGCCGGCTGGACTTCGTCGCCGCGCAGAGGATCACCGCGTCGGCGCCGAGGCCGCCGGTGAGGTCGGCGACGGCGCGCTCGAGAGCTTCCGGCGCGGCGAGGTGATGGGCGCCCAGCCGTCGGGCCAGCTCCACCTTCTCCGGCTCGAGGTCCGACGCGATCACCGTCGCGCCCGAGCAGCGCGCGAGCTGCGCGCAGAGCTGGCCGACGAGGCCGAGACCGATCACCACGACGCGGTCGCCGAGCGTCGGCTCCGCGAGGCGTACGCCGTGCAGCGCGATGGCGCCGACGGTGACGAAGCAGGCGGCGTCGTACGTCAGGCCCTCCGGAATCGGGACGGCGAGCTGGCGCGGCACGTAGTCGATCTCGGCGTGATTGGCGTAGCCGAGGCCGGCGCAGGCGACGCGGTCGCCCACCCGATGGGCGCCGGCGGCGGCGCCGAGCTCGAGGATCTCTCCGGCGCACGAATAGCCGAGCGGGATCGGCGCGCTCATCAGGTTGCGAACCACCCCGTAGGTGCTCCACAAGCCCTCCTGCCGCGCCTTGTCGAGGACTTTGCGCACCAGGTCGGGCCGCTCCCGCGCCTTGCCGAGCGGGCCCTTGTGCGCGAGCTCGATGACGGCACGCTCGGTGCCCAGGCTGACGAGCGAGCGGCGCACCCGCACCAGCACGCCCGCGGGGCGCAGCGCGGGCGGCGGCAGCTCCTGGACTTCGAGCCGGCCGTTCTCGAGATTCTGCGTCACCGCCTTCATGAAGACTCGCCCGCGGCGCCGGCGTCCCGCTCTCGCGCCGCGCTCGCGAGCAGGCGCGCCGTGGGAACGATCTCGAAGCGCTCGCTCACGCGGCGCAGCATAGCCCGGCAGCGCGCGCGCTTGTCGGCGGCGGAGAGGTGCGAGAGCGTGAACAGTCGTCGGCGCCAGCCGCCGAGCCGCGCGCGCGGCAGGGGAGCCGCGAAGTCGGTGAGGTGGAAGAGGAGGACGAAGGGCAGCGCGCGGGCGCGCCAGCCGTCGACGCCCCGGGTGAAGTACCCGTCGCCGAGCACCAGGGCATAGGAGGGATGGAACGGCAGCCGGAACGGCGCGCGCGTCGGCAGCGGGAGCTCGACGAGAGTGCGGCCGGCGCACGGCCGATGCGGCAGAGCGCGGCGCGAGCTCCGGCCGGCGAGGAGGGAGGAGTCGTAAGCGTAGCCCGCTTCGGCGACGAGCTCCAGGCACTCGCGATCGATCCGGAACCCGGGAGCGCGAAAGCCGTCGACCTCGACGCCGAGCGCGGAGCGCAGCGCTTCGCGGCTGCCCGCGATCTCGCGCCGCTTCTCGTCGCGGGCGAGCGCCGTCAACCGGCGGTGGGTGCGCGAGTGAGACGCGATCTCGTGGCCCTGCTCGACCGCGCGCCGCAGCAGGCTTCGCTTGGCCGGATCCTCGACGTCCTCGGCGACGACGAAGAGAGTGGCGACGATCCGCGCCTCGCGCAGCGCCGCGAGCGCCCCCTCGAGACCGGAAGCGAAGAGCGGGTCGTCCGCCGCGTCGTAGCGCCAGCCGTGCGCGGCGAAGATCTGGCGCGCGCCGTCGAGGTCGACGTGGACGGCGGCGGGCGGCGCCGGGTCCCCCGCGGTCACCATGCCGTGCGCGACGCCAGCACGTCGACGATGCGCTCCGCGGCCCGCCCGTCCCACAGCGGCAGCCGCGGCGCCTGGCGCCGCGGCGCGGCGAGCGCGCGCCGCGCCTCGCGGCGCAGCCGCTCCGGGTCGCGGCCGACGAGGAAGTTGGTGCCCTGCTCGACCGTGATCGGGCGCTCGGTGTTGTCGCGCACGGTCAGGCACGGCACGCCGAGGAAGCTCGTCTCCTCCTGGATCCCGCCCGAGTCGGTGACGACGAGCGCGGCGCGCCGCTCGAGGGCGAGGAACTCGAGGTAGCCGAGCGGCTCGAGCAGACGGAGGGCGGCCGGCGGCGCTCCGGCGAGCCGCGCCAGCGCGGCGCGCGTGCGCGGATGGACGGGGAAGACGACGTCGACGGAGTCGGTGAGCTCGACGAGCGCGTCGACCAGCGGGCCGAGCGCCGCCGGGTCGTCGACGTTGGCGGGGCGGTGCAGGGTGACGAGGACGAACGGCCGCGCCAGGCCGAGACGCCGGCAAAGGCGTTCGGGCTCGGTCGCCGGCAGGAGCCGGACGAGGGTGTCGATCATGACGTTGCCGACGCGGTGTACGCGCGCGGTCGGGATTCCCTCCGCCGCCAGGTTCGCGTCGGCGTCCGTCGAGGGCGTGAAGAGGATGTCGGAGAGCGTGTCGGTGACGAGCCGGTTGATCTCCTCCGGCATCGTCCGATCGCGGGAGCGCAGGCCGGCCTCGACGTGCGCCACCGGCAGGCCTAGCTTGCTGCACACCAGGGCGGCCGCCAGCGTCGAGTTGACGTCGCCGTAAACGACGACGAGATCGGGCCGCCGCGCGTCGAGCACGGGCTCGAGCCGCGTCATGACGGCCGCGGTCTGCACCGCGTGCGTCCCCGATCCGACCTCGAGATCGACCGTCGGCGGCGGCACGCCGAGCTGCTCGAAGAAGACCTGCGACATCGCCGCATCGTAGTGCTGGCCGGTGTGCACGATCGTCTGCTCGATCCGGCCCTCCGCCGCCCGGTGGACGGCCGCCATCTTCATGAAGTTCGGGCGCGCGCCGACGACGTGCAGAATCGAAAGCAAGCGGGCTCCTCGCGGGCGGCGGCGCGGCTCGTTGGGTGGCGAGCGCTCGCCGCGGGTCGGATGCGGCGATTGATCCTATCGGGAGCCGTCGCCTGGCGCGGCGCGGGAGGGAAGTCGGTCGCGCCGGCAACCGGCGGCCCCCGGCGGTCTGCGAGAATGGCGGCGACCATGCGTGACCGGACCTCGCCGCGACGCTGGTTGCGAATCGCCGCCGTGACGGCCGCGCTCGCGGCGTGCGCCGGGATCCTCTACCTGCGCGCCGACAAGCGGCATGTCTTCCGCGAGGTCGCCGGAGAGCTGGCGCTGGCGCGCGAGGTCGAGCGCGTCGATTCGGGCGGGCAGACGGCGCGGCGCGTCGAGCTCGTCAATCACCGCGGCGAGGCGGTGGCCAGCGCTTGGATTCGGCGCCCGCCGCAGCTGCCCGCAAGCTACGTCGCGCTGCTCGTCTACGGCGGCGAGAAGACCGGACGCCGCATCCTCGATCTCGTGCCGGCGCGCGACGATCTCGTGCTGGCCGCCGTGCAGTACCCCTACGAGCGGCCGCGCACCCTCGGCGGCCGGCTGCGCTGGCCGTACGAGGTGCGCCGGGCCGCCTTCCGCACGGTCGCCGGCGGCCTGCTGACGGTGAGCCATCTCGTGCGCGACGAGGGCGTCGATCCGGCGCGCCTGGCGGTGGTCGGATCGAGCCTCGGCTCGCCCTTCGCCGTCGCTCACGCGGCGCTCGACGAGCGCGTGCCGCGCCTCGTCGTCGTGCACGGCGGCGGCGACCTGCCGCTCGTCGTGCGCGCCTTCGAGGCCCGGCGCGGCCGCCCGTGGCGGGGACGCCTCTACGCCGCCGGCACGGCGCTGCTCTTCTCGAGCTTCGAGCCGCTGCGCTACGTCGGCGAAGTGGCGCCGCGCGAGACGATCGTCGTCGGCGCCCGCGCCGACGAAGCGTTTCCCATCGCCAGCACGCTCGCCCTCTACGAGCGAGCGGGGGAGCCCAAGCGGCTGTCGTGGACCGCCGGCGCGCACGTCCGGTCGCGCCCCGGGGCCGCGCTCGAAGAGGTCCTCGCCGAGCTCGACCGCGTCCTCCGCCCGCCGCGCCCTGCGGGCTGAGCGTTCCCGCCGCCGCGGGCCCCGGCGGGCGCGGCGCCGGGCGCGAGCTCAACCGTCGAGAGCCTGGCGGATCTTGCGCGCGAGCGCCGAGCGCTCGAACGGTTTCTGCAGGAACTGCATGCCCTGAGGAACGACGCCGCGCTCGATGATGATGTCGGCCGTGTAGCCCGACATGTAGACGACTCGCATGCGCGGATGTGCGGCGCCGAGCCGCTCGGCGAGCTCGCGACCGTTCGATTCGGGCATGACGACGTCGGTGAGCAGGAGGTCGATCTCGCCCGCGGCGCCAGCGGCCAGCTCGTGCGCCTCGGCGACGGACTTCGCCGCCAGCACCTTGTAGCCCAGCCGACGCAGCAGCTCGCCGGTGAGCTTGAGAAGCTGCAGGTTGTCCTCGACGAGGAGAATGGTCTCGCCGGCGTTCGACCGGCCCGCTGCCGTCGCCTCCGCGCAGGGCTCCGGCGTGTCCTGAACCTCGACGCGCGGCAGATAAATGCGGAAGCAGGCGCCGCAACCCGGTGAGCTCTCCACCTCGATCCGGCCGCCGTTCTGCTGCACGATGCCGTAGACGGTGGCGAGACCGAGCCCCGTGCCCTTGCCCGGCGCCTTGGTGGTGAAGAAAGGCTCGAAGATCCGATCGCGTGTGGGGCGATCCATGCCGTGGCCGGTGTCGGTGACGCTCAGCATGACGATTTCAGGGGCACCGACGCCGCGATCGCTCTCGGCTCCGTCGAGCGCGACGTTGCGCGTCGCCACCGTGATGCGTCCCGTGCCGGCGATGGCGTCGCGCGAGTTGACGATCAGATTGGCGAGGATCTGGTCGATCTGGCCGGGATCGACGCGCACCGGCCAGAGGCCGGGGCCGGGATCGAGGACGAGATCGATCTCTTCGCTGACCAGCCCGCGCAGCAGCTTGCCGGTGCGGGCGAGGAGCTCGTTGAGGTCAAGAACCTGGGGCTCGATCGGCTGCCGGCGGGCGAAGGCGAGCAGCTGGCGCACGAGCGCGCTCGAGCGCTCGGCGGCGGCGAGGATCTGGTCGAGGTGGTCCTGCGCCGGATGCTCCGGCGGGATGCGCCCCTTGGCCAGCTCGCCGTAGCCGAGCACGATGCAAAGCATGTTGTTGAAGTCGTGCGCCACGCCGCCGGCGAGGCGGCCGACGCTCTCCATCTTCTGCGACTGCAGGAGCTGCTCCTGGAGCTCGAGCTGCTCGTGGATGTCGCGCTTGACGGCGACGTAGTGCGCGATGCGGCCGGACTCGTCGAAGACCGGCGAGATGCCGAGCTCTTCGGTGTAGAGCGTCCCGTCCTTGCGGCGGTCGACGACGCGGCCCCGCCAGACGCGACCGGAGGAGATCGTCGCCCACAGGTCGCGGTAGAACTCGGGACCCTGCACGCCGCTCTTGAGGAGGCGCGTGTTGCGGCGCAGGACCTCGCGGCGGGAGTAGCCGGTGATGCGCTCGAACGCCGGATTGACGTACTGGATGGTGCCGGCGACGTCGGTGACGACGATCGCCTCCGCGACCTGCTCGATCGCTTCGCGCAGCAGGCGGAGCTCGGCCTCGGCGCGGCGGCGCTCGCTGATGTCCTGAGCCAGGGCGATGACGGCGCGCCGACCGCGGAAGGTGCCGGGGAAGAGCCGCACCTCCTTGGGGAAGACCTCGCCATCGCGGCGCAGGCCCCAGAACTCGAAGCGTTGCGGCTCGCCGGCGAGCGCCTTGCCGATGCACGTGGAGACGGCGGCGAAGTCGTTGCGCCCGGGCGCGGAGAGGAACTCCGGGGTCTGCCCGAGGAAGCGCTCGCGCGGATGCCCGTACATCGCCACCGCCCCGTCGTTGACGTCGAGGAAGCGGCCCTCCTCGTCTTGGATGTAGATGGCGTCGGAGACGCTCTGGAAGAGACTGCTGTAGCTGCTCTCGGTCTCGCGCAGGGCGCGCTCGGCGAGACGCTGCTCGGTGCGGTCGTGCGCCGCCACCATGCGCGCCTGCCGGCCTTCGAAGACGAGCAAATGGGAGGCGATCTCGACCTCGCGGATCGTGCCCTCCTTGGTGCGGTGCAACCAGACGCCGGCGTTCTCGAGCCTGGTGGGCGCTAGCGCGAGGTTGGCGAGCAGGCGCGGGATCTCTTCGGGCGGGCGGATGTCGGTGAGGCGCATCGCCAGGAACTCGTCGCGGCTGTAGCCGTAGCGCGCGACCGCCGCGTCGTTGACGTCGAGGAAGCGGAGCGAGTCGAGGTCGTAGACCCACATCGCCTGCGGGTTGGCATCGAAGAGCTCGCGGTAGCGCGCCTCGCTGGCGCGCAGCTCCTCCTCGCGGCGCTTCAGCTCGGTGATGTCGACCCAGGTGCCGACGATGTCGACTTCCGATCCGGCCGGCGCTCGGCGCCGCTGGTCGCGGATCCACAGGTAGCTCCCGTCGCGGCGGCGGAAGCGGTAGTCGTCGATCGCGTCGTCCTCGCCGGCGAACGACCGCTGGCGGGCGAGCATGCGGTCGCGATCGTCGGGGTGGAGGTGCGCGGCCCACCAGCCGGCGACCAGCGCCTCCTCTCGCGGATAGCCAGCCACCGCCAGGATATTCGACGACATGTGGACGGCCCGAGGCTGAGCGCCGTCGAGGCGGAGGGCGTAGAAGACGACGGCGCTGCGGTCGACCCACTCGCCCGGAATCGAGGCATCGAGGTCCATCGTCCCCCCTAGGCGATCGCGCGCCTGCCTCGGCGCGCGGCTCGAAGAGTTCTGGGGACTTTCTACCGGGTCGGCGCGGGCCGCGCCACGTCCACCGGGGCGGGCCAGCCACCTGGCTGCCGAGACGGGTGCCGGGGCGAACGGCCACCGCGGAACGGAGGGCGGCCGACGCGCCGGACGGGCTTCACCAGCCGCCGCCCCCGCCGCCGCCCGAAGAGCCGCCACCTCCTCCGCCTCCGCCGCTGGAGCTCGCGGCGCTGACGCCGGCGGCGAGCGAGTGGGCGGCGGCGGTCCAGCTCGCCGTCGCGCCGGCGCCGCCGAAGGCGCCGCCGCCGCCGGTCCAGCCGCCGTCCACGCAGCCGCCGCCGGAGAGGCCGAGCGCGCGGTCCGCGGCGAGCACGCTCGCCGTGCCGCCGAAGGCGCGGAACCAGCGGTCCATCTGCGGCGCGAGACCGAAAGCCACGAGGTAGGGGACCCAGGTGTCGTCGAGCTCGGGGACCGGACGCTCGAGCTCGAGCGCGAGCCAGGCGCGCGCCGTCGCCAGCTCGCGCCGGCGCGCGATGCGCTCGGCGCTCTGCCGCGACTGCATCGCCGTCGCCACGGTGCGGGCGAGGCCGAGGAAGAGCACGACGCCGGCGCCGAGCGCGAGCGCCGACATCTGCGGCAGGAGCGGCAGCAGGGCGAGCGCGACGAGCCCGCTAGCGAGCCCGGCCGCGATGGCGACGAACGGACCGGCGAAACCGACGACGCGTTCGCGCAGCACCATCGCTGCGGAGATGGCGGGGATCCAGGCGACGACGAGCGCCGCGGCGAGGAGCGCCGGCGCGAGAAAGTCGGTGGGCGCAACGACCGCGGCCAGGGCGAGCGTCGCCGCGCCGGCGAGGACGAGCGTGACGCTCGGCCAGCGCTCCGGCCGCGGCCGGGTGCCGGAGAGCTCTCGCCGCCGACGCAGGCGAGCGGAGAGCTTCGGGCGCAGCTTCGCCGCCGGATCGAAGCCGCTCGACTTGTAGTGCTCGCGCAGCGACTCGGTGTCCGTCTCGTCGCCGCGCGGAAAGAGGCCGTCGACGAGCGCCCGCTCGGCCTCGGCGAGCTGCGAGCGCGGAACGAGGAGCGAGAGGTGGAGGTTGGTCGACTCGAAGAAGAGCACCCGCTTGCGCTCGAGCCGCGAGGCGAGCTTGCCCTCGAGCTGCAGGCGGGCGAGGAGCGCGGCCACCTCGGCCGCGGCGATCTTCTCGTCCCAGGCGGCGCCGACTTCCTCCGGCGGCAGCGTCAGCAGGTGCTCCTCGATCCACCCGCGGTCGATGCCCGCGAGCTCCGGCAGCGGGAGCAGGCGTCCGCGCTCGCGCCGCGCGGCACCGACGACGAGCCACAGCGCGCCGAGGCCGGCGGCGGCGAGCGCCGCGGCGCGCGCCGCCACCGGCAGCCGCCGCGGCACGGCGAGGGCCGGTGCTTCGGCGCCCGAGTGGAGGAGCTCGAGCGTCACGACGTAACCGCGGCCCGGGGGGAGACGGGCCACCGCGAAGCGCGGCACCCCGCCGACCGGCGACCACGCCGGCGCCAGCTCGAGGTCGAGCGTGAAGCGCTCGATCGCTCCGCCGCGGTCGGGGAAAGCGAAATCGTGGTCGAGGAGCCAGCTCGTGCCCCGCCGCTCGAGGATTCCGCTCAGGCGGTAGTCGATGCGATAGCCGATCTCGCGCCGCGCGAAAGGCGGGTCGTCGGACAGGCGGCTGCGCCAGCGCAGGGTCTTCGAATCGGACCAGTTCCAGTGGTCGAGGCGCTCGAGCGAGCCGCGCTCGAGGCGACGCCACTCGGCGCTCGGCGCGTCGCGCCGGTAGACGCCGTCGAGCTCGAGGCGGTGCCCGAAAGCGAGTCGGAAGACCCTTTCACCGCCGTTCCAGTCGCCAGTGAAGACCATGGCGTGGCGCTCGGAGACGGTGAGCGCGCCGTCGGCCGCGAGCCGCGCCGTCACCGCGAGCTCCAGCCAATCGAGCTCGCGCGCGGCGGCGGGCGCCACCACGCCGAGCGTCGCCGCGAGCGCGGCGAGGCGGCAGACCAAACGCAGCATGGCCGCCCATCGTATCCGGAGGGAGCGCACGCCGGCGGGACCGGCGGGCGCTCGCCGCGCGGGGCGAGCGCCCGCCCGCCCCGCGCGGCGCCGGTCTCAGCGCCGGCGCGTCAGCGCGACGCTGACGCGCAGCGTCTCGGTGGCGCCGGGCAGGTTGGCGATCCGCACCGTGTAGGTGCCGGTGCGGGCGAGCGCGGCATCGAGGCCCGAGAAGGCGAGCCCGTCGACGAGCGCGCTGCCGCTCGCCACGGTGAGGCCGAGCGGATCGACCAGGCTGACGGTGAGCGGCACCGCGCTGCCTTCGACCACGACCGAGAGCTCCTCGTCGGCGGGGCCGACGGTGACCTGGCGCCGGATCACCAACCCTTCGCTCGGCGCGGCGTCGCTCGTCGCGGTCACCGACTCGTACTCGGCGGCCGCGGCGTCGGCGCCGCCCTCCTCGCAGGCGAAGTCGAAGCCGTCGACGGTGACGGCGCCGCCGCGGTGCTCGATCACCAGCTCGTGGCTGCCGTCGGCGAGGCCGGAGTAGACGGCGGTGTGGCCGTACGTCGTGCCGTCGCCCGAGCCGTAGTCGAGGGTGTCGACGAGCGCGCCGTCGAGGTAGACGTCGGCGCTGCCGCCGGCCGCGGTCTCGACGTAGGCGTAGGTGACCGCGGTGCCGGCGAAGACGACGCGCGCGGTCGGCGCGCCACCGTTGCCGCTGCCGCCCATGCGGCGGTGGTAGCCGCCGCCCGACGCCGCGGCGTCCTCGACGCGGTGCCAGCCCTTGCGGTAGTCGACTGCGGCGTCGGCGTCGTCGATCGCGGCGCTCGCCTCGCAGCTGGTGCCGCCGCCGGCGCACGGGCCGGGGATCTGGACGTCGTCGATGCCGACGTTGTCGACGATCCAGCCGCCGAAGGTGAGGGCGGCGTCCGAGGAGAGCACGAAGCGCAGCCGCACCGCCTGGTTCGCGTACTGGGCGAGCGAGCCGCTCACCGGCAGCGGCGCCGGTTGCACGCCGTTGAAGACTGGCTCGCCGGAGGCGAAGCCGGCGAATGGGCAGGCGCCGTCGACCGCCATGACGCCGACGTACGGCAGGGTGTCGAGCTTGGTCCAATTCTGGAACCCGCCGGCGCCGGTCGCCACCTCGACGATGGCGCCGTCGTAGCCGAGCTCGATCTGCCAGCTCGAGTCGAACGCGAGGCTGGGATCGGCGCCGAGGTAGACCGTCTCGCTCTCGAGCGCGATGCACGCGTTCTCCGGATAGTTGGTGCCGGTCGCGTTGGAAGCGTAGTGCCGGCCGAGGTTGAGATCGGCCGGATCGCTCTCGCGCACCGTCCAAGTGTTCAGCGGCGTCGGTGCCGCCGCGAGGCGCGTCGGCGTGGTGTCGCCGGCGTCGTCGAGGAAGGCGCCGCCGGGCGCCAGCGAGCCGATCGGTGTCTCGGCGCGGCGAATGGTGTTGATGTCGCTGCTGCCGAGATCGTCGGTGGCGCGCACCACGTAGTGGTAGCGCACGCCGCTCTCGACGTCGGTGTCGACGAAGCTCGTGCCGGCGATGTCGCTGGCGATCTGGTTCTCCGGGCCCGGCTCGAACCTCGCGTCGCTCGAGCGGTAGACGGTGTAGGTGGCGCTCGTCGCCTCCGAGCAGAGCAGCTCGGCCGGCGACCACGAGACGGTGAGCTCGCAGTCCGTGGCGTCGCCGGTCGAGGTGACGACCTGGGCGCCGGCAAAACGCGGCGCCACGAAGCAGCCGGCCGGCGTGCACTCGCGCGGCATCGAGAACTCCTCGGTGACGCCGAGAGTGCCGCTGCCGTCGATGGCGTTGACGCCCACGCCACGGCGGGCGAAGGCGTGCCAGATGTAGCACTGGAAGGCGCCGCCGTAGGTCGCCTCGTCGGCCGCCAGGATGGCGTCGCGGCCGTCGACGAAGGTCGGGCTGCACGGCTGGAGCTTCAAGCCGTCCATGACCAGCTGGGTGGCCGCCTCGTTGCCGGCGAGCGGCGACGAGCGGTCGAAGAGGTCGCTCTTCCAGCCGAGACCGGGGAGGTCGACTCCCCACTCCGGCACCTCGACGCCACGCACCAGGTTCCAGTAGAGATCCCACAGCGCCGATGCCCACACCGTGCCGACGCCGTGCGGCACCGAGAGCGTGCCGGTCGAGAGGTCGCCGTAGGACTGCGCGTTGATCGCCGGATCGGTGGAATAGGGGAACGGCCGGATGCCGCCGCCGAAGGCGGGCGGATCCTGGAAGCTGACGTAGGTGCCGATGCCGCGGCCGAGCGAGTCCTCGACGCCGGATTGCTGCGTCATCACCAGGGCGAACCAGTCGCTCCAGCCCTCGCCCATCTGCTCGACGCCGGAGAGGCAGGTGGTGTCCGGCCCGCCGGTCAGGCGCGTCGAGATGCCGTGGCCGTATTCGTGGACGATGACGCCGTTGTCGAAGTCGCTGTCGCGGTTGGGCGGCGGATCGGCGGTCGGCCGCAGCGTCGCGTTGACGCCGGGCAGATGCGTCTTGAGCTCGCCGCCGTCGGCCTTCGAGATCATCACCGAGGGGACGAGGATCGTCGGCTCGGGCGAAGTCGATCCCATGGTGATCGGATTGCCGTCGACGTTGTTGACGACGACGACGCCGCTGGCGCCCGCGTTCTGGCAGTTCTGCACCTTGACGGTGAAGTTGCAGGTGCCGCGATCGACGAGGGCGATGCGGCCGGTCAAGTCCTGGGTGATCGGCTCGCAGCCGTCGGAGGTCGACGGCGCGGCGGCGCCGTCGTCGACGAGCACGACATCGGCCGTCAGCCCGCCCGGCGGCAGCGGCGTGCCGAAGCCGGCGGCGGCGGCGGTGTAGGGGCCGAGCCCGGCCGGCGCGTTGATCGCCACCTCGGCGTTGAACGGCGGCGTGAAGATGAACATTTGCATGCGCGGCGGCACGCCGTCCTGGAGCGTCAACATGTTGGCGTTGTTGGTGCCCGAGCCGTCCTGGGCTTCGGCCTTGAGCAGGTCGTTGCCGAGCCCTTCGCCGGTGTAGTTGGAGAGCTGGAAGTTGCCCGCGACCTCGGTGAAGCCGTAGTGGAAGAAGAGATCGTGGACCATATTGGTCGTATAGAAGAGATTGGTGACCAGCGCGTCCTGGTAGGTCTCGGGACCCTGAGTGAGGTCGGCCGGGAAGTCGAAGTCGCCGGTGAGCGAGATCGGCGGATCGCCCGGATCCGGCGAGTCGGTTTGCGTGGTGTCGGTGTAGGCGGCGACGTTGTTGCCGGCGGTGGGAATCGCCGCGGGCGGCGTTCCGGCTGGCGTGTCGTGCCAGCCGAAGGGCGAGGCGCCCGGATCGGCGGGCGAGACGCCGGGGGCTCCGACGGTGCCGACGACGCTGCGGCCATCGCCGGGCGGCAGCGTGTCGGGATGGTGGTTGGGGCTCTCGAGCGGCAGCTCGTAGACGCGATAGCTGTCGGCGAGCACCAAGTTCTCGGCGCCGAGCACGGCGCCGTTGGTGGCGTCGACCGCCACCTCCCAGTAGTGCGATTCGTCGGGCTCGATCGCCACTTGCCACACCAAATGGGCGCGGCCGGGACCGATCGACAGCCAGGCGAGCCCGGCCGGAATCTCGCGGCGCGAGATCCCGGAGCCGGCGAAGACGACTTTCTGCGCCGGCCCGCCCGGCGTCTCGACGACGGCGAGCGCCGGCGCCGCGAGCCCGAGGTGAGCGGCCGCGGTCTCGACCGCCGCCGCAGCGCCGATCGTCGGCTGGCGGAACGGCACCGAGCCGGCGAGATCGCCATGGAAGCGGTTGGCGAGGTGGACGATGCTGCCGTCGGCGGCGACGTGGACGGCGAGCACGCCGTCGAGCACCTCGATGCCGTCGAGGCGCTGGACGAAGTAGAGGTGGGTGAGGCCATTGTGCTCGCTCGTGTAGCGATCGCGCAGCGTCGCCTCGGCGAGATCCGGGCTGGAGAGACCGAGCTCGGCGGCGTGAGCCGCGATGTAGTCGCGGGCGATGTCGGCGGGATCGCCGGCTGCGGGGCCGGTGAGCGAGGCCTCGGCGCCGGCGGCGAGCAGCAGCGCGGCGCAACAGACGAGAGCGCGGGTGGAGCCGGAAGAGCGCGGGGCTGGGTGCATGGTTCCCTCCTTCGGGGAGCCGGGGGGACCCGGACGAACCGGGCGAGCGGCGGGCGGGCCCCCAATCGAGTGCAGCTTGCGCGGCGGACGCGGCGCCCGGCATCGTGACGGCGCCTCAGCGCGGCAGGGGAAAATCCCTCAGCGCGCGCGGCGCGCGCCGGTGAACGCCTGGCGCGGGTTACGCTCCCGGCGTGGATCCGCGCACGCTCGCCCTGGCGGTGCCGACCGCGGCGGCGCTGGCTCTGCTGGTCGCGCACTCGTTGCGGGCGCTGCCGCGGCGGCGAGCGCTCGCCTTCTGGCTGGCGGCGGCGTGCTACGGCGTGGCGCGGGGCGTCGCCCTGCGTGCGGTCGTCGAGCGCGGGCTCGGCGCGTCGTTTCCGTACCGGATCGAGCGGCCGCTCTGGCCGGTCGCCGGAGTCCCGCTGCAGGAGATCGCCGGCTGGGCGATCGTCGCCTACCTCGGCTGGTGGCTCGGCGACCGTTTCGCCGCCGGCGGCGGCGAGCCGCGCCGCGCGCTCTTCCGCCAGCTCGCCTGGGCGTGCCTCTTCCTCGGCGCGGTGAGCTGGGCAATCGAGGCGGGCGCCGTCGCCGCCGGTTGGTGGCATTGGACGGCACCGGTGCGCTGGCCGCTGCTCGGCAACGTGCCGTTCATCGGCCTCGTCGACTGGTTCTTCGTCGGCACCGATTTCCTGCTGCCGTTCCTCGCCCTCACTGCGCCGTCCCTGCGGCGAGTGGGCTGGCGGTGGGCGACGCTCGCCGCCTTTCCTCTCCACTTCGCGGCGCACCTCGCGGTCGAGCGGCCGTCGCAATGGCTGCCGATCCCGCTCTTCCACCTGGCCCACTGGGCGCTGCTCGCGGGGCTCGTCTGGGCGGCGGCGCGCTCACGTCGCGACGACGCCGCGTTCGCCGTGCCCGAGGGCCGCGCGCGCTTTCTGCCGCTCGCCGCCCTGGGAGTGATCGCGATCGACCTCGCGCTCGTCGAGACCGTGCTCGTCGGCCGCCCCGAGCTCGTCGCCTCGCTGCTGCCGGTCGCGGCGGTGGTCGCCCAGGCGCTGCGGCCGCAGTGGGGCTATCGTCTCGCGGCGCTCGGGCTCGCCGGCGCCCTGGCTCACCCCTCGCTGGCGCTCGCCGCGGTCCCGGCCGGCGTCGCAATGGCGCTCGATCGGTTGCGGCGTGCGGGGAGACCGCTGCTCGCGGCCGCTACGGTGGCGCTCGCTCTGCTCGCCTGGGCGGTCCACCGCCGCGGTCTCGAAGCGGAGCGGGACCTCGTCTCGCGGCTCGAGCGGGCGATCGCGGCGCGCGACCGCGGCGATTTGGCGGCGGCCGAAGCCACGCTGCGCGAAGCGGCCGCCCGCCACCGGGGCGCGCACGCGCCGCGTTTCTTCCTCGGCGAGATCTGCTACCGAACGGGGCGCCTGGAGGAGGCTGCCGACGCGATGGCCGCCGTGCTGGCGATCCGACAGGACGAGTTGCCGGCGTTCCGTCTTCGCGCTGTCGCCGAGCTGCGCCTCGGCCGGAGCGAGGCCGCACGCGCCACGGCCGTGCGCGGGCTGCGCGTCGCTCCCGGCGACCCGGAGCTCCTCTACCTCGCACGGCGCGCGCGTGGCGCGCCGCTCGCCGAGCGGTCGGCGTTCGCGGAGATCGCGCCGGCGGCTGCCGCGCGCGTGGCCGGCCTCGCCTACGAGGTCGGCGACGCCGCCGGCGCCGCCGCCCTGCTCGACCGGGCGCTCGCTCGGTGGCCGCAGCATCGCGGCTTCTATCCGCCGCGCGTCAAGCTCGCCCTCGCCGTCGGCGACCGAGAGGCAGCCCGCCGCGTGCTCGACAGTTGGCGCCGGCAGTTCCCCGACGACGCCGAGGCCTCTCGCCTGGCCTCCGGGCTGCAGGCGGCCGCGCCGCCGGACGGACGCTGAAACGATCCCGCTGGGATGCCAGGTCGCGAATCGACCGGCGGCGGATCTCTGGCCGCGGGAAAAAAGAAAGACGCCCGGGTTGCCCCGGGCGTCTCGAGTCGCGGCCGCCGCGTCGCCGCGGCGGCCAGACGAGTGCGATCGGCTCAGCTGATGCGAACGACGTTCTGCGCGGCCGGGCCCTTCGGGCCCTGCACCTCGTCGAACTCGACGCGGTCGCCCTCGTTGAGGCTACGGTAGCCCTCGCCCTGGATGGCGGTCTGGTGCACGAAGCAGTCCTTCCCGCCGTCCTCGCGGACGATGAATCCGAAGCCCTTCTCGTTGTTGAACCACTTGACGGTTCCCTTGATCGGCATGACTTTCCTGACTTCCTTTCTCGCCGCCGCGGCGTCTCTCGCCGCGGCCAGCATGCTGTTCGTGATTACGGCCCTCACGATGGGCTGGCTTGCCGCGGCGAACGGCACCCGCCGTCGCCGCGTGCGATCCTGACTGCTGGAAAGTGCCTGCGTTTCCTAGGGAACTCTCGAGTGGTCGCTGGATAGCGTGCGTCCGAAGAGCTCGAACGCGAGGATCACAGGGACATACTGTACTCGGAATCGGAGGAAATAGCGAATGATCCTTCGGGCTGCCGCCGCGCCGGCGCCGCGCGGTGTCCGCTTCCGGGATTCGGCGTCGCGGGACCGTACAGCTCGCTTCCTCGGCGCGCGGCGGAGGAACCGGTCCGGGACCGTGCCGGCGCAGGCGGCGCGGGCGAGCGGCGATTCGCGGCGCGAGGCACGCGGCTTGCTCTCGGAGCCGTCGCCGTCGAGCGCGAACGAGGGAGGCGCCCGTGAAGACCTGGATCGATCGCAGTGACGCCGTGCTGGGGCTGAGGCTGGCCTGGAAGCACCGCCTGCTCACCCTGACCGTCGTGGCGGCTCTCGCCGTCGGCATCGCGCTGGCGACGGGCGCGTTCACCTTCACCGACGCCGTGCTGCACGGGCGGCTGCCGTTCGAGCACGGGGAGCGCTTCGTCCGCCTCGAGGCCTTCTCGCAGCCCGAGGGTCGCCGCGTGCCGGTGGAGAGCGAGCGCTTCCGGCTCGTGCGCGAGGGGGCGGCGAGCCTCGAGTATTTGGGCGTCATGGCTGCCGGACCGGTCAATCTGCTCCTCGACTCGGGCGAGGTCGTCTCGGTGCTCGGCGCCCGCGTCACGCCCGGGCTGCTCGCGCACGCCGCCTTCCCGCCCGTCGCCGGCCGCACGCTGGTCGCGGCCGACGGCCGCGCCGGGGCGGAGGCGGTGGTGGTCGTCCGCGAGAGTTTGTGGGAGCGGCGATTCGGGCGTGATCCAGCGCTCCTCGGCAGCGTGCTCGACGTGGGCGGGGAGCGGCGGACGGTGGTCGGTATCGCTCCGGACACCTTTCGCTTCCCGAGCTCGGGCGAGATCTGGACACCGCTCGCTGAGGACGTCGTGGCGTGGCGTGCCGAAGAGCTGCCCGGAACCGCGGTCGGGATCGTGCGCGCCGGGCGCTCGCTGGCCGAGGCCGCCGACGAAGTGCGCTTCCTTTCGGCGCGGTTCGACGCCGGGCGCGCGGCGGACGAGGCGGCGCGCGTCGAGCTCGTCGGCTTCACCGATCTCTCGTCGCTCGGCGTCGACCAGCTGCTCGCGGCGGCGGTGGGGATGACCGTCCTGGTGCTCTTCGTCATCGCCGCCAACGTCGCCAATCTCATCTATGCCCGCACCGCGGCACGCTCGGCCGAGCTCGCGATGCGGAGCGCGCTCGGGGCGTCGCGCGGCCGCCTCGTCGCGCAGCTCTTCACCGAGGTCGCGCTGATGGCTGTCGCGGCGTCGGCGCTCGGCCTGCTCGTCTCGCAGCGCGCGCTCGAGCTCTTCCGGCGCGGAATCGACGCCGACGAGCTGCCGTTCTGGCTCGACTTCTCGCCGCGGGCGAGCACCTTCGGCTTCGTCGTGGCGGCGGCGCTCGTCGCCAGCCTCGTCGCCGGCGTGCTGCCGGCGCTCAAGGCCACGCGGCGCGACTTCGCCGCGGAGCTGCGCGCGGAGTCGGGGCGCGGCGGCGGCCTCGGCTTCGGCCGCATCGGCGGCACGATGATGGTCGTCGAGATGGCGCTCTCGGTCGCTCTCGTCAGCGGCGCAGTGAGCCTGGCGCGCGGCGTGGCGCGCTACGGCGAGCTCGAAGTCGACTTGCCGGATCGCGAGGTGCTGACCGCCCAGATTTCGCTCGACGCCGTTACGGTGGCCGATCCGCGGGCGGCGGGCGCGGAGAGCGCCGGCGCGACGACGCGCGAGCGTCTGCTCGCCGCGGTGCGCGACATCCCGGGGGTCGTGGGAGCGGGCGCGGCGACCTCGCTGCCGCGGATGAGCCCCGGGGCGCGGTCGGTGAGCCTGGCGCCGGCGGACGGCGCGGGCGATCCCGAGGCGGTCCGGGCGCCCGTCGTCGGCGTGAGCGAGGGCTTCCTCGAGTCGCTCGACGGCGAGGCCCTGGCGGGCCGGTTGTTCGGCGCGCTCGACTTCGCGCCCGGCGCGGCGCCGGTGGCGTTGGTCAACTCGCGGTTCGTCGACCGCTTCTACCAGGGGCGGAATCCGGTGGGGCGGCGCCTGCGCGTCGACGAGAGCGGAGAAGGGGAGAGCGCGGCGGCCGACTGGCGCGAGATCGTTGGTGTCGTCCCCGACCTCGGCATCGTCGTCGGCGACCCGCAGCTCGCCGCCGGCCTCTACGTGCCGGTCGCGGAGGAGGAGCTCCTCTACCTGGCGGCGCGTACGGAGGGCGATCCGTTGCGGCTGGCGGAGCCGCTCCGGCGGGCGATCTACGCGGTCGATCCGGCGCTCGTCGCGCGCCGAGTGGATCGGCTCGACGCCGTCAACCTAGACGATCGCGTCGCCCTGCGCGTCTTCAGCGCCGTCCTCGTCGGCATCGGGCTGGCGGCACTGGTCTTGGCGCTCGTCGGCATGTACGCGATCGTCTCGTTCACGATCACTCGCCGCACGCGCGAGATCGGCATTCGCATCGCTCTCGGCGCGGCCCCGCGGCAGATTCTCGGCTCGGTCTTCGGGCGCGCGGCGGCGCTGCTCGCGATCGGCGGCCTCGTCGGCTCGGCGTTGGCCGCGCTGCTCGTCGGCCTGCGCGCCTCGATCTTCGCCAGCACGCTCCCCGACGCCGGCCCCTGGGTGTTTCCGACAGTGCTTCTCCTGCTGGCCGCCGTCGGGGTCCTCGCCTGCCTCGCGCCGGCGCGCCGCGCTCTGGCCGTCGATCCGAGCCGCGCGCTGAGCCAGGAGTAGCCGAGCCCGCGTTACCGGCGACTCGGAACAGCGCCAAGCGAGCTTCCCTGGTTTCCAGTCGAGGCAGTGGGTAGCATGCGTGCACACACGGAGCGTGGTGATGTCCGAGCCTCCTCTCGTTTCGATCGTCGTCCCCTGCTACAACGCGGAGAGATACCTGCGGGAGAGCCTCGAGTCCATCCTGGCTCAGAGCTACGAGCGAACCGAGGTGCTGGTGCTCGACGACTGCTCGACCGACGGCACTCTCGACGTCGTCGCGCGCTTTCGCGAGAGGGTGAGGCTCGTCCGCCAGCGCGCCAACCGGGGCATCTACGAAAACTGCAACGACGGGATCGCGATGGCCCGCGGTGAGTTGGTCGCCATCTACCACGCGGACGACGTCTACCATCCGGAGATCGTCGCGAGGCAAGTCGCGTTCCTCGAGAGTCATCCGAGCGCGGGCGCCGTCTTCTGCGCGGATATCTTCATCGACGAGGAAGGCCGCGAATACGACCGACTGAGACTTCCTCCGGAGCTGCGAGGCGATCGGCCGCTGGGCTTCGCGACCATTTTCAATTCGCTTCTCAGCCGCAAGAATGGCTACCTCGTCTGCCCGACCGCGATGGTTCGCGCCGGCGTCCTGTGTCAGCTCGGCGGCTTTCGGCAGAGCACCTATCGCAATTCTGCGGATCTGGACATGTGGATACGGATCGCGACGCGACACGACATCGGCATCCTCGAGGAGCACCTCGTCAGGTACCGCCATTCGCGGACCCAGTCGTCTGCCCACTATCAGAGTCTGCGCTGTTCGCCCGAGAACTTCTTTGCCATCATGGACGATCACCTCGCCGCCGACGGCCGCCGCGTGGCGACGCGGGAGGCGCTCGCTGCCTACGAGGCGCACCGCGCCCAGGACTTCCTGATGATCTCCACCAGCTACTACGTCAAGGGAGACTTGCCGGCCGCTCGGGAAGCGCTCGCCCGCGCCGAGCTCGTCACGCTCTTGGCGAGCCCCGCCATTCGGAGATTCCGGCTCGCCGCGCTGGCGCTCGCCTGTCGCATGCTCTACTTGCTGCCTCACTTCCGCCTTCTCGGCGAGCTCTTCTACCGCCGGTGGCACGCGCCGGAAAGTCGGCGGCCGGCCGCCCGCGTCGCGCCGGGCGCGGCGGCCTGAGGTGTGCGGAATCGTCGGCGCCGTTTCGCGGCGGATCGTGGACCCCGCGCTCGTCTCCACGGCGCGTGACCGGCTGGTCCACCGGGGCCCCGATCATCGCGGATGTTGGTCGGACGAATCGGGGCGCGTCTGCCTCGGGCACACGCGACTGTCGGTCGTCGACTTGTCGCCGGAGGCGCACCAGCCGTTCACGCTCGACGGGGGGCGATTCGCCATCACGTTCAACGGCGAGATCTACAACCACCGCGCCCTGCGTCGAGAGTTGGAGGAGCGGGGGAGATCGTTCCGCACCCGTTGCGACACCGAGGTCTTGTTGGCGGCTTATGCCGCCTGGGGTGAAGGTTGCCTGGACCGGATCGTGGGCATGTTCGCGTTCGCGATCTGGGACTCGTCGGCGCGCCGGCTGTTCTGCGCGCGGGATCGCGTGGGCGAGAAGCCCTTCTACTACGCATCGATCGGCGAGACCTTCGTCTTCGCTTCCGAGCTCAAGGCGATCGTCGATTGGCCCGGCTTCTCGCGCACCGTCGACAAGGCGGCCCTCGTCGACTTTCTCGCACTGGGGTTCGTTCCGGATCCCAGGTCGATCTGGGAGGGTTGCCGCAAGCTGGAGCCGGGCTGCTGCCTGACGGTGGATCTGGAACCGGAGGCGGCGCCCCAGGTGCACCCGCGCCGCCGCTACTGGCAGTGGCATCCGAGGCCCGAGCGAGAGGTCGAGGACTGGGGCCCCGAGATCCGGGAAGTACTCACCACGAGCGCCGCCGAGATGGCGGTCGCGGACGTGCCGATCGGCACCTTCCTGAGCGGCGGTGTCGACTCGTCGTCTCTGAGCGCGGCGCTCGCCCGGAGTGGGCACGACCTGACGGCCTTCACCATCGGCTTCCCGCACGACCGGTACGACGAGCGTGGCTGGGCGCGAATGATCGCCGAACGTTACGGATTCCCCCTGGTCGAGCGAACGCTGTCGGCCGACGACGTCGGACCGATGACGAGCCGGCTCGCCTACCACTTCGACGAGCCATTCAACGACTACTCGTACCTGCCGACCTTCTATCTGTGCGCGCTGGCCCGGGAACAGGTCACCGTGGCGCTCTCCGGGGACGGCGCCGACGAGATCCTGGCCGGCTATCGGAAGTACCAGCGGCTGGGCCGGATGGCGGGTCGGGCTCGCCGTCCCGGCGCGTCGGCGCGCCGCCTGCTCGGTGGCTTCGCCGGATGGTTCGGATCCTCGCGGGGACGGGGGCGCACGCTGTTTCAGTACGTGGCGGCCGACGCGGACGCGCTCGCGAACATGCTCACGCTCGGCTTCCTGCCCGCGGACCTGCGGCGGATCTGCAGTTCCGACCTGCGACGCGTCGCGGCGGAATACCGGCCGCGGGACCTGGTGGCCTCGTTGCTGAAGGAAGGAGAGCTCGAGAGAGCGCACCCCGTCGATCAGATGAGGTTCCTGGATCTGAAGCTGACGCTGGCGGGTGACATCCTCGTCAAGGTCGATCGCGCCAGCATGGCCGTCTCCCTGGAGGTGCGGCCGGTGTTTCTGCACGAGCGGATGTTGGAGCTGTCGATGCGCATCCCGGCCGCCCGGCTGGCGGGGCCGGCGAGCTCCAAGCGGGCGCTCAAGGAGGCGGTGAGCGACTGGCTGCCGGCGTCGCTGCTCGGTCGCGAGAAGATGGGTTTCGCCATGCCCCTCGGACCCTGGCTGCGCGAGCGGAGCGATCTCGGAGTCGGTCCCGACTCCGACCTGTTCGCGGCGTGGATCGATCCGCTGGCCGCTCGCGCGCTGTACCGGCGCCATCTGGCGGGTCGCGAGGATTGCACGAGCCAGATCCACAGTCTCTATTTCCTAGCGCACTGGGCGCAGGTCTGGCAGCCGAGCGGCTGAATGGCAGGCAGCCCTTCTCGCTCGCGAGGTCGGCCGCCGACAGCCGGCGCGCGCTCGCGTGGGAGCGATCCGCGCGCGCTCGCCCTGCGGCTGAAAGGCGGAGTCCTCGGATTCGTCGAAGAAGCCGTCTCGCGCTGGCTTCACCCGACGCGGCGCATCACCGTCGACGACGTCGTCTTTGCGTCGTTCGACCGGTCGGGAGGAAGTCGCGGTGCAGGAACTCCATGCGAGGCGCTGGGAAGTGAACAAGCAGCGGGAGCACCTGAGCGAGGAGGCCATCGCGTTCGTGACCGAAGAGATTCGGGCGAAGATGGAGCCGCCGCTCAGGGACCTCTATCTGCCCGGGTAGACACGCTCGGCGCCATGAGCATCCAGGCTCGCCTCAGCGGCCGAAGACATCGGGTCGGATGCCGAGGCTACGTCGCCGCCTGCGAACCGCGCAGGAGTCCGTTGAGTGGGATCATCAGCAGCGCGGCGAGGCCCGTGCAGGTCGAGGCGACGAGCGCGATCACGATCGCCCAGATCAGCTGTCCGCGCAGCAGAGCCCACTCGCCACGCGCATGGTAGGAGGCGATGTTCCGGACCAGCAGGCGTCCGAGGCCGAAGTCACCGAGGACGCCGAGGACGACCGTCCAGCTGACGGCGTAGGCGTAGGCGCCGTACCGGCTCGCTCCCAGGCCGCGGGCCAGCAGCATGCTGATCAGAAACTGGAGAGCGGTGGAGCTCGAGCTGAGCAGGAAGCCGCCGACGCTGGCGCGAAGCAGCGGCTCGCGCACGGAGTCGGTTCTTTCCTCTCGCCTCGAGCGTACGGCCCAGGTTGTGCCCGAGCACGAAGACGCGCCGGGGATCGATCGAAGCGCGCAGCGGCCTGCACCTCGCCGCGCCCGTCCGCGACCTCCGGCCGAAATGCCTCGCGGTCACGGCTCCCACTTCAGCCGGAGCCTGGAGCGCATAGGTGGAAGCACGGCACGGAGCAGGCGGGTCTCGCCGGCGACGAGCTCGGCGCTCACCGTCTCCCGGGCGTCGATGCTCTCGGCGGCATTGGCGACGCGCACCTCGATCTCGCGCCGACCGGACGGGACTTCGATGAAGCCGATGAGCTCCTCGCCGCCGATGCGCCGCAGGGGGTTCCGGGGGCTTTCGAGCGGCGTCGACCAGGCGCGCTGGCCGTCGATCCAGACCTCGAGCGCGCCCGCCTTGATCCGGTTGACGAAGTGGAGCTCGATCGTCGTGGTCGGCGCGGCGGCAGCTGGCTCGGGCACCGCGGCGATCGCCGCGCCCGGGGGCGCCGGAGCGCCGGTCGGCGCGGGCGCGGGCGACGAGAGGGGTTCGGCCGGTGCAGCCGCAGCCGGAGTCGCGGCTTTCGCCGGCTTGGGGACTGGCGGCGGGGAAGCTGCCGCAGAGGAGATCGCCGGCGGCTGCGGCGAGTCGGTCGGCGTGTCGGCCGCCGTCGCGCGCGCCTCGGCCGGCTCCGGCGCCCCTGCCGGCGCGGGCAGCGGCAGCGGAACGGGCGCGGCGGCCGGCGGCAGAGGATTCTCCGCTGCCGGCGGGCCCGCCGAGAGGTCGGGCGCGCTCCTCGGGCGGCCGAGCCAGAGAGCGGTGGCGAGAGCTCCCGCGAGGACCGCGGCGAGCGCGGCGACGCCCAACGCCGTGCGCGCGCGCGAGCGCGTCGGGGGTGGCGGCGCCGGCTGCGGCGCGCTCGCCTGGCGCGGCAGGACGACGGTCGCGGCCATCTCGATCGGCGGCGCGCCGGACTCGGCGAAGCCGCGCAGCGCCGCGGCCATCTCGCGGCCGCTCGCGAAGCGCTCTGCCGGGCGCTTCGCCATGGCGCGCAGCACGACCCGCTCGAGCTCGAGCGGTAGGTCGGGGCAGGCGAACGACGGCGGCTTCGGGTCGTCGTGGACCGCCTGGTGGGCGACGCCGACCAAGTTGTCGGCCTGGAACGGCGCCTCGCCGGTCAGCGTCTCGTAGAGCACGGCGCCGAGCGAGTAGAGATCGGAGCGGCCGTCCACTGCCTCGCCGCGGATCTGCTCGGGGGCCATGTAGCTGGGCGTGCCGCGGAGCGTTCCGGTCAGGGTGGAAGAGTCGTCGAGGAGCATGGCGACACCGAAGTCCGAGACCTTGACGGCGCCGTCGTCGGCGAGGAGCACGTTGGCGGGCTTGAGGTCGCGGTGCACGACCCCGCGGGCGTGGGCGTGGTCGAGGGCGTCGGCGACGGCGGCGGCGACCGCCCCCGCCTCGCTCCATGGCAGCAGTCCCCGCTCGCCGAGCAGCTCGGCGAGCGAGCGGCCGGCGACGAGCTCCATGGCGAGGAAGGGGGCGCCGGTGGCCGAGTCGATGTCGGCGTCGTAGACGGCCACGATGCCCGGATGCGAGAGCCGCCCGGCGGCGCGCGCCTCGCGCAGGAAGCGGGCGTGGGCCTGCGCGGCCTGCTCCGCCGAGCGGCCGGCCTCCACGTCGAGGACCTTGAGCGCCACGGTGCGGTCGGTGTGCGGATCGCGGGCGCGGTAGACGCGCCCCATCGCTCCGCGCCCGATTTCGCCGAGGATGCGATAGCGCCCGATGGTCTCGGGAAGGGGAGAGGAGGTCATGGCGCCGGGGCGAGTCTACGCGCGACGAGAAGTCGCCGGCAGTGCAGCGCCGCGGCCGCGAGTCTCAGAACCAGGGCTCGTCGCCGCTCGGCCCGTAGATCGACGGCACCTTGGCGTCCGCCAAGCGCAGGTAGATCGAGAGCTGCCCGCGGTGGTGGATCTCGTCGGAGAGTAGGAACCAGAGGAAGCGAATGCGAGACCAGTCGCCGAGCTTTCCCGGGCCCTCGAAGAACTTCACAGTTGCGAGCAGCGCGGCGTTGTCGAGCCCGGCGACGAGCGAGCCGAACTCGCCGTGCGCCTGCTCGAAGGCGGCGACGACCTCGCCCCACGTCGCCGGCGCCGGCGGCATCGCGCCGGGCTGCCTGCCGGAGGCGAAGCCGTCGTTCACGACCAGAGTCCCCAGACCGCGCTCGAGCGTGAACACCCAGGCGAGCTCTCGCGCCGTTTTGCACTTCGGATGCGGCCGCAACTCGGACTTGTCGGCCGGAAACGCGCGCAGGACGCGCATCGTCCGCTCGTGCTCCTCGGCGTAGGCGCGGAG
>DASWJT010000088.1:0-2167 GCA_036397015.1 Thermoanaerobaculia bacterium
CGAGTGGCGCGAGCTCGCCGCCGACGCGCGCGCCGACGCCGAGACGAATCGCGACCGCGCTGCGCGCCAGCCCGACTACGCCGACAACTGGAACGATTGGGCGGGGCGCGACGACGCCCGCGCCGACGAGCGCGACGCCAACGCCGAGCGGCTCGAGCAGGAGGCGAAGCGAATCGAGGACGGCATGCGCGACCAGAGCGCCGCCGCCGAAGAGCGCCGCGGCCGCGCCGAGGCGGCGCGCCAGGAGGCCGCCGCCGCGAAGCAGGCGCTCGATCTTGCCCGCGCCGAGTACGAGGCTTGTCTCGAGCGCCAGCGCATGAAGTGCGAGCAGGAGCGCCGCGAGGCGGTGCTCGCCGCGCTGCGCTCGCAGGCGGCCGCGACGACGACGACGACCTCGTCGGGCGGCGGCTCGACCGCTCCGCGCAGCGGCACGACTCCGGGCGGCGGCTCGACGGCGCCCGCCGGCGGCTACAACCCCTACCGCACGGTGCCGGTGCGTCTCGCGCCGTTCTGCGAGTGGGTGCATTACGAGCTGCCGGAGGGCTCGCTGGTCGACAACGTCCAGGTCGTCGGGCTGACCAGCCGCGACACGCCGTCGGCGCTCGAAGTGCGGACGATGAAGAGCCGCTCGGGCAGCCGGGCGGGGAGCTTCGACTACCACTGCAAGGCGAGCGCGGGCACGGCGGTGATCCGCTGGCGCGTCGACGGCACGCAGAACTATCAGATGCGGATCGGCTGCGTGCCGGAGTAGGGACTCCGGCGGGTGTACAGGGTCCGGCGATCACGTCCGGCGTTAGAGTTGGCGCCATGGCGAACGGGCTCGGTGTGCGCAAGACGTTCAAGATGTACCTGGGCGGGGAGTTCGTGCGCTCGGAGTCGGGGCGCTACGACCCGGCGTTCTCGGCGAAGGGTCACCAGGTCGCCAACGTCTGCCGCGGCTCGCGCAAGGACGTGCGCGACGCGGTCCTCAAGGCGCGCGAGGCGCAGGCGGGCTGGGAGAAGGTGACGGCGTACCTGCGCGGGCAGATCCTCTACCGCATGGCGGAGATGCTGGAGAGCCGCGCCGATTCGTTCGTCGCCCTCTCGCGCGAGCTCGGCGTCTCGGCGACGGCGGCGAAGCGGGAGGTGCGCGCCGCGATCGACCGCAGCGTCTACTATGCCGGCTGGACGGACAAGTACGGCGCGCTGCTCTCGTCGGTGAATCCGGTCGCTTCGAACTACTTCGACTTCTCGCTGCCGGAGCCGACGGGCGTGGTGGGGATCGTCGCCCCGGAATCGCCCGGCCTCCTCGCGCTCGTCTCGCACGTGCTGCCGGCGATCGCGAGCGGCAACACGGTCGTCGTGCTCCTCTCCGAGTCGAACCCGCTCCCCGGGCTCGAGTGGGCGGAGGTGCTCGCCACGAGCGACCTGCCGAGAGGCGTGGTGAATCTCCTCTCGGGTAGAAAGGAAGAGCTCGTCCCCCACCTCGCCCGCCACATGGACGTCAACGCCCTCGCCCTCTGCGCCCTCGCCAAGGACCTCGCAACCGCCGCCCTCCAAGACGCCGCCGTCAACGTCAAGCGCACCAAGACCTACTCGATCCCCGACTACTACGCCGACACCGCCCAAGGCCTCGAGTGGCTCAAACCCTTCCTCGAAATCAAGACCACGTGGCATCCGGTGGGGTGGTGAGGGGCGAAGGGCGCGAGGAGGGCGTCGAAGTCGAGCGCCAGGTCTTGCACGGCTCACTCCGAATACGTACAATTCATCACGGAGTGTACGTATGAGCAAGCTAACCCTGAGCGTCGACGAACGGGTGGTGGCCCGCGCCAAAAAGTTCGCCGCGCGGCGCGGCACGTCGGTCTCTCGCCTCGTCGAGCGCTATCTCGAGCTCGTCTCGCGGCCGCCTTCGGTGCCGGACGACGCCCCGGTGCTGCGCCGTCTCCGCGGCTCGCTCGCCGGCGCCGATCCGGAGTCGTACCGCCGCCACCTGGCGCGCAAGTACCGTTGAAGCACCTTCTCCTCGACGTCGACATGGTGCTCGACGTGCTGCTCGACCGTCGCCCGCACGTCGGCGTGGCGGGCGCCTTGTGGGCGGCCGGCGAGCGCGGCGCCTGTCGGCTTTCGCTCTCCGCGCACGCGGTGACCACGATCTTCTACCTCGCCTCGCGGCAGCGCGACGCGAAGA
>DASWJT010000089.1:0-2480 GCA_036397015.1 Thermoanaerobaculia bacterium
CCGCGCGAGCGACTGCGCGAAGAGCGCGGCCGAGAGGTAGGCGAGGCCGCCGGCGGCGAAGAGGAGGGCGTCGAAGACGTCGTTCATCTGCGCGACGGCGGGCGAGAGCTCTCCTTGCGCGATCCTCAGCGTGAAGTCGCCCATCTGGAACGAGGTCCAGACGACGTAGGCGGCGCCGGAGAGCAGGCTCGCGCCGAGCGCGGAGCTCGCCAGGCGCCGCTCGCCGGCCTCGCCGAGGGCCTCTTTCGCGAGGAGCGACCCCATCGTGACGACGACCGCGCCGACGAGCAGGACGAAGTAGCGCAGCTTGTTCTCGACCGGCGTGGCCTCCCACGGCGTCCCGAGCCCGACCCAGAGGAGCGCGATGCACGCCGCCGGCGAGAGCCAGGCCATCCCCGCCTCCCGCCGCAGCGCCGCCACTTCGACCGCGGCTCCCGCCTCCGGCCGCGCGAGGCGCCGCGCGGCGTACGCCATCGTGCCGGACAGCAGCAGCCCGAGCGCCTGATGCACGCCCGGAACCCGGAGCGCCCGCACCGCGGTCAACGGCACGATGAAGACGGGCAGGATGCAGAGGATCCGATAGCTCGTTCGTCGCACGGCGCACCCCCGAGATCCGTTTCGAGACCGCCGCCAAAAGGACGGGGCCTGGCCCTCGCTTCGATTCCTGCCGGGATCGTATGCCGTCTGCAGCGCGAGCGCGTGCGGGGCCGGCTCACCGCCGTCGCCGCCAGCGCCACGCGAGCGCCGGCGCCGCGGCGGTGACGACGAGCACCAGGATCCACACGCGGCCTCGGGACAGATCGTAGTCGGCGAGCAGCTCGGCCCAGCTCTTCCCCGCCACCTGCCGGCCGAAGCCGAATTCGAACGCCACCGTGCTGCCGACCCACAGTCCCCCCACGCCCCAGGCCGCGCGCGCGCCGGAGGGGGCGATCCAGCCGATGGCGAGCCGGGCGACGAGGAGCACGAGGACGCAGAGGGCGAGCGTGCTCGCGACGTGTGCCGCGGCCGCCCCCAGCCGCGGCTCGAGCAGCGCCACGCGCAGCGTCCCGTTCGCGATCGCCGCCGCGACCAGGCCGAGCCAGACGGCGAGAGCGCGCGCGACGAGCGTGAAGTCGATCAACGGCCCGACTCTCTCCGCGCACGATGCTCTTGTAGCCCCACTGCGCGTCCCGCGCCTCGCTCGGCCATGGCGTCGGATTGCCGTCCCGAACCGACCTGCGGTTACGCCGGCGCCTCGGGCAGCTCGCGCCAGAACGCTTCGAGATCGAGCTCGAGGCCGGCGACGGCCGTCGACCGGTAGACACCCGCCTCGGGCAGACGCAGCGAGAAGGCGCCGTCGCGATTCTCGAGAAGCTCGAAGGTGCGCGCCGCCGGATCGACGATCCAGTACTCGGCGACGCCCGCCTCGGCGTAGAGCCTGAGCTTCTCGCCGAGGTCGCGCCGCGCGGTGCCCGGGGAGAGCACCTCGACGACCAGGTCGGGCGCCCCTTCGATGCAGTCGCCGACGAGGTGGCGGCGCTCCGCCGCGATCCAGACGAGGTCCGGCTGGACGACGGAGTGCTCGGCGAGCACGACGTCGACCGGCGAGACGAGGAGCTCGGCGCCCGCCGCGTCGGCGCGCGGCAGGAGCGAGGCGACGAGACGCATCACGACGCGCTGGTGCCGCTTCGCGCTCGGCGCCGGGGTCACCAGCAGCCTCCCGTAGACGAGCTCGCAGCGCGGCTCGTCGGGGAGCTTGAAGTAGTCCTCGGCGCGGTACAGCCCGAGACCGCTCCTCGGCGCCGCGGGCGTTTCGGTCTCGTAGACGACGGCCATGGCCGGATTGTACACAAGGGCCTCCGTTCGCTCGTTCGGATCACTTCCCTTAGGACGGAATCGAGGCCGCGAATCTTCCGGCTGCGAAAAGGTGCCAGCCAATTCGCAAGGATAACCGTACCAGCTAGTTGAGAAACGGCCGGCACCTTTCCGAAATGGTGCCTGTCCGCCTTTTCACCCCATCTCGAGCCGCCAGGAAATCGGCTCCACGAAGGGACCTGTCTACCGATGCTCGAAGTCGCTTCGGCGCGCCGCGCCGTTCCCCGAATCGTGCTGATCGTAAGGGAGCGGCGGTCTGTCGTGGAACGCTACGGCGAGATCAACGACGACAGTCGCACCTTCTCGTACGGAGATCTGCTGCTCCGCGTGTTTCTCGCTCTGTCGGGTGTTCGCAGAGATCGTCCAAGAGCCCGGTGCCAAGCCAGGGATCTCGACGCTGCCATCGAGGCCAGTTCTCGCCTTGAGCATCACAACTCCCCGCTCCGGGGGGCGCTCGTTTCCCAGGCGGACACCGAGATTGTCCACCCCGACGGCGGCTCCCGAGAGCGGACGACCGTCTTCGGTGACGTTCACGCGCACGAGGGTGTCGGGCAGCTCGATCACTTCCCGATCTCGACAGAAGCTCGGACGCTGTCTCGCGTCGATCGCCGGAAGGACGAAGAGGG